>NZ_JBIALI010000001.1:0-86275 GCF_042873375.1 Kribbella sp. NPDC004875
CTCCCCCCGCCCGTCCGGCGGGGGGGTGGGGGGGGGGGGTGGCGCCGGTTTCATTTCAATCAATGCACCTCCGCGGGGGGCGGGGCGCTTTGCCGTTCCGCCCCCCCCCCCCCCCCCCCCGCTACTTGTGTCAGCGCACCACTCAGTGCTGGTAGGACCTGCCGTCGGTACGACGCTGGCCGCCGTTGCCACTGCGGCGCGGGCCGTTGCCGCCCCGGCCCTCGTGGCCACGTCCCGGCCGGGTGCTGCCGAACCGGCCGCGACCGCCCTTGTTGCGCGGCTTCGGGGCCGGCAGCTTCACCGGGTACCCGGACGGCTTGTTGCCGCCGGTCAGCTCGGTGACCAGGCCGTCACCCGGACGCGCCCGGACCGGCTCCGTCGCGACACCGGCGGACTCGGCCAGCCGGATCATCCCGCGCCGCTGGTGCGGCAGGACGAGCGTCACGACCGCGCCCTTGCCACCCGCACGCGCCGTACGACCGGCGCGGTGCAGGTAGTCCTTGTGGTCCGCCGCCGGGTCCGCCTGGACAACCAGGCCGACGTCGTCGACGTGGATGCCGCGAGCCGCGACGTCCGTTGCCACCAGCACCGGAACCGAACCGTCCTTGAACTGCTCGAGCGTCCGGTTCCGCGCGCCCTGGGTCAGGCCGCCGTGCAGCGCCGCGGCCATCACGCCGCGGTCCCGCAACTGGGTGGCGACGCGGTCGGCGCCCAGCTTGGTCCGGACGAACACGATGGTCCGGCCGTCACGGCTGGCCAGCTCCGCGGTCAGCGACTGCTTGTGCGCCGGCTCGATCACCAGCAGGTGGTGCTCCATCGTGCTGACGGTCGCCTGGCCGGACTCGGTCGAGTGCGTGACCGGGTCCTTCAGGTACGTCTTCACGATCGTGTCGACGTCGTTGTCCAGCGTCGCCGAGAACAGCAGCCGCTGGCCCTCCGGCGGCGTCATGTCGAGCAGCGTGGTGACCGCCGGCATGAAGCCCATGTCGCACATGTGGTCGGCCTCGTCGAGGACCGCGACCTCCACCGCGCCGAGGTCGGCCGCGCCCTGCTCGCACAGGTCGATCAGCCGGCCCGGGGTGGCGATCAGCAGGTCGACACCGCGCCGCAGCGCGTCGATCTGCTTCGGGTACGGCAGACCGCCGGCGATCAGCTTCAGCGACACGTTCATCACGTGCGCGAGCGGCTCGAGCGCGTCGTGCACCTGCATCGCGAGCTCACGGGTCGGCACCAGGATCATGCCGCGCGGGCGGCGCGACTCGGTCCGGCCGCCGGCCAGCCGCATCAGCGTCGGGAGCCCGAAGCCCAGGGTCTTGCCGGAACCGGTCTGACCGCGGCCGAGCACGTCCTTGCCGGCCAGCGCGTCCGGGATGGTCGCGGCCTGGATCGGGAACGGCGCGGTGATCCCGTCCCGGGCCAGCCGCTGCACCAGCCGCGGCGCGATACCGAGCGCCGCGAACTGATTGTCCTCGGCAACAGTTCCGAGGTCCACCGGCTCCTGCTCCACTACGCGTTCGTCCTTCCGGAAACTCTTGTCGGTCCGCTCGTCGCGGTTGTACCGCGGGCGGTCGTCACGGTTGTACTGCGGGCGGTCGTCCCGCCGGTAGCTCTTCTCGCCGCGCTCGTACGCCGGCTTGTCGTCGCGGTTGAACCGCGGACGGTCACCCTGCGCACGATCACCCTGCGCACGGTCACCCCGGTACGACGAACGGTCGTCACGGTTGAATCGCGGCCGCTCGTCCCGGTCGTACTGCGGCCGGTCGTCACGGTTGAAGCGGGGGCGACTGTCCTGCGCACGGTCGTCGCGCCGGTACGACGGACGCCCGTCGCGATCGTTCCGGTCGAAACGCGGCCGCTCGTCGCGGTCGCCGCGCGAGTACGAGCGCTCGCCCCGGTCGCTCCGCTCGTACCGCGGGCGCTCGTCGCGGTTGTAGCTCGGCCGGTCGCTCGAGTTGTACCGCGGCCGCTCGTCGCGGTTGTACTTCGACCGCTCGTCACGGCTGTAGCTCGACCGCTCGTCGCGGTTGTAGTTCGGGCGGTCGTCACGGTTGTAGCTCGGACGGTCGTCGCGGTTGTAGCGGGGACGGTCGTCGCGGTTGCCGCGGTTGTACTGGCGGTCGTCCCGGCCGTACTGCTTGCGGTCGCCGTTCTCGTAGCGCGGGCGTTCGTCGCGGCCACGCTCGTCGTACCGCTGACCGCGGTCGGGGCGGGGCTGCTCGGAGCGGTAGCCCTTGACCGGCGTGCTGTCGGTGCGCGGCGCTTCGTACGTCGACTCGGCGGCCATCCGCTCGCCGTAGGACTGGTTCTGGTGCTTCTTGTGCCGGGGCTTCTTGACCCGCTCGTCGGCGGAGTCGGAGTCGTGCTGGTGGTGCTGGGTCACGCAAACTCTCTCTCGGATTCACGGACGATTTGCCGGATCGCAGCCGCACGCGAGCGCCGGTCACGAAAACATGACCGGACTGGGCGTACTCAGCAGGAGACGGGCATCGACCTGCGGGTGCTATCGCGTTGCACCCATGTCGCCGGAGTCCTCGGCAGGATGCCGAAACCGACGGGTCGGAGCGCCTGGGAACATCTCTGGTGACGCGACGCGCGCACCGACACCAGAAAAGTATAACCGATCGTCACGGCCCTCCTGACCACGCCGGAACCGCTGCGGCCATCGCGGCAACAGCGACCAGACCACCCACTCGACTGGTGCTCTCGGCGCCGATTCCGAACACTTCAAGCATGGTTGAGTTTTTGGAACGCCGTTCTAGGGTGGCGGTATGGGTGAGGAGAACGTCCCCAGCAAGGAGCACTGGCTCTCGATCGGGGAAATCGCGCATCGGTCCGGGGTGGCGGCGTCGGCATTGCGGTTCTACGAGGACCAGGGGCTGATCGCGTCCCGGCGTACGGCCGGTAACCAGCGCCAGTACCAGCGCAGCACCTTGCGCCGGATCGCGTTCGTCCAGGCCGCCCAGCGGGTCGGTCTCGCGCTCGCCGAGATCAAGCAGGCCCTCGACTCGCTCCCCGAGGACCGGACGCCGACCCGCGCCGACTGGAGCAAGCTCTCGAAGACGTGGCGCAGCCGCCTCGACGAGCGGATCGCCGAGCTCGAGCGCCTCCGCGACGACCTCGACACCTGCATCGGTTGCGGCTGCCTCAGCCTCCAGCGCTGCAACCTCTACAACAAGGAAGACCGCCTCGCCACCCGCGGCCCCGGCGCCCGCCTCCTCAACGTCGGCATCCCCGGCGAGGCATAGTCCCTAGGCCGTGTCTGGCAATTCCGCGCCGTAGCGAGCAGGTGCTCGGCACGGTGCCTCGGTGCGCGGGAGCGAAGGTCTCGATGCGGAGCATCGTGGCCTTTGCTCACGTGCAGCGAGGTGCCGTGCCGAGTGCCGCGCAGTAGGCGGGGAATTGCCAGACACGGCCTAAGCCAGCAACCCCCGCTCCACCACTCCGACGAGCAGCTCGGCGGCCGCGACGGCGTCGTACGCCGGGTCTCGCATCGACTCGGCCACGATCGCGTCGATGCCACCGCCGATCACCAGCGCCGCGGACCGCAGGTCGATCGGGTCGGTGAGCCCGCGGGCGGTCCGCGCCGCGGACACCAGCTCCGCGACAGCCGACCAACGCGCTTTCGAGTCGGACAGCGGCCCGACCGACGTCATCGCCTCGACGAGCATCCGGACATGCCGCGGCCGCTCCCGCAGGTGGCCGACCATCGACCGGATGTACGCCGCCGGTCGGTCCGCCGGCGCCGCGGCGTCCACGGCCTCGGCGACCGTCGCCACCAAGGCTGTCAGCACGTGCTCGTGCGCGGCCTCGACCAGCGCCCGCTTCGACGCGAAGTGATACAGCACACCCGCCTTGGTGATCCCCGCGCTCTCTGCGATCCGCCCGAGCGACGCCGCGGCGTACCCCCGCTCGGACACCAGCGCGATCGTGACGTCCACCAACTGCGCCCGGCGCGCCTCCTCGGTGAACGTCAGATTCCGGCCGCGCGCTGAAGGCATGACCTCAACCTACCGTATGGTCAGATCACTTACCGATCGGTTAGGAGAGCGCGATGGATCGGATCGGACGCTGGAACAGTTCGGGTGGGTACGACGACTACCGCTCCAAGTACGACGCCGCGATGCGCGACCTGCCCACGCCGGCCGCGGTTCTCGATCTGTGCACGGAGTACGGCGTCGTCCGCGCGTACAAGTTCTCCGGCAGCAGCAGCGGCGACCCTCTTGTCCTGCTTCCCGGTACGTCGTCGGGTACGCCGGTGTGGGCCGACAATCTCGAGTCGCTGCTCGCGATCACCGATGTCTACGCGATCGACCTGCTCGGCGAGCCCGGGATGAGCGTCCAGACCAAGCCGATCACGTCGGACGCCGACAAGGCGCACTGGCTGGATCAGGCGTTGGCCGGCCTTCCGGAGAAGCGGTTCAACCTGCTCGGGCTTTCGATCGGCGGCTGGACCGCGGTCAACCTCGCCGTACGCCGGCCGGACCGCATCGCCACCGTCACCACCCTCGACGCCGTCAACGTGTACGACGGGATTCCGCTCGGGACCGTGCTTCGGTCGCTACCGGCCGCGGTGAAGTGGTTGCCGCGATCGTGGCGCGACAGCTTCAACTCCTACACCGCGGGCGGTAAGCCGGTGGAGCACGTGCCGGTCGCCGACATGATCGAGTCCGGCATGAAGAACTACACGATCCGCCAGCCGCAGCCGGGGCGGATCACGCCGGACGAGTTGGCCGGCCTCTCGATGCCGGTGCTCGCGATCATTGCCGGTCGTTCGGTGATGCACGATCCCGCGAAGGCCCGCCGTACCGCTGAGCAGGCGTTGCGGACGAAGACGGTCGCCTTCTACCCGGAGGCGTCGCATGCGATCAACGGCGAGTACCCCGAGCAGATCGCCGAGGACCTGCGGATGTTCCTGACGAAGCCATAACCGGACAGCTATGACCGACATAGAACGGTCGGCTGGATACGCGGGTTAACCCCTGGGTTTGGCGCGATGTGCTGCGGAAATCCGGAGCGCTTGGGAGCATCCGATGGTGGCGATCGGTAATCCGCCCGTCGCTATCCGCCACCGATTCGGAGTGAGGCCCTCCATGTCGCATCGCCGTTTCTTCGCCAGTCTCGCGGGGCTTGCCGCCGCCGCACTGGCCGTTCCCGCGCTGGCAGCGTCCCCCTCGACTGCCGCGCCGGCCCCTGACTCGACCCGCTCGACCGCCGCCACCCGCGCGGCATACGTCGGGTCGCCGCAGGACGAAGCCGCCACCAAGGCGTTCTACGACGCCGTGATGAAGTCCGCGCGCGCCAAGATGGCGCAGCAGGCGAAGTCGGGCCGCAAGGTCACCGCGGTGACCGTCACGTACGCCGTCGACGCGCCGACGTTCGCGTCCCAGATCTCGTCCAGCACGCAGATCTGGAACTCCGCGGTGAGCAACGTGAAGCTCGTCGAGGGCAGCAACTACGACTTCTACTACACCGAGGGCAACGACTCGCGCGGCTCGTACGCCTCGACCGACGGGCACGGCAGCGGGTACGTCTTCATCGACTACACGCAGGCCGAGCAGTACGACAAGACCCGCATCGTCGCGCACGAGACCGGCCACGTACTCGGCCTGCCCGACCACTACTCCGGCCCCTGCTCGGAACTGATGTCCGGCGGCGGCCCCGGCCCGTCCTGCACCAACCCGAACCCTGACGCCACCGAGCGCTCCAAGGTCAACTCGCTCTGGGCCAACGGCAAGACCAGCCTCCCCCAGTCCGCCTTCCACCTCTCCAAGTAACCCCTGAACCTCCGGCCCGGAGCCGCCCGGCAGGGGACGGCTTCCGGGCCGGAGCCCACTTTGTGCACCCAGCGCGCACCCCACCGCCCCGGCAGCGCGGACTGGGTGCACAAAGTGCAGCCGCCTCAGTCGTCCCGGTTGCTCGGGCCGGTTGAAGCGCGGACCACCAGCTCCGGGCGGAAGAGGAACTCGGTGTGCGGGGTGGCGTGGCCGCGGACCTCTTCGAGGAGGGACTGGACCGCGGCTAGGCCCATCGCCTGGACCGGCTGCCGGATCGTGGTCATCGGCGGGTCGGTGAACTCCATCATCGGGGCGTCGTCGTAGCCGACGACGGAGATGTCCCCGGGTACGGCGAGCCCGCGCTGCCGGGCGGCCCGGATGACGCCGAGCGCCATCATGTCGGAGCCGCAGACGACCGCGGTGACCTCGGCGTCCAGCAACTGCCGGCCGGCCGCTTCGCCACCTTCCACCCCGAACATGCTCAGCGCGACCCACGGCTCGAGTTCGTGGTCCGAGAGGCCGAGCTGGGCCTTCATCGAGGTCCGGTAGCCGGCGAGTTTCCGTTGCACGACGATGAACCGCTCCGGCCCGGACGCGAACCCGATCCGCCGGTGGCCGAGGGCAACGAGATGCGAGACCGCCAGCTCCATCGCGGCGTACTCGTCCGAGGACACGAACGGCGCCTCGACCGACGGCAGCCAGCCGTTCACGAACACCACCGGCAGCCGGCGCTCGACCAGCGCTTGGTACCGGTCGTGGTCCGCGCCGGTGTCCGCGTGCAGGCCGGAGACAAAGATGATTCCGGAGACGCCGCGTTCGAGCAGCATCTCGACGTACTCCTCCTCCGTCGCGCCCGACGGGGACTGCGTGCACAGCACCGGGGTGAAGCCGCGTTGCGACAGCGCCGACTCGATCACCTGGGCGAACGCCGGGAAGATCGGGTTGATCAGCTCCGGCATCACCAGCCCGATCAGCCCCGCGGACCGGCGCCGCAACCTGGTCGGCCGTTCGAACCCGAGAACGTCGAGCGCGGTCAGCACGGACTGCCTGGTCTCGTCCGCGACCCCCGGTTTCCCGTTCAGCACCCGGGAGACCGTCGCCTCACTGACCCCCGCCTTGGCCGCGATGTCCGCCAGCCGTGCCCTACCACCAACGCCGCTGCTCACGCCCGGCACTGTACCCAGCCCCGCCTGACATTTCAGCAAGATCCTGCAAGAACTTGCAGCCTGCTCAGAGGTGTCCACAACGTGAACAGAATGGACACGTCACACGCGGTAAGGCTTGTCAGGACGAGCGGGCCGGGCGAGGATAGGCGGACTCCCCCGCCCGGGGGAACCTTTACTCGGATCGTCCGGCACGTTCCTGCCGGTGAAGGGAAACACAGTCATGGCTACTGTTTCGTTCAAGGCGGCGACCCGCATCTACCCGGGTGGCGACACTCCCGCCGTCGACAAGCTCAACCTCGAGATCGAGGACGGCGAGTTCATGGTGCTCGTCGGCCCGTCGGGTTGCGGCAAGTCCACCTCGCTCCGGATGCTCGCGGGCCTCGAAGAGGTCAACGAGGGCGCCATCTACATCGGCGACCGCGACGTCACGCACCGTCCGCCGAAGGAGCGGGACATCGCGATGGTGTTCCAGAACTACGCGCTCTACCCGCACATGTCGGTCGCGGACAACATGGGCTTCGCGCTGAAGATGCAGGGTGTCTCCAAGGAGGACCGGGCCAAGCGCGTCGGCGAGGCCGCCAAGCTGCTCGGCCTGGAGGAGTACCTCGACCGCAAGCCGAAGGCGCTGTCCGGTGGTCAGCGTCAGCGCGTCGCGATGGGCCGCGCGATCGTCCGTAACCCGCAGGTCTTCCTGATGGACGAGCCGCTGTCCAACCTGGACGCGAAGCTGCGGGTCCAGACCCGTACCCAGATCGCCGAGCTGCAGCAGCGCCTCGGGGTCACGACCGTCTACGTCACGCACGACCAGGTCGAGGCCATGACGATGGGCGACCGGGTGGCGGTCCTCAAGGACGGTCTGCTCCAGCAGGTCGACACCCCGCTGAACCTGTACGACAACCCGAAGAACAAGTTCGTCGCGGGCTTCATCGGCTCGCCGGCGATGAACCTGATCACCGCCGACATCGCCGACGGTGGCGCCAAGGTCGGCGACTACGTGATCCCGATCGGCCGCGACGTGCTGGCCAAGGCCGGTAGTGACAAGACCCTGACCGTCGGCGTTCGCCCGGAGGCCTTCAAGGTCGCCGACGAGGGCCTGCCGGTGAAGGTCGCCGTCGTCGAGGAGCTCGGCGCGGACGCGTACCTGTACGGCACCTCGGAGCACAACGGCGAGAGCCAGCAGATCGTGGCCCGCATCGACGCCCGCATGCAGGTCGAGAAGGGCTCGACGGTCCGCCTCGCGGCGGTCCCGGAGAAGCTGCACCTGTTCTCCACCTCCACCGAGGAGCGGCTGACCGCCTGATCCTCAGCAGTAGCTGTTACCGGCCCCGGGTGGTTCGTCCATCCGGGGCCGGTGGCTTTTCCAGCCGGTCGGCGGGGTCCATGTTGGTCTGCTTCAGCAGGTAGTGCGGGCGCTTCTTGGTCTCGTAGTAGATCCGCCCGATGTACTCGCCGATCAGGCCGAGCATCACCATCTGCAGCCCGCCGAGCCCGGTGATCGCGGCGATCAGCGTGACGTACCCCGGCATGTCGACCCCGTGCAGGATCGCGGCCACCAGGACCCAGACGGCGTACCCGGCGGCGACCGCGGTGAGCAGCAGGCCGACGTAGATCGCGGCCCGCAGCGGCTTGTTGTTGAACGACAGCAGCCCGTCGAACCCGTACTCGAGCAGACGCCGGAACGTCCAGCGGCTCTTCCGGTCCGGCGGTGGCTTCACGTTCTCGTACTCGAACAGGATCGACTCGAACCCGATCCAGGCGAACAGGCCCTTCGAGAACCGGTTGTACTCGTTCAGCTCGAGCAGCCCGTCGACCGCGCGCCGGGACAGCAGACGGAAGTCGCCGACTCCGTCCATCAGCTCGACGTCGGCCCACTTGTTGATCAACCAGTAGTACGCCCGCGCGAACAGCGTCCTGGTGGCCGGGTCGCCGGTCCGGTTCCGGCGCGCGATGACCTGGTCGAAACCACGCTCGTACTCGGCGATCATCCGGGCGATCAGCTCCGGCGGGTGCTGCAGGTCCGCGTCCATGATCACCACCGCGTCACCGGTCGCGTACCGCAGACCGGCCAGCATCGCGGCCTCCTTGCCGAAGTTCCGGCTGAAGGAGAGGTAGCGGACCGATTCGTCGGTGGCTGCCAACCCGACGAGCGCCTCGAGCGTCCCATCAGCACTACCGTCGTCGACGTACACGATCTCGTACGGCCGGCCGAGCGCGGTCAGGTCGCTGGTCACGGCCTGATGGAACCGCGTGATGACCTCGACCTCGTTGTAACACGGCACCACCAGACTCAACCGCATCGCTGTCCCCATCCGCCCCGCCTGCCGACCCTGATGCGATTCTTGTCCAGACCAGAACTACCCGCTAGCTTTGGCGACCGAACGAGCGGAACGAAGGGGCGGCCAATGGTTTCCGAGGACGGCGCCGAAGGCGGCGCTGTGGGCGGGCCCGAGAGCCCCGCCGTGCCGCGCGCCGGGGCTGCGGCCGTCCGGCGGCGTTCGGCCTGGCTGCCGGCGCTCGTCGCCGCCGTCGTGGTGGCGGCGGTCTTCGCCGCCTCCGGAATCATCCGCGGTACCTATCCCTTCGGTTCGCTGTCCCGCAGTACCAACGATCTTGGCACCCAGTACATCCCCTTCTTCGCCCACCTGTGGGACGTCCTGCACGGTCAGGCCCAGGGCGATCTGCTGTTCAACTGGCAGAGCGCCTTCGGCGTCGGCTTCCTGGCCGACCTCGGGGTCGATCTGGGCAGCCCATTGTCCCTGCTCGTGGGTCTGTTCCCGCGTGACCAGATCGATCTGGCCGTCTACGTCATCACCACTCTCAAGCTCAGTCTGGCCGCGGCCGCGATGGCCGCCACACTGATGAAGATGCGTCCCGGGCCCCGTTGGGTTGCCGCGATGCTGGGTGTTTCGTACGGCGTCTGCGGCTGGGCGCTCGACGACGGATCGTACGTGCCGATGTGGCTCGACGGCCTGATCGCCCTGCCGATGTTCTTCCTGGTCGCCGAATGGTCACTGCGCCGGACCAACCGGCTGCTCAGTGTGCTGGTCGTCGGCCTGTTCTGGCTGTCCAACTTCTACACCGCCTACATGGCAACGATCGCGGGTGGGATCTACCTGCTCGCCCGGCTGCTCACCAGTGACCTGAGCTGGTCGCTCCGCCTGCGCGCCGTCGTACGGCACGGCGTCTCGTTCGTGCTCGGCATGGCCTTGGTCGCGCCCATCCTGCTACCGATCATCACGGCGAACGACGCCGCAACGCCGTCGCCGTCCGGGATCTTCCACGCCTCCGCGGTGGACCTGTTCCTGTCCCGCCTGCTGCCGCTGTCCGAGGGCGTCGGCCGCACCGCGAGCCTGTACGTCGGTACGGCGGCCCTGCTGCTCGCGCTGACCCTGCCGTTCAACAAGTTCGTCCCGTGGCTGACCAGGACGGTCTGGGTGATCACGACCGTCCTCGTCGCGTTGTCCTTCCGGTGGGCGCCGACGCAGGAGTTCTGGCACGCGTTCGACACCCCGAACGGCAGTCAGTACCGCGAGGCGTTCGTGCTCTGCGGGCTGCTCGTGGCGGCCGCCTGGGTGTCGGTGTCGCACAAACTTCCGGGCCCGATCGCGCTGCTCGGCGGCGGGGCGCTGCTCGCGCTGATCGCCGTCCTGGCCGACGGCAGCCCGTTGCTGACCGACCAATGGCTGACCGTTCTGATCGTCGCCGCCGCGGTGACCTTGGTTGCGTTCGGCACCATTTGGACGCTGCGCCGGATCCCCGGCACCCGCCGGGCCAAGTGGCCGGTCGCCGCCGCGTTCGCCCTGGTTCTCGCGGTTGTCGCGGTCGAGACGACCTGGACCGCGGTCGTCACCGACGAGGCCCGCTCCAAGATCCTCGGCGCCTCGGCCGCGCCCTGGGACGACAAGCAGACCGCGCGGTACGACGCGATCCGGGACGCCGGCGACTGGCCGACGTACCGGACCGAGCCGGGGACGTCGATCACGCCGAACGACCCGATGCTGCTCGGTGGGCAGGGCGCGGGGTTGTACAGCAGCCTGTTGCCGTTCTCAACCAACCAACTGCTGACCGCTCTCGGCTTCGGCTGGTCCGGGTACGGGCGTGCCTCGCGCACCCTGGACAACCCGGTGACCGACGCGATCTTCTCGGTCGGCGCTCGGATGCGGCTGATCAACGACGGCGCACCGCAGATCACCAAGACCCAGGCACCACCGCTCGTCACGATCCACAGCCGGCTGCCCGCGGCCTCGGCCGACACCGACGTCAACGCACCGAACGCGTACACCACGCAGGAGCGGCTGCTCGGGTCCGCGGTGTACGAAGTCCCGGAGTACAAGGGGACGCGGTTCGCGACCGGCGACGTGAAACTGGTCGCGCGGTGTATGCCGGGCAGCTCGGCGTACCTGTTCATGCCGCGGGTCGGCGGACGGGCCCGGCTGGCCGGTGGACAGTGGCACGAGCTGAGCTCGACGCGGCGTCCGGGGATCAACACCAGCAGCGCGATGATCGGGCTCGGCGCGGTCCCGAAGAGCGGTGTTGTGCTGATCGAGGTCAACTTCGGCGACGCCCCGCAAGGCATCCCGCCGCGCAACGCCATCGGGTGCCTCGACGATCAGGCGCTGGCCAAGGCGGTCCGCCGGCTGCGGGCGGGCGGAGCGACCGACGTACAAGCGAGTGGGCATGCGATCCACGCAACGCTGCGGCCTGGGAGCACGGGGTGGGCGGTCGTCGCCGTACCCAAGATCAGCGGCTGGACCTGCTCGGTCGACGGCGGCAAGGCAGCGGTACCGCGCAACTTCGGCGGGCTGATCGCCGTCCCGGTGACGGGTACGGCGAAGCGGGTCGACTGCACGTTCGTCCCACCGGGCCTGCGGCGCGGCCTGGCGATCGGCGCGGCCGCCGCCGCGATCACGCTCGGCCTCGTCCTGATCGGAGCAGCACGACGCCGTCGGCAACGCCCCGCTAGCTGACGCCCCGGCGACAGCCGGTCCGCCCCACGCATCCCTCGCGGACGCCGCTCATCGCGTGGTACCCAGGACACCCCGCGGCGGCCCCGGCCCCCGGCTGCCCACGCGCCCCTTTCAGGGGCTGCCCCCTCAGCTGGTGGGTTGCCGCCCCGGAATCCGAGGCGGCAACCCGTCAGCTGAGGGGGCGACCCCTGAAAGGGGCGCTTGGCGCCCGCTCGCGGGCGCGAGCCGGCCGGGGGACGCTCGACCGCAGATACCCCCACCTGGTATGACCACGGGACTTGCATCCGATACCCCAAGGGGGTACTTTGTCGGTGTGGAGATACCCCGGAGGGGTAGTCGGACGCGAGAAGAGGACCGCCAGATGACCACCGATGACGCGCACGTGCACGGTTACACCGCCGAGAAGAGCAGCCACTTGAAGCGGCTGCGGCGGATCGAGGGGCAGATCCGTGGGCTGCAGCGGATGGTCGAGGAGGACAAGTACTGCATCGACATCCTGACCCAGGTCTCCGCGGCTACGAAGGCGTTGCAGTCGTTCTCGCTGGAGCTGCTCGACGAGCACCTCTCGCACTGCGTGGTCGAGGCCGCGCAGAAGGGTGGCGCCGAGGCCGAGGAGAAGGTCCGCGAGGCGTCCGACGCGATCGCCCGCCTCGTCCGCAGCTGACCTCCGGCCACCGGGCCTCCCGGCTCGCACACCAGCACGGCCTTCCGAACCACCACGGTTCTGCGAAAACACGAGTAAGGAGCACTCATATGACCACCCAGACCTACTCCGTTTCCGGTATGACCTGCGGGCACTGCACCTCCGCCGTCACCGAGGAGATCAGCAAGCTCGTCGGTGTCCAGGAC
The DNA here is from genome assembly GCF_042873375.1 of Kribbella sp. NPDC004875. Taxonomy (NCBI): domain Bacteria; kingdom Bacillati; phylum Actinomycetota; class Actinomycetes; order Propionibacteriales; family Kribbellaceae; genus Kribbella; species Kribbella sp. NPDC004875. Next base: position 12,757 of record NZ_JBIALI010000001.1, read on the forward strand.
GTGCAGATCGACCTCGTCGCGGGTGGCACCTCGGCGGTGCACGTGACGAGCGAGTCCGCGCTCGACGAGGCCGCCGTCCGCGCGGCCGTCGACGAGGCGGGTTACGAACTGGCGGCGTCGTGAACCGGGCCGCCGCGCTCCGGCTCGGCGCGTTCGCCGGTGCGCTGGCGCTCGCCTTCGGGGCGGCGTACGGCATCGGCTCCGCGGTCGACCCGATCGCGGCGGCCGACGACACCTCCGCGGCCCCTGCCCACGGAGAGGAGATGGGCGGCATGGAGCAGCCCGCGGCGCATGGTGGTCACGACTCCGGCGGGCAACTGCCGGGGCTGGCGGTGTCCGACGCCGGTTACACGTTCGCACCGGCGACGACGTTCTTCACGGCCGAACAGAAGACCGCGTTGCGCTTCACGATTCAGGGACCGGACGGCAAGCCGGTCACGAAGTACACCAAGACACACGAGAAGGACCTGCACCTGATCGCGGTCCGGCGGGATCTGTCCGGGTTCCACCACGTGCACCCGACGATGGCGGCCGACGGCACGTGGAGTATCCCGTTCACGTTCACCGCCGGCGGGACCTGGCGGCTGTACGCCGACTTCCAGCCCGCCGGCCTGGACAAGAACATCACCCTCGGCACGGACGTCAACGTGTCCGGCCTCTACATCCCGGTCCCGCTGAACGACCCGGCCGCTGTCAGCAGCATCGACGGGTACGACGTAACGCTGGCCGGCACGCCCGTCGCGGGCAAGGAGAGCGAGCTGACGTTCACGGTCAGCAAGGACGGCAAGCCGGTGAAGGACCTGCAGCCGTACCTCGGCGCCTTCGGGCACCTGGTCTCGTTGCGCAGCGGCGACCTGGCCTACCTGCACAACCACCCGGCCCAGCACGCCGAGCCGAACATGGTGGGTGGACCAACGATCAAGTTCATGACCACCTTCCCGACCGCGGCGACGTACAGCCTGTTCCTGGATTTCCAGCACGCGGGCGCCGTCCACACCGCCGAGTTCACCGTGAAGGTCGGTTCGACGGGGACCGCGATCGTCCCACCGACCACCCCGCCGAGCCACGAAGAGGAGGCACACGAACATGAGCAACCAGTCCGTTGAGCTGATCATCGGTGGGATGACGTGCGCCTCCTGCGCGGCCCGCGTGGAGAAGAAGCTGAACCGGATGGACGGCGTCGTCGCGACCGTCAACTACGCCACCGAGAAGGCGAAGGTGACGTATCCGGAGGATGTCTCGACCGACGACCTGGTCGCAACGGTCGAGAAGACCGGCTACACGGCCAGCCTGCCGACACCGGCCGTCGAGCAGTCCGCCGAGGAGCCGGACGAGCTGAAACCCCTGCGGGAGCGGCTGATCGCGAGCATCGTGCTCGCGGCGCCGGTGATCGCATTCGGGATGATCCCCGCGCTGCAGTTCAACTTCTGGCAGTGGGCGTCGCTGACGCTGGCGTTCCCGGTGGTGACGTGGGCGGCGTGGCCGTTCCACAAGGCCGCCTGGACGAACCTGCGGCACGGCGCCGCCACGATGGACACGCTGATCTCGCTGGGCGTGGTGAGCGCGTTCCTCTGGTCGCTGTACGCGCTGTTCATCGGCTCGGCGGGTGCGCCCGGCATGAAGATGCCTTTCACGCTGATCCCGTCGCGTGGCGGCGGCGCCGAGGAGATCTACCTCGAGGTCGCGGCCGGCGTGACCACGTTCATCCTGGCCGGCCGGTACTTCGAGGCGCGGGCCAAGCGCCGCTCCGGCGCGGCACTCCGAGCACTCCTGGAGCTCGGCGCGAAGGATGTCGCCGTACTGCGGAACGGGACCGAGACCCGGATCCCGGCCGATCAGCTCGTCGTGGGTGACGAGTTCGTCGTCCGGCCGGGTGAGAAGATCGCCACCGACGGCGTGATCGTGACCGGGAGCAGCGCGGTCGACGCGTCGATGCTGACCGGTGAGTCGGTGCCGGTCGAGGTGGCTCCGGGTGATCCAGTCGTTGGTGCGACCGTCAACGCGGGCGGTCGACTGGTAGTGCGGGCGACGCGGGTCGGTGCGGATACGCAGCTGGCGCAGATGGCGCGGCTGGTCGAGGACGCGCAGAACGGGAAGGCCGCCGTACAGCGGCTGGCCGACAAGGTGTCGGGCATCTTCGTGCCGATCGTGATCGGTCTGGCGCTGGCGACGCTCGGCTTCTGGCTCGGGAACGGTTCACCGGTGGAGGTCGCGTTCACCGCGGCGGTCGCCGTACTGATCATCGCCTGCCCGTGCGCGTTGGGATTGGCCACGCCGACGGCGTTGATGGTCGGGACCGGTCGGGGTGCGCAGCTGGGCATCCTGATCAAGGGGCCGGAGGTGCTGGAGTCCACGCGGCGCGTCGACACCGTCGTACTGGACAAGACGGGCACCGTCACCACGGGCCGGATGGAGCTGGTCGACGTACTGCTGGCGCCTGGTCAGGAACGGGCTGAGGTACTGCGATTGGCGGGCGCGCTCGAGCACTCGAGCGAGCACCCGATCGCCGCGGCGATCGCCCGAGCGGCGGCCGAGGCCGGGAAGTTGCCGGACGTCGAGGACTTCGGAAACGTCGAGGGTCTCGGTGTGCAGGGGATCGTCGACGGGCACGCCGTACTCGTCGGGCGGACCCGGTTGCTGGAGGAGTGGAGTCAGTACCTGCCGGAGGAGCTCGCGCATGCGAAGGAGCACGCCGAGGCCGAGGGCAGTACGGCGGTTGCGGTCGGTTGGGACGGCGAGGCGCGGGCCGTGCTGGTCGTCGCGGACACCGTGAAGCCGACGTCCGTCGAGGCGATCCGTCAGCTTAGAGAGCTGGGACTGCGGCCGGTGCTGCTGACCGGCGACAACGAAGCGGTCGCGACGAAGGTGGCCGGCGAGGTCGGAATCGACGAGGTGATCGCCGAAGTACTGCCGGCCGGCAAGGTCGACGCGGTGAAGAAGCTGCAGGACGAGGGACGGGTCGTCGCGATGGTCGGTGACGGCGTCAACGACGCGGCCGCGCTCGCGCAGGCCGACCTCGGCCTGAGCATGGGCACCGGGACCGACGTGGCGATCGAGGCGAGTGACCTGACGTTGGTCCGTGGCGACCTGCGCGCGGCAGCGGACGCGATCCGCCTGTCCCGCAGCACCCTGCGCACGATCAAGGGCAACCTGTTCTGGGCCTTCGCCTACAACGTGGCCGCTCTGCCGCTGGCCGCCGCGGGCCTTCTGAACCCGATGCTGGCCGGCGCCGCGATGGCGTTCAGCTCGGTCTTCGTGGTCTCGAACAGCCTCCGCCTGAAGCGCTTCCGCGCACTGAGCTGAGGGTATGAGGACCTTGGACAAGGTATTGCTTGTCCAAGGTCCTCAGCCGGTATCTCAGGTCAGCGGATCCAGGCGGTGGCGTCGGCCGGGAGCCTGCCGTCGTCCAGGGGAATACTGGTGAGGAGGACCTCCTCGTGGGGTGGGAGGTCGACCGGGGCGGTGCTCAGGTTGGTGATGCAGGTGAGGTTCTCGCGCTCGAAGACGAGTACGTCGGCGGGCGCGTCGCGCCAGGTGAGCGTGCCGTCGCCGAGCAGACCGCGACGCAGGCGGAGGCCCGTGCGGTAGAGCGTGAGCATCGAGTTCTGGTCGTCCTGCTGGGACTCGGCCGTGAGGTTCTTCCAGTCGGCGGGTTGCGGCAACCACGGCGTACCGCTGCCGAAGCCGAACGGCGGCTCCTGGCCGGACCACGGTAGGGGCACTCGGCAACCATCTCGGCCGCGGTCGGTACCTCCCGAGCGGGCGAAGATCGGGTCCTGCAGTACCTCGTCCGGCAGGTCCTCGACCTCGGGGAGACCGAGCTCCTCGCCCTGGTAGACATACAGGCCGCCTGGCAGAGCCATCGCGAGCAGGGCCGCGGCGCGCGCCCGGCGTTCACCGAGGACCAGATCGGTCGGCATACCGTGCTTGCGATCCTGGTGCGAGAAGGACGTGTCCGGCCGGCCGTACTTCGTTACGGGCCGGGTCACGTCATGGTTCGACAGTACCCAGGTCGGCGGCGCGCCGATCGGGACGTGGGTCGACAGCGTGAGATCGATCGACGCCCGCAACTCCGCGGCCTCCCAGGGGCGGGACAGGAAGTCGAAGTTGAACGCGGTCTGCATCTCGTCCGGCCGCAGGTAGCGCGCGAACCGCTCCTGGTCCGGCATCCACATCTCACCGACGAAGAACCGGCCGTCGTACGCGTCGGAGATCCGCCGCCAGCCGCGGTACACCTCGTGCACCTCGTCGTGATCGGTGTACGACTCCTCGACGCTGTCCAGGTCCTTGAACAGGACGGCCGCGCTGTCGATCCGGATCCCGTCGACGCCACGGTCGAGCCAGAAGCGCAGGATGTCGTGGAACTCCTCCACAACCTCGGGGTTGCGCCAGTTGAAGTCCGGCTGCTCGGGTGCGAACAGGTGCAGGTACCACTCACCGTCCGCGACCTGGGTCCAGGCGGGGCCGTTGAAGATCGACTGCCAATCGTTGGGCGGCCCATCACCACGGCCCGGGCGGAACAGGAACCGTTCGCGCTCGGGTGAGCCCGGCCCGGCCGCGAGCGCCTGGACGAACCAGTCCTGTTGGTCTGACCCATGATTCGGGACGATGTCGATGATCGTCCGGATGCCGAGTGTGTGCGCCTGCGCGATGTACGCCTCGGCGTCGGCGAGGGTGCCGAACGCCGGGTCGATCGCGCGGTAGTCCGCGACGTCGTACCCGCCGTCGGCCATCGGGGACGGGTACCACGGGTTCAGCCAGATCGCGTCGATGCCGAGATCGGCCAGGTACGGCAGCTTCGCCCGCAGCCCGGCGAGATCGCCGACACCGTCGTCGTCACCGTCCGCGAAACTCCGCAGGTACACCTGATAGATCGCAGCGCCCCGCCACCATTCGTCGGCCATCAAATCTCCCTAACCTTTCAGACTTCCGGCGGTGAGCCCCGCCATGATGCTTCGCTGGAACACGAAGAAGACGAGGATCGTGGGCAGGCTGGCGATCACCAGGGAGGCGATCAGGACGTTCTGCGGCATCTGTGCGGACAGCGACGCGATGCCGACACTGATCGACATCTTCTCCGTCTCCGGCAGCACCAGCAGCGGCCAGACGAAGTCCTTCCACACCGTCACCACCGACAGGATCGACACCACGCCGATGATCGGCCGGGACACCGGCAGCACGATCGACCAGAGGATCCGCAGCGGCGAGGCACCGTCGATCTCCGCGGCCTCCAGCAACTCCTTCGGGATCGAGTCGAAGAACCGCTTCAGCAGGAACACGAAGAACCCGTTCGCTGCCGCCGGCAACCAGATCGCCCAGGGCGTGTTCAGCAGGTCCAGGTGGAAGATCGGCAGGTCCTTCGCGACCAGGTACGTCGGCAGCAGGAGCACCATCGGCGGAATCATCAACGTCGCGAGCATCGCCCCGAGCACGAGCTTCCCGAACATCGGGCGCAGCTTCGACAACGCGTACGCGGCGGTGACGTCGACCGCGAGCGTGAACAGCCACGCGCCACCGGCGTACAGGACGGTGTTCTTCAGGAAGACGCCCAGCTGGAGCTGGTCCCAGGCGTCCTTGTAGACCCCGAAGCCGAAGTGTCGCGGGAAGAAGCTCGGCGGGATCTGCGCGAGCTCGTCGGGCGACTTCAGCGCGCCGGTCACCATCCAGTACAGCGGGAACACGAACGCGCCGGTGAAGCCGATCACCGTCACGGCCAGGATCGTCCAGTAGATGATCCGGCCGTGCGGGGTGCGCAGCGCGAGCGGGGACACCAGCGTTCTCATCGGGCGTCCTCCTCGCGTGAGATCCGCAGGTAGATCGTGGAGAAGACCAGCAGCACGATCATCAGCATCAGGCCGAGGGCGGAGCCGCCGCCGAAGTCGCCGAAGTTGAACGCGTACTGGTACATCAGGTAGGCGACCGTGACGGTCGCGTTCTCCGGGCCGCCGCCGGTGAGCAGGTACGGCTCGATGAAGTCCTGCATGGTCGCGACGACCTGCAGGAGCAGCATCACCAGCAGGATCAGCTTGGTCTGCGGGATCGTCACGTGCCAGATCCGGCGGAACAGACCGGCGCCGTCGAGCTCCGCCGACTCGTAGAGATCGCCGGGGATGCCCTGCAAGGCCGCCAGGTAGATGAGCGTGCCGGTGCCGAGGTTCATCCAGGTCGAGACGATCACCAGGCTGATCAGCGCCGTACTCGTGGAGTCCAGCCAGCTGAGCGGCGGGATGTGGACGACGTCGAGCGCCTGGTTGAAGAGGCCGGCGCCTGGGTCGTAGAACCATTTGAACAGCAGTACGGCGACCGCGGGCGGGAGCATCACCGGGAGGTACACGACGAAGCGCAGGTACGCCTTCGCGTGTTTCAGCTCGTTGAGTACGACGGCCAGCACGAACGGGACGGCGTACCCGATCACGAGCGCGAGCCCGCTGAACGCCGCCGTGTTCAGCCACGCGGCGCGGAACGCCGGGTCCGCGATCACGGTCCGGAAATTGTCGAACCCGACCCAGGTCCCCGGGTCGACGAAGTTGTTCTGCTGAAAACTCAGCACCACTTCGCGGATCATCGGGTACCACGAGAACAACGCGAAACAGATCAGCGCCGCACACAAGAACCCGTACGCCGTGACGTTTCGCCCCACCGCCCGTCGCAGCGCACCCGCGGCGTCGGGGGTGGGGTTTTCGTCAGCGCCGGCCACCACCACAGGCCGCCGCCCCGCCCCCACCCCGCCCACTCCCGCCGTCCCCGCGGAGCGGGGGCGGCGGGGGTTTGTGGTTGTGTGGTCGACCATCAGGTGTTCTTCGCGAGGATCTTGTTGGCCTTGGCCTCGGCGTCGTCGAGGAGCTTGTTGATGTCGGCGTCCTTGCGGGTCAGGACAGCGGACATCGCCACGTCGAGGACGGCGTACAGCTCCTGGGCCTTCGGCGGCTCGAGCTTGTTGGTGATGTCGCCCTGCGCGGCGACGTACGGCGTGAAGTTGTCCACCGGCACCGTCGCGTACTGCTTCCGGAGCGCGTTGATCTGGTTGCCGGGAGCACTCGTCCCGTAGAGATCCGGGATCGGCAGCCCGACCGGACGGCCCTGCTGCTTCGACCGCTCGTAGTTGAACTGCCCCTGCCCCGGCGTCAGCTCGTGGAACTCGAGCCACAGCAGACCGGCCTTGATCTTCTCCGGCGACGCCTTCGGGTTGAACATGTACCCGTCGCCACCACTCAGCGACGACTTCCCCTCCGACTCCGGTACGGCGGTCACGCCGTAGTCCTCGAACTTGCCCTTGAAGTCGTTGTTCACCGACTGCACGACGTCCGGCGCACCGATCATCATGCCGAGCTTGCCGCCACCCATCATGCGCATCAGGTCCTCCCACTGCAGCAACTGCTTGCTGCCCATGGAGTTGTCGTCCCAGCGCATCTTCTGCAGGTTCTGCAGTACCGCCTTGCCCTCGTCGCTGTTGAACGCGGCGGTCTTCCCGTCGTCGCTCACCATCGATCCACCACGCGCGTAGAGCTCCGCGGCGAAATGCCACCCGCCGGTGTTCCCGGCCGAGTACTCACCGAATCCGACGTACCCCGGGCCGAGCGCCGCGATCTTCTTGGCGGCCGCACGGACCTCTTCCCAGGTCTTCGGCGGGTTCGCCGGGTCCAGGCCGGCCTGGGTGAACAGCTTCCGGTTGTAGACCAGGCCCATGTTGTAGTTGTTCCGCGGCAGGCCGTAGGTCTTGTCGCCGTCCTTGAAGACGCTCATCACGTCCTTGCGCAGGTCGTTCAGCGGCTTCACGCTGCCGACGTACTGACTGATGTCGGCGGCCTGCTTCTTCGCGATGATCTTCTGGACGTCGGTGTAGTAGACGTAGAAGACGTCCTCCTGCGTCCCGCCGGCGAGCTTCGCCTGGAACGTGTCCGGGTTGATGCAGGGGAAGGCGTCCTTGCCCTGGACCGTGATGCTCGGATGCAGCTTCTGGAACGCGGCGACGTCCGCCTCCCAGGCCTCGCGCTCCTTCGGGTTGCTCTTCGGCGGCTCGCAGCCGACCGTGATCGTCACCGGCCCGTCGGCCGAGCCCCCGGCGGACGACTTCTTCGCGTCGTCCGACCCACAGGACGCGGCCACCAGCCCGAGTCCCGCGACCAGCAGCAGGCTGAGCCCGCGGCGCGTTGTCCTCATTTCCACCCTCTCCCTCGGATCGTGTGGACACCGTAGGGAACTGAACGCAAGGACGCAATACTTCGATCTAAGATTGCAAAAACATGACTTCGAATGGGAGATTGGCTCCCAGAGAGCAAACGACAGCAGCCGCCGACCGAATGGTCAGCGGCTGCTCGGGGGTGCCCAGAACCGGCGAGTCTGGCGAACGTGGGGTGCGTGCCCAGCGTGCGGTGGGCTTGAACAGGTTATTGCCTGTGTAACAGCCCCAGATCCTGTCCACGCCCCCGGCGGACGGCCGGCGGGCGGCCGGCGGGTGGACGGCGGTGGACGGGTGGCGGGGGGCGTGGGACTAGGTGTGGGCTCTTGCTGTGGAGGCGCGGACGACGAGTTCTGGCTCGAAGAGCAGTTCGTCGGCGGGTACGACGGCGCGCTCGATCAGCGCGACCAGGATGTCGACCGCGGCTCGCCCCATCGCGTCGATCGGCTGCCGCACGGTGGTCAGCGGCGGGTCGGTGCAGTTCATCATCGCGGAGTCGTCGTACCCGATCACCGAGACGTCGTCCGGGACGCTCAGGCCGGCCCGGCGAACGGCGCGGATGGCGCCGAGGGCAAGGATGTCGCTGGCGCAGACGATGCCGGTGACGCCCCGGCCGACCAGCCGGGTGGCGGCCGCATGCCCGCCCTCGAGGGAGAACATCGTGTGCTCGACGAGCTCCGGATCCGCCTCCTCCGCAGCCAGGAAGGCGTCCAGTTTCCGGCGTGAGGGGATGTGGTCGCGCGGGCCGAGCACCATCCCGATCCGGCGGTGACCGAGCGCCCGCAGGTGCCCGATCGCCATCTCCGCGGCGACGTGGTCGTCCGACGAGACCTGCGGGAAGCCGAGGTGGTCGACCGCCGCGTTGACCAGTACGGTCGGCAGCTTCCGCTCCTGGATCAGCTCGTAGTGCTGGTGCGGCGCGTCCGCCTGGGCGTAGAAACCGCCGGCGAACACCACACCCGACACCTGCTGCTGCAGAAGCAGGTCGACGTAGTCGGCCTCGGACACGCCGCCGACCGTCCGGGTGCAGAGCAGGGACGTGAAACCTTGCTGCGCGAGCGCGCCCCCGACCACCTCGGCGAACGCCGGGAAGATCGGGTTCTGCAACTCGGGCAGGACCAGGCCGACGAGGCGCGCGCGATCACCGCGGAGCTGCGTGGGCCGCTCGTACCCGAGCACGTCGAGAGCGGTCAGGACGGCTTCCCGGGTCGCCTCGGACACCCCGGGCTTCCCGTTCAGGACCCGGCTCACGGTCGCTTCGCTGACGCCGACCTTCTTGGCCACCTCTGCAAGTCGTCGTGTCATGACGCAAACTCTACGCCTCACAACGCAAGAATTTGCAAGGGCTTGCGTACGCCGTTTCGCGGTGCGGATCAGCTCCCTGCGAGGTCAGGTTGCTGACAGACTGGTGCCCGTGCCCCGATTTGTCGCTACCCGCCCGGACACCGGTCTGCTGTCGCTCCCGTGGGACGTCCCGCTGGAGGACTGGCCCGAGGACCAGCTGGTCGCGCTGCCGCGCGGTATCTCGCGGCACGTGGTCCGGTTCGTCCGGGTCAACGGCAGCGTCTACGCGATCAAGGAGGTCCTCGAGCATCTCGCGCTGCACGAGTACCGCCTGCTCCGCGACCTCGAACGCCTGGAGGCGCCGTCGGTCGAACCGGTCGGCGTGATCACCGACCGGGTGGACCGCAACGGCGAGCCGATCGACTCGATCCTGATCACCCGGCACCTGCAGTTCTCCCTGCCGTACCGCGCGCTGTTCTCCAGCACGCTGCGGCCCGACACCGTGAACCGATTGATCGACGCGCTGGTCGCGCTGATCGTCCGGCTGCACCTGCTCGGTTTCTTCTGGGGTGACTGCTCGCTGTCGAACACCTTGTTCCGGCGAGATGCCGGCGCGTTCGCGGCGTACCTGGTGGACGCCGAGACCGGTGAGCTGCACCAGGACATCTCCGACGGTCAGCGGGCGCACGACCTCTACACCGCGGAGATCAACCTGTTCGGCGAACTGCTCGACCTGCAGGAAGGCGGTCTGCTCGACGAGTCGATCGACCCGCAGGAGACGGTCGAGTCGATCCAGAAGCGGTACGAGGCGCTGTGGGCCGAGCTGACCGCGCCGGAAGAGTTCGCGAACGACGAGATGCACCGGCTGGACTCGCGGATCCGGCGGCTGAACGAGCTCGGCTTCGACGTCGCCGAGATCGACATCATCACCGACTGGGACGGCAGCCAGGTCCGCATCCAGCCGAAGGTCGTCGACGCCGGTCACCACTCGCGGCGGCTGCTCCGACTCACCGGCCTGGACGTCGAGGAGAACCAGGCACGCCGGTTGCTGAACGACCTGGACTCGTTCGCCGCCGCCACCGACCAGCAGAACGAGGACGAGGAGATCGTCGCCCACCAGTGGCTGAGCGAGGTCTTCGAGCCGGTCGTGCAGTCCGTCCCACGCAACCTGCGCCGCAAGCTGGAGCCCGCCGAGGTGTTCCACGAGGTCCTCGAACACCGCTGGTTCCTGTCCGAACAGGCCGGCCACGAGGTCGACACGATGGAAGCGGCCCGCTCGTACGTGAACGACGTACTGTCCGCGAAGCCCGACGAGAAGCTGGCGCTGCCGACACCCGCCGGCCCGGACGCCGACTGACCCGCATCTGACCCGCATCTGACCCGCATCTGGACAGCACCGCGCGGATCCGGGCTCGTCGTGCTTAGGGTTGAAACGTGAAAATCCTGGGGTACGAGACGTTCCTGGTCGCGCCGCGCTGGCAGTTCCTGCGGATCGACACCGACGAAGGCATCAGCGGGTGGGGGGAGCCGATCGTCGAGGGCCGTGCCGAAGCCGTGCAAGGGGCCGTCGCGGCGTTGATGGAGTACCTCGTCGGCACCGATCCGCTGCGGGTCGAGGAGCACTGGCAGGTGATGGCCAAGGGTGGGTTCTACCGTGGTGGGCCGGTTCTCTCGAGCGCGCTGGCCGGGATCGACCAGGCGTTGTGGGACATCAAGGGGCGGTACCACGGCGTACCGGTGCACGAACTGCTCGGCGGGCCGGTGCGTGAGCGGGCCCGGATGTACACCTGGGTGCACGGCCGCGACAACGCGGAGCTGGTCGACCAGGCCCAGGCGAAGGTGGCGAAGGGCTTCACCGCCCTCAAGCTCAACCTGTCCGAGGCGCTGCCGCCGATCCCGTCGGCCGCACAGCTGCGAGCGGCAGCGAGCCGGGTCGAGGCCCTGCGCGGTGCGCTCGGTGACGGCATCGACATCGCCCTCGACCTGCACGGCCGATTCAGTACGACGGCCACTCGCCAGATCCTGCCGCTGCTCGAACCCCTGCTCCCGATGTTCATCGAGGAGCCCGTGCTCCCGGAATTCTCCCGCGACCTGCGGCGGATCACCGAGTCGACCAGCATCCCGATCGCGACCGGCGAACGGCTCTTCTCCCGCTGGGACTTCCGCGACGTCCTGACCACGGGAATCGCCGTCGCCCAGCCCGACATCTCGCACGCGGGCGGCATCTCCGAGGTACGGCGGATCGCCGCGATGGCCGAGATGTACGACGTCAGCGTCGCCCCGCACTGCCCGCTCGGACCGATCACGCTGGCCGCGAGCCTGCAGATCGACTTCGCCATCCCGAACTTCCTGATCCAGGAACAGAGCCTCGGCATCGAGTACGGCGGCGGCAACGCGCTGCTCGACTACCTGGTCGACCCGGAGGTCTTCGCCTTCACCGACGGGCACGTCGCACGCCCGACCGGCCCCGGGCTGGGGATCGAGGTCAACGAGGACGTGGTCCGCGCGGCGGCCGCGGAGCCGCACCGCTGGCGCTCCCCCGTCTTCCGCCACGACGACGGCTCGTTCGCCGAATGGTGAGCGCGAAGACCCCACCGATGGGGTGGAACAGCTGGGACTGCTTCGGTACGACGGTCACCGAGGCCGAAGTACTGGCGAACGCCCAGGTCATGCACGACCAGTTGCTGCACGCCGGCTGGGACACGATCGTCGTGGACATCGCGTGGTACGACCCGACGGCGCGGTCGCACGGGTACAACGACAACGCGCCGGTCGTGCTCGACGAGTACGGGCGGCAACTGCCCGCGCCCAACCGGTTCCCCAACGGGTTCGCGGCGTTGGCGAGCAAGGTGCACGAGCTCGGGCTGAGGTTCGGCCTGCACATCATGCGCGGCATCCCGCGGCGCGCGGTCGAGCTCGATCTTCCGATCCACGGCACGTCGTGGACGGCGAGCGAGGTCGCGGACCGGGACAACGTCTGCGCGTGGAACCCGGACAACTTCGGGCTGAACCACGACCACCCCGGCGCGCAGGCGTACTACGACGCGCAGGTCGCGCAGTTCGCCGAGTGGGGTGTGGACTTCGTCAAGGCGGACGACATGCTGGCGCCGTACCACGAGCGCGAGATCGCGGCGTACGCGCGGGCGATCGAGCGAAGTGGACGGGACATCGTGCTCTCGCTGTCACCCGGCACTCAGCTGTCGACGCATCACCTCGACCATCTGCGGGCCAATGCGCGGATGTGGCGGATCTCCGACGACCTCTGGGACCGATGGGAGGACGTGCACGCACAGTTCGCCCGGCTGGCGCGGTGGGCGCCTTTCCAGCAGGCCGGCGCGTGGGCGGACGCGGACATGCTGCCACTCGGCCACATCGGTATCCGCGCGGAACGTGGTGACGACCGCGCGAGCCGGCTCAGTCTTGACGAGCAGAAGACGTTGCTCACGCTGTGGGTGATGGGCCGCTCGCCGTTGATGATGGGCGGCGACCTCCCCACGTCATCCCCGGAAACCCTTTCGCTGTTGGCGAATCCAGCGCTTTCCGAGGTTCTCACCAGCTCGTACGACGGGCGCGAGGTGATTCGCGAACCGCTGGACGACGGCGAGCTGATCGTCTGGACCGCACGGGGTCGGGACTGCTCGTACGCCGCGATCTTCTGGACTGGGTCGACACCGCGAGAGGTCTCTGTGCCGCTGGAATCCCTTGCCGCGAAGGGCTCCGCGCAGAACCTGTGGGGTGACCCCACGGATGGCGACGTGCCGGCGCACGGTGTGCGCTGGCTGAAGTTCAGTTGAGGGCTCTGACCAGCCATTGAGAGATCGGAGCATCGCCGAGTTCGGCGAGGTCGTGGATCCACCGGGCCTCGGCGATCTCCGGCGAGCGCTGGACTGCGTCGCTGGACGTGGTGGCGGTGAGCGTCGTCAACGTGTCGTGCTTGCCCTCGAGCGTGGTGACGGTGGTGTACACCTCGGCAAAGCTTTCGGGGGTGACGACGAGACCCAGTTCCTCGTGGATCTCCCGCGCGACGGCTTCGGCAGGCGTCTCGCGGGCGGGCTTGTAGCCGCCGCCGGGCAGGCCCCAGCGGCGGGTGTCGGCGTACGAGTGGCGGACGACCAGGAATCGGCCGTCCTCCAGCCGCAGCAGCGCTTTCACGCCGAACGTGGTCGGCTTGCGGATCCGGAACCAGAGCTGTGCGAACGGCGAACCCACCCGGAGCAGGAACGCCCGGAAACGCATCAGCGCGGGGGCATGCGGAGGGCGCCGTCGAGGCGGATGACCTCGCCGTTCAGGAGCTGGTTGTCGAGGACGTGCCGGACCAGGGCGGCGTACTCCGACGGCTTGCCGAGCCGGGACGGGTGCGGCACCTGCTGCTCGAGCACCGTCCGGGTCTCCTCCGGCAGGCCGGCCAGCATCGGCGTCTCCATCGTGCCCGGCGCGATCGTGACGACGCGGATGCCCTTGTCGGCCAGGTCGCGCGCGGCGGTCAGCGTCAGCGCGACGATCCCGCCCTTGCTGGACGCGTACGCCGCCTGCCCGATCTGACCGTCGTACGCCGCGATCGACGCGGTCATCACGACGACGCCCCGGTCACCGTCCGCGGTGGGCTCCGCCGCGATCATCCGCTCGGCCGCGAGCCGGAGCACGTTGAAGGTCCCGATCAGGTTGACCTCGATCACCTGCCGGAACGTTGCCAGCGGCAACGGACCCTTGCGTCCGACGACCCGGCCCGGCGTCGCGACGCCGGCGCAGTTCACCACGACCCGCAAGGTTCCGAGCTCCGCCGCTGCATCGAGCGCGGCGGTCACCGCGGCCTCGTCCGTGACGTCGGTCGGTGCGAACACCACGCGGTCGCCGAGCTCGTCCGCGACGGCCTTACCCGGCGACGACGGCAGGTCCACGATCACGACACCCAGCCCGTCCGCCGCGAGTCGCCGTACCGTCGCTTCTCCGAGACCGGAACCGCCACCGGTGACCAGCGCGACGTCGGACGGGCTGAACTCCATCAAACACTCCTGAGTAGGTCGCGGCTGATCACCAGTCGCTGGATCTGGTTCGTACCTTCGAAGATCTGGGTCACCTTGGCCTCGCGCATGTACCGCTCGGCCGGGAACTCCCGGGTGTAACCGTACCCACCGAGCACCTGGACCGCGTCGGTGGTGACCTTCATCGCCGCGTCCGTGCAGACCAGCTTCGCGATCGCCGCCTCGCGGGTGAACGTCCGGCCGAGATCCCGGCGCCGGGCCGCGTGCAGGTACGTCGCCCGCCCGGACTCGACCGCGGCGGACATGTCGGCCAGCAGGAACTGCACGCCCTGGAAATCGGCGATCGCCTGCCCGAACTGCTGCCGCTCCTTCGCGTACGCCGTCGCGAGATCGAGCGCCGCCTGCGCCAGGCCGGTCGCACACGCCGCGATCCCGAGCCGGCCGGAGTCGAGCGCGGACAGCGCGATCCGCATCCCGTCGCCCTCGGCGCCGATCAGGTTCGCGGCCGGGACCCGGACGTTGTCGTAGTTCACCAGCGTGGTCGTCGAACCGGTCAGCCCCATCTTCCGCTCGGGCGCACCGAAGCTCATCCCCGGCAGCCCGGCCGGCACGTGGAACGCGGAGATGCCGTGCTTGCGGTCGTCGGAGGTCCGGGCGAAGGTCGTGTAGAAGTCGGCGTACGAACCGTGGCTGATCCACGCCTTCGTCCCGTTCAGGACGTAGTCGTCGCCGTCCCGGACCGCCTTCGTGGTCATCGAACTGATGTCGGACCCGGCCTGCGGCTCGGACAGCGCGTAGGCGCCCAGCCACTCCCCGCCGACCATCTCCGGCAACAGCCTGGCCTTCTGCTCCTCGCTACCGAACGTGGCCAGACCGTAGCTCGTCATCGTGTGCACCGAGACCCCGACGCCGACCGACATCCACGCGGACGCGATCTCCTCGAGCATCTGCAGGTACACCTCGTACGGCTGCTCGGCTCCTCCGTACTGGTCCGGGTACGGCAGGCCGAGGAGGCCGGCCTTGCCGAGGGTCCGGAACGCGTCCCGGGGGAACGTCTCGCTCTCCTCCGCGCGGGCGGCGTGCGGAGCGAGCTCGTGCTCACACAGATCACGGACCAGGGCGAGCAAGTCAACGGATTCGTCAGTGGGCAGAAGTCGGTCGACAGCCATCGGGAACCCCCCTCTCACGGCTGACCAAAATGATACTCGGAACGATACTGAAGAACATAGCTGAGTATCGTTCTATGCTGTCTCGATATGACAACAGTCGTTCCGGGGCGGCGGACCCGCCGGCAGTCCGAGCTGCTCGACCGGCTCCTCTCACTGTTCCTCGAGCAGGGCTTCAGCCGGTTCACCCTGGATGACCTGGCGGCCGAGCTGCGCTGCAGCAAGACGACGCTGTACGCGCTGGCGCCGAGCAAGGAACAGCTCGCCGTCGAGGTGGTCAAGCACTACTTCAAGAATGCCACCGCGCAGGTGGAGTCCGCGGTGGACCGGCAGACCCGGCACGACCGCCGAATCGCGGCGTACCTGGGCGCCGTCGCGGACGCCCTGCGGCCGGCCAGCCGGACGTTCCTGGACGACGTGGCCACGTTCGCGCCGGCCCGGTCGGTCTACGAGCGGAACACCCGGATCGCGGCCGAGCGGGTCCGGCAGCTGATCGAGGACGGCATCAACAACAAGACGTTCCGGCAGGTCGACATCGCGTTCGCGGCGGAGATGATCGCGCACACCATGCAGGCCATCCAGCGTGGCGACATCGCCCGGCGGACCGGCCTGAGCGACGCCGAGGCGTACCGCGAACTGGCGTCGTTCGTGCTGCACTCGCTACGCCTCGACTGAACCGCCCGGCCGATTAGGGTGGGTGCCCGTCCTCTTGCTGCCACATCGCGCATCAGAGCCGTACGCCCCGGAAGGCTGATGACCATGAAATCTCTCCGCAGAACCGCGGCCCTGGTGGCGGCCGCCGGTCTCGCACTGGCCGCCGCCGTACCGGCCAGTGCGGATCCGGTGAAGCCGCCCAGGCTGTCCGCCCGTGCGATCACCGAGACGCTGAACGACCAGATCCACACCGCCGGTACGGCGTGGATGACCAAGCCGGACGGCACCGTCGTGGTGTCGTACGACCCGACCGTCACGGGCACGAAGCTGTCCAAGCTGACCGGCCTGACCAAGCAGCTCGGCACGAACGTCAAGCTGGAGAAGCTGCCCGGCAAGCTGCAGAAGTACATCAGCGGCGGCATGGCGACGTACGGCGGCGACTACAAGTGCTCGGTCGGCTTCAACGTGCAGCGGCGCGGTAAGTACTACTTCCTCACCGCCGGTCACTGCGGCGTCGACGCGGCCCGCTGGTACCAGGACCCGAACCACCGGGTCTACACCGGAGCCGTCTGGAACGCCACGTACCCGTACCACGACTACTCGCTGGTCGTGTATCGCACCGACATCAAGACGAAGCCGCCCGGCGGCAGCGTGTACCTGTACAACGGGCGTTCGCAGGACATCACTGTCGCGCGGAACCCCGGCCTGAACCAGCTGGTGTACCGCTCCGGCGCGACCAGCGGCCTGCACAGCGGACGAGTGACCGGACTGAACGCCACGGTGAACTACGGCGACGGGCGTGTGGTCGGTCTGATCCGGACGAGTGTGTGCGCCGAGCCGGGCGACTCGGGCGGTCCGCTGTTCTATCGGCAGTACGCCTTCGGCCTGACCTCCGGCGGCTCCGGCGACTGCACGTCGGGCGGCGTGACGTACTTCCAGCCGGTTGTCCAGGCGCTGAACGCGTACGGGGTCTACATCTACTGAGTGCAGGTTTCCCCTACTCTCCGGATTTACCTGAATACTCAGGGAGAGAATGGGTAGGACTGCTCACGGTTGAAGTCAAGGACGTCCCGCCCCGAAGGCGTCCTGACTCGTGAGGAGGCTGAAACCGTGAACCTGTCATCTTTCCGCCGTACCACCGCTGTCCTGGCCGCGGCCGGGCTCGCAGCCGCCGGACTTCTGGCGACGCAGGCCTCGGCCGCACCGGTCAACCCGTCCACCCTGTCCGCGACCGCGATCACGTCCACGCTCAGCAAGGACGCGACGATCCCCGGTACGGCGTGGCAGACCAATCCCGACGGCCGGATCATCGTCTCGTACGACGACACCGTCAGCGGCGCCAAGCTGTCGAAACTGACCAGCGTCACCAAGCAGTTCGGCGACCGGGTCACGCTGGAGAAGATCTCCGGCAAGCTGACGAAGTACATCGCCGGCGGCGACGCCATCTACGGCGGGCAGTACCGCTGCTCGCTGGGCTTCAACGTGCGCAGCGGCAGCACCTACTACTTCCTGACCGCCGGTCACTGCGGGAACATCGCCTCCAGCTGGTACTCCAACTCCAGCAAGACCACGCTGCTCGGGACGACCTACGGGTCGAGCTTCCCGGGGAACGACTACGCGATCGTGAAGTACAGCACGTCGTACACCAACCACCCCGGAACGGTGGACCTGTACAACGGCAGCACGCAGGACATCACGTCCGCCGGCAACGCGACTGTTGGTCAGGCGGTCAAGCGCAGCGGTAGCACCACCGGTGTGCACAGCGGTTCGGTCACCGCGACGAACGCCACGGTGAACTACGCCGAGGGCACCGTCACCGGCCTGATCCGTACCAACGTCTGCGCCGAGGGCGGCGACTCCGGCGGCGCGCTGTTCGCCGGTTCGGTAGCCCTCGGACTCACCTCCGGCGGCTCCGGCAACTGCTCGTCCGGCGGCACCACCTACTTCCAGCCCGTCACCGAGGCGCTCTCCCGCTACGGCGTGAGCGTCTACTGACCCAGACCTGACGGTGGGGCCGGGGAACGCCTCCCCGGCCCCACATTCGTCTTCTAGCCCCGGCGGCGGGAGATTTCGTAGAGGGTCACGCCGGCGGCGATGCCGGCGTTCAGCGACTCGGTGGCACTCGTCATCGGGATCGAGACGATCAGGTCGCAGTTCTCCCGGACCAGGCGGGCCAGACCCTTTCCCTCGGAGCCGATGACGAGCACGATCGGCTCGGTCGCGGCCTCGAACTCGGGCAGCTCGACGGCGCCGTTCATGTCCAGGCCGATCACCAGCAGGCCGGCGTCCTTGTACGACTTCAGCGCGCGGTTCAGGTTGCCGGCCCGGGCGACCGGGATCCGGGCCGCGGCACCGGCCGAGGTCTTCCACGCCGACGCCGACATCGACGCCGTACGGCGCTCCGGGACAACTACCCCGTGCGCGCCGAAGGCGGCGGCGGAGCGGGTGATCGCGCCGAGGTTGCGCGGGTCCGTGACGCCGTCGAGCGCGACGATCAGCGGCACCTCGCCGGCCTCGTGCGCCCGGTCGAGCAGGTCGTCCGGGTGCGCGTACTCGTACGGCGGGATCTGCAGCGCGACGCCCTGGTGCGAACCGCCGGCGGTGACCCGGTCGAGCTCCGAACGCGGCACCTCGAGCACCGAGACACCGGTCTCGACCGCGACCAGCAGCGCCTCCCGCAGCCGGGCGTCCCGCTCGGTGCCCTCGGCAACGTGCAGGGCCGCGGCCGGTACGCCGGCCCGCAGCGCCTCGACCACCGGGTTGCGCCCGTACACCCACTCGACCGTCGCGTCGCCGTCCTTGCGCGCCGGACGCCGGCCGCGCTGCTCCCGTTCCTTGGCGCGCTCGGCCGCCTTGGCCCGCTTGTGCGCCGGGTGCTTGACCCGGTCGACCGCCTTCGGCGTCGGGCCCTTGCCCTCGAGTCCGCGGCGGACCCGGCCGCCGGAACCGGCCGTCGGGTTGCCCCGCGGCTTCTTCCGGATGGCTCCCTTGCGCTGGCTGCTGCCTGGCACGTCAGTTTCCTTCGTCAGTCGTAGTTGCTGCGGCCAGGGACCAGCGTGGCCCCTGGGGGGTGTCCTCGACGACGACGCCGAGCGCCTTCAGCCGGTCGCGGACGGCGTCGGCGGCGGCGTAGTCCTTGCGTTCCCGGGCGGCCTGCCGCTGCTCCAGCAGCGCCTTCACCAGCCCGTCGACCACCTCGGTCAGCTCGTCGCTGCCGCCGGCCCTCGACACCCACGGCTCGGTCAGCGGGTCCAGGCCCAGCACGCCGAGCATGCCGCGCACCGACGCGAGCGCCTCGCGCAGGTCCGCGGAGTCCCCGTCGGCGACCAGCTTGTTCCCGTCCCGGACGGTGTTGTGCAGTACGGCGACCGCGGCCGGCGTCCCGAGGTCGTCGTTCATCGCGGCGACGAAGTCCGACGGCAGCTCCGCGGCCGGCTCGACGCCGCCGGTCACCTCGGTGGCCCGGTCCACAAACCCTTGGAGGCGCTGGAAGCTCTTCGCGGCCTCGTCGAGCGCCTCGAAGGAGAACTCGACCACCGAGCGGTAGTGCGACTGCACCAGGTAGTACCGCAGCTCGATCGGGCGGACCCGCTCGACGACGTTCCGGACGACGGCGCTGTTGCCCATCGACTTCGACATCTTCTCGCCGGCCGTGGTGACGAGCGCGTTGTGCATCCAGAACCGGGCGAACTTCTGCCCGACCGCGGTCGACTGGGCCAGCTCGTTCTCGTGGTGCGGGAACCGCAGGTCCAGGCCGCCGCCATGGATGTCGAACTCGTCGCCGAGGTACTTGCCCGCCATCGCGGAGCACTCCAGGTGCCAGCCCGGGCGGCCGCGGCCCCACGGGGTCGGCCACGAGGCGGTCCGCGGAGTGCCCTCGACGTACCCCTTCCACAGGGCGAAGTCGCGGGGGTCGCGCTTGCCGCGCGGGTCCGCGTCCTCGGCGGCCTCCATGTCGTCGATCCGCTGGTGCGAGAGGGCGCCGTACTCCGGCCAGGAGCGGACGTCGAAGTACACGTCACCGGAGCCGTCCGGAGCGACGTACGCGTGGCCGCGCTCGATCAGCTGCTCGATCATCTCGAGCATCTCCGGGATGTGCCCGGTGGCCCGCGGCTCGTACGTCGGCGGGCGGCAGCCGAGCACGTCGTACGCCCAGTGCAGCTCACGCTCGAACTCGTAGGCGTGTGCCCACCACGGGACGCCGCGCTCGGCCGACTTCGCGAGGATCTTGTCCTCGATGTCGGTCACGTTCGCGATCACGGTCACCTGGTAGCCGGAGCGCTCCAGCCAGCGGCGCAGGACGTCGAAGACCACTTCCTTGTAGATGTGCCCGACATGCGGGGCACCCTGCACCGTCAGCCCACAGTGGTAGATCCCGACCTTGCCCGGATGGACCGGTACGAAATCCCTCACTGCTGCTGTCGCGGTGTCGTACAAGCGAAGTGTCACCGACCAAGGGTACCGGGAAGTGGCACTCCCTCTTGACAAGATGTCGATGACCAAGGCACAGGAGGACTCTTGTCGTACCAGGGACCGTACGGACCGCCGCCGGGGCAGCAGCAGGGACCACCTCCCCAGGGGCCGCCGCCCCAGTACGGGCCGCCGCCGCAGTACGGGCCGCCGCCGCAGCAGTACTGGGGTCCACCACAGGGTCCCCCGCAGGGGCCGGGGTTCGGGTTCGGGTCGAACGGCTACCCGCCGCCCAAGAAGAAGGGCAAGGCGGCCTTCATCGTCATCCCGATCGCGCTGCTCGGCCTGGCCGTCGTCGGCCTGCTGACCGTCAGCACGATCCTCAAGCACAACGGCGACGACGAGTACACGCAGCCCGAGCCGACGTATACAGAGCCCGCGCCGACGTACACGACCTCCGCGGTGCCGACCTCGAGCACGTCCACGACGGCCCCGACGGTGCCGGCGACCCGGACGACGCAGCCGAAGCCGGTCCCGACCCGGACCACCACCCGGCCGACGCCGACCAAGACCGCCGCGCCGCAGCCGTCGGACAACACCATCGTCACGAAGAACCGGATCTACAAGACCGGCGTGATGAGGACGGTGAACTGCCGCGAGCCGGCCTCCCGCCCGACCAGCCTCCCCAACGCCCGCAAGTACTACGCCGGTGTACTCACCTGCCTGCTGCGCGCCTGGCCGCGCCAGGTGACGGCGGCCGGCGGCCGGTTCACCGCGCCGACGCTGCTCGTGTTCACGGGGTACGCCGAGAGTCCGTGCGGCGGTGGTGGCGGCAACGGGATCTCGTTCTACTGCTCGACGAACAAGACGATCTACATGGACGCCGGCACCGACGTGCAGTTCTGGCGGCAGAACAGCAACATCTCGTACCAGAACCACTGGAAGCGGATGACGATGGCGGACACGGTCGCCCACGAGTTCGGCCATCACGTCCAGTACATGACCGGCATCCTGACCGCCCAGCTGAATCTGCAGTACCAGTCGTCGCAGACCAAGGCGCTGGAGATCAGCCGCCGCAAGGAGCTCCAGGCGAGCTGCTTCGGCAACGTGTTCCTGGGTGCGAACAAGTCCAGCTTCGGGATCACCGGTGACATGAAGTACCAACTGGACTACCTGCACTCGCACCAGGGTGACGAGTACGGAACGCAGCCGGACCACGGCAGTCGCGAAGTACTCCCGCTCTGGACCACGCCCGCCTTCAAGAGCCGGAATCCGGCCTCCTGCAACACGTTCACCGCGCCGGCCAAACTGGTCCGGTAATTGTTCACCTGCACCACAGACGAAATGGTTGATTCTTACCCGGTCCGGGTAAGAATCAACTCCGAGCGCTCTGTCCGCCCCTCATCGCTCTGGAGGAAACCGTGAAGTCCGCCCTTTTCACGGGTGCCGCCGTCACCCTTGGCCTGCTGATGGCCTCGGTCGGCTCCGCCCAAGCAAGTAGCACACCGCACCAGCCCACCACCCAGGCCCGGCAGCACGGCATCGACCGCGCCGGCGACGCCTACATGGGCTGGACACAGAACACCACCACCGCGACGACCACCGCGGCAACGCCGGCCGTGATGGCGCCGGCGGCAACTGTCGAAGGCATCGACGTGTCGAGTCACCAGGGCAACGTCGACTGGGCCGCGCAGTGGAACGCAGGCAAGCGGTTCGCCTACACGAAGGCGACCGAGGGCAACTACTACACGAACCCGTACTTCGCCCAGCAGTACAACGGTTCCTACAACGTCGGCATGATCCGCGGCGCCTACCACTTCGCCACCCCGAACGACTCCAGCGGCGCGAACCAGGCGACGTACTTCCTGGCGCACGGCGGCGGCTGGTCGAAGGACGGCAAGACGCTGCCGGGTGCGCTCGACATCGAGTACAACCCGTACGGCGCGACCTGCTACGGGCTGAGCGCGTCGGCGATGGTCAGCTGGATCCGCGACTTCGCCAACACCTACAAGGCCAAGACCGGCCGTGACGTGCCGATCTACACCAACCTGGACTGGTGGTCGCGCTGCACCGGTAACAGCACCGCCTTCAACTCCACGAACCCGCTGTGGGTGGCGAAGTACGCCTCCTCGCCGGGTACGTTGCCGGGCGGCTGGCCGTTCCACACCATCTGGCAGTACAGCTCGACGCCGATCGACCAAGACCGGTTCAACGGCGACATGTCCCGGCTGCAGGCCCTCGCCAACGGATAAATCTGTTGCGGCGGTCGCTTAGTCTCGATCGGTGAGCTATTCGCTGCCGATCGAGACCGACCGCCTGACCCTGCGCCGCTACGTCGAGACCGACTTCGACGACCTACTGAAACTGCAGTCGAACCCCGATGTCACCCGCTTCCTGCTGTACGACGTGCGTACGCCGGAGCAGGTGCAGGAGGCGCTCGCCGGCCGGATGGCCGACGTGCCGATGGACCGCGACGGTCAAGCGCTCACCGCCGCGGTCATCGTCCGGGACACCGGTCAGCACGTCGGCGAGGTCGTGCTGTTCATGAACAGCGTCGAGCAGCGCACCGGTGAGATCGGGTACGTGTTCCACCCGGAGTTCCACGGCCGCGGGTTCGCCCGCGAGGCGGCGGTGGAGTTGCTGAAGCTCGGCTTCGAGGAGCTCGGCATGCACCGGATCATCGCCCGGCTGGACGCCCGCAACGACGGATCGGTGAACCTGCTGAAGCGCCTCGGCCTGCGCCAGGAGGCGCATTTCGTGCAGAACGAGTACCTCAAGGGCGAGTGGACCGACGAACTGGTCTTCGCGATGCTCAAGACCGAGTGGGACAAGCGTTCGTAATTAATTCCCGCGCCACGCCGACCCGCTGACATCAACTGCCAACGGGCTTACCGTCGAAGAATGATCTCCGCCCGCCCAGTCACTGCCCTGATGCTCGGCGCGGCCGTGCTCACCGCCGGCACGCTGCCGAGTGAAGCTGTCAAGGTCGCCTCCGACCGGCAGATCGCCTACCGCACCTGGACCTCCAGCGCCGACTTCCTGGCCGGCGACCAGTTCGGGACCACCGTCACCGACGGCGCCCTCACCTTCGGCACGTCGACCGGAACCACGTCGTACGTCGATCCGTTCGGGGACGGCACCGCCAGGTCCTACGACCAGACCAGCTGGATCTCCCCGCACGTCAGCACCGGTTTCGGCCTGACCGAGCTGGTCGCGTCCTGGAACGCGTCCACGCCACCCGGCACCTGGGTCGAGGTCTCGATGGCCGGTACGACGAACCTCGGCACGGCCACCAAGTGGTACGTGCTCGGCCGCTGGTCCGGCGGCGACGACACCACCGCCGGCGACATCCACCGCACCTCCGTGCCGAGCCAGGGCGACGCCAACGGATCTGTTGCCGTCGACACCTTCCAGTCCGCGACCGGCCAGTGGCTGGACCGCTGGCAACTCAAGGTCACGCTCTACCGGCTCAGCGGTACGACGCAGTCACCCGTGGTCCGGTCCGTCGGCGCGATGGCCTCCCGGTTGCCGTCCGACAAGAAGGTTGCCGCGAGCCCCCTCGGCGGTGCGGAGGGGACGGTGCTCGACGTACCGACGTACTCGCAGGAGACGCATATCGGGCACTACCCGCAGTGGGACGGCGGTGGCGAGGCCTGGTGCTCGGCGACGTCGACCGCGATGGTTCTGGACTACTACGGCGCGGGGCCGTCGCGCGCCGAGACCGCCTGGGTCGACCCGTCCGATCCTGACCCACAGGTGGACCACTCGGCCCGTTCGGTCTTCGACTACTCCTACGACGGCGCGGGGAACTGGCCGTTCAACACGGCGTACGCCGGGTCGCGCGGAGTGGACGCCTTCGTCACCAGGCTGCGGTCGCTGACCGAGGCGGAGCAGTTCATCAAGGCGGGGATCCCGTTGATCGCCTCACTGTCGTTCAAGAAGGGTGACCTGCCCGGAGCGGGGTACGGGACCAACGGGCACCTGATGGTGATCGTCGGCTTCGACCAGGACGGCAACGTGGTCGTCAACGACCCTGCGTCGCATCTGATCGCGAGTGACGAGCAGGTGCGCACGACGTACGACCGGACCGCATTCGAGAATGCGTGGGTGCCGCACTCGGGCGGGCTGGTCTATGTGCTGCATCCGGAGGGCATGCCGCTGCCTGCGCCGTCCGACCCACAGCACAACTGGTAACCCCCAGAAACGGCAGAGCCCGCGACGCCGGGGCGGCGTGGCGGGCTCTGTCCTGTAAGACCCTCGGAGAGCTCAGCGGGCGAACAGCGCACCCGTCAGGTTCGTGGTGAGGTTGCGGAGCGAGTCCGGCAGGTACTGCAGGTGCCAGCCGCGCGGACCGCGGTACCACGGGAAGCCCTCGTCCGCCTCGTCCGGCGTGGTGTCGGTGGCCACCAGTGCGTCGATCCAGCGCTCCGAGCCGCCGAGGACGACGGCGTACGGCAGGGCGCGGGAGCAGAGCTCGGCGTGCTGGTCGGTCGGCAGTTCGCTGACGTCCATCTCCAGCAGCTCACCGCGGATCGCGGCGACCTGGCCGAGGACGCGACCGGCGGCCGGCGCCTTCGCCGGCATGTAGCGGCCGACGATCAGCAGGCCGACACCGACCAGGGTGATCGCGATGCCGAGCAGACCCCAGGTCGACAGCAGGGCGAGCAGGACGGTGGCGACCACGCCGACCACCGTGGTAGCGATGCCGATCGTTGCCCACAGCGACCGAGTGCGGTCCGGGCGCTCGCTGAACCAGCCGCGCTTGACGACACCGTCGTACAGGGCGTCCTGGACCTGGGCGAGGTTCTCGCGGACCTGCTTTCCGAGCTCGGAGACCAGCACCGAGTCGGCGTCGCCGAAGATCGCCCGGATCAGGACGTTCTCGTAGCGGTGCAGCTCCTCCGACCGGGCGTTCGAGACCCGGCGCAGCTCCCAGTCCGGGCGCGCGTACTCGGTGGAGTGCTCGAGCTCGATGATCGTGATGTGGCCGCGGACGGCCAGGTCGATGATCGTCGCGGTCACGTCGACCGGGTCGATCCGCTCGTCGATCAGCGTCCCCACCTCACCGGGCCGCAGGTCGGACGGCGGGGTGAAGTCGATCCGCGCGTCGGTGCCGAGGCTGAACAGCGACGCCGGTACGACGCGCCGCGGGTCGATCTGGTCCCGGCCGCGCAGCCGGTACAGCACGAGCAGCGCGATCGCACCGAGCAGCAGCACCGCCAGTGCGGTGATCAGCTGCGCCGCGTCGGTGGAGAAGGCCCGCGCGAAGGTGTGCCGGTACTCGACGATCGAGTTCGCGGCGATCTGGCCGGCCGGGAAGCCGACCGCCATCTTCACCGTGTTCCCCGGCGGCAGGTTGGCCTGCTGGAACGTCGGTCCGGACGTCTCACCGATCTGCGCCAGCGTGCACGGGATGTTGCTGTCGATCGGACCCGCGACACAGGAGACGTGCGACACCTCGGGGACGCTGAAGACCACGTTCGCACTCTGGATCGGGAGGCTGATCCCGGTCAGCGGCGCGAACCGGACCTCGGTGCCGTCCAGGGTCTTGGCGACCGCGCCCTTCACCGTGTACGTGAAGTCGAGTTCCGTCGTACCGCTGGTGATGTCCGGGACCGCGATCGACGTCACGTCGCCGTCGGTCTTCAGCTCGGCCTTCTTGTCCTGGCCGCCGGCCTTGACCTGCAGGTCGCCGATCTCCTGGACGTGGTCGATGTCGTCGGGCAGGTGGTCCCGGGTGACGACGAACCGGGTGAAGGTGCCGGACACGTTGCTGAGCTTCCAGGTCTCCGCGACCCGGAGCAGGCCGTCACGCTCGACCCGGACCTGACTGTCGTAGTTGGTGACCACCGGGTCGGCGGCAGCGCTGGTGGCGACTGCGCTCGCGGGGACAGCGGACAGGCCGAGCAGGCCGAGGGCACACAGGGATAGCCCGAGGAGACGTAGACGCATCGCCCAATCACACCGTAGAGAGAGGGTCAGGTTGACACCGGGCACCCTAACGTCTGCCCAGTGTCAGACCACCAACGGGCACCCGGTCGGCGTCCCCCGCGGAAATAAGTTGAGCCTGGGCTCCGGTACCGTCTCGGGTGTGTCAGGCAACCAATGGGGCCCTCCTCCCGGCCCACCGCCCGCCTCCCAGCAGCCGCCTCCGCCGTGGCAGCAAGGACCCGGGTACGGCGGCCAACCGCAGCCCGGCCGCCCGTCGGGACCGCCCCAGGGACCGCCCTTCCAAGGACCTGGCCAGCCGTTCCCGGGACAGCAGTTCCAGGGGCAGCAGTTCCACGGGCCGCAGTTCCAGGGGCCGCAGTTCCAGGGCCAGGGGCAGCGTCCTGGCCGGCCGCAGTTCGGTTGGGGCGCTCCGCCAGGTGGACCGCGGCCGCCGAAGAAGACGGGCCGCGGCGGTGTGATCGTCGCGTTCACGCTGCTCGGCATTCTGGTCGTCGGCGTGATCGGGCTGAAGATCGTGTCCTTCACGCTGAAGCACAACGGCGACCCGTCGTACGCCGAGCCGACCACCACCACGTCGTACAGCCCGACGACGGAGCCGACGACCGGGCCGTCCCCGACCCGGACGACGAGCAGGCCGACAGCGACGCAATCGACCACGCAGGCGCCGCGGCCGACCACGACGCGGTCGACGACGACCGCCACCACCACCAAGCCCAAGACCAACCCCGGTCCGTCCGACAGCGACCTGGTGGTCAAGAACCGGTTGTACAAGGCTGGTGCGATGGCGCCGGTGGGCTGCAAGGAGTCCAAGGCCCGGCAGAGCACCGTGGCCGGCGCCAAGGCCAACTACCGGAACCTGGTGGGCTGCCTGAACAAGGCGTGGGCGCCGCTGGTGGCCAAGGCCGGTGGCCGGTTCCGGGCGCCGACCGTGCTGGTCTTCAGCGGCTCGGTGGCGACGCCCTGCGGCACCCACTACGACACCGCTCCGCCGTTCTTCTGTGGCACGAACGACACCATCTACATGAACCTGACCGAGGACGTCGGCAACTACAACAGGTACTCGGAGTCCTACCAGAAGGTCTGGGCGCGGATGTGGATGCTGCACCAGTTCGCCCACGAGTACGGCCACCACGTGCAGAACAACATGGGGATCCTGCAGGCGTACGCGCGGATCCGGTACGAGCGGCCGACGTACGCGAAGGAACTGGAGGACAGCCGGCGGCTGGAACTGCAGGCGTCGTGCTTCTCGGACATCTTCATCGGCTCGAACAAGCGCACGTACCCGATCACCGGGCAGTCGCTGTTCCAGTGGCGCTGGCTGATCGCCAACACCGTCGACAAGAACCGGGACCACGGTGCGCCGGCCATCCACAAGTACTGGGCGATGCGCGGGTGGGACGCCCGGAACCCGAGCGCGTGCAACACCTTCGCGGCGTCGGCGAGCAAGGTGCAGTGACGGTGGACTGCGCGCCGGGAACAATCTCGTTCGAGACGACTGGCCGGGGTAGCTAGCCTGGTGGGTCCGGATCGCGCAGAGTATGTCGCGCGAGATGTTGCACAGGATGTTCAGGGGGAGGCGGCTTCGGGCCCCCACCAGCGTGGAGATACACCGAGCAAGGTCGTGAGGAGCATCGATGTCGGACAACTGGAACCAGCCCCCGGGGAACGACCCGGCTGAACAACAGCCGTCGTCCCCACCGGAGCCCGGTCCCGGACAGGACCCCGCCGGTCCTGGTACAGGTCAGAACGCCGGTCAGGGTGGTACCGGCGGCAACCAGGGGCCGCACGGTAGCTGGTTCAGTACCCGGGAGGACTCCGGTCCGCGGGCGGAACAGAGTGGCGCGGGGCAGGGAGCCGGCGACGGACCGCAGGCGTCCTGGTGGTCCGGCGACAACGAGGCCAAGCGCGAGTTCCAGAACCCGGCGCAGCCCGAGGAACCCGCGAACAACTGGTTCGACGGCGGCTGGAACCCGGTCCGCCGCGAGCACCCTGACCAGCCCGTCCCCACTCAGAACCCGAACCCGAGCCGGCCCACCGGTCAGCCGGGTTCGCAGCAGTCCGGCCCTGCCCAGTGGGGTTCCAACCAGCCCGGCACACCCCGTTCCGCCCCCAACCAGCCAGGTCCCGCCCAGCAAGGCCGCGGACAGCAAAGCCCAGCACAGCAGGGTCTTTCGCAGCAGGGTCCTGCCCAGTCGGACTCGTGGCAGTCCGCGCCCACACAGTCGGGTCCTGCCCAATCCAGCCCGTGGCAACCAGGCCCGCCCCAGTCCGGTCCCGCACAATCCGGTCCGGGTCAGTCCAGCCCGTGGCAATCGGGCCCCGCCCAGTCCGGTCCGTCGCAGTCCGGTCCGTCGCAGTCCGGGACTGGTCAGTCCAGCCCGTGGCAGTCCGGTCCGGCGCAGCCTGGTCCGAACCAGCAGGGTTCTGGGCAGCAGGCAGGGTCTTGGCAGGGTGGGCCGACGCCTCCTGCGCCTGGGCAGTCCGAGTCGAGCGCCTGGCAGGCCGCGCCGCCAGAGCAGCCTCCGCGCCAGCAGAACGGCCCGCACTCCGAAGGCTCCTACCTCTGGGGCAACACCGGTCAGGGCCAACAGCAACAATCCTCCCCGTGGAGCAACGCCCTCCCGCCGCAGCAACAACAGCAGCAGTCCGGCCGCCACGCCGCCCCGCAGAACGGCCCCGGCCAGCAGAGTGGACCGGGTCAGGGCGGACCGGGTCAGGGCGGACCGGGTCAGCACGGCCCGATGGGTCAGCCGGTCCAGCAGGCGCCGACCTGGCAGTACCCACCGATCCCGATCCCGCAGCCCCCGGGCGGCCGGCGTCGCAAGCAGAAGAAACTGTCTCGTGGCCTGCTGATCGGCCTGGTCGTGCTCGCGGTCCTGGTGGTCGGCTCCGGTGTCACGCTGATCGTCCGCAGCGTCGGCGGCGGCAACGACCCACAGGCGAAGGACAGCCCGTCAGCGCCCGCCTCCGAGTCCCCGTCGCAGTCGGAGAGCCCGTCCGCGTCCCCGTCCACGACCGCCCCGCGCGGTCCGACGGCCGACGAGGTCGTCAAGGGCAGCAAGCTCTACACGGTCGGCCCGGTCTCCGCGGCCGCCTGCAAGGAGCCTCCGTTCGCGCCGGTCACGGTCGCCGCGGCCCAGCAGTACTACGCCCGTCTCCTGCCCTGCCTCAACCACACCTGGTGGCTGGCACTGACGAAGGTCAAGCTGCCGTTCCGCAACCCCAAGGCAGTCGTGTACGTCGGCAAGACGCCGTCCCCGTGCGGTATCCAGCGCAGCGTCCGCGCGGCGTACTGCGGTGCGAACGAGACGATCTACCTGCCGTTCGCGGTCGACAACCGGTACTACAAGTCCAACCCGGTCTACGCGCGGGCGATCATGCTGAACACGTTCGCCCACGAGTACGGGCACCACGTGCAGAAGCTCAGCGGG
Source organism: Kribbella sp. NPDC004875 (assembly GCF_042873375.1). NCBI lineage: Bacteria > Bacillati > Actinomycetota > Actinomycetes > Propionibacteriales > Kribbellaceae > Kribbella > Kribbella sp. NPDC004875. The sequence goes on from NZ_JBIALI010000001.1 coordinate 42,815, forward strand.
ATCCTGGCCGCGTCGATGACCCGGCAGGCGACCATGACGCCGAACCAGAAGCTCACCGAGAGCCGTCGCCGGGAACTGCAGGCGACCTGTCTCGGCGCCGCCTACCTGGGATCGAACGCGGCCGCTATCCCGATGAGCGGCCCGTTGCTGGTCAACTGGAAGTTCCTGATCTCGCACTCGGGTGACGACTACGCCCGGCCGCGGGTGCACGACCACGGCAACCGGGTCAGCAACTACCAGTGGTCGATCGCCGGCTTCAACAGCAAGCAGCCGAACTCCTGCAACACCTTCACCGCGGCCGACGTCCGGGTCAACTAGACCGCGGTGAGGGCGCTGACCGCCGCCGTCAGCCGAACAGGCGACGGGCGGTGGTCAGCGACCCGCCGAAGGCGGTCACGAAGTTGCTGAGCGACTCCCCGATGTCGGACAGGTGCCAGTTCTCCGGACCGGAGTACCAGCCGATTCCGGCGTCGGGGTCGTCGTCGTCATCGGTCGCCGCGATCTCGAGCGCCCACTTCTCGGTCAGCCCGAGCACAGCGGCGTACGGCAGGCAGCGGGACGCGAACTCGAGCCGGTGGCTCTCCGGCAGGTCGGCCGAGGACTCGTTCGCCAGGTAGTGCTGCAGGCCGGCTACCCGGCCCAGCACCGTGGCGCCGCGAGCGGTCCGCGCCGGTGCGGCCTGACCGACGAGCGCGAGCACCAAACCGGCCGCCATCACGGCGAAACCGACCAGAGCGAACTTGCTGACGATCGCCAGCACCACAGTCAGTACGACGCCTGCGCCGAGCAGCACCAGACCCGCAGTGGTCCAGCGGTTCCGGTCGGCGTCCGGGCGGCTCTTGAACCAGCCCTGCGTGACGACGTCGGCGTACAGCTGCTCTCGGACCAGGTTGAGTCGCGGCCGCAGCGACGGGCCGAGCGCGGAGACCAGGACGGTGTCGCCGTCCGCGAACACCGCGTCCAACAGGGCCTTCTCGTAGGCCAGCAGCTCCGGGCCGCCCGGGTGCAGCCGCCGCAGCTCCCAATCCAGCTTGCCGAAGTGCGTTTCCCGGGGCTGCTCGACGATCGTCAGGTAGTTGCGCACGGCAAGGTCAAGCAGGGTGGCGGTGATGTCGACGACGTCGGCCGACTCGTCGACCACGGTGCCGACCTGGCCGGGCCGGATGCCGTCCGGTGCGGCGAACTGCGGACCGTCGGTGCCGTCGAGCACCGGGCGCTCCGGCCCGCCGTCATGCGTCTTCGCCGCATCCCGGCCGCGGAAGAACCACAGGCCGACCGCGCCGAGCAGCCCGATGCCGAAGATGATCACGGCCAGACCGACGGTGCTCGAGTCGACCGTGAACGCCCGGCCGAGCGACCAGCGGTCCGCGAACTTGGCGTTCGGCTGCACCGTGGCCTGGTCGCTCAGCCCGGTCAGGAACGTCACGCGGCCCCCAGCGGGTACGCCGTTCTGCTGGATCTCCAGCGCCGCCGACTCGGCCAGCTGCGAGGACGTGCACGGCATGCTCGAACCGGTCCGGCCGGCGAAGCAGGTCACCCAGGTCGCGAACGGGACGCTGATACTCAGGTCGGCCTTCGGGATCGACACGCCGAAGCCCTGGACCACCGGCCAGCTGACCTCGCGGCCCTCGATCGAGTCGGCGACCACGTTGTCCACGGTGTAGCTGTAGACGATCTTCGACTGACCGGACACGTTCACCGTCAGCTTGCGGCCGTCGTCGGTGCTCTGGTTCTGGAAGCCCTGGGCGGGCTGCCCGTTCACCGTCGCGGACACGTCCTTCAGGTCGTACGTGCGGTCGCGCTCGGAGTCGGACCGGACCCGCGTGGCCAGCGTGCGGCTGAACGTCGTACCGCCCGCGGTGAGGTCGACGGTCTCCTTGACCTGGAGCGCGCCTTCCTTGGTGAGCGTCGCGTCCGCGGAGTACGCCGTGATCTGGTCGTCGGCCTGGCCGGCCGCCTGCGCGGAAACCGGGCTGAGGGCAACGAACAGGGCGGCGACCGGGGCGGTCAGGGACATCAGCAGGGCAGCCGGGAGGAGGCGGCGCTTCGGTGACATGGGTCGAGAGTAGTCTCGTGCCGGTTCGTGCTGCGAACCCGACCGACCGCGTGACCGACCATCATGGAGGCCAGAGCTGTGAGCAGCCCGTACGGCTACGGCGGCCCGCCGCAGGGCCAACCTCTGGGCCATCAGCAGGGTCAACCACAGGGCCGCCCGCTCGGCCCGCCGCCCGGTGTCCTGCCGCCACCGCAGTCCGCTCCGTGGCCGCCGCAACAGGGCCAGTTCCCGCCGCGCCCGGGCCCGCAGCAAGGTCCCCCGTTCCAGGGCGGCCCGATGCAGGGCCCACCGATGCAGGGCCCACCGATGCAGGGCCCACCGTACGGCGGCCAGTGGGGCCAGCCGTACTACGGCGGCCCGGGCCAGTTCAACGGGTTCCAGCCACCACGCCGGCGTGGCGGACCGCTGCGCCTGATCCTGCTCGGCTTCGTGCTGCTGATCTTCATCGGTGTGTCGGTCGCGGTGCTGGCCACGGTGCTGGGCAGCAGTAGCAGCGAGAACACGGCGGACCCCGAAGTCAGCGGCCCGTCGATCGTCCCGACGCCGTCGACGAACCCGGAGAAGGGCTCGGCCGAGGACTACCTGCTGAACGCGGACGTCTACCGCACCGGTCCGCTGACCGAGGAGAACTGCCCGGCGGCGAACCTCGGTGACGGCAGCCTGGCGGTGCAGAAGGTCTACTACCAGCGCCTCTTCAAGTGCCTGAACGACGCCTGGCGCCCGGTCTTCAAGGAGCTCGGCCAGGACAAGCCGGACCCCGGTCTGGTGGTGTTCGACAAGCCGGTCCAGACTGCCTGTGGCAACTTCCAGCCGTTGTCCGGCCGCGTCCTGGCGTTCTACTGCTACGGCAACCAGGTGATGTACGTCGACGTGAAGCAGATGAACCGCGCGTTCGGCCCGAAGCAGGACCTGGCGTACCTGATGACGATCGCGCACGAGTACGGCCACCACGTGCAGGGCGTCACCGGTCTGTTCTACGCGCGGGCGGCGTACCTCCAGGACCATCCGGACCAGAAGCTGGAGAGCTCCCGTCGGAACGAGCTGCAGGCCTCGTGCTTCGGCGGCGTGTTCAGCAAGGCAGTGGAGAAGTCGTACCCGTTGACGGACCGGCTGGACGAGTTCAAGGAGCAGTCCAGCAACAGCTTCGGTGAGTCGGCGGACACCCCGGAGGACGAGCGGACGCACGGTCTGGCGACCAGCCAGGGCTTCTGGATCCAGAACGGGTTCAACATCGGCGCGAACAAGGCCTGTGACACGTTCGCGGTGTCGGCGGACCTGGTGAAGTGACCGATCTGCCGACGAAGGTCTGAGATGGATGCGATCCGGAAACTCCCGCAGGGGCAGGCCAACCTGGCCCAGGGTGTACCTGACGCCGAGCCGGGCACGCTGTTCGTGCTGACCGTCGGCGGTGGTGTCCGCGTCGACGCCGGACCGCTCCGGACCATTCTGTTCGGACGAAACCGCCCCGAGGTCCACGTGTGCGTCGGCGAGGACGATGCACGGGTCAGCCGAATGCACGGCGCGATCAGCTACCGCTCCGGCCAGTGGTGGGTCGCTGTCACCGGCCGCCTCCCCCTGCGCTCCTCACACAACCAGAAACTCTTCGCAGGCGAGGACCCGACCCCCCTCGCCCCCGGCTACACCCAGCTCTTCGTCCAAGGCTCCGACAACCGCGAACATGTGATGGAGCTCTACGTCGTCGCCTAGTGTCCTCAGGACACTAGCCCTGCCGGCGCCAGGTTGTCGGGGGTTGGTGGTGGGTTCGTTTGAAGGCGACGGTGAAGGCGAAGGGGTCTTCGTAGCCGACCTGGTGGGCGACTGCGGCGATGGTGGCCGTGGTGGTGCGGAGGAGGTCGGCGGCGAGGGTCATGCGCCAGGCGGTCAGGTACGTGAGGGGCGGCTGGCCGACGAGGGCGGTGAAGCGCGCGGCGAAGGTCGCGCGGGACAGGCCGACCTTGGCGGCCAGCTCGGCGACTGACCAGCGGTGTGCGGGGTCCTCGTGGATCAGGCGGAGTGCATCGCCGACTCCGGGAGCCGTGAGCGCGTCGTACCAGGACGGGAGCTTCGCATCGGGGCTCGCACACCACGCGCGGAGTGCGAGAACGAGCACGAAGTCGAGCAGCCTCCGCAGTACGGCGTCCTGCCCCGGCTCCTCGCGCGCAACTTCTGTCGTGAGCATGTCCAGCGCTGGACGAGTCCGCGGTGTAGCGGACACGACGGCCAGCGGCGGCAGTAACGCCAGCACCCGTCGCCCGACCTCACCACGCAGGTCGTACGCACCACGCACCATCGTGGTCGCTCCCGGCAGTCCGTCACCGTACGTCCGCGGCGCCAGCATCTCGCGCCACGCCACCGGCTCACCGTCGACCGTGTACTTCTGCCCATCGCGAATCACGTAGTACGCCGGCGTCTCCGGACCGTCCGCGATCGTGTAGCTGTCCACTCCGGTGATCAACGCGATGTCACCAGCCGCAAGCGTCCGCCGTACGCCGTCGCCCAGTCGAAGGCACGCGCTACCACCGAGCGTCGCGACGACCGACAGCGACGGTACGTCGGCGTACGTCACCGACCACGGCGCGGTGACGACCATCTGCCGGACCACCGCATCCGTCGCCTGCGCGCGCTGCAGCAGATCGCTCAGTACGTCCACCCATCCGAGGCTAGACGATCACAAAGGCATCGAGGACGATCTCCCATGGATTCGTCCAGGTCTGCTCGGGTTTGCTGGACTCCATGCACAACTACCTGGTCCTCGGCGGCACGGGCACCACCGGCCGCCGCGTCGCCGACCAACTCCGTTCATCCGGCCACTCCGTCCGTACGGCGTCCCGCACCGGGAGCGACGTACCGCTGGATCTCGACGACCCCGCAACCTGGCAACCCGCATTGACCGGCATCACCGCCGCCTACCTGATGGAACCCACCGTCCGTCCGGGCGGCCGGCTGGCCCGCTTCACCGAGACGGCCCTGGCCTCCGGGGTACGCCGCCTCGTACTGCTCTCCGCGGCCCGCGCTGCCGACCCCGATCACCCACTGCACTCCGCCGAGCAGCTCATCCGCGATTCCAACGCCGAGTGGACGATCCTGCACCCCAACTGGTTCGCGCAGAACTTCAACGAGGGGCCGTGGCGTTCGGCCGTCCGCAGCGGCACCCTCGCGCTCCCCGCCGGCGAAGGCCGCACCGCGTTCATCGACGCCGACGACATCGCCGCGGTAGCCGCCGACGCATTGACGACCGCTGCCCACCACGGCAGGACCTACGACCTGACCGGACCCGAGGCCATCACCTTCGCCGAAGCCACGGCCCACATCACCGAGGCAAGCGGTCGCCGGATCGAATACGCCGCGCTCGATGCCGCCGAATACACCGAACGGCAAGTAGCACAAGGGGTTCCACGCTTCGGCGCCGAACTCCTCGCCGGCGTCCTGGTGTCGATCGCCAATGGCGAAGCCGGTGCACCGACCGGCGACGTCGAGCAAGCACTCGGCCGTCCCGCCCGCTCCTTCAAGACGTTCGCGCACGCCGCAGACTGGGACATAGCAAACGGTTGATGGCCTGACCCACTTGTTCGTTTCGGGTTATCGAGTTGGTAACCGGGCGGCGTAATATTCGGCCGTGACGTTGCGACGCGGGGACTTGGCGACGGCCGCGCGGACGCTGGTTGATGTGCTGGGGGAAACAGCTACCAAGTACGCCGACGAGCCGGCGCTCGACGACGGCAGCGTCAGCCTGAGCTATCGCGAACTGCTGGACCGGACGACGAACTTCGCGCACCGGCTGACGGCGGCCGGGATCGGCCCGGGCGACCGGGTCGGCGTCCGGATCTCGTCCGGGCACAACGACCTGTACATCGCGATCCTCGGCACCTTGCAGGCGGGCGCGGCGTACGTCCCGGTCGACGCCGACGACCCGGAGGAGCGCGCCGAGCTGGTGTTCGGCGAGGCAGCGGTGGCGGCGACCGTCGGTGACGAACTCGCACTGACGATCACCCGCCCGCAGCAGCCGCCGATCGCCGACAACGAAGCGTCCAACGGCGCCGTCGACTACCCGTACTCCGCCCGCATGGACTCCGCCGGTACGACGGACTCCCCGCGTGGCACGTCCGGCCCGGAGCCCACCGACGACGCGTGGATCATCTTCACCTCGGGCTCGACCGGCGTACCGAAAGGCGTCGCGGTCTCGCACCGCTCGGCCGCGGCATTCGTCGACGCCGAGGCCCGCCTGTTCCTGCGGCACGAGCCGATCGGTCCCGACGACCGCGTGCTGGCGGGTCTGTCGGTCGCGTTCGACGCGTCGTGTGAGGAGATGTGGCTGGCCTGGCGGCACGGCGCTTGCCTGGTGCCGGCGCCGCGCTCGCTGGTCCGCACCGGCATGGACCTCGGTCCGTGGTTGGTTGCCCAGGGCATCACTATCGTCTCGACCGTCCCGACGCTGGCCGCGCTCTGGCCGCCGGACGCGCTCGACCAGGTCCGCCTGCTGATCTTCGGCGGCGAGGCCTGCCCGCCCGAGCTGGCCGAGCGACTCGCCGTCGACGGCCGCGAGGTGTGGAACACCTACGGCCCGACCGAGGCGACGGTCGTCGCCTGCGCGGCGCAGCTCACCGGCGAAGGACCGGTCCGGATCGGCCTTCCGCTGGACGGCTGGGACCTCGCCGTTGTAGATGCCGCAGGCAACGAAGTCGCCACCGGCGAGATCGGTGAGCTGATCATCGGCGGCGTCGGCCTGGCCCGGTACCTGGACCCGGTCAAGGACGCCGAGAAGTTCGCGCCGATGCCGACGCTCGGGTGGGAACGCGCGTACCGCAGTGGCGACCTGGTCAGGTCCGACCCGCTAGGCCTGCTGTTCCAGGGCCGCGCCGACGAGCAGGTCAAACTCGGTGGCCGCCGGATCGAGCTCGGCGAGGTCGACGCCGCCCTCCAGGCCCTCCCGGGTGTGACCGGCGCCGCAGCCGCCGTACGCAACAGCGCCGCGGGTAACCAGCTTCTCGTCGGGTACGTCGTACCGGACGAGCCGGCCGGGTTCGACACCGCGAAGGCCACCGAGCGGCTCCGGGAAGCCCTGCCGGCTGCCCTCGTGCCGCTGCTCGCGATCGTCGACACCCTGCCGACCAGGACGTCCGGCAAGGTCGACCGCAACGCGCTGCCCTGGCCGCTGGCCGGGATGGACAGCGACGCCCCGGCCGCCGAGCTCACTGGCACCGCGGGCTGGCTGGCCGAGCGCTGGACGAAGGTTCTCGGCGCCACGGTCACCGGCGCTGACAACGATTTCTTCCTGCACGGCGGCGGCAGCCTCGCCGCGGCGCAGTTGGTCTCGGCGCTCCGCGAGCGGTACCCAGAGGTCACGGTCGGCGACATCTACGAGTTCCCGCGGCTCGGTGCGCTGGCCGAGCGGCTCGACGACTTCCGCCCGGCCGCCCTGGAGCCGGTCGAGATTCGCGAGATCCGCCCGACGCCACGCGGTACCCAACTGCTGCAGACCGCGCTGACGCTGATCCTGCAGACGGTCGTCGGTGTGCGCTGGCTGGTGTACCTGTTCACGCTGAACAACCTGCTTGCCGAGTTGATCGACCCGCTGCCGTGGGCGCGGACCGTGTCGTGGTGGTGGATCCTCGCCGGCTGGCTGCTCTTGATCAGCCCGGCCGGCCGGATGGGCATCGCCGTCGTCGGCGCCCGCATCCTGCTCCGCGGCCTCAAACCCGGTACGTATCCCCGCGGCGGCACGGTCCACGTCCGGCTGTGGGCCGCCGAGAACCTCGCCGACGCGGCCGGCGCCGCCAACCTCGCGGGCGCACCCTGGATCGCGTACTACGCCCGCGCACTCGGCGCGAAGATCGGCCGCGGCGTCGACCTGCACACGCTCCCGCCGGTCACCGGCCTGCTCACGATGGGCCGTGGTGCCTCGATCGAGCCCGAGGTCGACCTGGCCGGCTACTGGATCGACGGCGACCTGCTGCACGTCGGCTCGATCACCGTCGGCGCCGAGGCGGTCGTCGGCTCCCGCAGTACCCTGCTGCCCGGGACGGAGATCGGCCGGAACGCCGAGATCATGGCCGGTTCCGCGGTCTCCGGCAAGGTCCCCGAGAGCGAGCGCTGGTCCGGCTCTCCGGCGGCCCGGATCGGCCGCGCGCGGCACCCGTGGCCGGAGAATCGTCCGGAGCGGGCCCCCTGGTGGGTGGCGGCGTACGGTGCCCAGTCCGCGCTGATGTCGCTGATCCCGGTCGCCGGCGCCGCGGCAGCCTTCGTCGTCCTCGGTCAGGCGGTGCAGGGCACCGAGACGCTCGGTGACGCCGCGCTGAAGGCGCTGGCCGCGATCCCGCTGATGACGCTGGTCGGCTTCGCGACGATCGCCGTCCTCACGCTGCTCGGCGTACGGCTGCTCGGGATCGGGATCAAGCCCGGCCACTACCCGGTCCGGAGCCGAATCGGGTGGCAGGTGTGGGCGACCGAGCGACTGCTCGACTCGGCCCGCACGCTGTTGTTCCCGCTGTACGCGAGCCTGCTGACGCCGTGGTGGCTACGGGCGCTGGGCGCGAAGATCGGCCGCGACGTCGAGGCGTCGACCGTGCTGCTGCTGCCGAAGATGACCACGGTCGGCGAGGGCGCGTTCCTCGCCGACGACACGATGATCGCGTCGTACGAGCTCGGCGGCGGCTGGCTGCACGTGGCCGGCGCGAAGGTCGGCAAGCGGGCCTTCCTCGGCAACTCCGGGATGACCGCGCCCGGCCGCTCGGTCCCGAAGAACGGCCTGGTCGCCGTGCTCTCCGCGGCCCCGAAGAAGTCCAAGGCCGGTACGTCGTGGCTCGGGGCGCCGCCGGTGAAACTGCGCCGCCAGGCCGTCTCGGGTGACCAGAGCCGGACCTTCAACCCGCCGTTCAAGCTGAAGGTCGCCCGCGCACTGGTCGAGCTGTGCCGGTTCGTGCCCATGATGTGCACGGTGCTGATCGCACTCGGCGTGCTGTTCGCGCTGCAGGCGCTCGACATCTGGCTCGGCCCGGTGCCGACCGTGCTGCTGTCCGGCGCCGTGATCCTGGCCGCCGGCGCGGTCGCCGGCGGGCTCGCCACGATCGCCAAGTGGGCGATCGTCGGCCGCACCCGCGCGGTCGAGTACCCGCTGTGGAGCTCGTTCGTCTGGCGCAACGAGGTCGTCGACAGCTTCGTCGAGCTGGTCGCCGCCCCCTGGTTCGCGAACGCCGCCGCCGGCACGCCGGTGCTCAACCTGTGGCTCAGGTCACTCGGGGCGAAGATCGGCAAGGGTGTCTGGTGCGAAACGTACTGGTTGCCGGAGGCGGATCTGGTCACCCTGGGCGACGGCGCCACGGTGAATCGCGGTTGTGTGCTGCAGACGCACCTTTTTCATGATCGAGTTCTCTCCATGAACACAGTCACCTTCGAACCCGGAGCGACCCTCGGGCCCCACGGAATCGTCCTGCCGGCCGCCGCCGTCGGCGCAGGAGCTACCATCGGGCCGGTGTCGCTCGTGATGCGTGGGGAAGGTGTACCGGCCGGGACGCGCTGGGCAGGTAACCCGATCGGTCCCTGGCAGGGCTGATGGTTGACCCGTATGTGCCCACCCACGGAAACACCGGCTACAAGGTCGAGTCGTACGATCTCGAGCTCGACTACCGGGTCAACAGCAACCGGCTGAGCGGCAAGGCGACGATCACCGCCTTCGCCACCGAGGCGCTGTCCCGGTTCAGCCTCGACCTGAACGGCCTGCGGGTCACGAAGGTATCGGTGAACGGCCGCCGCCCGCGCCGCTACAGTCACCGCTCCGGCAAGCTCTACATCACCGCGGACATCCCGGACGGCGCCGAGTTCTCGGTCGACGTCCAGTACAACGGGAACCCGCGCCCCGAGGACAGCCCGTGGGGCGAGCTCGGCTGGGAAGAGCTCACCGAGGGCGTGATCGTGGCCAGTCAGCCGAGCGGCGCGGCCACCTGGTTCCCGTGCAACGACGAGCCCGGCGACAAGGCGCACTACCGGATCTCGATCACCACCGACTCGCCGTACCAGGTGGTCGCGAACGGGCGGCTGGTGTCGCGCCGGGTGAAGGCGAGCCGCACGACCTGGGTGTTCGACCAGGCCGCGCCGATGGCGACGTACCTCGCGACCGTGCAGATCGGGCGGTACGACGAGGTCGACCTGGCCGCCGCACCGGTGTCGATCCGGGGTGTCCTCCCGACTGCCCAGGTTCGGGCGTTCCGGCACGACTTCGGGCGGCAGCAGGACATGATGAAGCTGTTCTGCCGGCAGTTCGGGCCGTATCCGTTCGGTGGGTACACGGTCGTGGTGACCGACGATCCGCTGGAGATCCCGCTCGAGGCGCAGGGCATCTCGGTGTTCGGCAGCAACCACGTCGACGGCCGGCGCGGATCGGAGCGGCTGGTCGCACACGAGCTCGCGCACCAATGGTTCGGCAACAGCCTGACCCCGGCGAGCTGGCGGCACATCTGGCTCAACGAGGGCTTCGCCTGCTACGCCGAGTGGCTATGGTCGGAGCAGTCCGGTGGCCTCACCGCCGACCAGCAGGCAACGAAGGCCCACACCCGGCTGCGCGGCCTCCAGCAGGACCTGCTGCTCTCGGACCCCGGTCCGGAGCTGATGTTCGACGACCGGCTGTACAAGCGCGGCGCGATCACCTTGCACGTCCTGCGCAGGCATCTCGGTGACGAAACGTTCTTCGAGCTGCTGCGGACCTGGACCAAGAACCATCGCCACGGCTCGGTCACGACCGCCGACTTCATCGCGCTGGCAGCCAGCTTCAGCCCCGACGAGGAGGCGCTCCGGCACCTCTTCGCGTCCTGGCTGGACTCCTACGAGCTCCCGCCCCTGCCCAGGCGGCGCTGATGAAGTACGTGCCGCTGGAGTTCTTCCTCGGAGTCGCGGTGATCCTCGCGATCGCGATCGTCGCCGGGAAGCCACTCCGGCGGCGCGGGTCGCCGCACGGGCCGATGTGGCGCTACATCGCCTTCGGTACGTCGTTGTTCGTGGTCGCCGGTCTGCTCGCCACGTTCCCGCCGCACTCCACCGTGTTCGCCGTACTGGTGATGGTCCTCGGCGTCGCGTTCTTCACCTTCGGCATCGCGATCCTCGGCGGCGGGTACTACGGCTATCTCGGCGCGCTCGCCAGCGGACTGGCCGCCGTACCGTTCTTCATGACGCCGACGCCGGTCGGGCTCGCGCACGTCGGCCAGACGCTCACCTGTACGGTGCGCGACTACCACTCGTACGGCGTCTCGGACTTCACGGTCGACTGCCCGAACGGCCGGCACTACGACTTCACCACCGACCACCTGCATCAGTTCCCAGGCGGCCGGGTGCAGGTGATCGTCGACCCGCACGGCATCCTGCAGGCGCAGTTCGTCGGTCAGGCCCACGAGCAGGTCGATCTGGTCGTGGGCATCCTCTGCCTGCTCGGTGCGGCCGCCATTGTGGTCGCCGCGGCCCTGCACCGGCGCAAGCTCAACGGCCACGTCAAGCAGGTCGTCAATCCCGGGTTCTCCTCGGGACCTTAGTGTCCTGAGCGCGCCACCTCGACCGCGGCTTTGACGAACCGTTCCGTCAGCGGCGTCCTGGTCGCCCACGCGGCGCCGGTCCACCAGGTCGCCGCACGACCGGGCAGCGGGACCAGACGGACCTCGGGCGGCGCGATCCGTTGGGCCGACTCCGGTACGACGGCCGGCCCGGCACCCGCCGCGGTCAGGGCGAGCACGGTCTGCAGGTCGTCGGCCTCCTGGAGTACTTGCGGGTGGCAACCGAGTTCGGCGTACAGGCTGTTGATCTGCGCGCTCAGCCCCGGGCCGCGTCGTGGGGTCAGGCGGATCAGCGGCCGCGCGTCGATCCAGCTGACCAGGTCCCGCGGCAGCCCCTGATCGGCCGGTACGGCGAGCGCCAGGCGGTCCCGCCGTAACCGAAGGTGCTCGAGCCCGGCGGGGACCGGGAGGCGCACGAATCCGATCTGCAGACTGCCGGCCAGGAGCCGCTCGGACTGCACCGACGACGGCAGGTCCGTCAGCGAGATCGTCACTCTCGGCCATCGGTTCCGGAACAGCGCCACCGCCCGGGGCGCCAGCTCGATCCCGGACAGCCCGAACCCGATCGCCAGCGATCCTTCCGCCCCGGACGCGACCTGCGCGGCCCGCCGTTCGAAGGCCTCGGACCGGGCGAGCAACTCCAGAGCGTCAGGAAGCAGCAGCTCCCCGGCCGGGGTCAATCGGGCACCGTTGCGACCCCGGCTGAACAGCACCGCGCCGACCCGGCGCTCCAGCACCTGGATCTGCTTGGTCAGCGCCGGCTGACTGGTCGACAACTCCACCGCCGCGGCACCGAAGTTCCGCAGCCTGGCCACCGTGACGAACGCCCGCAGCAGACGGAGATCCATAACCCCAGGATATGGAAACCCCGACAACTGCTATTGGACGTCATCGATGGGGCAGCGTTTCGATGGAGGTATGACGACCTTCCGCGCAGCCGTTGTCCAGTTCGAGGCCGCTCCTGACCAGCCCGCCGCCAATCTCGCCACCGTCGAACGACTGGCCCGGCAAGCGGTCGCCGACGGCGCCCGGCTGGTGGTGTTCCCGGAGCTGTGCCTGCTCGGCTACTGGCATCTCCGCCGCCACACCCCCGAGCGGCTGCACGAACTCGCCGAGCCGGCCGACGGACCGTTGGTCACCCACATCCTCACCCTCGCCAAGGAACTCGGCGCCGGCCTCGGCGTCGGCTTCCTGGAGAGCGCGGACGGCACCCTCTTCAACTCGTACGCCGTCTGCATGCCCGACGGCCGCGTCCACGTGCACCGCAAGCTGCATGCCTTCGAGCACGAGGCGATCGCGAGCGGATCGTCGTACACGGTGTTCGACACGCCGTGGGGGGTCCGGGCCGGGGTGCTGATCTGCTGGGACAACAACCTCGTCGAGAACGTCCGGATCACCGCGTTGCTGGGCGCAACGGTGCTGATCGCGCCGCACCAGACCGGCGGCACGAACTCCCGCAGTCCGCACGGGATGAAGCCGATCCCGTTGCGGGTCTGGGAGCAGCGCGAGTCCGATCCGCGGGCCGTCGAGGCAGCGTTCAACGGGCCTTCCGGGCGTGGCTGGCTGCTGCGCTGGCTGCCGGCGCGGGCCCACGACAACGGGCTGTTCGTGTTGTTCAGCAACGGTGTCGGGCGCGACGACGACGAACTGCGGACCGGGAACGCGATGATCCTCGACCCGTACGGCAGGATCGTTGCCGAGACGCCCATTCCGGACGAGGCCGTGGTTGTCGCCGACCTCGACCTCGATCTGGTGCCGCTGGCAACGGGCCGCCGCTGGCTCCGCGGCCGCCGCCCCAAGCTCTACGCCCTGCTCACCCAGCCGACGGGCAACGAACTGGACCCACGCGCTGCCCGGTTCTCGACGGAGCCGGTCAGTAGATAAGAGCTGTCGCCAGCGCGACGATGCCTTCGGCGCGGCCGGGGAAGCCGAGTCCGTCGGTGGTGGCGGCGCTGACGGACACCTCGGCGTCGCAGGCGGCGGAGAGCACCTTCTCGGCCTCGGCGCGCCGGGTGCCGATCCGGGGCCGGTTGCAGACGATCTGAACGGTGACGTTGCCGATCTCGAAACCGGCGGCCCGGACTCGCCGCGCGGCCTCGCTCACCAGCGCGGTCCCGGCGGCTCCGGCCCATTCGGGTTCGGCCGTCCCGAAGTTCGACCCGAGATCGCCCAGCTTCGCGGCGGTGAGCAGCGCCGTACAGATGGCATGGGCCGCCGCGTCGCCGTCCGAGTGTCCGGACAGCCCCGCCGGTTCGTCCGGCCAGTGCAGACCCGCCAGCCACATCGGCCGGCCGGCCTCCAGCGGATGGACGTCAATCCCGTTGCCCACCCGGGGAAGCTTCACGAGGTCCGCCTCTCCGCCAGCAACGCCTCGGCCAGCAACAGGTCCTGAGGGCGAGTCACCTTGAACGCGTCCACAGACCCCTCGACGGTCCGCACAGTCACCCCGAGCCGCTCGCACATCATCGCGTCATCGGTCACGCCGGCGTCCGCACCCGCGGCATGCGCCCGTCGCAGCACCTCAGGAGCGAACCCCTGCGGCGTCTGCACCGCGACCAGCGTCGACCGGTCCGGCGTCTCGACCACCTCGCCACCCGGCCCGACCCGCTTGATGGTGTCCGTCACCGGCACCACGGGTACGACGGCCTCGGCGCCGGCCCGCACCGCGTCCACCACCCGCTCGATGGCGTCCGCCGGGACGAACGCCCGGGCCGCGTCGTGCACGAGAATGCAGTCGACGCCGTCCACCGGGACCGCGTCCAGCGCCGCCCGGACCGAGTCGGGGCGTTCGGCCCCGCCCGCGACCACGAGCAGGCGCACGTCACCGACGTACGGCTCGAGTTCCTTGGTCACCGTCTCCTCGGAACCGGGCGGGACGGCGACCACGAAAAAGACGAGGTCGGCGGCGGTCGCTGCCCGCAGTCCACGCACCGCGTGGACCAGCAGCGAGTCGCCACCGACCTCTCGAAATGCCTTCGGGGTTTCGCCCCCGAGCCGCAGCCCCAGTCCGGCCGCCGGAATCACGACCGCAGTACTCATCCAGGACTACTTCGGTTGGTGTTCGACCGAACTACGAAGCGAGGACCTCGTCGAGGATGGCCTCGGCCTTGTCCTCGTTGGTGTGCTCGGCCAGGGCCAGCTCGGAGACCAGGATCTGGCGAGCCTTCGCCAGCATCCGCTTCTCACCGGCGGACAGACCGCGATCACGTTCCCGGCGCCACAGGTCGCGGACGACCTCCGCCACCTTCAGCACGTCACCCGAGTGCAGCTTCTCCAGGTTCGCCTTGTAACGTCGCGACCAGTTGGTCGGCTCCTCCGTGTGCGGTGCACGCAGCACGTCGAAGACGCGCTCCAGGCCGGCCTGATCCACGACGTCACGCACGCCGACGAGATCGAGGTTGCACGCGGGGACCCGGACGACCAGGTCGTTCTGAGCGACGATCCTCAAGACCAGATAGGTCTTGTCCTCACCTTTGATCTGACGGGTCTCGATGTCCTCGATGACGGCCGCTCCGTGATTGGGGTATACAACCGTCTCGCCGACTGTGAAAGTCATGTGTGAAATGCCCCTTTCCGAGATCAATACTACCACGTGGCTCATGGTCCGGTCGGGACGTTTGCGCTGGTCAGGGCCCACTTCCTGCCTTGACAAACGCTCGTTGGCGTGCCTCGTGCGCGCGTGGGCCTTTGCTCCGGGCACCGGTCCGGGAGCACCGCTAGGTCCCGGCCGGGGCATCCCGGCGTCGGGTCACCGGCGACCGAGGGCTACGCTGTGGGGCGCCGGAGGCGGCCGCCTGACGGTGTCCACAGTTGTCGCAGACCACCTCGATTCAGCTTGCACGAGAGGGATTCCAGTGCCGATCACGTTGTCCTCGCGGTTCGCCCGGCGCACCGCGCTGGCGGGTGCCGCCGCCACTCTCAGTATCGCGCTGGCGGCGTGCAGCGCGAGCTTCAATGCGCCGACCCTCCAGCCGTACCAGGCCGCCGAGGGCACGAACGCCGACTCCGGCCAGATCAAGGTCCGCAACATGCTGGTGCTGGCCGACGCCGACGGCAAGGGCGAGCTGCACAGCGTGATCGTCAACGACGGCGACGTGGCCGACACCCTGGTCGGCATCACGCAGGCCCCGCCCGGGACGCAGGACGGTCAGGCCGGCGGCGACCAGCCGGATCCCGGCACGGTCAAGTTCGAGGGCCTGAGCGACCCGGTCGAGCTGGCGCCACACACGGCGCTGATGCTGCCCGGCACCGGCTCGGCCGAGTCCACGGGCGCATCGACCTCACCGAGTCCGACCCCGACCACGACCCCCACCGACACCCCGACCGAGACCCCGTCGGCCTCGACCCCGGGCGCGGAGGACAACGGTCCCGCGGTCGTCGTGACCGGCGCGAAGCCGGGCCAGATGGTCAACGTGACGATCAGCTTCGGCCACGCGGCCCCGATCTCCGCCTACATCCCGGTCCTCACCGACGACCACTACTCGCCGCCGACCGCGGCCGAGTAGTCCTCGCGCGCGACAGAACGGGCCGCCCCGGCGCGGGACGGCCCGTTCTGCTTGGTACGGCGAGCCGGTGGCCGAGGCTCGCCGTACCTGCTCTCAGCCCTTGCCGGCCGCGGCCGCCTTCGACAGGCCCGGGATCACCTTGTCCAGCACCCACGGGACGCTCAGCACGCTGACCGCGCTCATCCCGGAGATCACCTGCTGGTCCTGCAGCGGGTAGGCCCCGCCGCCCTTGACCGCCTTCAGCGACGAGTAGACCGGGTCGGCCAGGAACTTCTGGGTGCCGATGCCGTCGACGTACGCGATCAGTACGTCGGAGTCCACGTCGGCGACCTTCTCCTTGCTGACCGTCAGCGAGAACTCCTTCTTCGTGTTGGTCTTCTCCAGCGCCTCCACGCCCGGCGCGTTCTTGAAGCCCATCTCGTTCAGGATCTGCACTCGCGGGTCACCAGGCATGTAGATGTAGTTCTCCGCACCGAACGAACCGACCGTGATGGTCTTGTTCTTGAACTCCGGGTGCTCGGTGGCGACCTGCTTGATCTTGTCCTGGATGCCGGCGATCAGCTTCTCCGCGCCGGCCTTCTGACCGAGCGCCTCACCGACCAGCAGCGTCTGGTCCTGCCAGGTGGTCTGCCACGGCGCCCCCGGGTACGCGACGGTCGGCGCGATCCCGCTCAGGGTCTTGTACGTCGCCTCGTCGAACCCCTCGTACGGGGCCAGGATGACGTCCGGCTTCAGTGCCGCGATCTGCTCGAACGGGTACTTGTCACCCGTGTCGAGCAACGTCGTCCTGGACTTGTCGAACTTCTCGGCGTCCCACGCGGTGACGCCGTCGGCGGTCTGGCCGTAGGTGACCTTCGGCATCCCGACCGGGGTTTCGCCGAGCGCATAGACCACGTCCTGGGCGTTCCAGCCGAGCGTGACGATCCGCTCCGGCTTCTTCTCGATCGTCGTCTCGCCGAACGTGTTCTTCAGCGTCACCGGGAACCCGGAGGACGCCGTACCGCCCGACGTTTCGGCCTTCGTGTCGCCGTCGCTGCCACAGGCGGCCAGCGAGGTCGTGGCGAGCAGCACGGCGCTGACCGCACCGGCGATGCCTCGGGCGACCTTCGTACGGGACCAGGACATGAATGACTCTCCTTAGCTTGCCTCAACTAAGGAGAGCCTAAGCTAACCCACAGCGCGTGGCGACCTGTGGGGGTGTGACTCAGGACTCGAACTTGTACCCCAGGCCCCGCACCGTGACCAGGTGCTGCGGGTTCGACGGGTCCTTCTCCAGCTTCGAGCGCAGCCGCTTCACGTGCACGTCGAGGGTCTTGGTGTCGCCCACGTAGTCGGCGCCCCAGATCCGGTCGATCAGCTGACCGCGGGTGAGCACCCGGCCGGTGTTCCGCAACAGCATCTCGAGCAGCTCGAACTCCTTCAGCGGCAGCCGGATCTCGGTACCCGCGACCGTCACCACGTGCCGCTCGACGTCCATCCGGACCGGCCCCGCCTCGAGGGTGTCCGGCAGCAGCTCGACGTCCTGGCCCCGCCGCAGTACGGCGCGCACGCGGGCCAGCAGCTCGCGCGGGCTGTACGGCTTCGTCACGTAGTCGTCCGCGCCCAGCTCGAGCCCGACGACCTTGTCGACCTCGGTGTCCTTGGCGCTCACGATGATCACCGGGACGTTGCCCCGGCTGCGGAGCGCCCGGCAGACCTCCGTGCCGGACAGACCCGGCAGCATCAGGTCGAGCAGGACGATGTCCGCACCGGCGCGGTCGTACTCTTCCAGCGCGTCCGGCCCGGTCTCCGCGACGGCGACCTCGAACCCTTCCTTGCGCAGCACGTACGACAGCGCGTCGCTGTAGCTCTCTTCGTCTTCGACGACCAGCACTCGGGTCACGAAGCTGTCTCCTTTGCGATCTGACCCACCGGGGTAGGCGATGGGTAGGCGGCCGGTTCCTCCTGGCTGGTGGAGCCGGTCTGGCCCGGCGCGGGTTCGAGCCGCAGCGGGAGTCTCACGGTGAAGGTGGAGCCCTGGCCCTCGACGCTCCAGACCCGCACGTCGCCGCCGTGGATCGAGGCGATGTGCTTCACGATCGAGAGGCCGAGGCCGGTTCCGCCGGTCTCCCGGCTGCGGGCCCGGTCGACGCGGTAGAACCGCTCAAAGATGCGTTCCAGGTCACTGCTCGGGATGCCCACGCCCTGGTCGGACACGGTCACCTCGACCAGGTCCCCGATCGGGTGCGCGGCGACCGCGACCCGGGTGCCGTCGGGGCTGTAGTTGATCGCGTTCTCGACCAGGTTGCCGATCGCCATCGACAGCTGGTCCTCACTGCCGAGCACCTCGAGCTCGGGCTCGGTCTTGACCACGATCTTGATGTCGCGGTCCTCGGCGTCGATCCGGCAGCGGTCCACCGCGGTCTCGATCACCGCGTTGATGTCGACCGGGCCGGGGTTCTCCAGCGGGTCGTCGCCCTGCAGCCGGGACAGCTCGATGATCTCCTTGACCAGGCGGCTCAGCCGGGAGGCCTCGACCCGCATCCGGTCCGAGAACCGCTGCACCGCCTCCGGGTCGTCGGAGGCCTCGGAGACCGCGTCGGCGAGCAGGATCAGCGCGCCGACCGGGGTCTTCAGCTCGTGGCTGACGTTGACGGTGAAGTCCCGCCGGATCGCGTCCAGCCGGCGCTCGCGGGTCCGGTCCTCGACCAGGACCAGCACCAGCTGGCTGCCCAGCGGCGCCACCCGGGCACTCACGTACTGCGTGGCGCCGAGCCGGCCGCGGACGATCTCGAGGTCCTGCTGGCGGATCTCACCGTCGCGACGGACCTGGCGGACCATCGTGAGGATGTCGTCGACGACCAGCCGCTCGCCGCGGACGATGCCGAGCACGTGCGCCGGGGCGCTGGCCTGCAGGACCTGGTCCTCCGGGCCCATCACGACCGCCGAGGAACGCAGTACCGAGAGCACCGTGGCGACGCCGGCCGGGACGATCGGGTCGGAGGTCTCCGGGATCTTGCGCTGAGCCCGCTCGGAAAGCATCATCGCCCCGAGCGAAAGCAGAGCCAGGGCCGCGCCGATGACGCCGCCCAGCACCGCAGCCAGCGTGGGGTCCACGGCAACGATGCTACGCGGGCGACCAGCAGGGAAAGACCGAATGAGCACCTGATGACCGGGACACGTCACAACTGTTCACCAGGCGTTCACCACGCGTCGCCGATCGGCAACCTCGACGGCATACGGTCCCGGAGGGGCGGGTACCGTGCCGGTGCCCACCCGCGGCACCGGACACCACAGATCGGATTCGAACACCATGCGTGACAGCTACCACGAGCAGCTCGACGACATCCTCGCCGAGCTGGAACGGATGACGCGGACGGTGTCCACCGCCGTCCGCCGGTCGACGGCCGCCCTGCTGGAGGCCGACATCCGCAAGGCCGAGGAGGTCATCGCGGCCGACATCCAGCTCGACGCCGCCGGCGAGGGTGTCGAGGAGAAGGTCTTCGAGCTGATGGCGCGGCAGTCGCCGGTCGCCAACGAGCTGCGAATGCTGGTCGCCGCGCTGCGGATGGTCGCCGACCTGGAGCGGATGGGCGACCTGGCCTCGCACGTCTCGAAGATCGCCCGGATGCGCTACCCGGCGCCCGCGATCCCGAACGAGCTGCACGACGTGATCGAGGCGATGGGCTCGGTGGCGGGCAAGATGGTCGACGCCGCCGGTGACGTGATCGCCTCGCGCGACGTCGAGGCCGCCGAGAAGCTCGAAGCCAGCGACGACGAGATGGACAAGCTGCGGTCCAACCAGTTCCGCCTGATGATGGACGAGCACTGGCCGCACGGCGTCGAGGTCGCGGTCGACATGGCGCTGCTCAGCCGGTACTACGAGCGCATCTCCGACCACGCGGTCGCGATGGCCCGCCGGGTCGTCTACCTGGTCACCGGCGAGCTCCCGGTTGCGATCGGCGGCACCGCCGCGGGCTCCGGCGCCGGCGCCTCCGCCCCGAACCCGAACGGCAACTGACCACCAGTTCCTCAGGCGCCCCCGGCAGATAGTTGCCGGGGGCGCCTTCGCGTACGCCGTCAGCGGGCGATGTCGATCGCCGCGGTGATGGGGCCGCCGGTCCTGCCCAGCGTCCAGTCCGCACGCGGGACTGCGAACAAGTACTGGGGTCCGGGCACAGGCAATAACTTGTGCCCAGACCCCAGGGCCTGTCTTCAGCAGCTAGAGGCCGCGGTCCACTTGCCGGCGGCCTGCGTCGGGTCGAAGGGCTCCCCCGAGCGCGGGCTCAGCGGCCCTGGTTCTTGACGGCTTCGATGGCTGCCTTGGCAGCGGTGGGGTCGAGGTACTCGCCGCCGGGGGTGATCGGGTTGAAGTCGTCGTCGAGCTCGTAGTACAGCGGGATGCCGGTCGGGATGTTCAGCCCGACGACGGTCTGCTCGTCGAGGTTGTCGAGGTGCTTCACCAGGGCGCGCAGCGAGTTGCCGTGCGCGGTCACCAGGACGGTCTTGCCGGCCCGCAGGTCCGGGACGATGGCGTCGTACCAGTACGGCAGCATCCGCTCGACGACGTCCTTCAGGCACTCGGTCGCGGGCAGCAGCTCGGACGGCAGGCCGGCGTACCGCGGGTCACCGGCCTGGTCGAACTCGGAGCCGCGCTCGATGGCCGGCGGCGGGGTGTCGTAGGAGCGGCGGAACAGCATGAACTGCTCCTCGCCGAGCTCCTCCAGGGTCTGCTTCTTGTCCTTGCCTTGCAGGCCGCCGTAGTGCCGCTCGTTCAGCCGCCAGGACCGGCGGACGTCGATCCACTGGCGCCCGGCCTCGTCGAGCGCGATGTTCGCGGTCCGGATGGCGCGCCGGAGCACGGACGTGTGCAGCACGTCGGGCAGCAGCCCGCGCTCGAGCAGCAGCTGACCGCCACGGTGCGCCTCCTCGACACCCTGGGCGTTCAGGTCGACATCGACCCAGCCGGTGAAGAGGTTCTTGGCGTTCCAGTCGCTGTGGCCGTGGCGGAGCAGGATCAGGCGATAGGTCATACCTCGGAGTCTATCGAGGCTCGAGCCAGCCCTTGAAGGCGTCCAGGTTCCGGGTCGACTCGCCGCGGGAGACCCGCCACTCGTACTCCTTGCGGATCGACGAGGCGAACCCGAGTTCGAGGATGGTGTTGAACGACGAGTCGGCGTACTCGAGGACCGCGCCGAGCAGCCGGTCGACCTCGGTCGGTGAGATCGCGTGCAGCGGGACCCGCCCGTCCAGGTGGATGTCGCCGAGGTGGTCGACGGCGAACGCGACGCCGTACATCTTCAGGTTCCGCTCCAGCAGCCAGCGGTAGACGGCCTCGTGGTTCTCGTCCGGGTGCCGCGCCACGAACGCGTGCACGTGGACCGCCTGCGGCCCGACCGTCAGCGTCACCGTGGTCTTCAGCTTCCGCTCGCCCGGCAGGTCCGCGGTGAACGCACCCGGCGTCGACTCGGTGAACTCGATCTCGTTCTCGGTCAGCACCTGACGGATCACGTCCGCCGCCGCAACTCTCACCCGGCCACCTCCGCGGCGATCTCGGTCGCCATCGTCTGCGCTGCGGTCCGGTACGCCGCCAGCGTCTTGCGGGCGGTCAGTTCCCAGCCGAAGTGCTGCGCGTGCTCGACCGCCGCGTGGCTCATGGTCTCGCGGGTCGCCGGATCCGTCGCGATCCGTGCCAGCGCGTCGGCGAAGTCGTCGACACCGTGCCCACGCACCAGGTACCCGGTCCGCCCGTCGATCACCGCGGTACTCAGACCGCCGACGGCCGCCGCGACCACCGGCGTACCGCAGGCCTGGGCCTCCAGCGCGACCAGCCCGAAGGACTCCGAGTACGACGGGACGCAGACCGCCGACGCCGCGCGGTACCAGTCGGCCAGCCCGGACCGCTCCATCGGCTTCACGAACCGGGTCACGTCGTCGATCCCGAGCGCCCGCGCCAGCTCGGCATGCGCCTCGGGGTGCTCCATCCCGTTGCCGGACGGGCCGCCGATGATCGCCACCACCAACCGCTCCCGCAGCTGCGGGTCGCGCTCGAGCATCCGCGCCGCGGCCCGGATCAGCAGGTCGGGCGCCTTCAACGGCTGAATCCGTCCGACGAACGCCAGTACGACGGCATCCCGCGGTACGCCGACCGCCTGCCGCGCCGCGGCCTGGTCTCCCGGGCTGAACAGCTCCAGGTCGACGCCCGGGTTGACCACACCGACCTTCGCGGGATCGGCGCCGTACAGCTCGATCAGCTCGCGGGCCTCGTCGTCGGTGTTGGCGAGCAGGCGGTCCGCGGCCTCGACGACCTGTTCCTCACCGAGCAGCCGCGCGGGCGGCTCGGGTACGTCGTCCTCCGCGAGGCTGGCGTTCTTGACCTTGGCCATCGTGTGCATGGTGTGCACCAGGGGGACCGCCCACCGGTCGCGGGCGAGCAGCCCGACCTGGCCGGACAGCCAGTAGTGCGAGTGGATCACGTCGTACCAGCCCGGCTCGTGGATCGCCTCGGCGCGCAGGACGGCGCGGGCGAACGTACACAGCTGGGCCGGCAGTTCGTTCTTGGTGAGGCCCTCGTACGGCCCGGCGGCGACGTTGCGGACCGTCACCCCGGGCAGCAGCTCGACGCGGGCCGGCAGCGCCGACGCGGTCGCGCGGGTGAACACGTCGACCTCGATCCCCAGCGCGGCGAGCTGCTTGGACAGCTCGACGACGTAGACGTTCATTCCCCCGGCGTCCCCGGTGCCGGGCTGGTCGAGCGGTGACGTGTGCAGGCTGATCATCGCGACCCGCCGGAGGGGACGGTCGGCGGAGAAGTCGGTCACGTGGTCAGGGTAACTCCGGGGCTCTGGCGGGGAATCGGGAGTTCTCCCTGTGGGGCGCCGACCAGCTGGCGAGCAATCGGAGGTTCTGTTCGGAGGGCGAACCAGGCTCGACGGTGTAGGTGACCAGCATCTGGTCCGGATCGCCCGGCAGCTGGAGCGTCTCGTAGGCGACCGTGATCTCGCCGACCTCGGCGTGGTGCAGGACCTTGGCGCCGAAGCTCTTGTCCTTCACGTCGTGCCGGGCCCAGTGTTCGCGGAACTCCGGGCTGTGGATCGACAGCTCTCCGACGAGCTCGGCGAGCTCCGGGTCGTCGGGGTACCGCCCGGCGTACATCCGCAGGTAGTCGACGCTCTCGGCGGCGACTGCCTCCCAGTTCGGGTAGAAATCCTGGGCGGCGGGGTCGAGGAACACCAGCCGCGGGACGTTCCGCTCCTTCGGTGCCAGGCTGCCGAAGTCGGCGATCAGCGCGGCGGCCAGGTCGTTCCACGCCAGCACATCCATCCGGTGCCCGAGCACGAACGCCGGTACGTCGGTCATCGAGTCGAGCAGCCGTTGCAGCCCGGGCCGGATGCGTTGCGTCGTACGGCGCCTGCTCTTGCGCCGCACCGGTTTCGCCAGCACCGCGAGGTGCCGGCGCTCGTCCTCGGTCAGCTTGAGGACGTCGGCGACAGCGTCCAGGATCTCCTGCGAGACGTTGTCGGTGCGGCCCTGCTCGAGCCGTACGTAGTAGTCGGCGCTGACGCCGGCGGCCTGGGCGAGTTCCTCGCGGCGCAACCCGGGGACGCGGCGCCGGCCGCCGTACACCTTGATCCCGAGGTCCTCGGGCTGCACCCGGCCCCGGCGTGACTTGAGGAACTCGGTCAGCTCCGCGCGGCGATCCATGCCTCCAGTATCCAGACCGGCCGTGGCCGCAACCTGGTCCTGGCAGAACCAGGCTCAGCAGACACCTGGGTAGACCACTGCAAGCGCTCCAGGATCGGTGTCAGCAACCACTTCCTCTGGAGGAACGATGACTGACCTGACTGGCCGTACCGCTGTCGTCACCGGCGCAGCAAGCGGAATCGGCGCCGCGATCGCCACCCAGTTGGCCGAGGCCGGCGCCGCCGTCGCTCTGGTCGCCCGCCGCCAGGACCGCCTCGACGACCTGGCCGGCAAGCTCGGCCCGCGGACCTTCGGCGTCGCGCTCGACGTGACGTCGCAGGAATCCGTCGACGCGGGAGTCGCGCGGATCCACGAGCGCCTGGGTCGCGTCGACCTGGTCGTGAACGCCGCGGGCGTGATGCTCGCGGCGCCGGTCACGGACGGGCGGCTCGACGACTGGACCCGGATGATCGACACCAACGTGACCGGCGTACTGCGGCTGATCCACGCCTTCACCCCGGATCTCGTCGCGGCCGCCGGCGAGGGAAGGACCGCCGACCTGGTGAACATCTCGTCGATCGGCGCGCACGCGATCTTCCCCGGGTACGCCGTCTACGGCGCGACCAAGGCAGCGCTCACCCAACTGTCCGCGGCCCTCCGCGCGGACCTCTCGCCGTACGACGTCCGGGTGACGAACGTCGAGCCGGGACTGACGGACACCGAACTCGCGACGCACCTGGACAACCCTGGACAGGAACTGATCGCCTCGATGAACGAGCAGATCGGCCCGCTCGCCGCCACGGACATCGCCGACGTGGTGACCTTCGCGGTGAGCCGTCGACGGGAACTGAACCTGCGTCAGATCATCGCGCTCCCGACCCGCCAGGCGTGACTGTCGGGGTGGGCTTATCACCACCCCGGTTGGCGGATTCGCACCACTGTGTCGCGGGCCGTGCGCCGAAAGCATGGATGCCATGCGAACAGTCCTGCAGGAAGCCAAGTCCTGGCACCGTCCCCTGATGCTGATGGTGCTCGCCATGACCGGCCTGGTCGTGGCCTCCGGTATCGGTCTGCTGGTCGACCACCGGGAGATCCTCAACGAGTCCGTCTGGCTCAAGCCGTTCAAGTTCGGCATCTCGTTCGTCCTGTACGGCGCGACGCTCGCATGGCTGTTGTCCAAGCTGCGCAAGGCGAAACGGCTCGGCTGGTGGACGGGCACCGCCTTCGCGGTCACCGGTGTGGTCGACGTCGGCTTCATCGCGATCCAGGCCGCCCGCGGCACCTTCAGCCACTTCAACTCCAACACCGACACCTTCAACCAGGTCGGTCAGCAGGTCTTCATGTCCGGTGTCCTCGGGCTGTTCGGCGCCAGCCTGGTGGTCGCGATCATGCTGCTGTTCCAGAAGGTCGGCGACGCACCGATGAACCGCGCGATCCGGGTCGGCCTCGGCCTCGCCGTCGCCGGGATGGCGATCGCCTTCTACCTGGTCGGATCGCACAGCACCAACGAGCAGGTGACGGACGCGTACGGGCATCCGGTCACCCTCGGCGGCAGCCACGGCATCGGCGTCGAACCCGGCGGTCCCAGCATGCCGCTCACGCACTGGAGCACCGTCGGCGGCGACCTGCGGATCCCGCACTTCGCCGGCCTGCATGCGATCCACTTCCTGCTCATCACCCTGCTGGTTCTGCACTTCCTCGCCGCCCGCGTGGCGTGGATCCGCCCGGAGCGCGTCCGCGCCCGCCTGGTCGGCGTCGCCGCCTTCGCGTACGCCGGGGTGATGGCGACCGTGACGGTCCAGGCGTTCCGTGGTCAGGCGCTGATCCACCCGGACGGGCAGACGCTCGGCATGCTCGGTGGATTCCTGGCCGTCAGTGCGGTGGCCCTCGCCGGTGTGATCACGGCGGCTCGGCGGCAATCCGTCGTACCGGCGCACGCCGCACCGCGACAGCCGGTCGGGGCCGGACGGGCCTGAGACAGTCCGTCCGGGCGCCGAACGGTTTTGAGAGACTCGGACCATGACTTCCAGCGAGCGTCCTCTGGCTGTGGTGACCGGTGCGAGCAGTGGGATCGGGGCCGCGTCGGCGCGACACCTGGCCCAGGCAGGGTTCGAGGTGATCTGCGCCGCGCGGCGGCTGGACCGGATCGAGGCGCTGGCCAAGGAGATCGACGGTCGCGCGGTGCAGTGCGACGTGACGTCGGCCGAGGACGTCGCCGCGCTGACCGCGGCCGTCGGTGACGAACTGCAGGTGCTGGTGAACAACGCCGGCGGCGCCTTCGGGCTGGAGCCGGTCGCCGAGGCGGACCTGGACGCGTGGCGGCGGATGTACGAGGTGAACGTGATCGCGGTCGCCGCGGTCACCAAGTCGTTGCTCCCGGCCCTCATCGCCGGCCGCGGCACGATCATCGTGATGGGCTCGACCGCCGGGCAGGTCGCGTACGAGGGCGGCGGCGGGTACGTCGCCGCGAAGCACGGCGCCAAGGCGGTCGTCGACACGCTCCGCCTGGAGCTCTACGACCAGCCGGTCCGGGTCAGCGAGATCGCCCCCGGCATGGTCCGCAGCGAGGGCTTCGCGCTGACCCGCTTCGGCGGCGACCAGTCCAAGGCCGACGCCGTGTACGCCGGCGTCCGCGAGCCGCTCACCTCGGACGACGTCGCCGACATCGTGGCCTGGATCGCCACCCGGCCGGCGCACGTGAACATCGACCGGATCACGGTCCGCCCGCGCGCCCAGGCCGCCCAGCACAAGGTCCACCGCGAGCAGTAGCAGGTTCGTCAGTTCCTCACGTGAGCCGCCTCACGGGGCGCGTGCTTGCAATTGCAAGCACTCAGCTAGCACACTGGGCGCATGGCCAGGTTGAGTGATCGTGCAGCTGGGGCGGTGGGCTCCCTCGGGGAGTACCTCGCCGAGCAGCGACGGCATGCGCAGTTGTCGTTGCGGCAGTTGTCGGACCTGGCCGGAGTGTCGAACCCGTACCTCAGCCAGATCGAGCGTGGCCTGCGGAAGCCGTCCGCGGACGTGCTGCAGCAACTGGCGAAGGCGTTGCGGATCTCCGCGGAGACGCTGTACGTGCGGGCCGGCATCCTCGATCCGGACGACAGCGCGGAAGGCACCGACGGCCGGAAGGTCGCGGGGGTGGTCGACGCCGTCCTGCTCGACCCCGCGCTCAACGAGCGGCAGAAGCGCGTCCTGCTGGACGTGTACACGTCGTTCGTCCGCGAGAACGCCGCTCCTGACGAGCCGCCGGCGACGCAGCCGCCGGCTCGCAAGCGCAGTGCCGACTAGTACCGACTGAACCTGCTGAAGAGATCCCGAGGAGAAGCCTGATGGCTACCCGTACGCCCGTTACCCCGTTCTACGCGATCGCCGGCGCCGGCGACCTCGCGGTCGAGAAGGTCCGCGCCGTCGGCGAGGACGTGACCGCCCGGTTCGCGAAGCTGGACCAGAAGACCCTGCAGGCCGAGCTGACCAAGGCCCAGACCGAGTTCGCCAAGGCGCAGGCCGAGCTGACCAAGCGCTTCGAGGCGATCGTCGCCGACGCGCGCACCGCCCCGGCCAAGCTGCGGGAGCTGCCGAAGACCGCGCAGGCCGGTTTCACCACCGTGCTCGGGCAGGCCGAGGAGACCTACGAGGACCTGGCCGGCCGCGGCAAGGACCTGGTCGAGCGGATCCGCCACCAGCAGGCGACCGAGGACCTGGTCAGCTCCGCCAAGACCACGGCGAGCAAGGCCAAGGCCACCCGGACCACCACGAAGAAGACCGCCGAGAAGACCGCGCAGACCGCCCGCCGGAACGTGAAGGCGACCGCGACCAGCGCCCGCAAGACCGCGAAGGCCGCCGCCAAGGCCGCCGAGTCCGCCGCCGACAAGATCGGCGACTGACAGCACTGAGAGTGACGGTCGGTCCACCGCACGGTGAATCCTGGGTCCGGGCGGTCCACACCTGCCACGCGGCAGAGGTGGGCCGCCCGGTCTGTCGGTTAGGCTCGTAGCATGATCACCTTCCAGAGCCTGATCCCCGGGTTCACCGATCCGCTGTCGGTCATCTGGTGGGTGCTGATCGTCCTGAAGCTGGTCGCCCTCCTCGACGCGGCGCTGCGGCCGCGCGCGGTCTTCATCGCGGCCGACAAGCTTACGAAGCCCGGCTGGGTGCTGATCCTGGCCGTGTTCACGCTGAGCCAGATCTTCCAGGGCTGGCTGAGCTTCTTCGGCCTGATCGGCATCGTCGCGTCGGCCGTCTACCTGGTCGACGCCCGCCCGGCGCTCCGCGCCGCCACCGGCCGCGGCCGAGGCGGCTGGGGCATCCGCCGCCGCCGCGGCCCCCGCCCGCTCTAGTCGCCGCCGCCGCGCCCCCGCCCGCTCTAGCCGCCCCCGCCGCGGCCCCCGCCGGCTCTAGTCGTCCCGCCGCGGCCCCCGCCGGCTCTAGCCGCCCCCGCCGCGGCCCCCGCCCGCTCTAGTCGTCCCGCCGCGGCCCCCGCGCGCGAGCCCCAGCCCGAATCCGCCGCTCGGCCAGCATCAGGGTCCCTGTCCAACCTCTGGTGACTCTGCACAGGAAATAACCTGTGCACACCCACGTCTAGGGGTTCACACTCCCCCCGGCCGTGCGGCGCGCCCGGCGTACCGCTGCTTCGGGCCGGCGTGCCGCGGCTTCGGGCCGGCGTATCGCGGCTGCGGGCAGCGCTCGGGGGTGTGCCCAGTCGGCGGTGGGCTTGAACACGTAATTGCCTGGGTTCGGCCCCCGGAAGGTGTGCACGGACCCAGGCGACCGCCCGGCAGAAGCTACGAGCGGTAGACGATCACCTTGTCGCCGACGTGGACCTCGTCGAACAGGACCTTGATCTTGGCGAGGTCGCGGACGTTGACGCAGCCGTGCGAGGCGCCGTTGTAGCCGCGGGCGGCGAAGTCCGACGAGTAGTGGACCGCCTGGCCGCCGCTGAAGAACATCGCGTACGGCATCTTCGAGTCGTACAGCTTGGAGACGTGGTTCCGGCTCTTCCAGCCGACCGTGAAGCTGCCCTCTCGGGTCGCCGTCTTCACCGCGCCGAAGCGGACGTCCATCTGCATCTTCACCACACCGTCGACGACGTACCGCAGTTTGCGGGTGGACTTGTCGATGCAGAGCGCCACACCGGTCGCGCAGCGCGCGTCGAGCTTCTTGCCCTCGACGACGGGCGCCGGCGGGTAGAGCTCGGCCTGGGTCGGCTCGTGGGTGACCTTGGCGAGTTGGTCCAGCGTGTTCTGGTCGACGTACCCGAGCTGGGGAATGCCCTTCGACTTCTGGAACTTCTTCACCGCGGAGCGGGTCATCGTCCCGAAGTCGTTGTCCAGGTAGCGCTTCTCGAGCAGCTTCAGCTGCACCAGGCGGGCCTCGACCTTGCGCACGTTCGTGCCGCTGGAGCCGTTCTTCCACAGCGCCTTCGGGTAGATCGGCAGCTCACCGCTGACCTGGAACGGCACCGTCTTCAGGTCCTGAGGCGTCGCGCTCGCACTGGTCCCGGAACTGAGGAGGGCAGCAATCGCCCCGCCGGCGACCAGCGTGGTCAGCACCTTGCGAATGATCGGCCCGCGCATCGGACACCCCTCTGGTAGCCCCGTTCCTACACTTGTAGGACGTCCTCACCGCCACATTGGTTGGCATCTCAGAGTACCGGAGGAACTGCGGATGGACATCGGTCTGAGCACCGCGGACATCACCACGGTGCCCGCTGACGCGATCGTGAACGCCGCCCACCACGCGTTGCGCGGCGGTGGCGGCGTCGACGGGGCGATCCACCGCGCCGGTGGGCCGGCGATCCTCGCGGAGCTGATCGAGCGCTACCCGAACGGCACCCCCACGGGTACGGCCGTGTGGACGACGGCCGGCGAGCTACCCGCGACGTACGTGATCCATGTGGTCGGGCCGAATTTCACCGCCGGTCAACGGGATCCGGAGCTGCTCGAGTCCTGCTACCGCAACGCGCTGCGGGTCGCGGACGAGCTCGGGGCCACGACGCTGGCGCTGCCCGCGGTGTCGGCCGGGATCTACGGCTGGCCGGCGCAGTCCGCCGCGGAGATCGCCGTACGGACGTTACGCGGTACGCCGACGAATGTTGCCGAGGCCACCTTTTGCCTGGTGGAACCCCGGCTGTACAAGGCGTTCCGGAACGCGACAGCGGCCGGGGAGTAGCTCCCCGGCCGCTGTCCGAACGTCAGTCGCAGCTCACTTGCTGTAGACGACGACCTTGTCGCCGACGTGCACCCGGCTGAACACCCAGGCGATCTTCTTCTTGTCGCGGACGTTCACGCAGCCGTGCGACGCGCCGTTGTACCCGCGGGCGCGGAAGTCCGACGAGTAGTGCACCGCCTGGCCCCCGCTGAAGAACATCGCGTACGGCATCTTCGAGTGGTACAGCGTCGAGACGTGGTTCTTCGACTTGCGGTAGACCTTGAAGACCCCGTTGCGCGTCGGCGTCTTGCTGGCGCCGAAGCGGACGTCCATCACCTGCACGGGCTTGCCGTTCACCAGGTAGACCAGCTTGCGGGTCTTCTTGTTGATGCACAGCACGCGGCCCTTGCTCATACAGCGCGAGTCCAGCCGGTACTTCTTCATCGCCGCGGACGACGACGTGCCGGCCTTCGGCTTCGCGGCGGCGGCCTTGGGCGGCAGCGCCACCGGTGCCGGCGCCGTGGCCGACTTCTGCGCCGACCCCGCGACCGCGGGCGCGGCCTGAGCCGAAGTAGTCGCCGTGAGCGCCCCGACACCCACGAACGCGGCGGCCGTCAGAGTCGCGCAGACCTTACGCAGAATGCCCATTTTTCCCTTGTCCTTCCCCCAAAGAGTGCTTCCACAAGACAGACGTCACCAGCTCACGTCTGGTTGGTAACAAGTCAGAACTTTCTTCCCCCGCCACCGACCGAGAAGTATCTATCACACCTGAACAGGCGTGGTCGCGCGGTGTGAGCCACCGTGTCCACTTCGTGCCCTACGTGTTTCCTGCCGGAGTCCCAGCGGCCCCATCAGCCCCAGGGGTCACCGATCGGCCAGTGCTCGCAGTCTGCGCAGGACTTCCGGAGCGCCGAGCGCCTGGGCCGTCGCGTGCAGGTCGGGACTGCGGGTCGCGCCGGTGATCGCGACGCGGACGAGCTGCGAGGCCTCGCGGATCGAGCCGACGTACGCGTCCGGATCCTTCTTGTACTCCTTGGCGTTCGGCGCGAAGCGATGCTTGCCGGCGAGCGTCCGGATCTGGTTGAACCACTCCTGCGGGTCGTCGAGGTGCTCGTAGTTCGCCACCAGGTCCTCGGCGAACGCGGCGACGACCTCCGGCGCGACACCGAGCGGAGCAAGCCGCTCGTCGCCCGGTCCGTCCACCGGCACGAACAGTTCCGGGAAGAAGAAGCCGTACGCCGATCTGAAGTCCGACCACTTCCGCAGGTCCTTGCGCGGGTTCTCGACACCGTCCCGCTCGACCGCGAGCGCCCGCAGCGCGAGCTCGGTCTCGTTGTCGAGCACGGGCACCAGCTCCGCGTCGTACTCCGTCGCCCAGGTCCGGACCGCGTCGAGGATCTGCCGGCCGCTCAGCGTCGCGATGTGGTCGGCGCTGATGTCCTCCAGCTTCACCAGGTCCACCAGCGGACCGGCGACACCGCACAGGCTCAGGTCGATCGGCGTCGACAACGCCTCCGCCAGCGGCACCTCCGCGAGCCGGCCGTTGGCCAGACCGCGCAGGTAGTACAGCACCGCGTCCGCGGGGTAGCCCGCGCCGATGTAGAAGTCGACGCCCGCCTCGGGGTCCTTCCGCTTCGACAGCTTCCGCTTCCCGCCGGGGATCTGCTTCATCAGCGGGGCGATGTGCGCATAGGTGATCGGCTCGAACTCGAGGGCCGCGAACAACTGCAGGTGCAGCGGCACCGACGAGATCCACTCGTCGCCCCGGATCACCAGGTTCACCCGCATCAGGTGGTCGTCCACCGCGTGCGCGAAGTGGTACGTCGGCAGCCGCGGCGACTGGTCCGAGGACTTCAGGATCACCGCGTCGTTGCGGTTCGCCTCGTGCTCGAGCCGCCCGCGGATCGCGTCCACGAAGCTGACCCGCTGCCCGTCGGCGTCGTCAGGGGCCCGGAAACGCACGACGTACGGCGCTCCGTCGGCCAGCTTGGCCGCGACGTCGGCCGGGTCGGCGTCGCGCCAGATCGCCCACTTGCCGTAGTACCCGGTCGGGACCTTCGACGCCTGCTGGCGGGCGGTGATGTCGGCGAGCTCGTCCTTGGTCGCGAAGCACAGGTACGCCTTGCCCTGGCGGAGCAGGTGCCGCACGTAGGTCAGGTAGATCTGCTCGCGCTCGGACTGCAGGTACGGCCCGTACGCGCCGTGGTCCTTGTCCTCGTCGGAGCTGATCCCGAAGTACTCGAAGGCGCGCGCGAACTGCTCGAGCGCGCCCTCGACCTCACGCGACTGGTCGGTGTCCTCGACCCGGACCAGGTACACCCCGCCGGTACTGGACGAGATGTCCCGGTCGATCATCCCGACGTACACGCCGCCGATGTGGATGAACCCGGTCGGCGACGGGCCGAGCCGGGTGACCTTCGCCCCGTCCGGCAGCTCGCGCCGCGGGTACCGGTCCTCCCAGTACTGCGGCTCCGGGAGGTCGCTCGGAAACAGTCCGTCGATCGCACGATCCGGCATCGCTCAGCCCTTCGACTTGCGGCCCAGCTTGGAACGCTCGATCTGTGTGAGGGCGACCTTGCGCATCCGGATCGCGTCCGGGGTGACCTCGACGCACTCGTCCTCGCGGCAGAACTCCAGGGACTGCTCGAGCGACAGCTTCCGGGCCGGCACCAGCTTCTCGAACTCGTCCGCGTTGGAACGGACGTTGGTCATCTTCTTTTCCTTGGTGATGTTCACGTCCATGTCGTCGGAGCGCGAGTTCTCGCCGACGATCATGCCCTCGTACACCTCGGTGGCCGGCTCCACGAACATGGTGCCGCGCTCCTGCAGGTTGATCATCGCGTACGACGTCGCGGCCCCGGCCCGGTCCGACACCAGCGAGCCGGACGGGCGCGTGCGCAGGTCGCCGAACCACGGCTCGTAGCCCTCGAACACGTGGTGCGCGATCCCGGTGCCGCGGGTGTCGGTGAGGAACTCGGTCCGGAACCCGATCAGGCCGCGCGCGGGGACCAGGAACTCCATCCGGACCCAGCCGGTGCCGTGGTTCGTCATCTGCTCCATCCGGCCCTTGCGGACCGCGAGCAGCTGCGTGACGGTGCCGAGGTACTCCTCCGGGCAGTCGATCGTCAGCCGCTCGACCGGCTCGTGGCGCTTGCCGTCGATCTCGCGGGTGACCACCTGCGGCTTGCCGACGGTCAGCTCGTAGCCCTCGCGGCGCATCTGCTCGACCAGGATGGCCAGCGCCAGCTCACCACGGCCCTGCACCTCCCAGGCGTCCGGACGCTCGGTCGGGAGCACCTTCAGCGACACGTTGCCGATCAGCTCGCGGTCCAGCCGGTCCTTGACCAGGCGGGCGGTGACCTTGGTGCCCTTGACCCGGCCGGCCAGCGGCGAGGTGTTGGTGCCGATCGTCATCGAGATGGCCGGCTCGTCCACCGTGATCAGCGGCAGCGGCTTGGGGTTGTCCGGGTCGGTCAGGGTGTCGCCGATCATGATCTCCGGGATCCCCGCGATCGCGACGATGTCGCCCGGTCCGGCCGAGTCGCCGGGGATCCGCTCCAGTGCCTCGGTGACCAGCAGTTCGGTGATCTTGACCTTCTGGATCGAGCCGTCGTGGCGGCACCAGGCGACCTGGGCGCCCTTCTTCAGCGTGCCTTCGTGCACCCGGACCAGCGCGAGCCGGCCCAGGAACGGCGAGGCGTCCAGGTTGGTGACGTGGGCCTGCAGCGGCGCGTCCTCGGTGTACTCCGGGGCCGGCACGTTGTTCAGGATCGTCTCGAACAGCGGCTCGAGATCCTCGGAGTCCGGCAGGCCGCCGTCCGCGGGCTGGTTCAGCGAGGCGCGGCCGGCGCGGGCCGAGGCGTACACGACCGGGAAGTCGAGCGCGCTCTGGTCGGCGTCGTGGTCGAGCAGGTCCAGGAACAGCTCGTAGGTCTCGTCGACGACCTCGGAGATCCGGGCGTCCGGACGGTCCACCTTGTTCACCACGAGGATCACCGGCATCTTCCGCGCCAGCGCCTTGCGGAGCACGAACCGGGTCTGCGGCAGCGGACCCTCGGAGGCGTCGACCAGCAGCACGATCGCGTCCACCATCGACAGGCCGCGCTCGACCTCGCCACCGAAGTCGGCGTGGCCGGGGGTGTCGATGATGTTGATCGTCATCTGCTCGCCGTTGGCCATCTTGTGCCGGACGGCGGTGTTCTTGGCGAGGATCGTGATGCCCTTCTCACGCTCCAGGTCACCGGAGTCCATCGCCCGCTCGTCGACGTGCTGATGGGCACCGAACGCGCCGGACTGCCACAACATCGCGTCGACGAGGGTGGTCTTCCCGTGGTCGACGTGGGCCACGATCGCGACGTTGCGCAGGTCGTTACGGACAGGCATGAAGGAGCGCTCCAAGTCATCGGGGGTTCAGGCGGTGGCTACGGCTGGTTTCACGTGCCACTCGACACAGGGCGCAGCATCCACATCCTACCCGGCGCGGCTGCTGTCCAGAAAACGGCAGAACCTTTGACATTTGTTGACTGGACGTCCAGTCTATAGAAGGCGCCTGGGGAGGGGCCGGAACAACGGGGGGTCAGTCCCGAGGCGCCGGGCATGCGATGGGGGTAGCCCGGCGCTTCAGGACCTCGACCGGAAGAGGGAACGTGCCGCGTTCGGCGGTGGTGAACGAGGAGATGCGGGCGCGCTCCCGCGAGCGGATCCTGGCCGCCGCCCTGGAGGTCTTCGCCGCGAAGGGGTTCGAGGCCGCGTCGATCTCCGAGATCACCGCGACCGCCGGCGTCTCCCGCGGCCTGGTCGCGTACTACTTCGCCACCAAGGAGCAGCTGGCCGCCGAACTGCTGGACCGCTGGCTCGACGGCATCGCCGCGATCCTGAGCATCCAGGGCACCCCGGACGAGCGGCTGGCGGGCATCATCGACGGCGCGCTGATGGCGGCCGCGACCACGCTGCCGATCCAGCGGCTGGCGATCAGCCTGATGATGCAGCCCGGTACGCACGACGTGTTCGCCCGCGTCGAGCAGGCCAAGTCGGACCGGTTGTCCCTGGTCGAGGACGCGATCCGGGACGTCTTCGCGGCCCGCGGCGCGACCGACCCGGCCGTCGAGGAGATGTTGCTGCGGGCAACCTTGGAGGGCGTGACCGTCAAACTCGCGATCTACCGCGAGACCTTCCCCCTCGAGGCGATCCGCCGGCGCCTGTACGCCGGCTACGCCCTGCCGGCCCCGCCGGCACCACTCCCGGTCCCGTCGCCGGCCGTCGACCGGCTACGGGCGAAGTAACCGACCTGAACAGCTCAGTGCGGGTCAGCCGAAGACGTTCGCGTTCGCGCGGACGTCGCCGACGCGCACTCCGCCGCCCAGCACCGGAAGCGTGATGTGGCGCTCGATGACGTCGCCGTCGATGCCGAGCTGCCGAAGTACCGCGGCCAGGACGACCTCGCGGGCCCGCTTGGCGCCGTCACCGTCCTCGATCTTGATCGCGATGCCACGGCCGTCGGCGAGACCTGCGGCGTACACGCCCTCGGCACCGACCTTGCAGAACAGCCCGTCGACGTGCCGCATGAAGTCGGTCTCGTCCCGCCTGGTCCCGCTGGCGTACTCCGGGTGCGCCCGGAACGCGTCCGCGACCTGACCTTCGAAGGTGTCCGGGGCGGCCGCGGCGAACAGGCCGAACGAGCGCGCCAGACCGGCGAGGCTGAGGGCGAAGATCGGCGCGCCACAGCCGTCCACGGCGACGTACGACACCTTCTCGCCGGCCGTGTCCTCGATGGCGCCGCGGATCTCCTGCTGCAGCGGGTGCTCAGGCGAGCGGTAGTCGTCACGTCCCCAGCGGGCCTGCGGGTCCTGCTCGGTGGCCGGATCGTGGATCGGCCAGCCCTTCAGGGTGCTCGTCAGGATCTTCGCGGCGTGCTTGCCGGAGCAGTTCATCGCGATGCGCTCAGGGGCGCGGTCCGCCCGGATCCACGCGTCCCGAGCGTCCTCGTCCACCGGGTACGCCGTGGGTGTGCGCAGCGCCGACTCGTCGAGCCCGGCCTCCGCGAGGATCTTCCGGACGCCGTCCAGGTGGAACTGCTCGCCCGAGTGCGAGGCGCCCGACAGCGCGAGCAGCTCCTCGGTCAGCGGCAGACCGTTGCGGAGCATGGCGAGGGTCTGCATGGGCTTGTTGGACGAGCGCGGGAACATCGGCTGGTCCACGACGCCGACAGCCCGGTCCACGCTGCCGTCGGGGTTCGTCACCACGACGGAGCCGCGGTGATGGCCTTCGACGAAACCGCTGCGGACCACGTCGGCCAGGATCACAGGTTCGGTCACGGCTGAACTGTACAGGTGCAAAACACTCAGTTGCGAGTGATCCTAGGCACCCTCAGAGACCCGCGGCTCCGTCGATCTGCTCATCCGGCCGGGGAGCGCGGGAGTCGGCGCCTGTCACAGGCGGGAGCGTACGTGCAGGCCTGCCTCGGGGTCGACCAGGATCTCCTGGGTCGCGGTCACGGTGGGCTGGTCCTCGGCGACGACCTCCAGCACGGCGGCCGGGTCGACGTTGCGCTTCACCAGCGCCAGCGCGATGGGGCCGAGTTCGTGGTGGCGGGCCGCGGAGCCGATGAAACCGACCTGCTTGTCACCCGCGCGGACGACGTACCCGTGCGCGGGGAGATGGTCGACGGAACCGTCGAGGTGCAGGCGGACCAGGCGGCGCGGCGGACGGCCGAGGTTGTGCACGCGCGCGACAGTCTCCTGCCCGCGGTAGCAGCCCTTGTTCAGGTGGACGCCGAGGCCCAACCAGCCGAGCTCGTTCGGGATCGCGCGCTCGTCGGTGTCCAGGCCGAACCGCGGGGCGCCGGCCTCGATCCGGAGCGCCTCGTACGCCCAGATCCCGGCGGCCGGGCCTTCGAGACCGGCCAGCTCCGCGCGCGGCAGGAACACCTCATGCCCGCCGAGCGAGTCCTCGCCGGTGCGGGTCAGGTGCTCGCCGCTCGCCGGCCCGGGACGCCAGACGATCGCGTAGTCGTCGGTCACGTCCGCGATCTCGACGCGGGACATGAACACCATCTTCCGCAGCCAGTCGACCAGCGCCTCGGCCGCACCCGGCTCGGTGTGCAGCCAGAATGTTTCGCCGTCGTCGACGCCGTACATCACGTGTTCGACGTGCCCGGTCGGCGAGAGCAGCAGGGCCGTCGTCGAGGCGCCGGGCTTGAGCCCTTCGAAGTACTGCGTGGTCAGGGCGTGCAGCCAGGTCAGCCGGTCCGGGCCGGTGATCGTGACCACGTCGCGGTGCGACAGATCGACGAACGCCTCACCGGCGACCAGCGCCCGCTGCTCGCGCAGGTCGGAGCCGTAGTGCGCCGCGACCCCGGCGTCGAGTCCGTCGGCCTCGACCGCGCCGGGCCGGTCCAGCAGGGGGCTGCGCTTACGTGACATGTCACCAGAGTACGTCGCGTGGCGTACGGCGAACGCCTCCCGTCGTGGGATGTGGACAGACCCGGTGTACGGCGAGTCTGGAGTCATCACAACGACGGAGGGAGCAGGGCGATGAGCGACAGGCGATTCCGGTTCGGCGTGGTCGGCAGCCCGACGACCGGTGAACAGTGGATGACGACCGTACGCCGGGCGGCCGAACTCGGGTACTCGACCGTGCTGATGCCTGACGGGCTGCAACTGCCGTCGCCCTTCCCGTCCCTCGCGATGGCCGCCGCCGTTGCGGACATCCGCGTCGGTACGTTCGTCGCGGCCGCTCCGTTGCGGACCCCGCGGGCAGCTGCGTGGGAGGCGCACACGCTGACGGTGCTGACCGACGGGCGGTTCGAGTTCGGCATCGGGACCGGGCGGCCGGTCGCAGAGCAGCAGACCGCCGAGATCGGGCTGCCGTGGGGATCCGCGAAGCAACGGCGCGACCAGGTACGCGAGACCCTGGAGCAGCTCGAGAAGCTCGACGGGGACCGTCGTACGCCGATCATGCTGGCGGCCGGCGGACCACGGGCGCTCGCCCTCGCGGCGGCCCGTGCCGACATCGTGTCGCTCGCCAAGGACGCGATGACGCCGCGCGCGGAGATCGCTCAGCTGACCAAGGACCTTCGGGAGCTGGCCGGAGCGCGGGCCGACGACATCGAGCTGGCGATGAACCTGTTCGCCGCGGGGACCCGGGAGCTGCCGCCGTGGACCAAGCGCGCGGCGGGCGTCGAACCCGAGGAGCTGGAGGCGAGTGACTCGCTGATGCTGCTGCGCGGTACGCCGCAGGAGATGGCCGACGAACTGCAGCGGCGCCGGGACGAGTTCGGAGCGTCGTACATCAGCGTGAACGCGACGTACCTCGAAGACCTGGCCCCGGTCGTCGAACTCCTCACCGGCAAGTAGGTGGCCTGCCCCACGAGTTGGTGGGTTGCCCCCTCGGAATTCGAGGGGGCAACCCACCATTTGAGGGGGCAGGAAGGTGGCTAGGCGTCGGTGGGGCGGGCCTCGACCGCGACCGGCTCGGGGGCCGGCGCGTCACCGCCGTGGGTGTCACCGGCGGCGAACGCGACCTCGTCGAACGGGTCGTTGCCGGCGAACACCTGACGGGCCTGCTCCTTGTCGAACTCGCCGACCCAGTGACCGACCAGGACCGTCGCGACCGCGTTGCCCGCGAAGTTCGTCAGCGCGCGGGCCTCGGACATGAACCGGTCGATCCCGACGATCAGACCGACGCCGTCGACCAGGTCCGGACGGTGCGACTGCAGCCCACCGGCCAGCGTGGCCAGACCGGCTCCGGTCACACCGGCAGCGCCCTTCGAGGCGACGATCATGAACAGCAGCAGGGAAATCTGCTGACCGATCGAGAACGGCTGGTCCATCGCCTCCGCGATGAACAGCGACGCCATCGTCAGGTAGATCGCCGTACCGTCGAGGTTGAAGGAGTAGCCCGTCGGGACAGTGATACCGACGACGGACCGGTCGACGCCGAGATGTTCCATCTTGCCGATCAGCCGGGGCAGGGCGGTCTCGGACGACGAACTGGACACGATCAGCAGGAACTCCCGGCCCAGGTACCGCAGCAGCTGGAAGATCGACAGCCCGGTGACCACGCGGAGGATCGTGCCGAGGACGACGACCACGAACAGCAGACACGTGATGTAGAAGGCCAGCATGATCTTGCCGAGGCTGACCAGCGCGTCCCAGCCGGTCGCGCCCACCACGGCCCCGATCGCACCGAACGCACCGATCGGCGCGGTCCACATGATCATCGACAGGATCTTGAACACGAGCCGCTGGATGTGACCGATGCCGGTCAGGATCGGCTGACCCTTGGAACCCATCGCCTGCAGCGCGAAGCCGACGAGCAGCGCGACCAGCACGGTCTGCAGGACCTCGCCCTCGGTCAGCGAGGACAGCAGCGACTTCGGGATGATGCCGAGGATGAAGTCCGTCGTACTGGTGTGCGCGCCGGCGGCCTGCTTCTGGCCGGTCTCGCGGAGCTTGTCGGTCAGGTTCAGGCCCGAGCCCGGCTGTACGAGGTTGCCGACCACGAGGCCGATGGCGAGCGCGACCGTCGACATCACCAGGAAGTAGACGAGCGCGAGGCCGCCGACCTTGCCGACGCTGGCGGCCTGCCGGACCGAGCCGATGCCGAGCACCAGGGTGCAGAAGATGATCGGGCTGATCAGCATCTTGATCAGATTCACGAAGCCGGTGCCGAGCGGTTTGAGCTCGACCGCGAAGTCGGGGAACAGGAAGCCGACACCGATACCGAGCAGGACGGCGACGATGACGGCGATGTAGAGGAAATGGGTCCGGTCGTTGCGGACCGGAGTCGGGCGGGGTTCGGTCGGGCTCGACATGGTGGGACTCCCTGTATCGGCCTGGCGGAGGGGTGGGTTGGGTACGTCGTGAGCACGCTCACGAGTACCTGGTGAGTAACTGTGACGTGACGCACAGGAGAAGCGCGCGTTTCGTTCATATCGTTCGCGGTGCACACTGTTCGGCATGAAACCTCGGCCGTGGGAGCTGCGTCGTCAGGTCCTGTGGTTGCAGTCCGTCACGGTCACAGTACTCATCGCGATGGTCTGGATCACGATGGTGAGCCGTTCCCGCGCGCAGGCCCTGCGGGACGCCGCGGCGTCGGGGCTGGCCGCACCGACCTGGTGGGAGCTGGTCCGGCTCGACCTACGATCCATGCTCGGCATCGCCAGCCTGATGCTGGGGGTCGCGATCGCCGGAAACGCGCTCGTCACCTGGCGGGTACGCCGCGCGACGCGCGGGATGGGCACGCAGTCGCTGGCCCGCATGCTCGATTTCTACGAGGGCGTGCTGCATGCCGCGCGCGAAGGACTGATCCTGCTCGACCTCGAGGGCCGCGTGCAGCTCGCGAACGACGAAGCACTCACCCTGCTCGGACTGCGCGCAGTCACCCCCGGGACTCCGCTGGAGGAGCTGCACCTCGGCGCTCCCCTGGCCGAACTGCTCGTCACCGGAAGGACGGCGTACGACGAACTGCACCTCGGAGCGCAGGGTGTGGTGGTCGTGAACCAGCAGCCGTCCGGGCGCGGGCGGATCGTCACGCTGCGGGACCACACGCAGCTGCAACGGTTGCTCGGCGAGCTGGACGCCGTACGGAGTTTGGCGGAATCGCTGCAGGCACAGAATCATGAGGCCTCGAACCGGCTGCACACAGTGGTCAGCCTGATCGA
The DNA here is from genome assembly GCF_042873375.1 of Kribbella sp. NPDC004875. Taxonomy (NCBI): domain Bacteria; kingdom Bacillati; phylum Actinomycetota; class Actinomycetes; order Propionibacteriales; family Kribbellaceae; genus Kribbella; species Kribbella sp. NPDC004875. Next base: position 83,381 of record NZ_JBIALI010000001.1, read on the forward strand.
GATCGGCAGGCCGGAACGGGCCCGGGAGTTCGCGGTGTCGGAGTTGCAGTTCGCGCAGGCGATGACGGATCGCGTCGTCGGTACGGTCGGCGATCCGGTGCTCGCCTCGTTGCTGCTCGCGAAACTGGCGCAGGCGCAGGAGCGTGGCGTCGTACTGACGCTCGACCTCGGGCAAGAGGCATTGAGCACCCGGCTGCCCGCGCAGGACGTGGTGACCGTGGTCGGGAACCTGCTGGACAACGCGATCGAGGCCGCGCGCGGTGGGCCGGCACCACGGAAAGTGGAATTCCGGGCCGCGACGACCGCGCACGCGGTGGATCTGATCGTGACGAACACCGGCGCCGAGTTGGGGTCGGTGGAGTTGGCGCACATGTTCGAGCGCGGGTGGACGACCAAGGCCGAGCCGGGGCATGGATTGGGGCTCGTGCTGGTGCGGAGCACGGTCGAGCGATGGCAGGGTTCATTGATGGTCGATCCGGATTCCGAGCTGGACGACGTACCGGCGCTGACCGTGCGGGTGCGGCTGCCGCGGGCGGTGAGTGCGAGTGCCTGAGCTCCGGGTACTCGTCGTCGAGGACGACCCCGTCGCCGCCGAGGCTCATCGCACGTACGTCGAACGCCTCGGTGGGTTCACGTGCGTCGGAGTGGCCGGAACCGCGGGACGGGCGCTGCAGGTGCTGGCCCGCGGCGAGATCGACCTGGTGCTGCTCGACATGCACCTGCCGGACGGGCACGGGCTGGACGTGGTCCGGCGGATGCGTGCTCTCGGCAACCAAACCGACGTGGTCGCGGTGACGTCGGCGCGCGAGGTCGCTGCGGTGCAGGCGGCGGCGCGGATCGGGGTCGTGCAGTACGTGCTGAAACCGTTCGCGTTCGAGACGTTGCGGGACCGGCTGTCGGCGTACGCCCGTCAGCGCCGGGCCGGCGACGCGGGCCAGGTCGTCGCGGACCAGGACGAAGTCGACCGGTTGTTGCATCCAGCAACCGTCTCGTCGGTGCCCAAGGGGCTGGTCGGGTCGGTACTGGATCGCGTGGTGCAACTGCTGGGCGATCGCGAGGGCTGGACAGCCGAAGAGGTCGCCACGTCGCTGGGCACCTCGCGGATCACTGCCCGGCGCTACCTCGAGCACCTGGCGGACCAGGGGCAGGCGCTGCGGACGCAGCGGTACGACGGACGCAGCGGACGGCCGAAGGTCGAGTACTCCTGGGTCGCCGAGAGCTGATCAGGAGCGGACGAGGGTCGCCCACAGGTGGGGCTGCAGGGACTGGCCTTCGGCGGCCATGTCGTACGCCCACAGGAGCTCGCCGTTGACGAGGCCGTAGAGGCGGTGGCCGGCGGTGACTTCCTTGGCGGTGACGGTGCGCGCGACGACATCCGTCTGCAGTTCGATCTTCGCGCCGTCGATGTCGCCGTACCAGATCTCGGCGATGCCGGTCGGGTGCGCGAGGATCACCTCGACCTTGTTGTCGGGCTGCGGGCGCCAGAAGCCGGTCTCGACGGCCAGCGGGCGCTCCTTCGTACCGTCCTCGCCGACGACGAACGTCTGGCTGACGTAGTGCAGGTACGGCTTCCCGTTGTGGGTGAAGTCGATCTGCTGCCCGAACTCGAACTTCTCGATCGTCGGGTAGTCACCGTGCCCGCGGCCCTCCCAGCGGCCGAGCAGCCACGCGAGCGGGATCAGGTCGGGGTGCAGGTCCTGCGGGATCTCGAACGCCATCGGATCACTCAGCTCGCGTTGCGGCCGCGGTACAGCCGGTAGACGACAAACGCCGAGAACCAGCCCATGAACACACAGACCAGGACCAGCAGGGTGGTGAAGACGACGTGCAGCACGTTGGTCAGTCTAGAGGATGGGTACGCCGACCTTCGGCTACCGTGGCGTGATGTCCCGCACGCTGGTGATCAAGTTGACCGCAGGCGCCGACGAACCCGAGCGCGCGAACCAGGCCTTCACGGTCGCCGCCTCCGCGGTCGCCGCCGGCGCGACGGTCTCCCTCTGGCTCACCGGCGAGGCCGTCTGGTTCGCCGTACCCGGCCGGGCCGAGACCTTCGACCTCCCACACGCCGCACCCCTCACCGACCTCCTGGGGGCGGTCCTCGAGGGCGGTCAGCTGACGGTCTGCACCCAATGCGCCAAACGCCGCGACCTCGCCGAGCCCGACCTCATCCCCCACACCCGCATAGCCGGCGCCCCCGCCTTCACCGAAGAAATCCTCACCGGAAACACCCAGGCAATCGTCTACTGACCCCCACCAGGCCCCGCCATCACCAGTCCGACGCCATCTTCCCGTCAGCTCCGGCAACCACTCGCGGCGACTTGAGACAAGAACTCGTGGCGCCGTGACACAGGAAGTGGTGTCTGGAGACTTGCTATTTCCTGTCCCCAGACACCGCTCGGCATCCCCAGTCCCCAGCCCCACCGCCGCCCCCGACTGGCGCGCCGACACCGCCAACGCCGACGGTCACCGCCACTGCCGGGCACCAACGCCGACGGCTACCGACGCTCGCGGCTACCGACGGCTGTCGACGGTGCCGAGCGCCGACGGGTAGCGCCTACCGGCGCCAACTTCCCGTGAGCCCCGGCACCCGCCCGTGGCGACTTGAGACAGGAACTCGTGGTGACCTGACACAGGAAACGGTGCCTTGAGACCTGCTATTTCCTGTCCACAGACACCGGTTGGCATCCCCAGTCCCCAGACCTGCCGCCGATCCCGACTGACGCGCCGACGACCGCCAACGTCGACGGCCACCGACGCTGCCGGGTGCCGACGCCGGCGGCTACCGACGGGTGCGAGCGCCGACAGGTGGCGGCTACCGACGCCAGCAGGTGCCCACGCTGGTGGGTGCCGACGGGTGGTGGGTGGTGGGGGTTGCTGCCGGTGGTGGAGGTAGCT
>NZ_JBIALI010000001.1:86370-661892 GCF_042873375.1 Kribbella sp. NPDC004875
GTAGCTGCCCGTGGCGGAGGTAGCTGCCCGTGGCGGAGGTAGCTGCCCGTGGCGGAGGTAGCTGCCCGTGGCGGAGGTAGCTGCCCGTGGCGGAGGTAGCTGCCCGTGGCGGAGGTAGCCGCGGTGGCGGTGGGGCTTGGGGGTCAGCGTTCGCGGCCGCCGTCGTTGTTTCGGCTTCGGTCGGCTTCGCGGGAGCGGTCGCCGCGCATGTGCTCGGGGCGTTCGCCTTGGTTTCCTGCGCCGCTCTCGCGGGTCGCTCCGGCGGCGGGGGCTACTCCGGTGCGGGTCTGCTCCAGCGTGTCCCGCTCGCCGGACGGGATCTCCGGGCCTTGGCCGTTGGTCGCCTTGCCGTTCTGACGGTAGTGGTCGAGCAGCGGCTCGACGGCCGGCTGTGGCCATTCGACGGACGTCTGGCCCTGCTCCTCCGAACCGAGCTCGGCCTGCGAATCGACCGCCGACTGTGCGGTGCTGCTGGCCTTCTCCGCACCACCGGGCCCCTGCTGCCCGGCCTCACCCGGACTTTGCTCGCCGCCCTGCATCCCCTGCTCGGACGTCTGCCCTTGCTGAGCCGCCTGACCCTGCTGAGCCGCTTGCCCTTGCTGAGCGGTCTGCCCCTGCTGGGACATGTCGACCTGCTGCCCCTGACCATCTTGCGTCTGAACGTCCTGCGCTTGAACGTCCTGCGCTTGAACGTCCTGCGCTTGAACGTCCTGCGCTTGAACATCTCGCGTCTGAACGTCCTGGGTCTGGCCGTCTTGAGTCTGGCCGTCCTGGGTCTGGCTGTCTTGGGTCTGGCTGTCTTGGGACTGGAGGTCTTGGGCCGATGCCTGCTCGTCCTGGGTCAGGTCGGTTTGCTGTGTGGTGTCTGGCCCGAGGTCCTGCTGGTCGGCCAGGTCAGCCTGGGCCTCTGAACCCTGCTCCAGGTCGGCCCGCTGATCCTGCGCGGGCACGTCCTGTTCGTGCCGCAGGTCAGTCTGCTGGTCCTGCGCAACGTCGGTCTGCTGGTCCTGGGCGGGCGCTTGCTGCTCCTGGGTCACGTCGGTCTGCTGCGCGTCGTCCTGTCCGCGGTCCTGCTGGTCTCGCTGCAGATCCTCTTGCTGGCCCTGGCCGGCCGGGTCTTGCTGGTCCTGCTCGGCCTCGGTCTGCTCCAGGTTCTCGGGACGGTTTGCCGGATCCTGCTCCTGACCGAGATCCTGCTGCTCCTGCTGCGCCTGCTGCAGGTCCTCCTGCTGGCCCTGGTCGGTCGGGTCCTGCTGGTCCTGCTCAGCTTCGGTCTGCTCCAGGTTCGCGGGCTGAGTCGCGGGGTCCTGCTCCTGACCGGGGTCCTGCTGCTCTTGCTGCTCCTGCTGCAGGTCCTGCTGCCGGCGCTGGTCTTCCGGATCCAGCGCGGCCTGTTCGGCCAGCTCGGGGTTCTGCTGGTCCTGCGCCGCCTCGGCCTGTTCGACGTTGTCGGGCTGGGTCGCCGGGTCCTGCTGCTCCTCGAGATCCTGCTGCTCCTGCTGGTCCTGGAGGTCGTCGGCCAGCTGTTCTTCGTCCAGGCGGTCGTCGAGTTCGTCGGCTGCGGCCACCGTGCCGGCGGCGGCTGCTGCGGCGCCGGGGTCTATCCCGTCACGGGACTCCTGGGCGCGCCGCTGGTCCTCCTCGCGCTTCTTCTCCGCGTCTTCGCGGTCCCGTGCCGCTTCGCGGTCCTCGATCGCCTGGTCCGTCTCGGCCTCGGCCTCGGCGTCGTCCGCCGCCCGGTCCTCGGCCGCGTTCTGGTTCTCGTCCGCGACCCGGCGCTCGTAGTCGTCGGGGATGTGGTCCCCATCGCGGTCGTTCAGGGCCTGCGCGTCCGCGTCCCGCTGGTCCTGGGCGCGCTCCGTCTCGTTGCCCTGCTGCTGCTCGCGCAGGAGGTCGCGCTGGTTGCGGAGGTCGGCTGCCTCGGTCTCCAGATCATTGGCCCGTTGTTCCGCGGCGCGCACCTGACGCTCGATGTCCTGGGTGTCCGCGCGCGGGTCACCCTGCACGCCCTGATTGCCGTTTCCGTTGCGGCGCTGGAGGAGGGCCGTCTCGAGTCCGGCCCGGATCCGCTGCTGCGGGCTGAACCGGCTCCGCGCAATGCCCTCGAGGCGCTTCATGAAGGCATACAGCTGCCTGAGTTCCCGGCGGAGGTCAGCGAACAGGTCCTCGGCTTGTACCTCTGACATCAGGCCACCTCGCTGGCGTAGACGGAGTATCCGAAGCCGGCTGTCGTGTCGTCCGGTCCCGGCTGGGACGCAAACAGGTGGAACTCGGCTCCCGGCCGGAGCCAGACCGCCAGGTGCCGGCGGCGGCCGCGCCACTCCGGCGGGATCCGGACGTCGTTCCCCGACCCGACGAAGACCGGCGGCCCCCAGTACCGGCGGGCGAGATCGAGCTGGGCCGGCCAGTGATCGTCGATGCCGTCCTCGACTGCTGAGAGCTCACCGGCACCGATGTCGTACGCCGACCAGCCGCTGCGGGGACTCTCGGGCAGTACGGCGTCGGGCAGCACGAGCATGACCGTCTCGCGCGGTGTGACAAGGCCCCAGGTGTAACGATCCGGGTCGATGTTGCCGGGCGCCCATGGGCGCCAGCCAGTGGCGGCGGTGACGCGATTGACCAGGGCGCGGATCGCGTCCATGCCGGTGGCCGGCGGTCCCCAGATCGATCGCCAGTCGACGACCTCGGCCAGATCCGCCATCGCGCGCTCGTCGTCCTCGGACGACCGCTCCTGCGTCTTCACTCCGCCACACTCCTCTCACGTGTTGGCCCAGAGTATGCCCGGATCGGTACCACCTACCGCCGATCATTGCGCGCCTGTGGACAACCGATCCCGGTACGCCGTTCGCGAGCAGTAACCGCAGATCGCCGTACGCCCGGCCCAAGTTGAGTTGTAGTGGAAACATGAAGCTGCCGGCGCCACCGACGGAGAAGTCGTTCCCCTCGCCCCTGCACCATCCACGGGTGGCGACGGTGATCGGCCGCTGGCTGGGGATCGCCGTCGCGGTCTGCTTCCTGACCGGGCTGTACAGCCACTTCCAGCAGGACACTCCCACCTGGCTGCCTGTGCCCAGTCGTCCGGCCGGCCTGTACCGCGTCAGCCAAGGTCTGCACGTCCTGAGCGGCACCGTGGCGATCCCGTTGCTGCTGGCAAAGTTGTGGACGGTCTACCCGAAACTGTTCGCGAAGCTGCCCAGCCCCAAGGATCTCGCGCCCCTCCTCGAGCGCGCATCGATCCTGGTCCTCGTCTCCACCATGGCGCTCGAACTGTTCATCGGCTTCCTCAACACCCTGCAGTGGTACCCGTGGCCGTTCCCCTTCCGTCAGACCCACTACGCCCTCGCGTGGATCATCGTCGGCGCACTCCTCGTGCACCTCGCAGTCAAACTGCCCCTGATCCGCGAAAACTGGCGCCGTACGCCGGAACTCGCGCCGGAATCGCTGCCACCGGCCACCACCGGACTGACCCGGCGCGGCCTGTTCCGAACCGTCGCCGGCGCCGCGACGCTCGTCGGCATCACGTCGGTCGGCCAGTCCGCCCCGGCCCTCGGACCGGTCGCCGTACTCGCGCCCCGCAAGCCGAACGTCGGCCCGCAAGGCCTGCCGGTGAACCGTACGGCGGAAGCCGCCGGCGTGACCGGGATCGGCCCGGACTGGCGCTTCACCGTCGAGGGCCTACGGCAACTGTCGTACACGATCGACGAACTCCGAGCGCTGCCGCAGAACGGTTCCGACCTGCCGATCGCCTGCGTCGAGGGATGGAGCCAGGGCGCGCGCTGGGAGGGCGTGCGGATCCGCGACCTCCTCGAACTCTGCGGCGCCCCACCGAAGTCGCGGGTCCGCGTGGTGTCGATGGAGAAGGGCGGCTTCTACGCGACCACCGAACTGCCGGAGGAGTTCGCCGCCGATCCGCTCACGCTGCTGGCGCTCAGATTGAACGGCGGTGAGCTCGCGCTCGACCACGGGTTCCCGGCGCGGATCATCGCTCCGAACCGGCCCGGCGTCCTGCAGACCAAGTGGGTTCACCGGCTGGAGGTCATCGCATGAAGACCCGGATCGCCCTACTGGCCGCAGGTCTCGCGACCGGCCTCTGGGGCCTGTGGACTCTGGTCCACACCGTCGAACTCCGAGCGATCACCAGGCTGCCGATCTGGCTGGCCGGCGCCGTCATCGCCGACGACTTCCTCCTGATACCGCTGACCGTCGCGACCGGCTGGCTGGTCACCCGTTGGTCGACCGGCCCCGGCCACCACCGAACAGTCGGCGCACTGCGCACCACCTTGCTGTACGTCGGCATCACCACCCTGATCGCCCTGCCGTTACTGCTACGGCAGGGAACCGGGGCCAACCCGACGATCCTCCCCCGCGACTACCTCCGCGACTGGCTCTTGCTGGAGGCAACAATCATCGCGGTCGGAGTGATCAGCGCCGCACGTTCAAGAGGTCGCGGGCCTCGTCGGGCGACATCGGCGGACGCTGGGCGAGGGTCGCGAGCGTTGCGGCGCGTTCGACGAGTTCCGCGTTGTGAGTGACCGACTGACCCTTCGCGAGCGTCAGCGTGTCCTCCATACCGACCCGGAGGTTGCCGCCCTTGGACAGGGCGGCCAGCGCGACCGTCAGCGCCGTACGGCCGATGCCGGTGGCGGACCAGGACGTGACAGCGTCGGGGAGGGCGTTGACGGCGGCGACGAGCGCGTCCGCCGTACCGGGCATGCCGCCCGGGACACCCATCACGAGGTCACAATGCACGCGACCGCCGTACGGCAGGCCGTACTTGTCCAGCAGCCGATGTAGCGCGGCGACGTGACCGAGATCGAACAGCTCGAACTCGGGGACGACCTCGCGTTCCTGGGTGAGCTGGAAGAGCTGCGTGACGAACGGCCACGGGTTCATGAAGACGTCGTCGCCGAAGTTGACCGTGCCCATGGTCAGCGAGCAGGAGTCGGGTACGGCGTCCAGCACCCGCAACCGATTCTCGTACGGGTCGGTGACGGCACCGCCCGTGGAGAGCTGGACGATCAGCGCGGTGTTCTCCCGGACCGCGGCGACCGTCTCGGTCAGCCGGCCGAGGTCGAGAGTCGGCCGGTGCTCGCCGTCGCGGATGTGGATGTGGATCATCGCGGCCCCCGCGGACTCGCAGCGCTTCGCTGTCTCGACCAGCTCGTCGAGCGTGGTCGGCAACGCCGGGCAGTCCGCCTTCGCGGTCTCGGCACCGGTGGGAGCAACAGTGATCAGAGTCGACGCCATGGACGAATCCTGCCAGATCGCACTTCGAAACGGATATTTGCCGGTCGCGGGGTCCGATCACCGGACGATCTCCGGCACGGCAGGATGTTCCTATGAGAGCCGTAGTACAGCGAGTCAGTCAGGCCTCGGTCAGCGTGGACGGCGAGGTGGTCGGGGCGATCGACGCGCCCGGACTGCTGGTCCTGCTCGGCGTCACCCACGACGACACCCCCGAGAAGGCCGCCACGCTCGCCGCCAAGATCTGGACGCTGCGCATCCTGCACGACGAACGCTCCGCCGCCGACGAACAGACCCCGATCCTCGCGATCAGCCAGTTCACCCTGTACGCCGACACGCGCAAGGGCCGCCGCCCCTCATGGAGCGCGGCGGCCCCCGGGCCGGTCTCGGAACCGCTGTACGACGCGTTCTGCAGCAGCCTGGAGACCCTCGGCGCGAAGGTCGAACGCGGCCGCTTCGGCGCCGACATGCAGGTGTCCCTGGTCAACGACGGCCCGGTCACCCTCATCCTCGACGCCTGAGAAAGACGTCTGGGAACAACCACCCGGACAACGAACAACCGGCCCCCGGATCCGTGCGGGATCCGGGGGCCGGGAGTTCTGGGTCGGTGAGGTTCGACTCAGAGCGTGTCTACTGAGCTCAGCTGACGACGCCGGCGGCCGAGTGGCCGACGATGACCTTGGTGTTCAGGCTGTAGACGTCGACGACCAGCGCGTTCACCGAGATGTACCGCTTCTGCCGCATGACCTCGTTGAAGGTCAGACGGGCAACGCCCGGGATGTCCAGCGTCTTGTTCTCGCCGGTCGGGACGTTGTAGGTCTTGTTGCCGACCTTGATCGAGGCGATCTGCGAGGACGAGCTGACGCCGCCCTTGCCGTCCTTGGTCTTCCACGCCGACGCCGAGGACTCGATGGCGCCGATGGACAGCGTGCCCACCTTCACGCCCGCGACGTGCGAGGTGAAGTTGATGTAGGACTTGTTCTCGCCGATGGCGCCGTTCTTGGTGGTGTAGACACCACCGACGTAGGCGACCTTCGGGATGTTCAGCTCGCCGACCGCGACCCGGACCGTCTTGCCCTCAGTGCCCTGGCAGGTGGTCTGAAGCGACGTCGGGCTGGACACGACCAGCTTGTCGGCCTTGGCCTGGGTGCCGTAGGCGTCACCGATCACCAGCGCGGTGGCCGGCTTCGAGATCTCCGCGCGGGTCTTCAGGACCGCGACGTCGACGCCCTGCGGGATGTACTGGTTCTTCACCGTCGCGTGCAGCACGACGGCCTGCGCGTACGAGTAGATGCCGGAAGCGGTCTTCACACCGCCGACACGGTTCAGCACGATGTAGCCGAGGCCCGGAACCGCGACCTTGGTGTTCGGCTTGGGGTTCAGCAGCGACGGCACCGTGATTGCGCCGATCTTCACGCCCGCGAACGAGGTGCTGCCGGTGTAGGACAGCTGGCCGTTCGAGTACTTCGACGTGGTGGTGGTCTTCACGCCGGTCAGCGTGAGCAGGGTGCCGACCTTGACGTCGGCGGCCGTCGCGGTGCTGGTGACGCCCGTCCCGCTCTTGTCGTTGAACCCGTGCGTGTCGGTCTTGACCGAGCGCGCGATCGCCTGGTTGTTCACGTTCGCCGTGGCCAGGTCGTTCTTGTCAGCCTTGGTGGCGTCCGTGGTGCAACCGAACTTGCTGATGACCTGCGGGCCGCTGTTCGCCAGACCGGATTCGACGTCGGTCCCGTACGAGTAACCGCTGTATCCGAAAACCGGCGAGGCGGACGCCGAACCCGAGGTCAGCGCGATCGTAGAAGCCACGCCGACAACCGCCGCAACTCCGACGGCGGCGAGCTTCTTGTATCCGATGCGGGGTCGCATTGACCCCTCCTCCCTGAGTGATGACGTGACCCGAAGTGCGGGTCAGGACACAGACACAACTCGGCCGACTGCGGTAGGTGACGAGCCGACCCCGCTCCGAGACCAAACCGTTACATTCCCGCCCCCTCCGGCGAGATTTACCCGACACCCCGTAACTCGGGTGCGATGACCGGCGCGAATCCCTGCTATGTAAGCGATTCCGGGACGTCTCCAGGCATGCCGAAGGGCCCGGACGCGCAAGGTCCGGGCCCCTCGGTGCTTACTTCAGGGTGGGCCACCTCGGGTGGTGGTGGCACCTTCAGTAACGAACGACTGCTCAGACGGTGACGGCCACTTCCGCGACCTCGCCGTACTGCGCGACGACCTGCCGGTCGACCGGCTGTGCCTTCGGCGCCAGCGTGCGCAGCGTCCAGCTGCCCGGCGCCGCGAAGAACCGGAAGTGTCCGGTCGCCGAGGTCGGCACCTCGGCCGTGAACTCACCAGTGGCGTCCAGCAGCCGCACGTAGGCGCCGCCGACCGGCTCCTCGCCGCGCAGCACCTGGCCCTGGATCACGGCCTCCTTGTCGACGTCGACGCCCTTGAGGTCGAGGCCGCCCTGCTTGGCTCCGCACATGTGTCACGCCTTCCCGGGCTCGTCGCCGAGCGCAACGGGTACGCCGACCAGCGAACCCCACTCGGTCCAGGAACCGTCGTAGTTCTTCACGTTCTCCTGGCCGAGGATCTCGTGCAGCACGAACCAGGTGTGCGCCGAGCGCTCGCCGATCCGGCAGTACGCGATCGTGTCCTTGCCGAAGTCCACACCGGCGTCGGCGTACAACTGCTTCAGCTCGTCGTCCGCGCGGAAGGTGCCGTCGTCGTTGGCCGCCTTGCTCCACGGGATGTTCGCCGCGGTCGGGATGTGACCCGCACGCTGCGCCTGCTCCTGCGGGAGGTGCGCCGGGGCGAGCAGCCGGCCGGCGTACTCGTCTGGGCTGCGCACGTCGACCAGGTTCTTCACGCCGATGGCCTCGTTGACCTCGTCACGGAAGGCGCGGATGTCGAGGTTCGGGGCCTTCGCGGTGTACTCGGTCGCCTCGCGCTTCTCCACCTCGTCGGTCAGCTCGCGGCTGTCCAGCTCCCAGCGCTTGCGGCCGCCGTCGAGCAGGCGGACGTCATCGTGGCCGTAGAGCTTGAAGTACCAGTACGCGTACGCCGCGAACCAGTTGTTGTTGCCGCCGTACAGCACGACCGTGTCGTCGTTCTTGACGCCACGCTCGGACAGCAGCGCGCTGAACTGCTCCTGGTTGACGAAGTCGCGGCGGACCGCGTCCTGCAGGTCGTCCTTCCAGTCCAGCTTGATCGCGCCGGCGATGTGGCCGGCGTCGTACGCCGAGACGTCTTCGTCGACCTCGATCAGGACGACACCGGCGTCGTTCTTGTGCTCCTCGACCCAGTCGGCCGAGACGAGCGCGGATTCCCTGCTCATGTGTGCTGCCTCTCAGTTGGTAGCGGTGGTAGCTGGCGTACGAATGCGGTGGATCAGCAGATAGGCCTCGCAGCCGAGGCAGAGCCCGACGGCCGCGTTCACGAACGCGGCCACCAGGGCGAATCCGGTGGCGACCACTCCCAGCACGGTGAAACCGGTCAGGTACCCGGCCAGGCCGATCACCGCGAAGACGAGGCCGACCAGCTGGGCGAACCGCGGCGGGGCCGCGTCCTCCAGCTCCTTCGGCGGGCCGAGCCGGGGCCGGACCAGCCGCTTGAACAGCAAGCCGTACGGCGACGCGCCGACCCCGAACGCGACCGAGACCGCGAACACGACGGCTTGCACCGCCAGCGGCCAGGGGTTGTTCAGGACGAGCGTCAGCGCCAGGACGAGCGTGGTGAGTCCGGCGGCGAACCGGAGTCCGCGCGGATCGACCTTCTGTGCCGCCTGTGGTTCGGACATGACGACTCCCGGAAAAGGAGGGTGCCGAGCCGGATCCCGCCCGGGTACGCGGGGAGGCGACGTACGCGGAACCGTGCTCAGTGACCGGTTCCGCAGCGCTCGGGACGCCGCCTGGTCAGCGGCGACGACACAGCGATGAGCGCACCCGGCAGTTGTCCACTGCCCTGCGCTTCGTCAGCCATGTCGTGTAAACCACGCATCGAGCGTACGGAACCCCGGCGGCCCTGCTCACCCTGGTCCCATCAGTTGAGACAACTGATCACATCGCGGACTATCGGGTCCGTACCACGTTGGTACCAGCCACCTTGTCGTGCAGCGCCTGCTTCTTGTCGTCCCACAGCGGCCAGAGGTAGTCGAGCAGCACCAGGAAGCTGAACAGCGTGCCCACCAGCGGGACCGCGCTGAGCAGGCTGAGGAGGATCTCGAAGCCGTACCGCTTGGCCACGGCCTGACCCGGCGGGTTACCGGGCACGTCCCGCAGCCGGACCGCGATACCGAGCGCCATCTTGCCCGGCGTCGCGCCCTTCTTGGTCAGGAACAGGTACTCGTAGAGGAAGCCGACCGCGGCGCTCAGCAGCGTCGCCGGGATGATCCACTTGTAGACATCGGGCGGCAGCGACGTGTTGGTCTGCGGGTTGCCGGCGGCGGCCGCGTCGAACACGTCGGTCAGGAAGCCCTGGAGGATCTTGCCCTCCTGCCAGTAGAAGTAGCCGGTCAGCGGCAGGCCGACGATCCAGATGATGATCGAGTCGATGAGGTGCGCCCACACGCGGCGCCACCAGCCGGAGAGCGGCTGCCCGTCCGGAGTCGCGTAGACCTTCTGCCCCGGGTAGCCGTAACCACCCTGCTGCTGCGGATGACCGGCGTACTGGCCGTACTGCTGTTGCCCGTACTGCTGTTGCCCGTAGTGCTGCTGGCCGTATTGCTGCCCGTACGGCTGCTGGCCAGGGGTCTGCGGCTGGCCGGGCGCCGGCGGCTGGTAGCCGGGCGCGTACTGGCCGTACCGGGGCTGCGGGACCGGTTGCCCGTGCTGCGTGGGTCCTGGGCCACCGGCGCCGTACACCTGCCCGTGCTGGGCGGCCTGACCGAACTGGCCCTGGAACGGCGGTGGGCCCTGCTGCGCGCGGCGCTGATCGGTCCAGGTGCTGCCGTCCCAATAGCGCTGCTGCTTGGGGTCCTCGGGGTCGTCGTACCAACCGGCTGGAGAGGTCACGCGGAGAGTCTTGCTTACGTCGCGGCTCTTTCGCCATTCTGCTGTTCGATCGCGACGGCCAGAGCAGCGATCACGTCCGGCTTCCGGGGTGCTCCGCTGGCGCGCTTCACGACCGCTCCGGTGCTGTCGAGCACCAGCGTGGTCGGCGTACGGAGGATGTCCAGGCGCCGGACGAGCTCGAGGTGCGACTCGGCGTCCAGCTCGACGTGGCGCACGCCGTCGACCATGCCCTCGACCTCGACCAGAGTCCGCCGAGTCGCGCGGCAGGGCGCACAGAACGCCGACGAGAACTGCAGTAGCGTCGCCCGCTCCCCCAGCTCGCCGCCCAGCTCAGCGGCCGTCACCCGCTCCACGTCGTCCTCGCTCTTCCCGCGAAACCGCCCGTCGACCCACGCCTTGAGCCCACTGAGCACCAGGCCGGCGGCAACAGCCCCCACCAGTACCCACAATCCCAAGCTCACAGCTACCCACGGTACGACGCCCCATTCAGGATTCAACCGCCCGTTTCACGTACTGAGAAGCTCCACCGGGTCACCACCGAGCCGGTGCCGGGACCGCCCGGTGGGCCAGGGCAGACAGTCGTCACCGTCGCCCGGGTACCGCGGCACCACGTGGATGTGCAGGTGGTCGATGCTGCGACCAGAGTCCGGACCGCTGGCGTTCAGCAGGCAGACACCGGTCGCGCCGAGGCGGTCGACCATCCGCTGGGCGATGCGCTGCGCCAGATCCATCACGTGCACCAGGTCGCCGGGCGGTGTGTCCAGGACGCCGACCTTGGTATGACGGCGCGGGACCACGAGCGTGTGGCCCGGTGAGATCTCCTCGCCGGGCAGCGGAAGGAACGCGACCGCCGCGTCCTCGTTCGCGATCCAGCGGGCGGTGTCGGCTGAGATGAGGCCGCAGAAAACGCAGGTATCCATCGGACAATTCTCCTCCGGTCTAATGGGTCCTGTGGAGAGTGGACTGACCGTGCGTTCGGGTGTGGTGATCCCCGAGGGCGAACTGGCGTGGCGGTTCTCACGGTCGAGCGGACCGGGCGGGCAGTCGGTGAACACCACGGACAGCCGCGTCGAGCTCAGCTTCGACGTCGCGGGTACGTCGGCGTTGAGCGACGTACTGAAGACTCGGGCGCTGGAACGGCTGCAGTCGCGGCTGGTCGACGGGGTGGTCACGATCGCGGCGTCGGAGTACAAGTCGCAGTGGCGGAACCGGGAAGCTGCGCGGGAGCGGCTGGCGACGCTGCTGCGTGAGGCGATCGCACCACCGCCGCGGAAGCGCCGCCCGACGAAGCCGAGCAAGGGCTCGGTCCGGCGCCGCCTGGACGACAAGAAGCGCCGCGGCGAGACCAAACGCCTCCGGGGTCGCCCGACCGATTAGGACGCCCCTCTGGATGGTTAGGCTTCCGCCGTGCAGGAAACGGGGACCGGGGGGTCTGAGCAGCAGGAGCCGGAGGAGCTTCCGGAATTCCAGGACCTGAAGGTACGGGGCCGTTCGGTCCGCACCTGGGCGATCAGCGCCGGCGTCGTCCTGCTGGTGATCTCAGCGGCGTTCGGCGGGCTCAAGAAGGCCGGCGACGAGACGCCGCACGTGGCGGCCGGGACCGCGATCGACGCCGGACAGTTCGAGGTGAAGATCCAGCGGGCCGTCGCCGTGAAGGACCTGAAGCCGTTGTTCGTCCCGGACGAGGGTGGCCTGCTGATCGCGGTCGTGACCAAGCTGAAGGTGACCGACGACCTCGGCACGACGCCACCGCCGGACCTGATCCGCCTGATCGGCGTACCCGGGGTGAAGGACACCGACCCGCCACTCGGGACCACCAACCTGCGCGACGAGACGATGAACCCGGTGCTGACCCCGGACGCCGCCGAGGACGTCGCGTACGTCTGGAAGCTCCCGAAGGGCACCAAGCTTCCGGCCGACGTCAGCCTGACGGTCCAGGGCTACGAACACGAGGACGAGTCGCTCCTCGACCACCACGAGAAGTGGCTGCCGGACACGATCGTCGCGGACAGCACGGTCGCGGTGAAGGACAACACCAAATGAGCACTCGCAAGTTGCTCAACGTCGCCCTCACCCTCGGCGTCCTGGTCGCGATCGTCGGCCTCTACCGGCTGACGCCGACGCAGAAGGACATCCAGCAGCCCACCCCGGTCCGAGGGATCGTCGGCCGCGCGGTGAAGACACCGCGATTCGACCTGACCGTCGATGACGTCCGGGTCGGCAAGAAGCTCCGGATCCCGCACTCCACGCCCGACCGGGACAGCCTGACCGACTTCGTGGTCGTCGACGCGACCGTCACCGCCACCCAGGAGCCGGTGCACATCCAGAACGTGCGGATCCGGTCATCCGACGGCGTCACCTATCTCGGTGCCAACCGCAGCGGTCTCGACCAGGTCGACCTGACCGGCAGCGAGTTCGCGCCGGACATCCCGACCCGCGGCTCGTTCGTGGTCGAGATGCCGGCCGACAAGGTGCCCGGGGCAACGTTGCTGGTGATGGAGAAGTCGATCCTGAACGACCTCGAGCCCCAGGTCACCGTCCCGCTCGGCGAGGACGCACCGCAACTGCAGGACGTCGTCACCCTCTCCGCCGCGAGCGACACGTGAGCGGCGCGCGCCGCGCCCGCCGCGGCTGGCTCCGGAAGAACACGGTCGCGCTCGCGACGCTGGCGCTGACGATCCCGCTGGCCGGTTGGTGGACCACCCACAGCGACTACAAGTCCTGGTACGACGCTGAGCCCCGCGATCCCGTGGTCGTGTCGGCGAGCGGGACGCCGTACAACGGGGCGACCTGGTTCGGTGCCGGCGTCGAGCAGAACCCGCAGGCCTCGGAGACGGGTCGTGATGACGACCTCCCCAGCGGTACGACGCGGATCCGGGTCTACTTCCGCTTGCAGGTCGATCAACTGTCCGCGCTCGACGGTCTCGGCGGTTGCCAGATCCAGCTCCGTGCGCCGGACGGCCGGATCTGGAAGGAAACCGTGGTCGCTGACGCCTACCAGGACCGTCCGACCGGGTGCACGGGAGGTACGGACGACAAGCCGGAGAGCTGGCGTGGCGCGCAGGCGCAGTACTTCGTGAAGCCGGTGGCCGGGAAGCCGTTCGAGACAGTCGCGATCTTCGTCGTACCGACAGCGGTGGCCGGCAGCGTGCGGCCGACGATCACGTGGGCTACGAAGCTCCCTCAGTACCTGGCATTCCCGAAGTAGCCGCGCTCAGGTCGGTGACGCCCTGGTCACCGGCCGGCTGCTGGTGGACCGCCCGCGTCCGCGGGGTCAGGTAGCCGGAAAGACCGCCGATCATCCGGTCGTAGGCCGCGGCGAGGAGACTCACCTGCAGCATCGTCTTCAGGCCGTCGGTGATCAGGTTCAGCGGTTCGTCGATGACCAGCCAGAACTGCAGCGTGTGCGGCCCGAGGACCCAGAGTTTGAGGGCGATCCAGACGGCGCTCGCGGCGAACGTGACGATCGCCCAGGCCAGGAAGTACCCGAGCATCGGCCGCAATCCGGAGCGGACCACCAACCGGAACGCCTCGACGACCGGCGTCCACCGGTCCTTCCAGTCGGCGACCACCGAGTTGCCGGCAACCCGGACGATCCGCGGGGTGCGCTGCCAGCGGTGGGTGATCCGGTCGAACCGCCAGCGCGGCCGGTCGAGCTTCTTCACGACCCGGCCGTAGATCACCGCGGTCATCGTGATCCACATCAGCGGCAGGACCGCGGCGTCCCACAGGTCGCCGATGCCGGCCGCGAGGAAGCCGGTGACCGCGTCCCACACCTCCCGGACCTGGTCGACGCCGAGCACATGGTCGAGGACCCAGGTGTACCCGTCGTGCAGCCACTGCCAGGCCACGCGCTCCTTCAGCCACGTCATCGGCGGCGGGATCACGGACGTCGCCTGGTAGGTGACGACGAAGATCCAGAGCGCCTCGAGGTAGGTGACGAAGAGCTTGCGGACCGGCCCTTCCTTCTCCTTCTTCCACTTCTTGAACGCGAACCGGAGCAGGTACGCCGAGACGCCGAGCCCGAGGAACAGCCAGGTGGACAGCGATTCGAGACCCTCCGACCGCTGCGGCAGCGGACCGCCGCTCAGAACGGTGGCCGCCACCTCGTTCGCCTTGTGTACGGCGAGTTGGTACTCGTAATCGAGCGCCTCGTTCTGCAGGAACTTGTACGCCGCGTAGAACGCCAGGAACGGGAGCAGCGCGGCAGCCAGCGCATCGAGCGGCTTGTGCTCGCTGCCCGGTTCGACACCGTCAGGGGCGAGCATGCCCTCGGCGACCGCCCGGCGATGGAACGGCAGCTCACCGCGCAGCACCAGGAACATCGTGACGTACATCGCCAGCGAGACCATGACGAGCAACGCCAGTACGGCGATGCCGGCCGCCTCGGCCTTGGCTCCGGCCTGGACGGCCACCCACTGCAGGCCCCGGTGCGCGAGCTGCGCGACCAGGAACACCGCGAGCAGGCGCGGCCACGCCTTGCCGAACAGGACCCCCGCCCGCCCCACTGTCGTGAGTAGCGTCCCCGACTCCATCGCCACGCGAGGAATCTACCTCCTGGGGAGCTCTCCCGGCGGGCCGGCTAGACAGGCTCGCTCAGCCGCCGGCGAACGGCGGGAGAGCGTCCACGAGGGCACCCTGGGTGAGCGGCGTGTTCGGCTCGGCGCGCTCCCCGTCGAGGAGGAACGTGCAGATCGACAGCACTCGCGCCAGGTCCGGACGGTCGGTGGAGACGGTCGTCACCAGGTCGCGGATCGAGGCCGCCTCAGCGGTCGCCGACGACTCTCCGGCGGCCGAGCGCGCGGCGGCGAAGTACCTGATGGTCACTTCCGGCATCTGGTCGGCGCCTCACTAATCGGTTAAGTCTTCCGCTATTATGTCAGCTTGCTGTTACGACCAAGTGTGTCCCAGGCCCCCGGCAACGACGCCGTCGGGGCCTGACGTGCACGTGGACCGGATCGCCACCGCTGGATCCGATGATCAGCACAAGGAGACAGCGTGAGCACGTTGCTTCTGCTGACGAACGCTCTGCAGGCTTCCACCGAGGTCCTGCCGTCGCTCGCCCTGCTCCCGCACCAGATCCGGATCCTGCCCGCCGAGGTCGCCGCATTGGTCGACGCACCGGACGCCGACGCCGTCCTGCTGGACGCCCGTCGTGACCTGGTCGCCGTCCGCAGCGCCTCCCGGCTGATCCGCACCACCGGCATCGACGTACCGCTGCTGCTGGTCGTCACCGAGGGCGGTCTGACCGCCGTCAACGCCGACTGGGGCGCGGACGACGTACTGCTCGACACCGCCGGACCGGCCGAGATCGAGGCCCGGCTGCGGCTGGTGATCGGCAGGCTCGCCGCGACCCGGAACGACGAGCCCGAGTCGACGCTGATCCGCAGCGGTGACGTGATCATCGACGAGGCGTCGTACACGGCGAAGCTCAACGGCCGGGCGCTGGACCTGACGTACAAGGAGTTCGAGCTCTTCAAGTTCCTCGCGCAGCACCCTGGGCGGGTCTTCACCCGGGAGCAGTTGCTGCAAGAGGTCTGGGGCTATGACTACTTCGGCGGCACCCGGACGGTGGACGTGCACGTACGGCGGCTGCGCGCGAAGCTCGGCCCCGAGCACGAGTCGCTGATCGGGACCGTCCGCAACGTCGGCTACCGCTTCGTCGTCCCGCCGCAGCCGACGACGCGCGAGCCCGCGGAGTCCAAGTCCTGAGGCTCAGAAGAAGAACTTCAGCAGGGTGAACGCGATCGCCAGAGCCGTGGTCAGCGCGGCCTTCCAGGAGCCCAGACCCTGCTTGAACCCGGCGACGAAGGTCCCGATCGTGATCGGTACGAGCATCACCAGGAGCGTCACCCCGGCGGCGTGCACGCCGACATGCGACTGCCAGGTCAGCAGCCATCCGACGAGGTAGGCGAACGTCAGCCCGAGCCAGCTGGTGATCTGGACCGATCCGTCACTACTGCGGTGACCACGGTGCGACGCCCGGGCGGGCCGCCGATGCGAGGTCGGAGCAACGTGCGACATCGCTCACCTTCCGTAAGTAGCTGAGTACGCAAGGTACCAGCTCCCCCGGTGGGAACGAAAAAGCCGGTACGCCGCCCGCGAGGACGACGTACCGGCTGATCGGTCGTGCTCAGGAACCGACGGAGATGCGGTCGGTCGCGACCGGGGTGTACGGGTCGTGCGCGGTCAGGTACTTCGCGAAGGCGTCGATGTCGAGCCCACCGAAGTACTTGTTCGTCGCCGTGGTGAAGGCCGGGAAGCCGTCACCACCGTCGGACAGGAAGTTGTTCGTGACGATGCGGTACGACGTACCGTCCACCAGCGGCTGGCCGCCGATCTTGATCGAGCCGGCGACGACCTTCGAGCCCGCGGCGGCCGCCGGGTTCCAGGTGTAGGTGATGCCCGCGACCTGGAGCACCTTGTACTTCGCCGCCTCCGGACCGTTGACGCCGGAGAACTGCTGCTCGAGCAGGGCCTTGATCTGCGTGCCGGTCATGTCCATCGAGACCAGGAAGTTGTTGAACGGCTGCACGGTGAACGCCTGCCCGAAGCTGACCTCGCCGTTGGTCGACGCCAGGTCCGCGCGGATGCCACCCGGGTTCATGAACGCGGCGACCGGGGTCTTGCCGTCCGTCACCACCGACGGATCGGCCAGCTGCGCGTCCGCGATCAGGTTGCCCAGCGGCGATTCGAGCGAGTCGTCGTTCGTCCGGACCACCGACGGCGTGGTGATGTGACCGATCACCTTGTTCGCGATCGGGGCGACCAGCTCCTTGTACTTCGCGATCAGGGCCGCGGTCTTGGGGTCCTGCACGACGTCCTGGGTGACGATCTGGTTGTTCGCCAACGTGTTCACGCGGTCGACGTCACCGGTCGCGTTGTCGACACTCAGCCGGACCTCGGTCACGAGCCGGCCGAACGACGACGCGCTGGTCACCAGCCGTGGCTTGCCGGCCTTGTCCGGCAGCGAGCAGTTGTACGCCTGGTGGGTGTGGCCGGAGATGATCGCGTCGATCTCCGGGTCCAGCCCGGCGTTGATGTCGACGATCGGGCCGGAGATTCCCGGGCAGCTGTTGTACGCCTTCGGATCGGCCGGGAAGCCACCCTCGTGCAGCAGCACGACGATCGACTTCACACCCTTCTTCTTCAGCTCCGGGACCAGCGCGTTCGCGGTCTCGATCTCGTCCTTGAACGTCAGCCCCTCGACACCGGACTTGGTGACGATGTTCGGCGTGTTCTCCAGCGTCATCCCGATGAAGCCGACCTTCTGGCCGTCCGCGAAGGTCTTGATCGTGTACGGCGCGAACAGCGTCTTGCGGGTGTTCTCGAAGAACACGTTCGCCGAGAGGTACTTGAACTTCGCGCCCTCGAACGGATGCTTCGGGTCCGGGCAGGAGTTCTGGTTGTTCTGCCCGTCGCCGTCCGGCAGGCAGCCGCCGGTCTGCATCCGGAGCAACTCGTGCCAGCCCTCGTCGAACTCGTGGTTGCCCACCGACGCAGCCTCGAGTCCCATCCCGTTCAGCGCTTCGATCGTCGGCTCGTCGTGGAACGCGGCCGACAGCAACGGCGAGGCGCCGATCAGGTCACCGGCGGCGACCGTCACCGAGTCCTGCCCCTTCGCCTTCGCGGCCGCCCGGAGGTCCTTCAGATGCGTCGCCAGGTACGCCGCGCCACCGGCCGGGATGCCGTTCACGTTCCCGCTCGAACCGGTCGCCGGCTCCAGGTTGCCGTGGAAGTCGTTGATCGCGAGCAGCTGGATCTGGGTGTGGGTCGGCTTCGGCTTCTTCGCCTGCACGGCGGTCACCTGGGTCGCGGCCTGCGGCGCCGTACCCGACTGGGTCGCGGCACCGGCCTGGCTCACGGATCCCCCCGCGGCGAAGGCGAGCGCCACGGCCGTCCCGGCGGCGAGCAGACCAGCTGCGCGCCGTCCCCCCAACCGTGCTCTGTCTCGTCCTGTCAGGGCCATGTGTTGTCTTCTCCGTCGTCGTCTCGGTCACCGCGGATCGCGCGGCCCCGCGAAATCCTCCGCGGTGACGGGAAAGCTACCCAAGGCGACGTGTCGCCGCCAGGACCTGAGCATGAACTGAACCGGACCTTTTACGGTATTCAGGTGACCCTCGAAGCCGTTCCCTCACCGTTGCCCTCGGCCACCGCCGCCGCCGTCACCGAACTCACCCGCGCCGCAGCACAGAGCGACGGCGTACACCCGCTCTCCGAACGCACCCTGCTGCACCTCGACGGCGAACACCCCGGCGACGTCCACGTCCTCGCCTACGAAGGCGATCCCGGCACCATCGAGGTCACCGGCCTGCAGAGCGCCCGGAACCTCGTCGGGTACGGCGCCCTGTCCCCCGACGGCTCCGCCGAACTCGTCGTCGCCCCCACCGCCCGCCGCCAGGGCTACGGTACGGCGCTCCTCCGCATGCTGCTCGACCACGGCGGCACCCGGACCCGCGTCTGGGCCCACGGACGTCTCCCTGGCTCCGACGAACTCGCCCACCGCCTCGGTCTGGAGGTATCACGGGAGCTGTACTTCCTCCGCCGTACCAGAGCCGACCTTCCGGAACCGGTGTGGCCCGACGGGATCGCCGTACGCACGTTCGTCCCCGGCCAGGACGACGCCGCCTGGCTGGAGGTCAACGCTGCCGCCTTCGCCGACCACCCCGAACAGGGCAGCTGGACCGCCGCCGACCTCACCGAACGCCTGCAGCAGCCCTGGTTCGACCCCAACGGCTTCTTCCTCGCCGTCGACGCCAACGGCGCGGTAGCCGGATTCCACTGGACGAAGGTCGAGGACAACGAAGGCGAGGTCTACGTAGTAGGCGTCTCCCCCACCCACCAGGGCCTAGGCCTGGGCAAGGCCCTGACCCTCCAAGGCCTCCACTACCTCCAAACGGACCGTGACCTCGCCTCAATCACCCTTTACGTAGACGGCACCAACACCGCAGCCCGCTCCCTCTACACCTCCCTAGGCTTCAAAACCGCCGCCCTGGACGTCCAGTACGCCCCCGCGTAAAGCCTTGGGGAGGATCTCGTCCCAAATCGGGCACACAATCCTCCCCACCCACCCTGAACGGCATCACAGCCAGCTCACCACCCACCCGCGTCATAAACCGCCCCCACACCCGTCCCACCATCAACCAGGAGCCGTCCGAGCCTCTAACCCCCCAGCCGGGCGGCTCCTGGCCCCAACGCCCGTCCACAACTGCACCTTGTGACATCGAGCCAAGCGCCCATGTCCCGTTACGATCGTGTCGACTACGGAGGGCTGACACTCGTGACACACCGCAACAGGCCAACCCAAGCACTCCTGGCCTGCCTAGCCACCACCACACTCCTCACCGCCTGCGGCCCCGGAAGCCCCAAAGCCGGCCAACCCAACACGGCCCCACCCCCGGCGACAAGCAGCGTGCCGAGCGCATCTGCGTCGACGCCGACCAGTTCCGGGGCGAAGGCTCCAGAACGGCCTGCCGCCGCGAACGGCCTGACGCTTGCCGCCGCCGAGGCGTTCTACAGGTACTACATCGACCTCAAGAACTACGCGGCCGCCACGGGAGACACCAAATCGCTGATGGCCGCGAGCGAAAGCGGCTGCGAGGGATGCAGCGATTACGCGAACTACGTAGCCAAAGTCAATGTGGCGAACGGCGGAATCTCGGGCGACTACATCGAGAAAATCAAGGAACTTAACCAACTCACGCGCGGATCGACGGGGCGGGTCGGCGGCTCTGCAGTGATCGCCGTAGGAAACTTCACGACAAAGAACTCGCCGACCGCGACACCAATTATCAGTCAGCCCGCCGAATACACAGACACGATTTCATTGTCACCGAAGGGCCAGAACTGGGTGATGTATGAGATGTTGTTCGAGGAACGATGAGTCAGCCACGGGGACGACTTATCATATTCGCTGCGATCGCACCACTGCTACTCACCGGCCTCTCACTGACGGCGCAGGCAGCAACGAGAGCCGATCCGGACACGACCATCGACTCACAGAAGACAACTTCCGGCGTTCAAATTGGCGGGAAGCAAAAGAAACTCGGGCGTCTAGAGATCGATAACAAGACCCCGAAGAAGACGGCGACAAAAACCTCCGACGCATCTACCCCTCGCCGGCCGTTCCCACTGACGACACACCCCACCGAAACTGTCAGTAAGCAGCGAAAGACCCGGCTGAACATCGGGCTTTGTGGTCGCGAGCAGCCAGACGGAACGATCCCAGGTCCGACTCGCTGCCAACCGTACGTTCCGGATCGACCCGACCAGCGCAAACCGACAACGACGCAGACGCCCAGGCCTCCACGTCCGCAGGATGTCACGTGGGAACAGATTGCCAGCGAGACCAAGGACGTCTCGTTTCCGGCACTTACGGTGCAGGTGCAGCCGCGCGGCCGCACCCTGGTGAACCTGGACACCATCGTTTACACCGACAACAACGGTGTTACCGCCAACTGGGTGAGCGTCCTCGGCTTTCCGGTGCTCGTTGAAGCCACGCCACAAAGGTTCAAATGGAACTTCGGCGACGGCACGACCATGACTACGACTTCTCCAGGTCGCCCTTACCCATCGAAGGACATCACCCACAAGTACATGAAGCGGGCGACTGTTGGACTCACAGTGACGGTCGAATACACGGCCCGGTTCTTCGTGAGCGGCGCAGGCTGGCGAAATGTGGATGGAGTCGTCTCGATCACCGGTCCAGTCACCACGCTCCAGGTCCGCGAAGCAGTCCCGGTACTCGTGGACCCTGGACGCTGATCCCCCGGCTCGCTTGAACTGGTGGCGAGTAGCGGAATCGAGCGCACCAGCGGCCGGATGTCGGGACGTGCCGAATTCGGGAACTAACTCGGCAGCGGCGACGGCGACTCTGACCACACGGCACCTGGACAACGTGGCCCACCCGTAGCCAATGACGAGTGCCTCGGCTAAGGAGAGCTAGTGCTCGTGACAGCCCGCAACGAGGACGGCCGGCCCCGCCACGAAGCCACCCGTGCTGGTTGACCTCGAGTGCTGACGCTGATCCGGGTCGGGCTGCTAGCGCCGGTCAGTCTCGGGTTCGGTTTGGTGGGTGGGTTGATCTGGTTCGGGGGTCGGACGTGGGGCGGCGGGTGGAATGATCGAGGGCGGGCTGTTGGGTTACGGCGTTGGCAGCGGGGGCGTTGGCAGTGAGGAAGCGGAGGCTGTCCAAGGTGTCGCGGCGTGCGTCCGATCCGGAGAACTGAGGCTGCGCCCGCGCTGACGGCGGGCGTGAGGCGACGATCAGTCGATCTCCCCCGACGGGACGGTTCGGCTGGTAGCGGTGTCTCAGTTCCTCGACCTTGGCGTCGAGAGCTGAGCGGATTTCGCGGGCGACGACCTGGCCGGTTTCGGTGGATACCTTCGGCAGGGTTGGCCAGTGCGCGTGGAGCATTGGCTTGATGAGGGCTGCTCGGGCCTCCCGTTGATCCGCCTCACGATTCGGGATCACGTCGGCCAAGCGGTTCGCTACGACGGCGTGGGCGAACTGGTCGAAGTGCATGACGCCTGGCCCAAGAGTCGCGTCGTCGATCTGCCTCTCTCGAGTAGGCCGGTCCAGTGACGTGGACGACGAGGTCATGGGTTGCAGCGAAGGCTCCCGGGTATTGAGGGGCGCCGAGCGTCAGACCGTGGTAGCCGGCCAGCTTCGTGAACGGCTCGAAATCGACGAATGTGCGGACCTCGGCGACCCTTCGATGAGGCCGAGCGAGTGCTCGCTCCGCACCGCGTTGGGCTCGGTCGGCGCGTCCGTTTCCATCCCGCCGTGAGTCCCCTCATGGAGAACGGTCGCCAGTGCCTGGGCCTGCTGGCGAGGATTGACAGCCACTGTCGAACCTGTCAGGTAGCGCAGTACCCGATGCTCGGACAGCTTCATCGTGCCGGTCCTGGGATGCATGCTGCCCAGGGTGTCCGCGCTCGTTGCGAAGAGCTCGCCGTTCCAGCGATCGGCTGCTGTCGGACGGAGCGATAGCGCGATCCGGTAGAGGCGTTGAACCTCTCGATAAACGTCCGACTCGGCAGACACTAGCCGGTCGAGACTCATTGTCAGTCTGTCTGATCAGACTGGGTCCGCGGCCAGCTCGGCTCACGCAGCTCATTCTCGATGTGCTCGAGGGATCGGGTCATGGCGCGGATGTCGGCTTCCTCGTCATGGGAAGCACGGTCGGCGATCGCCCAGATCTTGCGCCGGGCCTCGGCGAGGGCCGCCACCTTTTCGTCCACCGTCCCGTCGACCGGGTACGCCTCCCCGGCGATCGCGCCGGCTTCGTAGTACAGCGGGCTCCACTCGCGTGGAGGCGGCGGCTCGGCGAGGTCCTCGATCAGCTGCTCGGCCTAGGCGCGACCTTCGCTGTCCGGTTCGTCTGCGATCAGGTCACGAAGCTTCTGCTGCGCTGCAGGCAGATCGAAGTCGGGGTCGCTTCTCTGCTGGTACCGCGCCCCCGTGAAGGCGGAATTGAACCGCGCGATGTCGAACGCCATCAGCACTCCTCGAAACCCGTTTACGTACTAACCGTCACGACAGTCGGGGGTGGGTGGGGCGGGAGTTATCCACAGGGTTGGTGGAGGGTGGTTCTTAGGTGGTTGGTTAGGTGGGTGTGGGCTTGTTGGGTGGCGCCGGGGACGGTTCTTAGGCTGGCGTAGCCGTGGGTCAGGGAGGGGTGGGGGACGTAGGTGAGGGCGTTGCCGGCTGCCGTCAGGGCTTCGGCGTAGTCGCGGGACTCGTCTCGGAGGGGGTCGAAGCCGGCGCTGGTGAGGTAGGTGGGTGGGAGGCCGGTGAGGTCCTTGGCGCGGATCGGGGAGACGATCGGGTCGGGGCGGAGGGTGGGGTCGGGGGTGTAGTGGTCGCGGTACCAGATGATGTCGGCCTCGGTGAGGATGAAGCCTTCGGAGAACAGGTCTCGGCTGGGGCGGCGGGCGACCAGGTCCAGAGCGGGGTAGAGGAGGACCTGGAGTGCGGGCTGCGGGAGGCCACGCCAGACGCACTGCTGGGCGACCACGGCGGCGAGGTTGCCGCCTGCGCTGTCGCCGCCGACGGCTACCAGGGACGGGTCGGCGCCGAGGTCCTCGGCGTGCTGGACGGCCCAGGTGAAGGCCGCGATGGCATCCTCGGCCGCGGTCGGCGCGGGCGCCTCGGGAGCGAGACGGTAGTCGACGGACAGGACCCGGATACCGGCGTCGGCGGCGATCGCGCGGCAGAGGGCGTCGTGGGTGTCCAGGTCGCCGACGACCCAGCCGCCACCGTGGAAGAACACCAGCAGGCCGCGGCCGTCGTCGCGGGGGACGTAGAGCCGGGCGCCGAGCTGGCCGTCGGCGCCGCGGACGGTCAGTTCGGTCACGCGCTGTAGTTCCGCGGGCTTGCCGGGTATCAGCTTGCACAGGTTCCGGAAGTGCGCCCGGGCCGCCGCGGCGTCGGTCTTGGTTGTGTGCGGCAACAAGTTCTCGACCCGGAGGAGCAGTTGCAGGTCGGGATCGAGGAGGTTGCCGTCGATCTGAACCGGTGCGCCGGCCAGGCGCCGGCGGACGGCGGCGGGCAGCACGTACAGCGGGGTGAGCGCGTTCGCCTGTACGGCGGTGGCCGTGTCACGGAGTACCGAGTCCAGTCGTGGGTTCACAAGGAGTGACGCTAGCAACCGCGGGCCCGTGATGGGCTCCGAAGGCAATGGAAACGTCACATCGGTGAACTCGCGGACGGCTACCCCTTGTTCACCAAACAATGCAATCCTGGTCGATGTGGCTGGAGACCTGCTGGCATCGCACAACCGGGAGTACGACGTCGAACCGCCGTACGACATCAGTGCGGCCGGCGACCTCCCGGCGGACCGGTTCTCGGACCGGGAGCTGAGCTGGCTGGCGTTCAACCAGCGCGTCCTGGAGCTCGCCGAGAACGACCGGATCCCGCTGCTCGAGCGGGCCAAGTTCCTGGCCATCTTCGCGAGCAACCTGGACGAGTTCTACATGGTCCGGATCGCCGGTCTGAAGCGCCGGATCGCGGCCGGCGTCGCGGTGAAGGCGGCCAGCGGTCTGCTCCCCCGCGAGGTCCTGGACCGCAGCCTGGCGAAGAGCCGCGAACTGATGGACCGGCACGCGGAGACCTGGCGGAAGTCGGTGCAGCCCGCGCTGACCCAGCAGGGCATCGACATCCTGCGCTGGGACGAGCTGGAGCACTCCGAGCGCGAGGACATGACCCGGTTCTTCCGGGACCGAGTGTTCCCGGTCCTGACGCCGCTGGCGGTCGACCCGTCGCACCCGTTCCCGTACATCTCCGGCCTGAGCCTGAACCTGGCGGTCGTCGTCCGTAACCCGGACACCGGCGGTGAGCACTTCGCCCGGGTGAAGGTGCCGCCGCTGCTGCCGCGGTTCGTGAATGTCGCCGACGGCCGGTTCGTGCCGCTCGAGGACGTCATCGCGACGCATCTGGGCCAGCTCTTCCCGGGGATGGAGGTCATCCAGCACCACACGTTCCGGGTAACCCGCAACGAGGACCTCGAGGTCGAGGAGGACGACGCCGAGAACCTGCTGGCCGCGCTCGAGAAGGAGTTGCTGCGCCGCCGGTTCGGTCCGCCGGTCCGGCTCGAGGTCGAGGAGTCGATCGACCCGCAGGTGAAGGCGCTGCTGCTGTCCGAGCTGGGCGTCACCGAGGCCGAGGTGTTCGAGCTGCCCGGCCCGCTGGACCTGCGTGGCCTGTTCACCATCGCCGGCCTGGACAGGGCCGAGCTGAAGTACCCGGCGTTCGTCCCGTCGACGCATCCGCACCTGGCCGAGGTGGAGACCTCCAACCCGGCCGACATGTTCCACGCGCTCAAGCAGCGCGACGTGCTGGTCCACCACCCGTACGACTCGTTCTCCACCAGCGTGCAGCGCTTCATCGAGCAGGCCGCCGCCGATCCGCACGTGCTGGCGATCAAGCAGACGCTGTACCGCACCAGTGGTGACTCCCCGATCGTCGACGCGCTCATCGACGCCGCCGAGGCCGGCAAGCAGGTGCTGGTGCTGGTCGAGATCCAGGCGCGTTTCGACGAGCAGGCGAACATCAAGTGGGCCCGTCAGCTCGAGCACGCCGGATGCCACGTCGTGTACGGCGTGATCGGTCTCAAGACGCACTGCAAGCTTTCCATGGTCGTCCGCGACGAGCCGGACGGACTGCGCCGCTATGCGCACATCGGGACCGGCAACTACCACCCGAAGACCGCGCGGCTCTACGAGGACCTCGGACTGCTCACCAGCGACCGCGTGGTCACCGAGGACGTCGCACTGCTCTTCAACCACCTGTCCGGCTTCGGCCGCAGCGCCGGCTACCGGCGGATCCTGGTCGCTCCCCAGTCGGTACGGCGTGGGCTCATCGAGCGGATCGAGCGCGAAGTACAGCACCACCTGGCCGGCCGTCCCGCCCGGATCCGGATCAAGGTGAACAGCCTGGTCGACGAGGCCACCTGTGACGCGCTCTACCGGGCGTCGCAGGCCGGCGTACCGGTCGACCTCTGGATCCGCGGCATCTGCACGTTGCGTCCCGGCGTACCCGGTCTGTCGGAGAACATCCAGGTGCGCAGCATCCTGGGCCGGTTCCTCGAGCACAGCCGGGTGTTCCTGTTCGAGAACGGTGGCGAGCCGGAGGTGTGGATCGGCTCCGCCGACCTGATGCACCGGAACCTGGACCGCCGCGTCGAGGTACTGGTGCAGCTGCGGGAGCGGGACCACATCACCGAGCTGGGTGAGCTGTTCGACCTGGCGCTGGACGAGACCACCGGGTCCTGGTGGCTGCAGGCGGACGACACCTGGCAGCCCCGGCTGAGCGCACCTGACGGCGAGCCGCTCCGCGACCTGCAGGAGCGGTTGATCGCGACCCGTGGACGTCGCCGCGCGATCGAACCCATCGGCTAGCACGGAGCGTATTTCGTAGGGTGAACGGATGAGCAACACGCCGACCGTGATCGCCGCGGGTGGTGTCGTCTGGCGGGAACGCCGCGACACCAGGCAGGTGCTGCTGGTGCACCGTCCCCGGTACGACGACTGGTCCCTGCCGAAGGGGAAGCTGACCCCGCACGAGCACGTCCTGCTCGGTGCGCGACGGGAGATCGAGGAAGAGACCGGACAGCGGGTCGTCTTCGGTCCACCGCTCGGCGTGCAGCGCTATCAGGTCCGCAAGAACGGCGGGACCGCTGAGAAGCTCGTGCACTACTGGTCCGCCGTACCGGTCGACGACGGTGAGTTCGAGCCGAACGACGAAGTCGACGAGATCAGCTGGCTCCCGGTGGACAAGGCGCGCAACAAGCTGAGCTATCCGCGCGACGTGGACATCCTGGACGCACTGGAGCACGTGGTGCCGGTCGTGGCCACGATCGTCATCGTCCGGCACGCGGAGGCGGTGAAGCGGAAGGACTGGGACGGCAAGGACACGCTGCGGCCGCTGACCAGCAACGGCAAGGCCGTGGCCGAGCGACTGACCGGCGTACTGGCGGCCCTCGGTGTCGACCGCGTGATCAGCAGCGACGCGGAGCGCTGCGTGGCGACGGTCGCGCCGTACGCCGCCTCGATCAACCGGCACATCACGCTGTGGCCGGAGATCTCCGAGCGCGGGTACGAGGCCGATCCGGGCGGACTGCGTGGCCTGTCCGAGCGGGCGTGGAAACCGGGCAAGGTGACGGTTGTCTGCTCGCACCGGCCGGTGCTGGCGGCGCTGTCGCGGGAGCTGGGCGTGAAGGTCGGCAAGTTCTCCACCGGCTCGTTCCTGGTCGTCCACCGCCTGGCGGACGGCCGCCTGGTCCACGACCGGTTCCATGCTCCTTAGGGCTCCTCAGGGGCTCCTCAGGGCGCCGTAGCAGCGCGACACGGCTCGGTGACGATCCAGGCACGGCCGACGGGCCGGTCGGGTGACACTGGAGCTGACGGGTATGTTCCTACCCGAGGAACCGGCGCCCCACCCCGGTGCCGGTCTGAGGAGAGGTTCGTGGCGCACCATGACGATGATGCGAGAACTGACACTGGTCGGGATCCGGATGGAATCACCCAACCGGGCCCCGGTGATGATGCTGCGGGAGACCGAGGGCTACCGCTACCTGCCGATCTCGATCGGCTCGGTCGAGGCCACCGCGATCGCGTACGAGGAACAGGGCCTGCGCCCCTCCCGGCCGCTCACCCATGACCTGATGCGGGACCTGATCGAGGCGTTCGACGTCCACATCGACGCCGTCGAGATCGTCGAGCTGCGCGACGCCGTCTTCTACGCCGAGCTCGTCCTCGCCAACGGCGCCCGGGTGTCGGCCCGGCCGAGTGACTCCGTCGCGCTCGCAGTCCGTCTGGGTACGCCGATCCGCTGCACCGAAGAGGTACTCCGGGAGGCCGGCGTCGCCACCCCGGAGGAGGAGCAGGCCGAGCTCGAGCGCTTCCGCCAGTTCCTGGACGGCGTCGCGCCGGAGGACTTCTCCAGCTGACAGCTCACCGAAACATCGAACGTTCACGGAAGCCAAGCGCTGAGCGTTACCAAAACGTGAGCGAGAAGCCGTTTACATCGACGGAGAGTCACCGCTCTTAACTCAGTTCACCTAATAGCCGCCTGTCGGCACGCCAGGCGTCGCACACGCTACCGGAACCGTTCACCGCTCGTTCACCAGCGACGGGCCGGTCGGTCACCTCGTCTCCCTACCGTCTGTGGAAGTTCAGAAGTCTGATTCCCGCAGAAGGGCAACACTCTCGTGTCCGTCAATCGCCTGCTCCGCGTCGGCTCCGTCGCCGTGGCATCCCTCGGCGTTCTCGCTCTGAGCGCCTGTGGCAGTGACCCCCAGCCGTCCGGCTCCTCGAGCTCCGGCAGCTCGGACTCCCCGGCCGCCGCCGACTGCCCGCAGGGCACCCTGAACGCTGAAGGCTCCTCGGCGCAGAAGAACGCCATCGACGAGGTCATCAGCAAGTACAACGAGAAGTGCGCCGACGTCACGGTGAACTACAACCCGACCGGTTCCGGCGCGGGTATCAAGCAGTTCAACGCGAACCAGGTCGACTTCGCCGGCTCCGACTCGGCGCTGAAGCCCGACGAGATGACCGCGGCCACCAAGCGCTGCGCGAACAACCCGGCCGTCGACCTGCCGATGGTCATCGGCCCGATCGCGATCGCCTACAACGTCGACGGCCTGGACAAGCTGGTCCTCGACGGCCCGACCGCCGCGAAGATCTTCTCCGGCGCGATCAAGACCTGGAACGACCCGGCGATCGCCAAGCTGAACCCCGGCGTCACGCTGCCGTCGGCCCCGATCTCGGTCTTCTTCCGCTCCGACGAGTCCGGCACCACCGAGAACTTCACCAAGTACCTGAAGGCCGCGGGCGGTGGCGCGTGGACCAAGGACCCGGCGAAGAAGTGGACCGGCACGGGTGCCGGTAAGGAGAAGTCCGCCGGTGTCGCCGAGGGCGTGAAGAGCACCAAGAACTCGATCACCTACGTCGAGTGGTCGTACGCCGTCGACAACAAGCTCGGCGTCGCGCAGATCGACAACGGCTCGGGCACCCCGGTCGACCTGTCCGCGGAGTCCGCGGGCAAGGCCCTCGCCGCCGCGCAGCCGGCCGGCACCGGGTCCGACCTGGCCCTGAAGCTGGACTACGCGACCAAGGCCCCGGGTGCGTACCCGATCATCCTGGTCACCTACGAGATCGCCTGCACCAAGGGCCTCCCGGCCGAGAAGACCGCGATGGTGAAGAGCTTCCTGAGCTACTTCGTCAGCAAGGACGGTCAGGCGTCGCTGACCGACCTGAACTACGCGCCGCTCCCGGCCGAGATCCAGACCAAGGTCGAGGCCGCGATCAAGGCGATCAGCTGATCGCGGAGCTGTCCTGATGCGAGCCCCGGCCGGTCCGAGTCATCGGAGACGCGGTCGGGGCTTCGCCTCGTCAGACCCAGACGTGACATTCACGACTCAGGCGCTTGGAGAGCACCATCGATGAGTAGTCCAGACGGCACGGCACCGCCCGACCGGCCGGACGGCACGACCGCCGGCGAGGCAGCCACGGCGGACGCCGAAGCCCGGATCGAGGATCTGGTCCACGAGGACGCCGGCCCGACGCCGCAGTTCGGTGGTCTGGCCGCCGAACACGCCGAACACGCTGATCACCCGGGGATGCAGCAGTCCACCGAGGTGATGACCGAATCCGGCACCGAGGAGGCGGCGATCACGGCTGCCGCCCCAGAGAGCACGCCCCAGACCACGCCGACGACGACCGAGACCGGTGCGAAGCTCGACCTGGGCGCGGTCGGTCACCTCGGTGACCGGTTGTTCGGCGGGCTCGCCCGCGGGTCCGGCGGCCTGGTGGTCCTGATCGTCGCGTTCGTCGGCATCTTCCTGCTGGCGCTGGCGATCCCGGCGCTGGCCGACAACAAGAGCAGCTTCCTGTTCTCCCGGATCTGGGAGCCGGGCGGCGACCAGCCCCGGTTCGGTATCGCGGCGCTCTTCTACACGACGGTGATCAGCTCGATCATCGCGATGCTGATCGCGGTACCGGTCGCGATCGGCGTCGCGTTGTTCGTCACGTACTACGCACCGAAGCGGCTCGCCGCGCCGGTCGCGCACGCGGTCGACCTGCTGGCCGCCGTACCGTCGATCGTCTACGGCCTGTGGGGCATCCTGTTCTTCGCGCCGATCCTGCAGCCGGTGATCAACGGCATCGCCGCCGCACTCGGCTGGATCCCGCTGTTCGAGAAGCCGCCGGGCGACAACGTCGGCGTGGTCTTCACCGCGTCGGTGGTACTGGCGATCATGATCCTGCCGGTGGTCACCGCGATCAGCCGGGAGATCTTCGCGCAGACGCCGATCTCGCACCGCGAGGGCGCGCTGGCGCTGGGCGCGACCCGCTGGGAGATGATCCGGCTGTCGGTGCTGCCGTACGGGCGTTCCGGTGTGGTCAGCGCCTCGATGCTCGGCCTCGGCCGGGCGCTCGGTGAGACGGTCGCCGTGCTGATCATCCTGTCGGTGCCGAACGGCAACGACCCGTGGAACTCGTCGATCTTCGCCGGTGGCGAGACGTTCGCGTCGAAGATCGCCAACAACGCCGCCGAGTTCGACTCGCCGGAGAAGACCGGCGCGTACATCGCGGCCGGTCTGGTGCTGTTCGTGGTCACGTTCCTGGTCAACTCCGCGGCCCGGATCATCGTCGACCGCAGCGGCCCGGGTGGCAAGAAGCGCCCCCGCCGGAACCGCCGTTCCGGCGCAGCCGAAGGAGCTTCCGTATGAGCGCGATCGCAGAGAACAAACCGGCGTACGACGGGAAGGTCCTGGACCTGACCGGCAAGTCCGGCGC
The DNA here is from genome assembly GCF_042873375.1 of Kribbella sp. NPDC004875. Taxonomy (NCBI): domain Bacteria; kingdom Bacillati; phylum Actinomycetota; class Actinomycetes; order Propionibacteriales; family Kribbellaceae; genus Kribbella; species Kribbella sp. NPDC004875. The sequence continues at coordinate 116,919 of NZ_JBIALI010000001.1, forward strand.
CCGGGCCTTCAAGAACACGCTGGCCACGGTGCTGATCGTGCTGGCGTTCGTGATCGCGATGATCCCGCTGCTGTGGATCCTGCTCACGGTGATCACCAAGGGGTACCACCTGCTGCTGAGTGCCGACTGGTGGAGCCAGTCGCAGCGCGGGATCACCGTGCGGCGGGCCGGCGGCGGCGCGTACCACGCGATCATGGGCACGCTGATCATGGCCCTGATCACCGCGGTGATCGCGGTGCCGATCGCCATCCTCGGCGCGGTCTACCTGGTCGAGTACGGCAAGGGCACGCGGATCGCCAAGGTCGTCAGCTTCATGATCGACATCCTCACCGGTGTCCCGTCGATCGTCGCCGCGCTGTTCGTCTACGCGGTCTGGATCACGGTGTTCGGCTTCAACCGGGTCGGGTTCGCGGTGTCGCTGTCGCTGGTACTGCTGATGCTCCCGGTCGTCCTGCGGTCCACCGAGGAGATGCTGAAGCTCGTCCCGGACGAGCTACGCGAGGCGTCGTACGCGCTCGGGGTGCCGAAGTGGAAGACGATCCTCAAGGTCGTCGTCCCGACAGCGTTCGGCGGCATCATCACCGGCGTGATGCTCGGTCTGGCCCGCGTCATGGGTGAGACCGCGCCGCTGCTGATCCTGGTCGGCTACTCGAAGAACATCAACCTGAACCCGTTCAACGGGTTCATGGGCGCACTGCCGACGATGATCAACCAGGACCGCACCGAGCTCGCGCTGCCGAACGCCGCGGACCGGGTCTGGGCAGCGGCGCTCACCCTGATCCTGCTCGTCCTCGCCCTCAACCTGCTGGCCCGGCTGATCGCCCGGTTCAGCACCATCAAGTCGAAATAGTCACGAGAGGTTCTGAGTCGATATGGCGAAGCGCATCGAGGTCAGCGGCCTCAACGTCTACTACGGCGATTTCAAGGCGGTCGAGGACGTGTCGATGACGGTCGAGCCCCGCTCGGTCACAGCGTTCATCGGCCCGTCCGGCTGCGGCAAGTCCACCTTCCTGCGCACCCTGAACCGGATGCACGAGGTGATCCCCGGCGCCCGCGTCGAGGGCAAGGTGATGCTGGACCAGCAGGACCTGTACGGCTCCGGGGTCGACCCGGTCGCGGTCCGGCGGGTCGTCGGCATGGTGTTCCAGCGGCCGAACCCGTTCCCGACGATGTCGATCTTCGACAACGTCGCGTCCGGCCTGAAACTGAACGGTGTCAAGGACAAGAAGAAGCTCACCGAGGTCGTCGAGTCCTCGCTGCAGGGCGCGAACCTGTGGAACGAGGTCAAGGACCGCCTCGACAAGCCCGGCGCGGGCCTGTCCGGTGGACAGCAGCAGCGGCTGTGCATCGCCCGGGCGATCGCGGTCGAGCCCGAGGTGATCCTGATGGATGAGCCCTGCTCGGCCCTGGACCCGATCTCGACGCTGGCGATCGAGGACCTGATCGAGAAGCTGAAGGACAAGTTCACCGTCGTGATCGTCACGCACAACATGCAGCAGGCGGCGCGGGTCTCGGACCAGACCGCGTTCTTCAACCTGGCCGCGACCGGCAAGCCCGGCCGGCTGATCGAGATGGCCCCGACCAAGCAGATCTTCTCCAACCCGTCGGAGAAGGCGACCGAGGACTACATCACCGGCCGCTTCGGCTGATCCTGGGTACGACGCTGCGCTGGACCACGCTGCCGGCCGCCGCGACGAGACCTGTCGCGGCGGCCGCTGCTTTCAGAACCCCTTACACACAAAGCGTCCGGGCGAAGTTGACCCGGGCAAGCACATCGGCGACATCGCGGGGGGAACCGACGCCGACGTGGGTGTTGTGGGTGCGGTTGCCGTTCTGCACGGTGACCTGGACGAAACCGGTGGTCCGGCGCTCCTTGCAAAGCAGAAAGAGCAGCCCGAGCAGGCAGGCCAGCGCGAAGACGATCGCCAGGATGATCGCCCAGGCGGGGATCTTCTCCTCGGTCCGCGACATGTCCATCGCCGACCAGTTCGCGCCATGTGTCGGCAGCACGCCGGCCGGGGTCACGATCCGCTGCTGCTCGACCGAGATGTCGCCGACGGTGACCAGCACCGGACCGGCCGGCAACGCCTGCAAGGGCATCTGCGGCTGCTGGTAATGCCCGCCGACCGGCGGCGGGAACGCTCCAGGGGCCATCCCGTAAGGACCTGGTTGTGCCTGTGGGGCGGCCTCGAAGGCGGGAGGGGCGGAGTACTGCACCGGGAGGTGGCGGGTCGGTTCGCCGCCGGGAACCTGACCGGGTACCGGTTCACGAGGGGTTTCAGTCACAGGCAGACCCTAAGCGTTCCGCGGCCCGGTGTGGGGGCGTGACCGGGAACCTGTGGAAAAGATAGCCTGCGAGGATTCCTCGACGTTCTCAGAAGGGAACCGCGGTGAGCACACCGACGCCACCTCCCGGCGACGACCAGAACGACCAGAACCGGCCGCAGGACACCCCAGAGACCCCGGGTGAACAGCCGAACCCGTACGGACAGTCCGATCCGTACGGCCAGCCGGGTCAGCAGGGCCAGCCGGGTCAGCCTGAGCAGCCGGGCCAGTACGGCCAGCAGCCGGGCCAGTACGGGCAGCCTGGTCAGTACGGCCAAGAGCAGCCCGGTCAGTACGGGCAGCAGCCCGGCCAGTCGCAGTACCCGGGTCAGCCGGGGCAGTACGGCCAGCAGGGCGGTTACGGGCAGCAGGGCGGCTACGGCGAGCAGCCGGGTCAGCCTGGTCAGTACGGGCAGCAGCAGGGCTACGGCCAGCAGGATTACGGGCAGCAGGCCGGTTACGGTCAGCAGCAGGCGGGTTCGTACGGGCAGCAGCCCGGCCAGTACGGCTCGTACGGTCAGGGCCAGGCCGGCTACGGCTACGGCGCGCAGCCGCAGAGCAACACCCCGCAGACGCTGGCCATCATCGGCATCGTCTGCTGGTTCTGCTGCGGTATCGCCTCGGTCGTCCTCGGTCTGATTGCGCAGGGCAAGTTCCGTGAGCAGGGCCGTCCGGACACGCTGGCCAAGGTCGCCTGGATCGGCGGCATCGTGTCGATCGCGCTGTCGGTCGTCGGCTCGATCATCAACTACAGCAACTGACCCGCGCCCCCGGCTGTCCGGTTCTCAGTGCAGGTTGCGTGCGACGCCGTACACGGCGAGCAGGACGAGCACGCCCTTCAGCACCCAGTCCGCGGCCCGCGGACTCATCGACAGCCGGGGCAGGCGCACCAGTCGCAGTGACTCGAGCGTCCAGGCGAGCACCTGGTAGCCGAGGGCAACACCAACGAGCGGCCCGAGCACCAGGATCACCGGGTTGAAGTGCCATGCGGCGCCCAGATCGCCGCGCAGCAGGGCCGCCGCCATCCGGGTCGATCCACACAGCGGGCAGTTCAGCCCGGTGGTGGCGTGCAGGATGCACGGGATGCCGAGACCAGACAGCTGGTACACGCCGGCCAGTGCGAACCCGCCGACACCGACCGCGGACAGGCCCCACACGCGGCGGTCCAGCGGCTGGACCGGTCCGGCGGGCCGAAGTACGACGCTCTGCGAGACGCTCACCCGACAACGGTAACTCTCATCACGTGGGATCCGTCGAGGGGTCTGAGCCGTCCGACCACTAGCCTGCAACTCACTCCTCAACAGTTATTCATAGAAGGGATCGTCGTGAGCACTCCGACGCCACCGCCGGGTTACGGCCCGCAGGACCCACAGCAGCCGGGTCAGTACGGCCAGCCAGGCCAGTACGGTCAGCCCGGTCAGCAGCAGGGCCAGTACGGGCAGCAGCCCGGCTACGGCGGCCAGCAGCCGGGCTACGGCCAGCAGCCCGCTCAGCCGGGGCAGTACGGGCAGCAGTACGGTCAGCAGCCGGGCTACGGGCAGCAGCCGGGATATCCCCAGCAGCCGGGGCAGTACGGGCAGCAGCCCGGTCAGCCGGGCCAGTACGGGCAGCCGTACGGCGGCCAGGCGGGCTACGGCCAGTACGGTCAGCCGGGCGGCTTCGGCGGCGGCCTCCCGGGCAACCTGGCCGCATGGCCGAACCGGGTCGGTGGCGCGCTGATCGACGGTCTGATCGTCGGTGTGCCGTACGGTATCGGTTCCGCCCTGTCGAACAGCAGCAGCTCGGGCGTGGCGATCATCGCGATCGTCTTCTACCTGATCGGCATCGGCCTGGCGATCTGGAACTACATCATCCGCCAGGGCAGCACCGGTCAGACGGTCGGCAAGCAGGTGCTCGGGCTCAAGCTCATCGGCGCCGAGACCGGTCAGCCGCTGGGCGCCGGCAAGACGTTCCTGCGTCAGCTCACCCACATCCTCGACAGCGCCTCCTGCTACATCGGCTACCTGTGGCCGCTGTGGGACGAGAAGCGGCAGACGTTCGCGGACAAGATCAACAACACGTACGTCGTCAAGCTCTGACACCGGCCTGACGACTTCCGGACGCCGTGGCCTGAACAGGCCGCGGCGTCCGCTCGTTCCGGCCGAGTCCGCGATACTCGTGCCCAGGCACCCAGAGAGGACCCCTCGTGACCACCCCTCCCTCAGGCCCGTACGGCGGCCCTCCTCCCACCCCGTACGGCGGTCAGTACCCGCCTGGCCAGCCGGGGCAGTTCCCGAACCAGGGCTACAACCCCTACGGACAAGGCGCTCCGGGACCGGCCGGCTACGGGTACGGCTACGCGCCGCCCGGCCGCCTCGCGGACTGGCCGATCCGGGTCGGCGCCTCGCTGCTCGACTCGCTGCTCACGGCCATCCCGGCGATCGCCGGCGTGCTCGTCGCGTTGATCGTCAACGGCGACCAGGAGGAGCTGGGCGCGGGCGGTGGGATCGCGATGATCGGTGGCTTCGTGGTGGCGTTCCTGGTCTGGGTGTGGAACCGCATCGTCCAGCAGGGCCGGACCGGTCAGTCGTTCGGCAAGAAGGTGACCGGGCTGCGGGTCGTTGACGCGCACAACGGTCAGCTGATCGGCATGGGCAAGACCATCGGTCGCGAGGTGTGCGCGCAGATCTTCAACCAGCTCTGCCTGCTGAACGTGCTCTGGCCGCTCTGGGACGACAAGCAGCAGACCTGGCACGACAAGGCCGTCGGGGACGTCGTCATCCGCCCCTGATCGTCAGTGCGAGCGGAGCAGTCCGGCGCAGGTGACCGCCCACAGCACGCTGGTGAACGTGCCGATGATGAAGCGCTCGGCGACGGCCTGTGGGGTGACCGACGCCGGCTGATCGGGACTGCGGAGCTCCGGGTACCGCGCGAGGCCCTTGATCGCCAGCACGATGGCAATGCCTTCCGGCCAGCCGGAGACCAGGGCGGCGTAGATGGCCATCCGTTCCAGCGCACCGATCAGGGCGCCGCCACGCAGTACCTCGCCGGCTTTCTGGGTCGACTGTGCTCTGGTGTTGCCCCGGTCGGCCAGAGCCATCACAGAGGTTGTCAGCGGCCCACCGCCGATCACTGCCAACCCCCCGGCCAGGAGGAGCAGTACGTTCCACCAGCGTTCGGCCCAGCCCGTCACTCCGTGACCGGCCAGGAGCAGGACGCCGACGGTGGCCAGGCAGGCCAGCATCACGCCGCTGATGATGATCTCGAGGTTGGAACCGGACTTCGGCACCCACGCGAGGACGGCGAGGACCAGCGCGGCAGCGGTCAGCGACAGGACCAGTGCCGTCACGCAGCGACTCCCGCGGCCAGCAGGTCGGCGGCAAGCACCCGTCCGCGTTGTTCCTCCGCGAATCCGGCGGCCTGCGCCCGCTGCGTCACCGCAGACTGGCTGATGCCGAGTTTCACGCCGATCTCCCGCCTCGTGAGTCCTTCTGCCAGCAGGTCCGCCACCGCCCAGCCACGGTCGCTGCGCCGGCGCAGTACGGACGCCATCAGCCAGAGCACCGTTTCCACCTGCTCCGCGGTCCGGGTGTCCGATCCGACCACGTTCAGGTGGTGCGGGCTGGACTTGGCCCGGGTGACCGCCTCGCGGGCGAACACGAACGCGTCACCGCTGCCGGCCCGGGTACTGCGTGGCAGTGGCTCGACGACCGCGCCGACACCGAGCCCGACGTACCAGCTGTCGGCGCGGAGCAGCTCGACGATCACGTCGATCGTCGGACGGGCCTCGGAGAGCACGCCCTGGACCTCGTCGCCGGCGGTCCGCTCGAACTTCCGCAGCAGTCCGGTCCGCCGTGGGCGGCGGTTCAGGGAGTTCAGTAGCTCGGGTACGAGATCGCTCGTGCTTCGGCTGCCGCGCTGATCTACGGTGAGAACGAAGACCATCCCTGTACCTCCTTCCGAACGGCTTAAGGCTACAGTCTTATTCACGTAGAGTGAAGGCCAAAACCTGAATCGCTTCAGCCAACTACTCCCCGTATCCAGTCTCACAGGCAGTCGCCCTGCCGGGCCCGCTCCCGGCGACCGGCCGGGAGCGGGGATCGGCGATCAGTCGGTGATCGGCAGGTAGAGCTTCTGATCGGTGGACCTGAAGGTCTCGGACATCTCCGCGAAGCCGGCCTCGATGGCCTCGGTCGAGGTCAGCCCGTGCTCCTCGGCGTAGGCGCGGATGTCGGCGGTGATCCGCATCGAGCAGAACTTCGGGCCGCACATCGAGCAGAAGTGCGCGGTCTTCGCGGGTTCGGCGGGCAGCGTCTCGTCGTGGAAGGACCGTGCGGTGTCCGGATCCAGCGAGAGGTTGAACTGGTCCTCCCAGCGGAACTCGAACCTTGCCTTGGACAACGTGTCGTCCCAGGCCTGCGCACCCGGATGCCCCTTGGCCAGGTCCGCCGCGTGCGCGGCGATCTTGTACGTGATCACGCCGGTCTTCACGTCGTCCCGGTCCGGCAGCCCGAGGTGTTCCTTCGGCGTGACGTAGCAGAGCATCGCCGTACCCAGCCAGCCGATCTGCGCGGCGCCGATCGCCGACGTGATGTGGTCGTAGGCCGGCGCCACGTCAGTTGCCAACGGCCCCAATGTGTAGAACGGCGCCTCGCCGCAGAGCGCCTCCTCGAGCCGCACGTTCTCCGCGATCTTGTGCATCGGAACGTGTCCCGGCCCCTCGATCATCACCTGGACGTCGTGCTCCCAGGCGACCCGCGTCAACTCCCCGAGCGTTCGCAGCTCGGCGAACTGCGCCTCGTCGTTCGCGTCCGCGATGCATCCCGGCCGCAACCCGTCGCCCAGCGAGAACGTCACGTCGTACTCGCGGAGGATCTCGCACAGCTCCGCGAAATGCGTGTACAGGAAGGACTCCTGGTGGTGCGCGAGACACCACGCCGCCATGATCGACCCACCCCGCGACACGATCCCGGTGATCCGCCGCGCGGTCAGCGGCACGTACCGCAGCAGTACGCCGGCATGCACGGTCATGTAGTCGACACCCTGCTCGCACTGCTCGATCACCGTGTCGCGGTACACCTCCCACGACAGCGCGGCCGGATCGCCCTTCACCTTCTCCAGGGCCTGGTACAGCGGCACCGTCCCGATCGGCACCGGCGAGTTGCGCAGGATCCACTCCCGCGTCGCGTGGATGTTCTTCCCGGTGGACAGGTCCATCACCGTGTCCGCGCCCCACCGGGTCGCCCAGACCAGCTTCTCGACCTCTTCCTCGATCGAGCTGCTGACGGCGGAGTTGCCGATGTTCGCGTTCACCTTCACCAGGAACTTCTTCCCGATGATCATCGGCTCGCTCTCCGGGTGCCGCCGGTTCGCCGGGATCACGGCGCGGCCGCGCGCGACCTCGTCGCGAACCAGTTCCGGATCGAGTCCTTCCCGAAGGGCGACGTACCTCATCTCCTCGGTGATCACGCCGGCCCGGGCGTGCCCGAGCTGGGTCCGCGGCTCGCGGCCGGCGATCCACTCCTGCCGCAGCGCCGGCAGTCCGGCCTGGACGTCGATCCCGGCCGACGGGTCGGTATACGGACCGGACGTGTCGTAGAGGTCGAAGTGCTCGCCGTTGGTGAGGTGGACGCGCCGCGCCGGCACCCCGAGGTCCCCCCGGTAGATCTTCTCCGAGCCCGAGATCGGGCCGGTGGTGACCGCCGGACGGATCGTGCTGACATTCACCATGCTGGTGCTCCCTACGCCGGAATTACCCGGACAGGTTCGGCGGTCGGCGGCGCCGGCCAGGTGTCGAATCCCTGGGCCAGCCGCCCTCTCAGCCCACTACGGTGCGAGCTCCCGCGATCTCAAGTTGTCACCGCTACTCTATCGAGCCGGTACCTTCTAGGGATGCGCGACCTCGTGTACCCGCCCGTCATCGCCTTCGCGAAGACCGCCTTCACGGTGCTGGACCTGCAGATCCGCCGGACCGGCACCGAGCACGTCCCGCGCACCGGCGGGGCGCTGATCGCGATCAACCACATCAGCTACGTCGACTTCGTCCTCGGCGGGTACGGCGCTCTGCCGGCCAGGCGGCTCGTCCGGTTCATGGCCAAGGAGGTGCTGTTCCGCAATCGGTACTCGGGTCCGTTGATGCGCGGGATGCACCACATCCCCGTCGACCGGGACGCGGGCGCGGAGTCGTACCAGGAGGCGATCCGCTATCTCGGCGCGGGCGAGCTGGTCGGGGTGTTCCCGGAGGCGACGATCAGCCGGTCGTTCGAGCTCAAGGAGTTCAAGTCCGGCACGGTGCGGATGGCCGCGGAGGCCGGCGTGCCGGTGCTCCCGATGATCCTGTGGGGCACGCAGCGGATGTTCACCAAGGACCACCCGCGGGACTTCTCCCGGCACCGCCCGATCGCGATCAGCATCGGCGCGCCGATCACGGTGACCGCGGACGACGACCCGGCCGAGGCGACCGCGCACCTGCGGTCGACGATGGCCGGGATGCTCGACGAGACGATCCGCGGCTATCCCGAGCAGCCGGCCGGCGCCTGGTGGCTGCCGGCCGCGTACGGCGGCAGCGCGCCGACCCCGCAGGAGGCCGAGCGACTGGACCGCGAGGAGCTCGCCCGTCGCGCCGAGAAACGCGAGCAGGCGAACTGACTCCGGACCGCTCGGTCCGTTATGGCGCGGACAAGACCTTGACCCTCGACCCGGATCGAGGGTACGAAAGCACTCGTTGACTGAACAGGAACCTGGGGGGTCCCTGTACGGCGGGTCGCCATCGCGGCCCGGGTACTGAACGGCGGGGAAGGTCTTGTTCGATTCACCGGAAGAGCTACATCTGTTCGACCCAGGGGCGATGACCCCGGCGCCGCACGTGGCCGAGCACATCCCGGACGCGGGAGCGTTCTTCGTCGAGTGGGCGGTCCAGGGGCTGACCACGGAACGCGCCCGCGAGATCGAGTCCGCGGTGAACGGGCGACGGAACCAGAACGGCTGGTTCCCGCTCGAGACCCTGGACAGCATCGGCAGCAAGGGCTTCTGGCGCGGCCCGCTGACCTATCTGGCCCGGATGACGGCCGACGACCCGCAGATCCTCCAGGAGTGGGCCACGGACGGCCTGCGCGGCGAACAGATCGCCCGCATCCAGGCGACGGTCGACCACCTGCTGCACCAGCAGGGGCACGCGGCCGCGGCGACCTGGGCGGTGGCGGTCCGGCCGCGGATGTACCTCGACGCCGAGGTCCTCGGCGACCGACTGCTGGCCGCGTGGGAGTACAACCTCGGCTCGATCCGCGCCAAGGACGTGGCCAAGGCAGTCCGCCGCTGGAACCGCTAGCAGCTGGTACGACGGGCAGCCGCCAGACCGCCCGTCGTACCTCCTGGGCCTCTAGTGGAACTGCGGGATGATCAGGTACAGCCCGTAGAGCACGGCCGAACGACAGGTCCATGCGACCACTTCCCCAGGGGCGTGCGGAGGATCGGCAATGCCGATCGACCGTAGGCCGGGTGAGTGATTCGAAATGAACCGGTTCGGACACCGGGAGCGAGGATTGCCGAAGGGTTACTCGAGGATCCGGTGGACGATCTCGTAGACCAGCGCGGCGACGATCCCGGCCGCCGGGATGGTCAGCACCCAGGCGGTGACGATGCCCTTGGCAACACCCCAGCGAACCGCGGACAGCCGCTTGGTGGCGCCGGCGCCCATCACCGCGGAGGTGATCGTGTGCGTGGTGGAGACCGGGGCGTGCAGGCCGATCGCCATCACGTACAGCACGGTCGCGGAGATCGCCTCCGAGGCGAACCCGCGGGCCGGGTCGAGGTGGATGATCCGGCGGCCGAGCGTCCGCATGATCCGCCAGCCACCGGAGTAGGTGCCGAGCGAGATCGCGGTCGCGGCGGCCAGCTTCACCCAGACCGGGATGCCGTCGCCGGCGTTCGCGTGCCCGGTGGTGAGCAGCGCCAGGAAGATCACGCCCATCGTCTTCTGGGCGTCCTGCAGGCCGTGGCCGAGCGCCATCGCGGCCGCCGACAGCGACTGCGAGAGCCGGAACCCGCGCGTCGTCTTGCCGGGGTTGCGGTTGCGGAAGAGCCAGAGGATCGCGGTCATCAGCAGGAAGGCGCCGGCGAACCCGACCGCGGGCGACAGCACCATCGGGATGACGACCTTGTCGACGATGCCGGACCACAGCACGGTGCTCGCCGAGGCGAGGCCGGCGCCGACCAGGCCGCCGATCAGCGCGTGCGACGAGGAGCTGGGCAGGCCGAAGTACCAGGTGATCAGGTTCCAGGTGATGGCGCCGACCAGGGCCGCGATCACGACCACCAGGCCGTGCTGGCCCGAGGGGGTCTCGATGATGCCCTTGCCGACCGTCTCGGCCACCTCGGTGCCGAGGAAGGCGCCGAGGAAGTTCATCACCGCGGCCATCCCCAGCGCCACCCGCGGCGTCAGCGCGCGCGTCGACACCGAGGTGGCGATCGCGTTGGCGGCGTCGTGGAAGCCGTTGGTGTAGTCGAAGCCGAGGGCGATCACGACGACGGCGATGACGAGCGCGAGCTCCACGCTCAGGACTCCTTGACGGCGATCTGCTCGACCGTGTTGGCGACGTGCTCGAAGGCGTCGATCGCGGCCTCCAGCAGGTCGACCACGGTCTTCAGCTTCATCACGGTCAGCGCGTCGTACTCGCCGCTGAACAGTTTGGCGATCAGCCGCCGGTGGACCGCGTCACCGGTGTTCTCCAGCCGGTTGATCTCGATCCAGTACTCGGCCAGGTCCTTCATGGTCCGCAGCCGCGGCATCGTCTCCGCGGTCAGCTGGGCGGCCCGCTGGAGTACTTCGATCTGCTCGGCGATCTCCTCCGGCAGCTTCTCCAGGTTGAAGAGGTGGACGGTGTCGACCGCCTCCTCCATGAAGTCCATGACGTCGTCGAGGTCGGACGCCAGCCGGTAGATGTCCTCGCGGTCGAACGGCGTGACGAACGTCGAGTTGACCCGGCGGATGATCGAGTGCGTGGTCTCGTCGGCCGCGTGCTCGGCGTCCTTCATCTGGGCGGCGATCTGATGGCTCGAGGACAGACCTGTTCCCGCCGTACTGCCGAGCAGTTCCGCCAAGATCCGGGATCCGTCCACGAGGTGGTTGGCGGACTCGGTGAAAAGGTCGTAGAACGTCGGGTCGTTCGGACGCAGACGTAACGGCACTTCAAGCTCCGGATGAACGAGGGACAAACCGTGAACATGCTAGGGGGAACATGCGGTTGACGTGGCATCAGCCCAGGTCAACCTAGCGCGTCGTGGTGAACTTGCCAGTCAGGCGGCCCACAACGGGTAACCGATCAGTTTCAGCGGGTGATGACGGCGTACAGGTCGAAGAGGCCGACGACGAGCACCAGACCGGCCGCGACCCGGAGTACGTGCTGATGGCCGAGGGCATGGATCGCCCCTCCTTTGGTCCGCCGATAGACGGCGCTGACCGCCGTCCAGCAGCCCAAAGAGAGCACCAGGACGACGATTCCGAGGCCGGTCCGGACGTCGGACGAGCCGTGGCCGGAGGCAAGCAGCAAGGCTCCGTTGGCGATCAGTCCGAGTGCGGTACGGCGCCACGCGAGCAGCGTCCGCTCGGGCTGCCGGCCGGGATCCGGTGTGCTCATCGCCACAGTCAGCGCCAGAGGGAGAACAGCAGGCCGACCAGGCCCACGATCGCGATCGTTGCCCCCAGCATCAACGGCAGCCGGGTCACCGGCAGCGCGCCGCCGCGGCGGATCGCGATCAGGTTCTGCTGCCAGCGGCGGAACGCCCCGCCGGTGGTCACGATACCGGCACAGACCAGAATGACACCGATGACCCGTGCCGGCCAACGGTCCGGCCCCAGGTCGAGGAACTGCACCGCGGACAGGCCACCGGCGTAGCAGGCGAGAGAGGTCCGCAGGTACGCCAGGTACGTGCGCTCGTTCGCCAGGGTGAAGCGGTAGTCCGGCTCCTGTTCCTGGTCCTGCTCCGCGTCGGTCATCCGCAGCTCACCAGGCCATGATCCTGTTTGAGGGTCAGCACACGCCGCACGCTACCCGTCAGCTTCGCCGCGAACGACTTGTCCTCCCCGGCCTTCGCGACCAGGGCGTTCACCATGGTCGCGGTCAGCCCCGCCTTGGCGTTGATGACGATGTCGCCGCCGGCCGCGACGAACCGGGTCGCACGGTCGCCGGCCGGGACCGCCGCGACCTCGGCGGCGGCGCCCACGTCGTCGGTGATCACGACGCCACGCCAGCCGAGGTCGCCGCGGACCATGCCCTGGATGACGGTCGGCGAGAACACCGCGCGGTTGTCCGGATCGATCTTGGTGTACGTCACGGTCGAGATCATCACCATCGACGTACCGGCCGCGATGCCGTCCGCGAACGGCTGCAGATCGGCGTCGTCGCGGACCGTGACGTTGTCCACGACCCCCGCCGCGAAGTCGGTGTTGCCGCGCACCCGCCCGAGCCCCGGGAAGTGCTTCACCGAGGTCGCCACGCCCGCCTGGCGCATGCCCTGGACGAAAGCCCGCACGCCGCGCCCGGCGATCTGCGGCGTACTGCCGTACTCACGGTCCAGCTCGCCGATCGGCGCGTTCTGCGACTTCAACGAGCTCGGTACGACGTCCGCGACCGGCGCGAGGTCGACGGTGACGCCGGCCTGCTTGAGCTGGCTGCCCCAGTCCTGCGCCTGCGCGGTGAGTTCGGAACTCGACCAGGTGCCCTGCACGGTGGCCGCGGGGATCCGGTCGAAACCGGGACCCTTCAGTCGCTGGATCTGGCCACCCTCCTGGTCCGCCGCGATCAGCGGGCGGACCCCCTTCACCGTGGCCGCAGTCGTCATCGCGGCCGTCGCCGATCGCGTGTGCGACAGGCTGCCGCTGCGGCCGACCAGGAAGACACTGCCGGGCTTCTGCTGCCGTACGACGGTCCGCTGGGCGGAGCTCATGCCGCTCGCGTCGACGCCGGTCATGATCAACTGAGCGGCCTGCTCGCGCAGAGTCAGTGCTTGGAGTTTCTGGTCGACACAGCTCGGTGCCTTGGTCGGCTGTTTCGTCGGTGACGGCTTGGCGGTCGCCGTCTCGAGCGGGGTGGCACTGTCGGTGGGCGGACTGGATTCCTCGGTTGCCGGGGCCGTCGACGACGGGACAGTGGCCGGTCCCGCGGTCGGTGCGTCGTTGCCGCCACAGCCGGCCACGGCGAGGGCAGTCAGCGCGAGGAGCGCGACCGGGCGCCTCATTTCAGTTCCGCTCCCAGGCCGCTCGGTCGACGGTGTCCCCGGAGTGGCGGGCCAGCGTGGCGCAGACGTCGTACAACTGCTCGACCTGTTCCGGGGTGAGGGCGTCGAAGATCGAGTTGCGGACCTCCTCGACGTGGCCGGGGGCGGTGTCGATCAGCTTCTGCCGGCCGAGTTCGGTGAGGATCGCGACCTGGCCGCGGCGGTCGGACTCGATACCCTCGCGCTTGACCCAGCCGTTCTGCTCGAGCCGGTTGACCGCGTGCGAGAGGCGGCTGCGGGAGCCGAGCGTGGCGACCGCGAGCTCACTCATCCGCAGCCGGTTGTCGGGCGCCTCGGACAGCCGGACGAGGATCTCGTAGTACGTGTGCGGAATGCCGGCGTCGCGTTGCAGCTGCTGCTCGATCCGGCCGCTCACCACTCGCTGCGCCGCGATGTACGCACGCCACGCCTGCGCTTCTGTCTGGTTCAGCCACCGGGGTTCCGCCATCCCCGCAGCGTACTTGTTCACCGAGCCGGATCAGCAGTACGGCGGCGGCGCAGACCAGCATGCCGACGACGGCCAGCGCACCGATCGTCTCGCCGAAAAGCAGGAACGCGAACACCATCGTGGTCGGCGGGACCAGGTAGAGCAATGCGCTGATCCGGGTCGCACCGGACAGCTTGAGGTTCACGAGGTACAGACCCCAGCCGCCGCCGGTCGCCAGCAGCACCAGCCAGAGCACGGCTCCGTAGAAGCCCGGCTGGTCGGGCACGGTCATTTGGCCGGTAGCAGCGGCCAGCGCGGTGAAGAGGACGGCGGAGACCAGGCTCTGGAGGGCGAGTGCGTCCAGAGAGTTCGTACTCGGCTTGCGATGACGATCCAGGCACGTACCGGCCACGAGGCCGAGCAGACCGCCGATCGGGACCAGGAACAGCAAGGGCGAACCATGGCCCGTGCTCAGGTCGTCGGCGACGACCAGGCCGACGCCGGTGAGTCCGATCACCAGTCCGAACCACTGACGCCGGCTGACCCGCTCCCCCAGCAACGGGCCGGCGACGGTCGCGATCAGCAGCGGCTGCAGCGATCCGATCAACGCGGTAGCTCCCGCCGTGATGCCGTGGTCGATGCCGGTGAAGATCAGGCCGAGGTAGACGAACTGCGTAAGGAATGCCATCCACGCCTGCGACACGAGGTCCCGGCGCGAGATCCGCGGCCGGCGGATCGCCAGGATCACGACCCCGAGCGCCCCTGCGACGAGGAACCGCCAGGCGAGCAGGTCGAAGGCGGAGGTGTACTCCGTGCCCCACCGTGCACCGATGAAGCCGCAGCTCCAGAACACGACGAAACCGGCACCGGCGGCCAAGGCGAGCGCCTGCTGTTTGGTCATGACAGCGACAGTAACCACACCGGTCGGTATACTGTCAGTATGCTCGACCAGCAGATGAGACTGATCGTTGACCGCGAGGTAGCCGCTGCGCCGCGGCTGACCCCGGCCGGCGAGCGCATCCTGACCGCCGCGTCGACGCTGTTCTACGAACAGGGGATCCGGACCGTCGGCGTCGATGCGATCGCCGCAGCCGCCGACGTGACGAAGAAGACGCTGTACGACCGGTTCGGCTCGAAGGACCGCCTGATCGCGGCGTACCTCGAGGAGCGGAACCGGGTCTGGCACGAGTTCCTCGACGAGCAGCTCGCTGCCCGCCGGCCCGCGACGCCGGAAGCGGTGATCCTGGCGTTGTTCGCGGCGCTGACGGACTGGCTGGCCGGATCGCGGAACGGGTGCGGGTTCATCAACGCGAGTGTGGAGCTGGCGGCGCCGGACCATCCGGCGATGCCGGTGATCGTGGGGCAGAAGCAGTGGATGCGGTCCGAGTTCGAGGCGCAGGCCGCGGCAGCTGGGCTCGCGGATCCGCGGGAGCTGGCCGATCGGTTGCTCCTGCTGCACGAAGGAGCACTGGTGAGTTACCGGGTGGCGGCGATGCCCGACGCACCCGAGGTGGCCGCGCGGGCGGCCGCCGATCTGCTGGCCAGCTGGCCGCGGGCCTAGCCGACAGATTTCGCCGGGCGTACCCGACGACCTTTACCCGGCGTCCTCGATAGGTGCTGTCTCCTCGCGGGAGGCGATGATCGCGGCGCGCCGGGCCAGGCGGTGACTCCGCCGGATCTCGGCCTCGCGCAGCCGCCGCCGGTCCTCGTCCGTCACCGGAACGACCTGCGGCACCTCGCGCGGCTTGCCCTCCTCGTCGACCGCCACGAACACCAGGTACGCCGACGCGACATGCACCTGCGGACCCACCGCATCCCACCGATCAGCGGTGATCCGTACGCCGACCTCCATCGAACTGCGACCGGTCCAGTTCACCTGTCCGCTGAAGTGCACGACGTCACCGACCCGCACCGGGACCAGGAACACCATCTCGTCCATCGACGCCGTGACCGCGGGACCGCCGGAGTGCCGCGCCGCGACCACGCCCGCCACCGAGTCGACCAGCGTCATGATCACACCGCCGTGCACGGTGCCGAGCAGGTTCGTCTCGTTCTGCGCGGTGATGTGCGACAGCGAGAGCCGGGTCTCGGAGGTCGGCCGCGACGACGGACTGCTGGACATGCGGGGCTCCTTCGGCGGTGGGCCTGTCGGGGGCAAGGTGCGCAGCGTATCCCGGCGACGTTGTCCACAGGTTCGGATTCGGGCGTCCGGCGGCGGCCGATCCTCGTACCTTCTCTGCCGACTTCTGCAGCCGCTGCCGATCAGGGAGGCCCGCGATGACCCTCGACGTCCCCACCGAACATGCCCAAGGCAACAATTCCGGCCACTCCGATCCGAAGTTCACACCACTGTCCCGGCGCCAGGCGGCGCGGCTCGTGCACCTCGCGCTGGCCACGGCCGCCGACCTCGGGCTCGCCGTCACCTACCGGGGCGGTGCGTCGCTGGTGCCGCGCGATCCATCCGAAAGCGGGCCGGTGCTCGGGCTGAGCAATCTGGCCCGCATCCTGTCCAGGTTCGGCGAGGACCGCTGGCCGGAGCTGATCGCGGAGCATTTCGGTCACCTCATGGAACAGATCGCCGAAGGACCGGTGCCACCACCGGCCGATCCCGAGCGAGAGCTGATCCAACGTCTCGTGCCCCGCGAGTCGTTGCCGCCCGACTGGACGGCGGACCGTCCCGACTTCCTACCGGGCCTGCTCTCCGTTCCGTCCACGGCCGTGGACGGCATCGTGACCATGTTCCTCGAGCCCGCCGATCTGGGGCTCACCTGGTCGGATGCCGAGCGCTTCGGAATGGCGAATCTCCGCCGCCTCGAGGACCATGTGGAGTCCGTCGACCACGACGATCTCCGGCTCACCTTCGTCTCCGGGTCGGCCTTCGCCGCCTCTCGTGCCCTCGTGCTCGACACCGTGCTTCGCGACTCGCTACACGTGGAGCACACGCCGTACGGCGTGCTCGCCGCGGTCCCAGCCCGGGACACGTTGCTGCTGCACGTGATCGAAGATCTGTCGGTCATCCCGGCGCTCGGTCTGCTGCTCAACGTCGCGGCCCGCTGCCACGCCCGCGACCCGGGCCCGTTGTCGCCGGAGGTCTACCTGGTGCCCCCCGGCTTCAGCTGGCATCCGGCGACGACGGTGTCCCTCGGCCATGCGCCGTTGCGGCTGTCCGGCGAGCTCGAGTCCCTCACGAAGGTGCTTGCCCATCGAGAGGCGGCCCGGTGATGAGGCGTGAGGGCTGGTGCGGACAGGTGCGGACAGGTGCTGTGAGCAACTATTCGGGAGGTGTGAAGTGACCGGGCCAGTCGGAGTAGCGGATGCGGGAGATCGAGCGGACCTCGCCGAGCGTCGTCCACTCGTCCTTGCCCAGCCGGGCGAGCGGGCGGAGCCGGCGTACCTCCGGGTGGTCGCCGTCCAGGACCGCGGCGTCGACGGCGATGTGCCGGACCTGCCCGATCACGAGGGTGCAGTCGCCGAGCTCGATCGTGGTGTGCAGCGTGCACTCGATCGCCACCGGCGACTCCGCGACCCGCGGTACGGCGACGGTTCGGGACGGCTCGGTGGTGACGCCGATCGCCGCGAACTCCGAGACCTCCGGCGGGAAGTTCGTCCCGGAGGCGTTCACCTGCTCGTAGAGCGGCTCCGCGGCGAAGTTCACCACGAACTCGCCGGTCGCCTCGACGTTGTTCAGACTGTCCTTGCGTCCGACCGAGGTGAACTGCACCATCGGCGGCTGCACGCTGGCCACGGTGAAGAACGAGTGCGGCGCGAGGTTCAGCACGCCGGCGGCCGATCGGCTCGACACCCACGCGATCGGTCGCGGCACGACCACCGAATTCAGCAACGCGTAGAACTCGCGCCGCCCGACGCTCTCCGGATCCACATCGACACGCACGCCCGCAGTACATCAAACTCGGGGGACGCCGTCGCCGGCCGCCTCGCGGATCCGGCCGGCACTTCCTGCTTTCGACGGAGAGATGGCTTGGGCGAGCGGCACGACTTCCTGGACCGGGTGATCGCTGTCGCCCGGCGGCACGGCGTCGATCCGGGGCAGGTGCACGAGGTCGCGGGCGGGGTCGCCAACCGCGGGTTCGTGCTCGGCGAGGAGCTGTTCCTGCGGGTGTCGCGGCCTGGGTACGAGGACGATCTCCTGAAGGAGACCCGTGTCGTGCCGGCGGCCCGGTCCGTCGGGGTGCTGACCCCGGCGATCGTCGAGTACGACGCCAGCGGGCGACTCGTCGACTCGCCGTACGCGGTGATGGAGCGCGTCCACGGCAGCGAGCCGGCCGACGTACCCACCGGACTGGCGGAGCAACTAGCCCGGTTACACCAGATCAAGCGCGACCCCGCAGCGAACGGCGCACGCCCATCACGGCACACCCCCGGCGCCGCGCCGCACTCCGCGACCGAGGTTTGGGGGGTGCCGGAGGACGGTTGGGGGGATCCGTGGGGGACGGTCGACGAGTTGGCCACGCGTGGGTACGTGGACGTGGGGACGGCGGAGTGGCTGAGCGGTTGGTTCACGCGGCTCGCGGAGCGGGTCGACGACGGCGAACCGAAGGTGCTGATCCACGGGGACGTTGCCGCGCACAACCTTCTCGCCGGCCCGGAGAACGAGCTCCGCGCGCTGATCGACTGGGGTGATGCCGCGTGGGCGCCGCGCGCGATGGAGTTCGCCAAGCTGCCGCTGCTCCAGGTCGCCGGCCTCGTCCCGGAGTACGTCGGGCACGCAGGGTCACGCGAGTCCGAGGAGCAGCTGTGTGCTGCCGTGCTCTGGTTCCACCTCGCCTGGGCGATCGGGAAGATCCCTGCCGCCCCGTGGCCCGGTCAGCGCCATTGGACGGCCCCGCCCGCCAGCCGACTACTCAGCATCCTGCGCTTCTTCACCACCGACCCGCCGGCACCCTGGTCCGACCTCACGTAGCGAAACCGGGGAATCAAGAAGGCACCAACACGTCCATCGCCCGCACACAGCCGAACCGCTGGATCAAGGAGGCGTCAGCGCCTAGGTCCCGCCGGGTACGGCGGAGCCGGAGATCAAGAAGGTCGGGTTCTTGCTGTCAGTGCTGGGGTTTCTGCTGGAAAACAAGGGGGTTTGCACTTGTTGTGACATGGGGCAGACTGGGGTTCCGTGACTGATTATGTGGCGGCTGAGAACCGGTACGACGACCAGATGAGCTACCGGCGGACCGGGCGGAGCGGGCTGAAACTGCCGGCGATCTCGCTCGGGCTGTGGCACAACTTCGGCGACGACAAGCCGTTCGGCACGCAGCGCGACATCCTGCGGCGGGCGTTCGACCTCGGCGTCACGCACTTCGACCTGGCGAACAACTACGGCCCGCCGTACGGATCGGCCGAGACGAACTTCGGGACGCACTTCGCGCGCGACTTCAAGCCGTACCGGGACGAGCTGATCATCTCCAGCAAGGCCGGGTACGACATGTGGCCGGGACCGTACGGTCAGGGCGGCGGCTCGCGGAAGTACGTGCTCGCCTCGCTCGACCAGTCGCTGAGCCGGATGGGCCTGGACTACGTCGACATCTTCTACTCGCACCGGTTCGACCCCGACACCCCGCTCGAGGAGACGATGGGTGCGCTCGACACCGCGGTCCGCTCGGGCAAGGCGCTGTACGCCGGCATCTCGTCGTACTCCGCCGATCGGACCCGCGAGGCCGCGCGGATCCTGCAGGAGATGGGTACGCCGCTGCTCATCCACCAGCCGTCGTACTCGATGCTGAACCGGTGGATCGAGGAGGACCTGCTGGACGCCGTCGGTGACCTCGGCGTCGGCGTGATCGCGTTCTCGCCGCTGGCGCAGGGCGTGCTCACCAACCGGTACCTGGACGGCATCCCGGCCGACTCGCGGGCCGCGCAGGGCAAGTCGCTGAACCCGGACTCGCTGACCGAGGACACCCTCAAGCACGTCCGCGCGCTGGCCGAGATCGCGAAGCAGCGCGGCCAGTCCGTCGCGCAGCTCGCGCTCGCCTGGACGCTGCGCGACGACCGCGTGACCAGCGCGCTGATCGGCGCCTCCAGCGTCGCGCAGCTCGAGGACAACCTGGCCGCGGTCCGCAACCTGAAGTTCTCCGAGGAGGAGCTGGAGGCCATCGACGCCGACGCGGTCGAGGCCGGCATCAACCTCTGGAAGAAGAGCTCGGACGCCTGACCCGCAGTCCGCAGAAGCGCCCGCCACGGCAGGTGGCGGGCGCTTTCGCGTCTGCCGGATATGACCGGAGGATTACAGAGCGGGGTGGGGCGGTTGCGGTCCGGCCAGGATGGGCACACGCTGGGAATAACCCTTGGAGGTGGTTGTCATGACCGCTTCGACGCTCGAACTGGCCTTGACCTACGAACATGCCCGGATCCGGGAGCTGGCCGGCCCGGCTCATCATCCGGATGCCGCGCATCCCGAGCAGCGGCACCAGACCGACTGGTTCTACGCCATCGCCGCGCAGCACCTGGCCGCCGCTGAAGACGTGCTCCTCCCCCACGTCCGGCGCCTCCCCGACGGCGAGTTCCTGGTCAGCAGGTACGTCGTCAACGCCAAGGAACTGGAGCGCCTGCTGCGCTACCTCAAGGGACGGCAGTACGGCGACAGCAGGTTCCTGCATCTCCACCACGCCGACCTGTGGCAGCGCATCGACAAACTGCTCGCCGAGCACGAGACGATGGAGGCGACGTACAGCCGGGACATCTCCGACCAGCTCGACGGCGCCCACCTGAACACGCTGACCGAGGACCTGCTCGAGGCCGAGGAGCTCGCGCCGACCCGAGCGCACCCGTCCTCCCCGCACACCGGCATGGCCGGCCGGGTCGCGCACCGGATGTGGCGGATGGCCGACAACGCCTGGGACAGCGCCGAAGGACGCGTCGTACCGATCAAGTACCACGCCCACCCGAAGCGCGACTCCGCACTCTCCCACTACCTGTACGGCACGCCGATGCCCCGCGAGGAAGAACCGCACTAGTGTCCTGAGTCGGAGGTGCGGCGAGTGATTTCGGTGGTCAGGACACTGGGCGTGGACCCGGTCCCGGCGGATGCCTCCGCCGGGACCGGGCCTGTTCTGCCGGCTCTCACTGCGCCTGGTTGTGGGGCCGGCGCGGGTCCCGCCGCCGCTGCGCCTGGTGTGCGGAGACGGGGCCCTTCGTCCTCCCCCGCTGCGCCTGGTGTGCGGAAGAGGACGGTCCGAGAAACTCGTGCCAGTGGCCCGATTATCCGGTACCCACGGCCTAATCCCGTGGATCATCAGCGCAAGCCGTCGATCGCCTTCTTCGCGCCCGGGTGCAACGGCACCGGATCGGTCTTGTCAGCGTTCTCCAGCGTGATGCCCTTCGCGGCCGCGTTGACGGTGACGAGCGCGTCCTTGTTGTCGTAGATGGCCTTCGTCAGTTGCTCGGCCAGGTCGTCCTTCATGTCCTTGCGGACCAGCAGCACGTTCGGCACCACGATCGTCGCGACATCGGCCGGCTGCTTGTACGTCGCCGCGGGGATCGGCGCCTGCGCGTAGATCGTGCCGTACTTCTCCTGCATCTTCGGCAGCAGGTCCGTGAGCGGCAGGAGCTTCACCCCTTTGCCCATGCTGGTGACCAGGTCGGTGATGCCGCCGGTCGGCAGCCCGCCGGACCAGACCAGTGCATCGATCGAGCCGGACTTCATCGCGTCCACCGACTCCGGCAGCCCGAGGCGCTGCGCGGTCACGTCCTTCGCCGGGTCCAGCCCCGCCGACTGGAGCAGCCGGTGCGCGATCACCTCGGTACCGGAGTTCGGCGAACCGGTCGAGACCCGTTTGCCTTTCAGGTCAGCGATCGAGTTGATCCCGGCAGAGGTCCGGACCGCGACCTGCGTGTAGTTGTTGTACAGCCGGGTCAGCGCGACCACGTCCTGCTTCGACGTGAAGCTGTTCTCGCCCTTGACCGCGTCCGAGGCCGAGTCGCCGAGCGAGAACGCGATGTCGTAGTTCCCCGCGACCAGGCCCTGGATGTTCTGCACCGAGGCACCGGTCTCGCTGGCCGTCGCGCGGTACCCGGACACCTTCTGCGAGATCACCGAGGCCAGCGCACCGCCGAGCTGGTAATACACGCCGGTGGTGTTGCCGGTCGCGATCGTCAACCGGCCGCCGGAGGCCGATCCGGATCCGGACGGTTGGCGCTGACCACCACAGGCGGTCAGAGCGGCGACGGTCACGAGCGCCACCGCGGCGGTGGGGAGGCGACGGAATCTCATCCAGCGGTTCCTTCCTCGGCAACGGTCTGGCGTTGCCGCCGGACCAGGTTGATGGCGACGGCGACAAGTAGCAAACAGATTCCGGCGGTGATGGTTACGGGCGCGAGGTAGAGCAGCAGCGCGGCGGCTGGTACGCAGACCGCCCGCTCGACCCAGGTCGCCCGGACGAAGACCCAGCCGCCGGTCACGACGGCGAGCGCGGCGACGGCCAGCATCGACACCAGCGTCGTCCACACCATCCCGACGAACGATCCCTGACCGAGCAGGTGCGCGCCGTTGTCGGTGAGCACGAACGCGAACGGCACCAGGAACGCCGGCAGTGTGTACTTCCACGCCTGCCACATCGTCGGCATCACCTTGCCGCCGGTGATCGCGGCGGTCGCGACCGCCGCCAGCGCGGTCGGCGGCGACACCTCGGACAGTACGGCGTAGTAGAAGATGAACATGTACGCCTCGGGCTGCGTCACGCCGAGATTCACCAGCGCCGGCGAGATGATCACCGCGGCGATGATGAACGACGCGGTCACCGGCACCGCGAGACCGAGGATCAGGACCGCGAGCCCGGACAGCACCACGGTCAGGATCAGCACCACCGTGTGGTTGTCGGTCAGCCCCTTGGCCGCGTTCACGATGATCTCGGCGAGGTTCAGCCCGAGCCCGGTCTGCGTGGTGACCGCGACGATCACGCCCGCGGTCGCGCAGGTCGCGGCCACCGGCAGCACCGAACGGGTGCCCTGGGCAAGCGCTTTGAACAGCGGCCGGCCGGTCAGCCGGTGCTCCTTGTCCAGGAACGACAGCCCGAACTGGATGATCACCGCGTAGACCACGGCCTTGAACGGCGGTACGTCGACCGCCATGAACGCGATGATCACGAACAGCGAGAGGAAGTGGTACCCGAACCGCACGAGCAACCGCCACGCGGACTGCTGCGAGGTCTCCGCCGATGTCGTGCCGTGTTTGCGGGCGTCGATCTCGATCGCGAGCAGGATCCCCAGGTAGTAGAGGATCGTCGGGATCACCGCGAACCCGAGCACCTTCAGGTACGACACCTGCAGGAACTCCGCGATGATGAACGCGGCCGCACCGAGCGTCGGCGGCGACAGAATCGCTCCGATCCCGGAGGCAGCCAGCATTCCGCCTGCCGGTTCGGGCGGATAGCCGGCCCGGCGCAGGATCGGCCACGACACGGTGCCGAGCGACACGGCGGTCGCCGTACCCGAGCCCGAGACGCTGCCGAGCAGGAAGCCCGCCAGCGTGACCGTCCGGCCGGGCGCCGTACGACTGCGTTTGAAGGCCGCGAACGACAGCTCGATGAAGAACTTGCCGGCGCCGGAGTAGTCGAGCACCGCGCCGTAGATGGTGAACAGGACGATGTACGACGCCGCGACGCTCAACGGTGTCCCGTAGAACCCCGCCGTACCCATCGTGAACTGGGCGATGATCGCGTCGAAGTTGAACCCCTGATGGGCCAGCGACCAGGTGTAGGGCAGGTAGCCGCCGTAGTACGCGTACGCGATGAACACCAGGCTGAACACCGGCAGCACCCAGCCGGTGGTACGACGGCACGCCTCGAGCAACAGGACGAGCAGAATCGCGCCCGCCACCACGTCCAGCGTGGTGGGCGCCTGCCGGCGTTCGAGAAAGCCGTCGAAGTCGAACAGTGGGTAGAGGCACACCGCCAGCGCGAGCGCGGCGAGGACCCAGTCGAGGATCCCTGGGTCGTCATGCGCGCGCCTGCGACCCGGAAATCCGCGGTAACACAGCAGCGTGATCGGCAGAACCGCTGCGAGAAAGATCACCAGGTAGAACTGGGTGCCTTGTGGTAGAGGGAAAAACACCTGCACCAGCACGCCGACGCTGATGATTGCGCACCAGACCGAAATCACCAGGTCCAGGGCAGGGCGAAGCCGCCGAGCCGGGCGTTCCTGCTCGTACTCGGCCAGTTCCGCCTCGGAGGGCGCGGCTGCACCACCCCCGCTACCAACACCGACAGTCATCCAGCGGTTCCCTCCTGTGTCCGGAAGGCTAATGTTGCCGAACACTGGGTGGAGTCGTGTGATTACGTCTTTACCAAGATCTGACACATCTGGTCGTGACCTGGCCTACGATCACCGCATGAGTGGCGCGGTCCGGATTCTGCTGGTCGAGGACGATCTCGATATCGCCAATGCCCTGATACCCGCCTTGCGGCGCTACGGCCTGATGGTGACGCACGTCCGGACGGCCGCGGACGCCCTGGCGGCGGATCCTGGCGACCTGGTCCTGCTGGACCTCGGGTTGCCGGACGGGGACGGCATCAACGTGTGCCGGCAGATCCGCACGGTGTCCGACGTCCCCGTGATCGCGGTGACGGCGCGCGGCGAGGCCGCGGACCGGGTGCGCGGGCTACGCAGCGGTGCCGACGACTACGTGGTGAAACCGTTCGCGATTTCCGAGCTGCTGGCCCGCATCGATGCTGTACTTCGTCGTACCGGTCTCCTCCAACCCCGCCCCCGGGTGACTGTCGGCGACCTGACCGTCGACATCGAGGCCCGGACGGTCCAGGTGGCGGACAAGCCCATCAGCCTGACCCGCAAGGAGTTCGACGTGCTCGCTGTGCTGGCCGCCCACCACGGCCGGGTGGTCCCCCGTGAACAGGTCGCGCTGTACGCGTGGCAGTCGGTCTTCGAGGCGTCCTCGCGCACCATGGACGTGCACGTGGCCAGCCTGCGCGCCAAGCTCGGCCGCCCCGAGCTGGTCCAGACCATCCGCGGCGTCGGCTACCGCCTCGGTTCGGACTGACCGTTGCGCCGTCGACTACTGCAGTCCCTCGTCCCGATGGTCGTCGCGCTGGCGATCGTCGCCGTGATCCCGTTGGCGAACTTCATCGCCACCTCGACGTCGCGCACGCTCTTCCTGTCCCGGAGCAACGACGCGGACTGGTTCGCCACGATGGCGGAGTCCCCGTTGCAGACCGGCGACATCGCCAACCTGCGGGAGCTCGCGGTCCGGTACCAGGAGCTGTACGACACTCCGGTGTTCGTCGTCGACGTCGATTCCCGCGTCATCGCCACCTCGGTGTCCGGTGTCGACGTGAAGGAGGAGGACATCGCGGCGGCCCTGCACAGCACGCTGGCCGGCCGGCTGCCACCCGAGCCACCGGCACTGTGGCCGTGGCGTTCCGGCGAGATGATCGTCTCCCGCCCGGTCGTCAACAACGGCAGCGTGCTCGGTGCCGCCGTACTGCGGGTTCCGACCGAGAACGCCCGTGACCAGGTGCAGCGTGGGCTGCTGCTGCTCCTGGGCGGCCTGCTGATCAGCATCGGCGCGATCATCGTCGGTATCGTCCGGCCGATCACCCGCTGGGTGCTGCGGCCGCTGCAGGACCTCGACAACGCCACCCACCAGATCACCCGCGGCGCCCTCGACACCCGCGTGTCGACCGACGGCCGCGCGCCGGAGCTGCGCCGGCTCGGCGACAGCTTCAACTCGATGGCGCTCAGCCTGCACCAGGCCCGGCAGCGTGAGCGGGAGTTCGTCGCGGACGCGTCGCACCAGCTGCGGACGCCGCTGACCTCGGCCCGGATCCACATCGAGGGCCTGTCCCGGCTGTCGCCGACCGCACGGTTCGCGCTCAGCGACATCGACCGGCTCGGCCGGATCGTCCAGCGGCTGTCCCGGCTGGCCGGCTCGGACCGCCCGTCGGCCGATGCCGAGGGCAACGAAGCGGCGCTGGACCTCGCCCAGGCGGTCAAGGAGCGGCTGGTCGGCTGGAAGGCCGTGTACGCCGCCGACGATCTGGAACTGATCATCGGCGAGATGGTCCCGGGTGGGGTCGCGCCCGAGCTCGAGGTCGACGACATCCTCGACGTACTGCTCGACAACGCGTCCAAGTACGGCGCGCCGCCGGTGGAGGTCTCGGTCACCCGGGACGGCACCGAAGTGGTGCTGTCGGTGCGCGACCACGGTCTGGGACTCGGTTCGCGGGACCTGAAGAAGGTCGGCGAGCGGTTCTGGCGCAGCGCACACCACCGGGAGATGCCGGGCACCGGTCTCGGGCTCGCGATCGTCCGCTCGGAGGCCGCCCGGGTCGGCGGCCGGGTGGTGGCCCGCCCACCGATCGGCGGCGGCCTGGTGATCGAGGTCCGCGTCCCGCTGCTCGAGGACTACGACGTCTGACCGGCAGCCCCGCTGCTCAGAGCGGACCGCTCACGACCGGACCGCTCAGATGTGGTTCTGGCGGTACCAGCGCTCCGCCGCGGGATGCAGCGGAACCGGCATCGTGGCGATCGCCGAGCGCGGGTCCAGCGCGCCGGCTTCCGGGTGGTTCTTGATCAGGTCGTTCTGCCGGCGGAACAGCGTGTTGACCGTCCACCAGGCCCACGAGTCCGACAGCTTCGGCTTCGCGATCAGGTAGTTCGGCACCGCCAGCGTCGGCACCGAGCTGGCCAGCCCGTACTGCGACGGCGGGATCGACGACACCACGAACCCGCCGAACTCCTTCAGCGCGATCTGCTCGGCCACGGTCCCGATGTCGAGCAGCCGGAAGCCGATCGAGTTCTGCAGACTCTTGATCGGGTCGGTCGGGATGCCGCCGCTCCAGATGAACGCGTCGATCGTCCCCCGGTCGGCGTTTTCCTTGGGGATCAGCGCGGCCACCGACTGTTCCAGCGTCATGTTCACCCGCTTCACGTCGACCTTCGCGGCGTCCAGGATCAGGTCGGCGACGATCTGGGTCCCGGAGTGCAGCGGTCCGACGCTGACGACCATCTTCCGGCCGGTCGGGTCGGCCGGGTCCGGGTTCAGGTCCTCGAGGCTCTTCGCCTTCGACGCCATCGGGACCACGACATGGACGTAGTTGTCGTACACCCGGGCCAGCGCGGTGAACTTCAGCGGCGCTCCGCCGCTGAACGCGCCGCTGCCCTCGTACGCCGCCAGCGCGGAGTCCGACGTACAGAAGCCGAGGTCGGCGCGGCCGGTGGCGACCTTCACCAGGTTGTCCACCGAGCCGTTGCTGGCCACCGGCTTGAGCTCGACGCCCGTGACTTCGCTCACCAGCCCGCACAGCGCCGTACCGAACTTGTCGTAGACGCCGTTCGGGTTGCCCGTCACGAACGTGCCGGCGGCGGCCGGCGCGGGCTCGTCGGCACGGCCGCGGGAGCAGCCGGGCAGCAGCAGGCCGGACGCCGCGGCGGCACCGAGACCGAGGATGCTGCGGCGCGTCATCCCGGTCGGCCGGGCAGGAGTCAGCAGGCGGGGGCGTTCCATGCAGGACAACCTAGACAACAACCGGTCCTCGGGGTAGCCGCGCGGGCAGCCCGCAATCGAACCGCTACCCACAGGTAAGGCCCGGGATCGTGGTGAAACTGCGTCTGGACGGGTGCGGGGTCGGTGTGACAGCGTTGTCATCCGTGCGGCCGTAGCGGCCGCGTGAGGATCCTTCTCCGGAGGCTGATTTCGTGCACGACGACCGTCAACTCATCGAGGAGCGGCTCAAGCGCGCCCTGCGGGAGCGACTCCGCCCCGCGATCTACGGCGCGGCCGTCCCGCTGGACATCGAGGTGTGGCACGCACCTGGTGAGCCGGTGTCCCCCGCCGAGGCCCTTGCCCAGACCTACGAGAAGGCCGAGATCGGCCTGCCGTGGGGTCCGGCCTGGGGTACCGCGTGGTTCAAGTTCAGCGGCCAGGTGCCGGCCGAGTGGGCAGGGCAGGAGATCGAGGCCGTCATCGACCTCGGCTTCAGTGGCGGTCCCGGGTTCTCCGCGGAAGGCCTGGTGCACACCACCGGCGGCCGCCCGCTGAAGGGCCTGCACCCGCGCCAGACCTACGCCCCGCTGTCGATCCTCGGCCCGGACGGTACGGCGGCCTCCGCCGGCGACCGCATCGAGTTCTACGTCGAGGGCGCCGCGAACCCGGAGATCCCGCTCGACAACGCCTACGCGAAGGTCGACATCGGCGCCAAGCTCGGCGACACGCCGATCTACCAGCTCACCCGCGCCGACCTGGCGGTCTTCAACGCCGAGGTGTGGAACCTGATCCTGGACCTCGAGTCGCTCGACGGCCTGCAGAAGGAGCTCTCCCCGCAGGAGCCGCGCCGCCGTGAGATCCTCCGTGCGCTGAGCCGCGCGCTGGACGTCCTGGACTACGAGAACGTGGCCGGCACCGCCGCGGACGCCCGCGCGCAGCTGACCGACGTCCTCAGCCGGCCGGCGCACGCCAGCGCGCACCAGCTGTCCGCGGTCGGGCACGCGCACATCGACTCGGCGTGGCTGTGGCCGCTGCGTGAGACCCGCCGCAAGGTGGCCCGCACGGTGTCCAACGTCGCCACCCTGGCCGAGGAGTACCCGGAGCTGGTCTTCGCGTTCTCGCAGGCCCAGCAGCACGCCTGGGTGAAGGACAACTACCCGGAGGTCTGGGAGCGGCTGAAGAAGGCCGTCGCCGAGGGCACCATCGTCCCGGTCGGCGGCATGTGGGTCGAGTCCGACACCAACCTGCCCGGCAGCGAGGCGCTGGCCCGGCAGTTCGTGCACGGCAAGAAGTTCTTCCTGGACGAGTACGGGATCGACACCCAGGAGGTCTGGCTGCCGGACTCCTTCGGCTACACCGCCGCGCTGCCGCAGCTGGTGAAGCTGTCCGGCTCGAAGTGGTTCCTGACCCAGAAGATCTCCTGGAACAAGGAGAACCGGTTCCCGCACCACACCTTCTGGTGGGAGGGCCTGGACGGCACCCGGGTGTTCACCCACTTCCCGCCGATCGACACCTACAACTCCGACCTGTCCGGTCGTGAGCTGGCGCACGCGCAGCGCAACTTCGCCGAGAACGGCGCAGCGACCCGGTCGCTGGTCCCGTTCGGGTACGGCGACGGCGGTGGCGGCCCCACCCGCGAGTTCGTCGCGACCGCCCGCCGGGTGGCGAACCTGGAGTCCTCGCCGAAGGTGACCATCGAGTCCCCGACCGAGTTCTTCAGCGCCGCCGAGGAGGAGTACAGCGAGCACGCACCGGTCTGGTCCGGTGAGCTCTACCTGGAGATCCACCGGGCGACGTACACCTCGCAGGCCAAGACCAAGCAGGGCAACCGGCGCACCGAGCACCTGCTCCGCGAGGCCGAGCTGTGGAGCGCCGCGGCGGTCGTCGCGGGCAAGCTCGACACCTACCCGTACGAGGACCTGGACCGGCTGTGGAAGGTGGCGCTGCTGCACCAGTTCCACGACATCCTGCCGGGCTCCTCGATCTCGTGGGTGCACCGCGAGGCGGAGCGGACCTACGCGAAGATCGCCGACGAGCTGGACGCGATCATCTCCCGCGCGCAGCAGGCGCTGGCGGGCGAGGGTTCGGAGCAGATCGTCTTCAACGCCGCGCCGCACGGCCGCAACGGGGTCGCCGGCCTCGGCGCGGGCGTCGCGACCACCTCCGGCCAGGCGGTCACCGTCGAGAACGGCGTGATCGACAACGGCCTGATCCGGGTCACCGTCGACGAGCGCGGCCTGATCACCTCGCTGTACGACGTCGAGGCGCAGCGCGAGGTCATCGCGCCAGGTGCCGCGGGCAACCTTCTCCAGCTGCACGTGGACACCCCGAACCACTGGGACGCCTGGGACGTCGACTCGTTCTACAAGAACAACGTCCGCGACGTCACCGAGGTCGACAGCGTCGACTTCAGCACCGCCGACGGCGAGGCGACCGTGGTCGTGAAGCGGTCCTTCGGCCGGTCCACCGTCACCCAGACGCTGCGGGTCAGCCCGGGCACCAAGCGGGTCGACATCGAGACCGAGATGGACTGGCACGAGACCGAGAAGTTCCTCAAGGCGGCGTACCCGGTCGACGTGCACGCCGACCGGTCGGCGTCCGAGACGCAGTTCGGGCACATCTTCCGGCCGACCCACCAGAACACCTCGTGGGACGCGGCGAAGTTCGAGATCGCGGCGCACCGCTGGGTGCACGTCGCCGAGCCGGGGTACGGCGTGGCCGTGGTCAACGACTCGACGTACGGCCACGACATCAACCGGACCGCGCGCGAGGACGGTGGCACCACGACCACCATCCGCACCTCGCTGATCCGGGCGCCGCGCTTCCCCGACCCGCAGACCGACCAGGGCGTGCACGTGGTGAACCACGCGCTCGTCGTCGGCGCCGGGATTCCGGAGGCGATCGAGGAGGGCTACCGGATCAACCTGCCGGAGCGCCTCGTCACCGGCGCCCAGGGCGTCGAGCCGATCGTCGCTGTCGACAACGACAACGTGATCGTCGAGGCGCTGAAGCTGGCCGACGACCAGTCGGGTGACGTCGTCGTCCGGCTGTACGAGTCGTCCGGCGGTCGTTCCCGCGCCACCGTCACGCCGTCCTTCCAGGCGGCGTCGGTGACCGAGGTCGACCTTCTCGAGCGACACCTGGCGGACCGCGAGCTGACGGACAACGGCGTGAGCTTCGAGCTCCGGCCGTTCCAGATCCTGACGCTGCGGTTCAAGCGTTCCTGATACACCCCCCGAGGACCTCGGACAGGCAATTGCTTGTCCGAGGTCCTCGTCTGTTGTCCGCATGACCCGGGAGGCAGCGTTTGTCGCGTGCGATGCCCGGTGTTCACCCGGCTGACGTAGCGTGCGGTCATGGCTCCGACACCTTTGCTCGGTTCCCGAACGCTGGACCGGCAGACGGCACGCACGCTGCCGCCCGGCCCGAAGCTCCCGACGCTCGCCCAGACGGTGCTGTTCGCGAGTCACCGCCGGACGTTCTTCCCCCGGATGCGGGAGAAGTACGGCGACGTGTTCACGATCCGCCTGGTGCCGTCGAGCCGCGTGTGCGTCGTCCTGAGCCGGCCGGAACACATCCGCGAGGTGTTCGGCAGCCCGCCGTCGGTGATGCACGCCGGTGAGGGCAACACGGTGCTGGAGCCGATCATGGGCTCACATTCGTTGCTGCTGCTCGACGACGAGGACCATGTCCGGATGCGCAAGCAGCTGATGCCGGCGTTCTCCGGCGCGGCCCTGCGCGGGTACGCCGCGATGGTGCTCGAACTCGCCCGCGCCGAGGTCGCCAAGTGGCCGGTCGGCGAGCCGTTCAAGGTGCACCAGCGGATGCGGAACCTGACGCTGGAGATCATTCTGCAGGTGATCTTCGGCGTCACCGACGCCGACCGGCTGAACACCCTGCGCCCGCTGCTGGACAAGATCGTCTCGGTGTCACCGGTGATCATGCTCGGCGGCTTCTACCCGGCGCTGCTCCGGGTCCGGCCGTGGAAGACGTATCTGGACACCCAGCGCAAGGTCGACGAGATCCTGTCCGACGAGATCGCCCGGCGTCGCGAGACGTTTGCCGGGCGCAACGACGTACTGTCCCGACTGCTTGCTGCCGGCAACTGGTCGGACGAGGAGCTGCGGGACCAGTTGGTCACGTTGTTGCTGGCGGGTCACGAAACGACGGCGACCGGGCTGGCCTGGGCGTTCCACGAACTGGCGCGGCGGCCGGCGGACCTGGAGTTCGGGCAGCACGCGGCGGATGCCGGCGCCGACGAGGAGCTGGAGGCGATCGTCAAGGAGGCACTGCGGCTGCACCCGGTGGTGTACCAGGTCGGTCGCCGGCTGACCGAGACGGCCGACATCGCCGGCTACCGCCTGCCCCGCGGTACGACGATCATGGCGGCGATCGGCCTCGTGCATCGGGACGGTGAGCACTTCCCGCTGCCCACGGAGTTCCGCCCGCAGCGGTTCCTGTCGGACGATCCGCCGGCGCCCGGCACATGGATGCCGTTCGGTGGTGGCGCCCGGCGGTGCATCGGAGCCGGCTTCTCGCTGATGGAAGGCACCGAGATCCTGCGCGCGGCGCTGGCCGAGTACGACATCCAGGCACCGCACCCGAAGCCGGAGCCGCCACAGGCCAAGAACGTCACCCTCGTCCCCCGCCACGGCGCCGAGATCACCGTCACCAGGCGGTAGCTGGTCAGGCGGCTGGGCGGCGCCGCAGGGTGGGGTCGGTCACGGCCGGGGAGCGATAGGCCTGATCCAGGGTGCCGACGTCGGTGCCGGGTGGGACGAGCTCGTCGATGCGGTCGAGCAGGTCGTTGGACAGCCGGACGTCGACGCCGGCCAGGAGGTCGTCCAGGTGGGCCATGGTGCGCGGACCGGCGATCGCGCTGGTGACCGCGGGGTGGGCGATCGTGAATGCCATGGCGAGGTGCGTGAGCGGCATACCGGCCTCGTCGGCCAGCTTGATGAGCTGCTCGACGACGTCGATGCGGTGTTCGTCGGTGACGTGGTTGACGAAGCGCGCGCGGACCAGATCGACGGGCTGCCCCTTGCGGACCCGGCCGGTGAGGATTCCCTGGCCGAGTGGCCCCCAGACCAGCACCCCCATCCCGAACCGCTGGGCGACCGGCAGCACCTCCCGCTCGATCCCGCGGCTCAGCAGCGAGTACGGCGGTTGCTCGGTACGGAACCGCGCCAGACCTCGGCGCTCCGCCACCCACTGCGCCTCGACCATGTCCGAGGCGAGCATCCCGGACGCGCCGATCGCACGGACCTTGCCGCTGCTGATCAGGTCCGTCAGCGCCGACAACGTCTCCTCGATATCCGTGGTCGGGTCAGGGCGGTGGATCTGGTACAGGTCGATGTAGTCGGTCTGCAGGCGACGCAACGAGTTCTCGACCTGGGTCATGATCCAGCGGCGGGAGGCGCCCTGCTGATTCGGGTCGTCGCCCACCGGCCGGCTGACCTTCGTGGTCAGCACGACGTGCTCGCGGCGGCCCCGCAGCGCCTTGCCGACGATCTCCTCGGAGTCCTGGTACGCATCGGCGGTGTCGATGAAGTTGATCCCGGCGTCGAGCGCCTTGTGGATGATGCGGGCCGAGTCCTCCGGGTCGGGGTTGCCGACCGAGGTGGCGAGCATCAGCGTTCCGAGGGCAAACGGGCTGACCTTGATCCCGGTGCCGCCGAGTGTGCGGTACTCCATCGGGCTTCCTCCTGCCGTAGGATAAACCTAAGTGGAAACTCTTTCCGCTTCAGACTATACGGAAAGCTTTTCCGGTTACGCAAGTGGAGGCCTTGATGCCTGAGGAACCCGTCCGCCGACGGCGCGCGGACGCCGCCCGGAACGTCGACCTGCTGCTCGACGCCGCGCGCGTGGTCTTCGACCGGGTCAGCGTGGACGCGCCCGCGAAGGAGATCGCCGACCTGGCCGGCGTCGGGGTCGGCACGCTGTACCGGCACTTCCCGAAGCGCTCGGACCTGGTCAAGGCGGTCGTGGAGACGGGGATCGACAGCATCGCCGAGCAGGGCGCGATCCTCGGCGCGACGTACCCGCCCGGGGAAGCACTCACCCGCTGGATCGACGAGTACACGACGTTTCTCGGCACCAAGCGCGGGCTCGCGCCGGCGCTGCACTCCGGCGACCCGGCGTTCGACGGACTCGCCGGCTACTTCCGGGAGGAGGTGGGCCCGGCGCTCGCGAAACTCCTGGACGCGGCCGCGGCCGCCGGCGCGATCCGGTCCGACGTCACCGCCGACGACCTGATGAACGCGATCGCACACCTGTGCACGCCGATCCCCGGGCGCGACCCGTCGTACGGCCGCCGGATGGTGCACCTACTGATGGACGGCTTGCGGTACAGACCGCAGGGGTGAGCCTGGCGCACCCCTGCGGGAACGCTCAGTCCTCGGCGTCGGTGACGTCGCCCAGGTCGACGTTCTCGTAGCTCTCGAGGTCTTCCTCGTCGTCGTCCTCGAGCTCGAAGTTGTCCTCGTCGTCGACGACGTGCACCGCCGCCTCCTCGGCGCCCGCCGCGGCACCGTCGATGCCGACGTCCTCGGCGTACAGCTCGCTGTCGTCGTCGCTGTGCGCGCCCTCGTCGGAGGCGACCAGCCGGCCGGAGCGCTCGGCGCCGACCTGCGGCCCGCCGACGTCCTCACCCTCTTCCGCGTACGGGTCCACGTCCGGGACCTCCTGGGCGACCCGCTGGTCCAGCGACTCCCCCTGCAGCGCCTCGTCGGCCGTCGTCCCGAAACCTTCACCCGCGGACCACTTCTCCGGCGGCGAGTACCCCTCGTCGAGCAGATCGTCGACACCGCGGTCGTTCAGGGTGTCCTCCGCCTGCAACTGGTCCTCGTCGTCGACGCTGTAGCTGCCGTAGTCCTCGCGGTTGTTCTCCGTCATGCCGAAACCTCGCTGGCGCTCGGCTCCGGCATGACGGAGATCTCCACTGTGCTTCCTGCTCGCTCGCTCATGTGCCAACCTTGGCGCGTCGCGAGCGGTGGAATCAAGCTCGACGGAGAATGGGGCGCGTGGATCCGGTCAGGCTGACGTTGGACCAGCTGCGGGAGCTGCGCGACGACATCGCGCCGCGGGCCGCGCGGCGGTCGCGCGCCTCGTTCCGCCGCCGGACCGAGCGCTGGCGCAGCCGGGCGTTCTTCATCGCCCAGTGCGCGCTCGCCGCCGGGGTCGCCTGGGCCATCGGCCGGTACGTCGTCGGTCACCAGCAACCGTTCTTCGCGCCGGTCGCCGCGATGGTCTGTCTCGGGTTCAGCTTCGGCCAGCGCCTGCGCCGGGTCGCCGAGGTGATGGTCGGCGTGGCGGTCGGGGTCGGCGTCGGTGACCTGTTCGTCCGCGTCTTCGGTACGGGAATCCCGCAGATCGTCTTCGTGATCGCGCTCGCGATGAGCGTCGCCGTCCTCCTGGGGGCCGGCACGCTGATGACCACGCAGGCCGGCGTCCAGGCGGCGATCGTCACCACGCTGCTGCCTGATCCGGGCGCCGGCTTCAGCCGCTGGCTGGACGCGGTGCTCGGCGGCGTCGTCGCGCTCGCCGCCGCCACGATCGCCCCGGCGGCCGCCATCAGGCGCCCGCGGCAACAGGCCGCCGGCGTCCTGAACGAGCTCGCCGAGATCCTGATCGAGACCGCCGACGGCCTGCGCTCCCGTGACGAGGAAGCGCTCACCGACGCTCTCCGCCGCGCCCGGGCCAGTGAGTCGCAGCTCGACGATCTGCGCAGCGCCGCGGACGAAGGGGTCGCGGTGGTCCGGCTGTCCCCGTTCCGCCGCCGGCACCGGGGGCGCGTCCAGGAGATCGCGGATCTCGTCGTACCGCTGGACCGCGCGATCCGGAACATCCGGGTCCTGGTACGCCGGTGCGCGGTGTCGGTCTGGCGGGACGAGAAGATGCCGTCGGAGTACCCGATGCTGCTCGAACGGCTCGCCGACGGGACCCGGCTGATCGGTGAGTCCCTGTTCGAGCCGGCCGCCGACGTCGCCGCGCGCCGTGTCCTCGGCGAGCTCGGCCGCCGGACCGCGGAGATGCCGCTACCGGCCGGCCTGTCCGCGGTCGTCGTGCTCGGCCAGCTCCGCTCCACGATCGTGGACCTGCTCGAGCTCACCGGCACGTCGTACGACGACGCCCGCAAACTCGTCCCGCTCCGACTGGACGGACTCGACGAGAGTTAGTGACTCAGGTCACATCGCGGATTCCCGTCATACCTCGGGAGCGGCCGCGTCTCACCGGCATGACGATCCACCGACTGATGAGCACGATGGCCACCGAGCAGGTCCGCCAGCTCGAGGACCTGCTGGCCGTCGACGTACCCCAGACCGCTGACGACCGGAGCGACGCCGCCGCCGAGCAGTAACGGCGCGACCGGACGAACGGATCCAGGCGGCGCACCGAACGGTCTTGCCCACCGAGCTAGACCGCGCGGACGTCGCACACCAAACGCAGAGGCGCCCTAGTGCGCGGCGCCGCCGGATCCGTTACCAGGTGCACGCCACAGACGTGCACCGTGAAACCACCCGCCGGCTGTCCTGACGCCGCTTGCGCGAGGCTCAGGCCAACCCGGCGGGTGGTTTTTCATTTGCCGGCGGCAACAGTGATCTCGGTGGTCACCGAGTTCGCGATGAAGCACTCCTGGTGGGCCCGGTGGTGGATCCGCTCGATCGTCGCGGCGTCCGGCTCGTCGCCGGCCCAGACGATCGTCGGGTGCAGCGTGACCTCGGTGATCGCCAGCCGGCCGTCCGTGTTCTTCGCCATCACGCCGACCGCGTGGTCGTCGTACGTCTCCACCACCAGGCGCTTCTTCGCCGCGATCGCCAGGAACGTGAGCATGTGGCAGGACGACAGCGCCGCCACGAACGCCTCCTCCGGATCGACCGGGCCCGGGTTCCCCAGGTACTTCGGGTTCGCCGAGCCCGGCACCGTGATGCCGCCGTCGAAGCGCCACTCGTGGTCGCGGTTGTAGGTGTCGTAGGTGAACTCGTGCTCACCACGGCTCCAGCTCACATCGACCACGTGCTCCGACATGTCTACCCCTCTGTCAAGGCCGCCTTCGCGGATGCGGTGACGGGATTGCATCGTACGGGAGTGTGCCCGGGCAGCTTGGCGACGTAGTCGCTGTCGTAGCGGGCCGCCATCCCGGCGACCGGGAAGTCCGTCGTCACCCACTGCGCGCCACTGGCCAGGGCGATCCCGAGCCGGGTGTAGTCCTTGTCGCGGATCGTCGCCATCGGCTCGTCCGACCGGGTCCGGACCAGGTAGCCCTTCGTCACCAACCGCTGGATCTCGGCCTGATTCGCACCGCGCGGGTCGTTCACCTCGGTGACCGCGGCGTCCGGCGCACCCTCGGGACCGCGGGTGAAGACCGCCCGGCCCTCGAGGTTGGGCTTACCCGCCGTGTAGGTGTCACGGATCTCGCCGGGTCCCCCGTTGTCGAAGTAGAACATCACCTGGCCGCGGACGCTGCTCAGCTTCGGCCAGCCGTTGGTGAGCACGGACTGCTCAAGGGTCAGACCGGGCTTGCGGACGTCGTCCGGCGTCACGATCTCGTTCTCGGCGAACACCGACCGGATCTCGGTGTCGACGCTGTCCAGGTTGGCGGCGTCCCACGGCGGCGCCTGCACGCCACCGGCGGCGACCACCTGCGGGTCGGACTGCTTGAGTTCGAGGTTGATCGCGATCGGCACGTGGTTCGGGTGCGCGTCGGACCACGTCTTCACCTGCTGCAGGCACAGCACGAACGTCGCGCAGTTCGTGTTGTAGTCGAAGTCCGGGACGTGCATGACCTTGATCCCGGGCTTGGCCATCGCCGGGTCGGTCAGCGGACCCTGCCCGGTCAGCTTCCGGATCAGCGGGTAGGTGTACAACCCGCCCTGCGGGTCCGGGAACAGGTCCAGCTCGAGCGAGCGGACGTTCTGGTCCTCCAGTTGCTGCGTGATCGGGGCGTGCGAGTACCACAGGTCGACCGAGCCGGCGTTCTGCTGCTGCTGGACCTTCTGCTCGTTCGGGCTGAGCTCCCGGTGATAGGAGTTGTGCGAGCCGACGACCTGCATCTGGTTCAGCCGCAGGCCGTCGCCGGCCGCGTGCGAGTCGTGCCGAGCGACCGCCGTACCGGCGACACCGGACGCTGCGAGTGCTGCCGATGCGAGGCCGGCGACCGCTGTTCTGTTGAAGCGCATACGAAGTTCCCCTCCTCGTGATTGACGGCAATCTGTCACATACGGGTGGCAACGGTGTCCCCCCGATGCGTGGACAATGAGTGAATGGTGACTTCGGGGGCGTATCCGCTGCGCCGGACGCCGACCCAGGACCGGGCGAGCCGGCAGGTCGAGCGGATCCTGGACGCGGCCTGTGCCGAGGTGGTCGAACGCGGGTACGACGCGGCGTCGACGAGCGGGATCGCGAAGCGGGCCGAGATCGCGGTCGGCAGCGTGTACCGCTACTTCCCGGACAAGCGCAGCCTGATCCAGGCGATCGAGCGCCGGAACCAGGCCCGCTACACCGAAGCGGTCAGCGAGCGCCTGGCCGGCGTCACCAGCTGGCGCGGGGCGGTCGACGTCACGCTGGACACCTTCCGGGACATGCACCGGACCGACCCGGGGTTCAAGGCGGTCGTGCTGAGTGGCCTCGGTGACCCGGAGCTGGAGGCGAAGCCGGGCGAGTTCGACGACCAGCACGCGGGCGAGTTCGCGGAGCTGCTGGTGGCG
Organism: Kribbella sp. NPDC004875; assembly: GCF_042873375.1. Lineage (NCBI taxonomy): Bacteria > Bacillati > Actinomycetota > Actinomycetes > Propionibacteriales > Kribbellaceae > Kribbella > Kribbella sp. NPDC004875. Next base: position 155,077 of record NZ_JBIALI010000001.1, read on the forward strand.
CGGTTCGGCGCGCGTGACTCACAGGATTTCCGGCTGGCGGTGACGCTGAGCATCACGATGGGCGAGGCGCTCGCGCACCTGGCGGACCGGTTGTCGGCGGACGAGGCGAAGTACGTCCTGGACCAGGGCCGGCCGGTGCTCTACAACCTGCTCGCCCCACATCTGCCTGCTTGAGCCGGAAGCGGCTCAAGCAGGTGAACGGTCAGGCTGCCGGGGCCGCGGAGTACGGGCCCAGGGTCGGCCAGTGGCTGACCCGGCCGGCCAGGCGCGCCCGGCGGGGTGTGCGGACGTCGTAGGCGACGATCACCCGATCGTCCTTGGCGTACGGGATACGGCTGCCGACGGGGAACTTGCGAGCGACCTCGTACGGGCCCTCACCCCGGCGGGTGTAGTACTCCACGATGACCTCGGTGTAGACCGCCGGGGCACCGCTCTGCAGTTGGCCGCGGACCGGGCCACGCACCCGGATCACCCGTCCCGCGGTCTTCTCTTCCGTGCCGGTGGGGAGCTGGTCCCGCCGGATCCCGGCCAGGACGTCGGTCACGATGAAAGCCGCAACCACCAGCACCAGGCCGAAACCTAGAACAACGATCGTCAACATGGCACTCACCCCCGACGCGCCACCCGCGAGTGACGCGGTCGTTGTCGAAACTGCCTTGCGCGGCCCTTGCCGCACACCGGTGAGACGCCACCGGATTCCACTTGGTTCCAGGTAAGTACAAAATCTTTTCTACATGAACATGGTAGAGCCCGGTGGAGCGGTGTTGCTAGGGGTAGAGTTGACCTGAAGTTGTCAGTTTCCGCCCATCCCGAACTGGTACTGCGGTGGAACTGGCCGGTGGGTGCCAAGTGCCTCCTCGGCCGCCAGCCAGTACTCGGTGAGCGGATTCGCGCCCTCCCGGACCGTGGCGAGCTGGATCCCGGCCGCCAGCAGTTCATGGGCGCGCGCCGGGTTTCCGGTCCCAATGCGTGCCTGACCTGCAGCAATTGGATCCGGGGATCGTCCGGGGCGTGCGCCAGCATCCGCTCGGCGCGGGCAACGTCGGAGTCGAGCGCGGCCGCGACCGCCTCCACCACCAGCGGCACCAGATCGGGCCGGAGTTCGACCGCGCGCTCGTAGTACACCGATTCTCCCGTGACTACACCGAGGTTGCGTAGAGCCCAGGCATTGTCGCCGGACTGCCGCCACGCGGCGATCGCGCCGTCGACATCACCGTCGTAGTGCCGCGCGACGCCGCGGTGGTACCAGACCAGCCAGTTGTCCTCCGCGGCCTCCAGCAACTCCCGCCACGCCACCAACGTCCCATCCGGTACGTCGTCCTCCGCCGGCAGCCGTCCGTCGAGCAGCGGCAGCCACGCCCGCTCACGCGCCGTCATCGTGTCCGGAGCGAACGGCGTACCGCCTGACACCGTCCAACCCGTGCGCGCCAACTCCAGCGCGCCCCATCCCGAGCCGACCGCGAGACTTTCCGTCGGTACTGCGTCGGCGATCTCGAGCCACGCCTCCTCCTGGGCAGGCAGCGCCTCGAGCAGCGGAGCCAGCGCGGCGGCGCCTGCGCGACGGGCCGTGCGCCAGTCGTCGGAGTGCGCAGCGGCCGGGTCCACCGACATCCGGCCGTACGCCTCCAGCCAGTGCCAGTTCGTTCCGGCCGGCAGCTTGAGGTGCTCCATCTGCGTCCGGGCGAGACCGGCCTGAATCTCGGCGTACCCGTCGCCTTCGAGTCCCGGCGACAGCCACTCCTGCCAGCGGTGGCCGCCGTCGCCCTGGCCCCAGACGAACAGCTTGCGGCCCTGCAGCCCCTCGGTCGACGCCTGCACCAGACCGGCCCCGGCGCCGTCGACCGACGCGATCCACGAGTCCTCGTCGGCCAACGGCTCGAAGAAGAAGTCGACCGCCCGCGGGTGCCGCGTCGGATAGGTCAGATCAGCGCCCTCATACAGCGGTACGTCGACCAGGTCGAGGCGACTGCCGTACCCGAACCGCCACGCCTGGTCCGCCGGGACGAGCACCCGCCGGTCCGGCGACTGCGGGACCGCGATGTTCGACCACCAGTACGCCGGGACCTCGGTCTCGGACGGGTTCTGCAGGCGCACGCCGACGTACAGGAACTCGGAGTCGTCCGGGAGCCAGAAGTCGAGTTGGGTGACGAGGTTCCGGGTGCGCTCGAGTTCCCACAGGCGCAGCACCGGGGTACCGTCCGGGCCTTCGACGCGGGCGGCGTGCATCGGGGCGCAGGTGCCGGTCCAGTGACCGGTGCTGCCGACGTTCCACTCGACCCCGCCGGCGAACCAGGCGTTGCGCAGGGCGAGGTTCGCGGGCTGGAAGACGGGGTTGCGGTAGAGCAACTCCTCGCCGGTCGCCTTGTGCACGAGCGAGTACAGCCGGCCGCCGAGGCCGGGCAGGACCGTCGCCCGGACGTGGTCGTTCTCCAGCACCAGCACGGGGAGCGGCGTCTCCACCAGCGTGCGGTCGTAGCCGTCCTGGTTCAGGCACGGCAGCGGGCTGTGCAGACGCCCGTACTCGATGTTCTCGCGGAGGTCCGCGGGCAGGTCCGCGATGTTCTCGACGTGGTGCGGCTCGCGCTGCGTGCGCAGCGGGGCGAGCGGGTTCTCCGGACCGAGCGAAGCTGCGGGAAGTACGACGTTTTGCGCAGAAAGAATCGTCACGCACTCATCTTCGCAAGTGCGCTATACATGGTCGACATGGACGCTGATGTGATCGTCGTCGGGGCGGGACTGGCCGGGCTGGCCGCGACCGCCGAACTGGCCGACGCGGGCCGGAAGGTGCTGCTGCTCGACCAGGAACCCGAGGCGTCGCTCGGCGGCCAGGCGTTCTGGTCGTTCGGCGGCCTGCTGTTCGTCGACTCCCCCGAGCAACGCCGGATGGGGATCAAGGACTCCCGCGAGCTCGCGCTGCAGGACTGGCTCGGCTCGGCCGGGTTCGACCGGCTCGACGACGAGGACAAGTGGGCGCGCCAATGGGCCGAGGCGTACGTCGACTGGGCGGCCGGCGAGAAACGCCCGTGGCTGCATGCCCAGGGGGTGCGGTTCTTCCCGGTGGTCGGTTGGGCCGAGCGCGGCGGGTACAACGCCGACGGCCACGGCAACTCGGTGCCACGCTTCCACATCACCTGGGGCACCGGCCCGGGTCTGGTCGCGCCCTTCGAGCGACGCGTCCGGGAGGCGGTCGCGAAGGGCCTGGTCGAGTTCCGGTTCCGGCATCGCGTCGACGAGCTGACCGTGACCGGCGGCGCTGTGGACGGCGTCGCGGGCAAGATCCTCGAGCCCAGCGGCGTACGGCGTGGTGAAGCGAGCTCACGTGTCGAGGCCGGCGACTTCGCACTGACGGCGCAGGCGGTGATCGTCACGTCAGGCGGCATCGGCGGCAATCACGACCTGGTCCGTCAACAGTGGCCGGAGCGGATGGGCACGCCTCCGAAGCGGATGATCAGCGGGGTACCGGCGCACGTCGACGGCCGGATGCTCGCGATCACCGAGAAGGCCGGCGGCCGGTACGTGAACCGGGACCGGATGTGGCACTACACCGAAGGCATCCAGAACTGGGACCCGATCTGGCCGCTGCACGGGATCCGCATCCTGCCCGGCCCCTCGTCGCTCTGGTTCGATGCCACCGGCAAGCGACTGCCGGTGCCGCTGTTCCCCGGGTTCGACACGCTCGGCACCCTCGAACACATCATGCGGACCGGGCACGACTACACGTGGTTCGTGCTGACCCAGAAGATCATCGAGAAGGAGTTCGCCCTCTCCGGCCAGGAGCAGAACCCGGACCTCACCGACAAGGACATCAAGGGCGTCCTCGGCCGGGCTCGCGGCGGCGCGACCCCGCCGGTGCAGGCGTTCATGGACAAGGGCGCGGACTTCGTTGTCCGCGGCAACCTTCCGGACCTGGTCCGGGGCATGAACGACCTCACCGGCGAGAACCTGATCGACCTCGACGACCTGGAGCGGCAGATCGTCGCGCGGGACCGCGAGCTGACCAACACGTTCACCAAGGACCTGCAGGTGACCGCGCTGCGCGGCGCCCGCAACTACCGCGGCGACAAGCTGATCCGGGTCGCGTCGCCGCATCGCATCCTCGACCCGAAGGCCGGCCCGCTGATCGCCGTCCGGCTGAACATCCTGACCCGCAAGTCGCTCGGCGGCCTGCAGACCGATCTGGACTCCCGCGTGCTGCGCGCCGACGGCACTCCGCTCCCCGGCGTCTACGCGGCCGGCGAGGTCGCGGGCTTCGGTGGCGGCGGCGTCCACGGCTACCGCTCGCTGGAAGGTACCTTCGTCGGCGGCTGCCTCTTCACCGGCCGTACGGCGGGACGCGCGGCCGCGAAGGCAGTGTCCTGAGGAACCATCGTTGGCCTCGTGGTTATGTGCTGCGATCCGATGTCCGGGCAGGAGGGCGGGATCCTAGCGTGACGCCATGCGCCGACTCCTCATCCTCGCCACCGCCACCGTCCTGCTCGCAGGAGTGACCGTGCCGGCTGATGCCCGTCCTCCGGTCCGGGTCCCCGATGCGGAGCACCAGGAGGTCGCCCAGCTCGACGACCTCACCACCGCGGGGACGGTCGGGTCCGGTCATACCAACCCGGCCGACTACGCGGGTCTGACCCATGCCGGGCTGCCCGCGCATTCCGGCGTACCCGGGGTGCAGATCGACGGGTACTTCCCGGACAACTCGCACACCAACACCAATCACGGGTGGAACCACGACTCGCAGTTCGTGATCCGGCTGCCCGAGCACTGGAACGGCGGTCTCGTGGTGTCCGGGTCGCCCGGTGTACGGGCGCAGTACGCGAATGACGTCGCGATCTCGGACTACGTGCTGTCACTCGGGTACGCGTACGCCGCGACCGACAAGGGCAACACCGGCGCGGAGTTCTTCACCGACGGCCGGCGGCCCGGGGACGCGATCGTCGAGTGGAACGTGCGGATGACCCAGCTCGCCCGAGCAGCTCGCGCCACCGTCGAGCAGTACTACGGGCATCGCCCCCGCGAGGTGGTAGCGGCCGGGATCTCGAACGGCGGGTACCTGGTCCGCTGGCAGCTCGAGAACCACCCCGAGCTGTACACCCGCGGTGTCGACCTCGAGGGCACGCTCTGGACCGTCGACGGGCCGAACCTGTTCACGCACTTGCCGCAGGCAATCAAAGGTTACGAGCAGCAGAACCCGGCGTTGATCACGGCCGCCGGCTTCGACCCGAGGTCCGAGTTCCTGTGGGACTACCACTACACGGTCTACTGGAAGCTGACCCAGCGGATCTACGCCGCCGAGCTGGACCCGACGTACACCGGTAGCGAAGCGGACTACGACTACGCGTTCCGGCCCGAAGCACACAAGGCGATCAAGCGGATCGCGCTGACCGGGAAGATCCGCAAGCCGCTGGTCACCATCCAGGGCACCTACGACAGCCTGCTCCCGATCACCCAGGACTCCGACGTGTACGCCGAGATGGCGCGGCACACCGGCTTGCACAGGTACCAGCGGGTCGAGGCAGGTAATCACGTCGACGGTCTCGTCGACACCTACCCCGACCGGCTGGTCCCGCTCGTCCCCCTGTTCCAGGAGGCGATCAGAACACCATGGTGAGCAGGTCGGCGAACAGTTCCTGTTCGTCGATCTCCAGCCCGCGGTTGGTGAACCAGGTCGCCATGTTGTGGCAGTCGCGCAGCAGGAACTCCATGCCCTTGGGATTGCCGACCACATCGATCACCTGTGGGAGGTCGATCATCACGATCCGCTCCCCCTGGGCGAGGACGTTGTACGGCGAGAGGTCACCGTGGGCCAGACCGGCGCGGGCCAGCTCACGCATCCCGTGGCGGACCTGCTCGAAGTAATGACCGAGCAGGTCCTGCGACGGCCGGACCTGGGCGAGCCGCGGCGCGGCGCCGCCCTGACCGTCGTCGATGAACTCCATCAGCAGTTCGGTGCCGTCGACCTGCACGGGGTACGGCACCGGGACGCCGGCCGTCCACAGCTGACACAGCGCGCCCCACTCCGCGCCTGCCCACTGGCCCGCGGCGACACTGCGGCCGTGCGCGGTCTTCTTGTGCATCGCCCGGCTGTCGCGGCTGTTACGGACCCGGCGGCCCTCGACGTACGCCGTGCTGCGGTGGAACGACCGGTGTTCCTCGGTGCGGTACCGCTTCGCGGCCAGCAGCGAGGACTTCGCCGGGTTGTCGCCGATGGCTTCGACGGCCCGTTCGACCAGGAAGACGTCGGCTTCCTTACCGGTTTTGAGGACGCCGAGCTCGGTGTCGATCGCAGCCTGTTCCGTCACAACCCAGTCGGGTCGTGGTTCCGGGCCGCGAGAGCCGCGCTCGACGTCCAGCCAGGTGGACCACCGCTGATCCGGGCCCAGACGCTCGTCCACCGAGTGGAACTTGAAGACGAAGGCATCGGACGGATCTGGTAGGGACTCGTCGCTGGTGCTGAATTCGCTGAAAGCGCCTTCGGCGCGGGCAGCCCAGCGGGAGTCGAGATCTGCGGAAGAAGTGGTGTCAGAGATGTGGTACTTCGAAGACAACGGGTGTGCTCCTGAACGAAGAAGAGAAACTGACGCGGACATGCCGCAGCACAGTGATGGCCATCCGTCAGCCCTCCTTAGGTCCAGGCAGCGTTCGCCGCTACTCGGTCAGACCAGGATGCCCGCCCGCTCCGCACCCCGCAACGTATTTACCGGAACTGCGATCGCGCGGTCGGCCGGAGCCGCAGTTCCTGGGCCGGCCGCGCCGACCGGCAGACCAGTTCCGGCAGCACCCGCTGCTGCCACACCCTGGACGCCGCGAGCTGCCGGCGATGCTCGGCGTACGCCGTGTCGCCGGCGAACCGTGCGAACCAGGCGAGCACCACCTCGTCCCGCAACGGCAGCTGCGGAAAGTTGTTCTCGGCAACCAGACTCTCGAACACCGCGACCGGCTCGGCCCCGGTGCCGGCCAGCACCGGCGCGACCCGGTCGGTGAAGAACTCGACGAACCCGTCGTCCTCCGCACCCCGGTGATAGACGGCGCCGGCGACCACCGAGTCCGCCGGCCCGTCCTCCCGCACCACGTCGAGCGCCGGGTACGCCGCACCGAGCCGCACCGGCCTGAGTAACAAAGCGTTGTCCGAGTCAACCATCGTCGCGTTCGCGGCCGCGGCGTGCGCCCGCCAGATCGGCCCGTAGTAGAAGGCGTTCAGCGCGTCCGCCCGCGCGGGCAGATCACGGAAGCCGCGCAACCAGACGAACCGGTCCGGGTGATCGAGGTCACGGAACTGACCGGAGATGTGCATCCCGGTCTGCTCCTGTCCCTCGACGAAGTACGTGTCGAAGAGGTCGATCAGAGTGTCCCGATGTCCGGGGTGCAGCGTGTACTGGCGCAGGTCGACGACGGCGCAGCAAGCGTTCATAGGTGTCAGCGAAGCACCGAAACCTGACAGTTACCGTCAGGCGACAGTCGTTTCAAACAGTCGTAACAGCCTGGTACTTGAAAGCGCTGGCCGAGTTTGGTCTGGTGGAACCAGTGGTTGAGCCCCCTGCCACCAGACTTGCACGACGACACGACGAGGTATCTCCCGTGACGATCGCAGCTGCCGAAGACACCAAGCAAACCATCGCCGATGCCACCCACGAACTGCTGCTCGAGGCGGACAGCGTCCCGGATCCCCGCCATCAGGCGTGCCTCGACGAGGTCGTCCTGCTGAACGCGCCGGTGGCGAGATCGATCGCCTCGCGCTACCGCAGCAAGGGTGTGGACGCCGACGACCTCGAGCAGGTCGCGTACCTGGGGCTGGTGAAAGCCGCCAACGGCTACCGCCTGGACGCCTCGACCGCGTTCCTCTCGTACGCCGTACCGACCATCCGGGGTGAGCTGAAGCGGTACTTCCGCGACTGCGCCTGGACGATCCGGCCGCCACGCCGGGTCCAGGAGATGCAGGGCAACATCGCCGCGGCCGAGCCGGAGCTGATCCAGCGGCTCGGGCACGTGCCGACCGACGAGGAGACCGCCGAGGCGCTCGGCACCGAAGCGTCCGAGGTCGCCGAGGCCACCTCGGTCCGTGGCTGTTTCAGCACGCTGTCCCTGGACGCTCCGGGCGCGTCGGAGGGTGGCACCAGCCTGCTCGACACGGTCGCGGACGCCGAGAACGGCTATGACCTGGTCGAGGACGTGCACACCCTCACGCCGGCGGTCGCGAACCTCGGCGACCGGGACAAGCGGATCCTCCAGCTGCGGTTCTGCAACGGCTTCACCCAGGAGGAGATCGGCCACGAACTCGGGGTCAGCCAGATGCAGGTCTCCCGGCTGCTGCGCGGGATCCTGGAGAAGCTACGCGCCGACCTGGCCGCCGGAGTACACAAGAAGAGCTAGCTCGGGGGTCTTCCGAGGCCGGCGGCGGACGCGGCTCGGTGCGGTAGCGTCGCCTCGTGGACTTCGACGAGGCGGCGGACGCGCTCTACGCGGCGCCGGCTGCCGAGTTCATTGCCACCCGCAATGAGCTGGCCAAGCAGCTGAAGGCCGACGGCGACCCGCTCGGGTCGACCCGGCTGAAGGCGCTGCGCAAGCCGACGGTCGCGGCCTGGGTCACCAACCTGCTGGCCCGCAAGCTTCCGGACGAGCTCGACGACCTGCTCGCGCTCGGTGACGAGTTCCGCGAGGCGACCGCCGATCTCGACGGCGAGCGGCTGCGCGAACTGACGCCGAAGCGCCACAAACTGCTGGACGCGCTGGCCAAGCAGGCCGCCCGGTTGGCCGGCGACGAGGGCCAGAAGATCAGCGCGGACGTCGGCCAGAAGCTCCGCGAGACCCTCGACGCGGCGCTGGTGGATCCGGCCGCGGGCGATGCGGTGCGGGAAGGCCGCCTGAGCAGTGCGCTGCGGCACGTCGGGTTCGGCGTCGTCGACGAGAACGGCGAACCGTCCAACGTCACGCCGCTCACCGACGAACGCCGCCGGGCCGCTCGTGATCGTCGCACAGCGCAGCAGCGGGTCGAGACGGAGACCGCGAAGGAGAAGCAGGACGCCGCGCAACGGGAGCAGGAGGAACGGGAGGCCGCCGAGCGGGCCAAGGCCAAGCAGGCCCTGGAGGACGCGGTCGCGGCGGCGCAGCAGGCCGAGGCGAAGGTCGAGGACCTCGACACCCAACTCGACGACGCTCGCGAAGCGCTCTCGGAGGCTCAGGCCCTCGTGCACCGCCTCGGCTCCGAACTCGACGAAGCCCGCCGCGCGGCCCGCGACGCCCAGAAGGAGAGCCGCGAGGCCCGCAAGCGCTACAACCGCCTCTGAACAGGCAACACAGAAGACAACCGGGCAGCAGAAGACCGGGCACCAGGCGGCCTGAACCGACCGGCTAGGGTCATTGGCGTGGGTGGGCTTCTGCTGGGTGGCGTGGTGGTGTTGGGGGCGTCGGTCCAGTGGATGACCGGGATGGGGTTCGCCCTGGTCGCAGTGCCGGCGTTGGTGCTGGTTCTTGGGGCTCAGGACGGTGTGGCGCTGGCCAACTGTGCGGCCGGAGTGATCTGTCTGGCCGGTCTGTCCGAGGGTTGGCGACGGGTTCGGTTGCGCTCGATGGTGCCGTTGATCGTCGCTGCGGCGTGCACGGTTCCGGTCGGCGGCTGGTTCGCGCGGCGGCTGCCCGAGCCCGTTCTGCTGGTCACGATGGGTGCGCTGGTGACGGTCGCCGTACTGCTGCTGCTTCGCGGTCTCCGGCTGCGCGCGCTGAGTGGTGTCGGTGGAGCCGTGAGCGCCGGCGCGGTCGGCGGTTTCATGAACGCGGCCGCGGGTCTCGGCGGTCCGCCGGTCTCCCTGTACGCCGTCAACGCGGGCTGGACGATCCACGAATTCGTCCCGAACGCGCTGTTCTACGGCGCCGTCGTCAACGTCTTCTCGGTCGTCGCGAGCGGACCTCCGCAGCTCAGCAGGGTCCAGTGGATCGTCGCGGCGATCGGATTGGCCATCGGAGCGGTGGCCGGGCGGACGCTGGCCGGACGGGTGTCCGAGCCACGGGCGCGGCTGCTGGTACTGATGCTGGCCCTGGTCGGCGGGGCGACCACGGTGCTCAAAGGCGTGTGGGGCCTTCTCCCGGCGTAGGCAGGAGGTAGCGGCTCGGATTCGCCGGGGCGCCGGCGTCGAGCCAGCGGTGGAAGCCGTCCGGGTTGCGTTTTTCGAACTCGTCGAGGCAGATCCGCCGTACCTCGGCGACTGCCTGGCGGTCCCGGAGCCCGGCGTCGTGGGCGAGCTGCGTCACGGTCTCCGACCAGACACCGCAGAGCTCCTCGATGCTGAGCGGGCACTTCAACGACGCGATCAACTGCTCGTCGTCAGCCAGCTGAGCCTCGGTCAACCGCTCCAGCTTGCGCTGCTTGCGGGTCGCTCGCCGCGGCGGCCGATCGGGTACGGCGAGGTCGATCAGCACGAAGAGTGCGGCCAGGACCAGCGCCGCGGTGACACCGAGTCCACCCCAGGCGAGCAGCCGGACCAACCCCGGCAAGGCCAGCACCGCGGCCGCCGCCGTCGCCGCGACCAGACCCGCCGAGCCGTACGGCGCGTCGTCCGTCACGTGCCGGACCACCGCCGCCAGCGGCCAGACCAGCACGAACACCGCGGCGAGCAGGATCGACGCGGCCACCGGGCCGAGCAGCAGGACACCGGCGAGCGCCCCGGCGGTCCCGACCCCGAGACCGGCCGCGAGGCCCATCCGCCGTACCAACCCGGACTGACGCATCACTCACTCACCGTCACCCAGCACACCCCACAGAACCCACGAAGTCCTCCCCCGAAGAACGAACAACACCCCAGCACCGTTCCCCCTCCGGCGCCTGAGCAATCCACCGGGTGTGTGTTCAGGGTGTGGTCGCCGCTGTGGTGCCGGCCGTCTTCGCGGATGATGTATCAGATGAGGACCTTCGCCGACCGCGTCCGCGGCCTCGCCCCGGCCCCGTGGGAGCACGACGCAGAGCTGCTCCGCGGCCTGTTCGACGCTCAGCTCGGCAGCCGGCACGCGGACCTCGCCGCCCGCTGGATGCAGTCCCAGGGCACCGGCTTCTACACGATCGGCTCGGCCGGTCACGAGGGCAACGCGGCGGTCGCCGCCGCCCTGGAGCCGACCGACCCGGCACTGCTGCACTACCGCTCCGGCGCGTTCTACCTGACCCGGGCCGCCCAGTGCGGCTCCAAGGACGGCCTGCGGGACATCCTGCTCGGCGTCGCCGCAGCCACCAGCGAGCCGATCGCGGGCGGCCGGCACAAGGTGTTCGGCCGCGCCGAGCTGGCGGTCATCCCACAGACCTCGACGATCGCGTCGCACCTGCCGCGGGCGATGGGCGTCGCGTTCTCGCTGGCCCGGGCGGCGAAGCTCGGCGTACCGTCGCCGTGGCCGGCCGACGCGATCGTGGTGACCAGCTTCGGGGACGCGTCCGCGAACCACTCGACGGCGACCGGCGCGATCAACGCCGCGCTGCACGCGTCGTACCAGGGTCTGCCGATGCCGTTGCTGCTGGTCTGCGAGGACAACGGGATCGGGATCAGCGTGCGGACACCGGACGGCTGGATCCGGCAGGCGTACGGCTCGCGCCCCGGCCTGCGGTACTTCGACGCGGACGGCACCGACCTCGACGCGGCACTGTCGATGGCGACCGAGGCCGCGACGTTCGTACGCCGGAACCGGCGGCCCGCGTTCCTGCGACTGCGGACCGTGCGGTTGCTCGGCCACGCGGGCTCGGACGTCGAGACGGCGTACCGCTCGCCCGCCGAGCTGGCCGCGGACGAGGAGCTCGACCCGCTGCTCGGCACGGCGCGGTACCTGCTGGGCGCCGGCTACACCGCCGACGAGATCATCGAGCTGTACGAGGACAAGCAGGCGGAGGCGCTCCGGATCGCGGCCGAGGTCGCGGGGCTTCCGCAGCTCACCTCCGCGGCGGCCGTCGCGGCGCCCTTGCGCTTCCCAGCGCCGGAGGCGGTCGCCGATGCGCTGCCGGAGCGCACGTCCTCCACCGAGCTCCTGACGCTGAGTCAATCCGTCAACCGCGCCTTGGGCGACGTACTGGCGTCCTACCCGGAGGCGATGGTCTTCGGCGAGGACGTCGGCCGCAAGGGCGGTGTGTACGGCGTGACGCGCGGACTGCAGAAGGCGTTCGGACCGGCCCGGGTGTTCGACACGTTGCTCGACGAGCAGTCGATCCTCGGACTCGGGCTCGGCGCGGGCGTCTCCGGACTGCTGCCGATCCCGGAGATCCAGTACCTCGCCTACCTGCACAACGCCGAGGACCAGCTCCGCGGCGAGGCGGCGTCACTGAAGTTCTTCTCGCAGGAGCAGTACGCGAACCCGATGGTGCTGCGGATCGCCGGGTACGGGTACCAGAAGGGCTTCGGCGGTCATTTCCACAACGACGACGCGATCGGCGTACTGCGGGACATCCCGGGCGTCGTCATCGCGTCACCGTCGCGGCCCGACGACGCGGCCGCGATGCTGCATGCCTGCGCGGCCGCGGCGCGTTCGTCCGGGACGGTCAGCGTGTTCCTCGAGCCGATCGCGCTCTACCACCGGCGTGACCTGTACGAGGACGGTGACGAGCAGTGGCTGGCGGCGTACCCCTCCGAGCCGGTGCCGATCGGGCGGGGCCGGACCTACGGGGACGGCAGTGAGCTGACGATTGTGACGTTCGGGAACGGTGTACCGATGAGTCTTCGGGTAGCGGCTCGGGTGCCCGGGGTCAGGGTTCTCGACCTGCGCTGGCTGGCGCCCTTGCCGGTCGAGGATCTGTTGCGCGAGGCAACAGCCACCGGCCGGGTGCTGGTCGCCGACGAGACCCGGCGCTCCGGCGGGGTCTCCGAGGGCGTCCTGGCCACGCTCATCGACCACGGGTACGCCGGGCGGCTGGCGCGGGTGACGAGTTACGACTCGTACGTCCCGCTCGGCGCGGCCGCGCACGAGGTCCTGCTCGCCGAGCAGACCATCGAACGCGCGGCCCGCGACCTGCTCAGCTGAACAGCCGCTGCCAGATCGACTTCTTCCGCGCCGGCCGGTGTTCCCCGGCGGGCTGCGGCCGGGGCTCGCGTGCGGGCCGGTCCATCCGCCACTGCGCGATGACCGCTTCCTCGTTCACCGGGCCGGTCGGCACGACCGGGCCGGTGGTGTCGCGGATGCTGACCCGGATCCGCTTGTTCAGGTCCGCCAGGTACTCGCGGACCTCGGACTCGCGCCGCATGCCGCGGACCTTCTCGTGGACGTGCTGCTTCTCCTTGCGGAGCTGGACCGCCGGCGGCAGCAACGCCTCGGTCTCGACGTCCTCACGGCGGATGAAGTCCTTGACCCACCAGTCGGGGTCGTGCTGGTCGGCGAGCTTCAGTGGCTTGCCCGCTCCGGGCAGATTGTCGAACTCGCCCTGGTTCTGGGCCAGCTTGATCTGCGACTCGACCCATTCCTGGTTACTCATACCCGGTGGTCTGCGCTTGGTCATCGCCACACCTCGTCTGTCGTCGTCGACAGTTGCTTCGGAGAAACATCCTACTAGCTTGTGAATGCAATCACAAGGCATACTCGAAACGTGCAGCTGACCGATGAAGACATCGCGGCGATGACGCCGGCCGAGCGACGGGACCTGATCCTGCGGCTCGCCCCGCGACCGGGCGGGTTGCCGTCCCGGCAGACGATCGAGCGGATCCGCAAGTGGCGGACCGTCCTGGTCCTGGTGTGTGTGGCGGTCCTGGTCCCGTGGACGGTGTACCTGGCGATCACCCTGCCCAACCACTACGTGGCCCGGAACTGGGTCGCGACCTGGGTCGGGTTCGACATCTTGTTGCTCACGATGCTGGTGCTGACCGCGATCGGCGGCTGGAAACGCAAGCAGTTCGTGTTCCCGACCGCGTTCGCGTCCGGCGTCCTGCTGATCTGCGACGCCTGGGTCGACGTGATGACCAGCCAGCGCGGCGGCGACCTCACCCAGGCGCTGCTCAGCGCGCTGCTGGTCGAGCTCCCGCTGGCGTTCGTGCTGATCGCCGGCCCGCTCCGCCTGCTCCGGATGATCGCGATCCGGCACGGCATGGTCCACCCCGACTCGCACCTGTGGCGGCAGCCGATCCCGATCCCGGACCTCTATCCCGACCACAAGGTGCCGCCCGCGATCTAGAGTTGCGGTTCAGACGAGGAGAGGATGCCGCGTGGCCGGTGAGGTGCTGTCCGTTGTCGGTGGCGAGCGGGTTGCGGAGACGGTACGGCGTACCGCGTCGACCAATCCCGCGCGGTTGAGCGAGATCGTCGGGACGATCGGGAGCGCCGGGCCGGAGGTGTTCGTGCGGGCGGCCGAGGCGGCGCACGCCGCGCAGCCGGCCTGGGCCGCGACGCCGGCACCGCAGCGCGGCCAGGTGATCTCGAACGTCGGCCGGCTGATGACCGCCAACAAGGAACGGCTCGCCGCACTGGTCACCCGGGAGATCGGGAAGCCGCTCGCCGAGGCGCTCGGCGAGGTGCAGGAGATCATCGACACCTGCGACTTCTTCCTCGGCGAGGGCCGCCGGCTGTACGGGCAGACGGTGCCGTCGGAAATGCCGGACAAGCAGCTGTTCACGTTCCGGCGCCCGGTCGGAACGGTTTCCGTGATCACCGCCGGAAACTTTCCGGTCGCCGTTCCGTCCTGGTACATCGTGCCGGCGCTGCTGTGCGGAAACTCCGTGGTCTGGAAACCGGCGGAATACTCCGCCGTCGTTTCCGACGCGTTCTACGAGATCTTCGCGCATTCCGGCGTACCGGCCGGGGTCTTCAACGTGGTGTACGCCGACGGGCCGGACACGTTCGCGGGTCTCGAGCAGGCGTTGCAGGCCGGACTGATCACCAAGGTCGGGTTCACCGGTTCGAGCGCGGTCGGTACCCGGATCGGTGAGCTGTGCGGCCGGCACCTGCAGACCCCGTGCCTGGAGCTCGGCGGCAAGAACCCGATGGTGATCACCGAGGACGCGGACCTGGACCTGGCGGTCGAAGGCGCCCTGTTCTCCGGCTTCGGTACGGCGGGCCAGCGCTGCACGTCCCTCGGCACGGCGATCGTGCACCGGTCCGTGTACGACGAGTTCCTCGACCGCTTCGCCCGCGCCACCGCGGCGGCGGCGATGGGCGACCCGACCCAGGACGTGCTGTTCGGGCCGTTGCTGGACGAGAAGTTCGCGGCCGGCTTCGAGAAGTCACTGGGCTGGATCACCGCTCACCACCGGGTGATCGGCGCGATCGGCCGGGTCACGGCCGCCAACCCTCGCCCCGGGTTCGTCGGTGATCCGGCAGCCGGGCTCTTCTACCACCCGGTGATCGTGGCCGGCGTGCGGCCGGACGACGAGCTGTTCCTGAACGAGACGTTCGGTCCGGTCGTCGGCGTCACGGCGTACTCCGAGCTGGACGAAGCGATTGCGCTGGGCAACAAGTCGGGGTACGGGCTGTCGAGTTCGATCTACACCACCGACCCGAACAAGGCGTTCCGGTTCGCGCAGGGAATCTCGGCGGGGATGGTCAGCGTCAACAACTCGACGTCCGGTGCGGAGGCGCACCTGCCGTTCGGCGGAAACGGGAAGTCGGGGAACGGTTCGCGGCAGAGTGGGATGTGGGTGCTGGACCAGTTCACCCGCTGGCAGTCGCTGAACTGGGACTACTCGGGCAAGCTCCAGAAGGCCCAGATGGATACGGAGACGGTGGAGGCCGACCTCTCGTTCCGGCTGCCCTGATGGCGGCACCGCTGCCGGAAACCGCCGAGGTGGTGATCATCGGCGGCGGCGTGATGGGCACGAGTATCGCGTTTCACCTGGCCGAGGCCGGCGTACCGGACGTCGTGCTGCTGGAGATGAACGGACTCGGCTCGGGCTCGACCTGCAAGGCGGCCGGCGGGGTGCGTGCGAACTTCTCCGACGAGGTGAACATCGCGCTGGGCGCCCGCAGTCTGGAGGCGTTCGCGCGGTTCGGCGAGCGGCCGGGGCAGGACATCGATCTGCATCGGGTCGGGTATCTGTTCCTCCTGGAGACTGCCGAGCAGGTCGAGCATTTCCGCGAGAGCACCGCCCTGCAGAACCGCCTGCAGGAAACCGGCGGGCGACCGACGCGGATGGTTTCCGTCGACGAAGCCGTCGCGCTGGCGCCGCTCGTGGCGCCGGACGGGCTGGTCGGCGCCTGCTTCTCGCCAACCGCGGGGCATTGCACGCCGGAGTCCGTCGTACTCGGATATGCGTCGGCGGCGCGGCGGCTGGGCGCGACGCTGGTGACCGGGTGCGAGGTGGTCGGGATCGATGCGGCCGGCGTGCGGACGAATCGCGGGGTCGTTCGGACGCCGACGGTGATCTGTGCGGCGGGCGCCTGGTCGGCGGGGCTTGCGGCGATGGTCGGGGTCGACCTGCCGGTGGTCCCGCTGCGGCGGCAGATCGTCGTGACCGAGGCGATCGCAGGTCTGCCGGACACGTTGCCGATGACGATCGACTTCACGAGCACGTTCTACTTCCATCGCGAGGGCCCTGGGTTGCTGGTCGGGATGTCGGATCCGGACGAGCTGCCCGGGTTTCACCTGGGCCGGACCGACGCGTGGATCCCGCGCCTCACCGAGGCGATGGCGAGGCGAGCGCCTGCGTTGCTCGATGTCGGGCTGACGGGTGGCTGGGCCGGGCTGTACGAGGTGACGCCTGATCACAACGCGCTGATCGGCGAGGCGGACACATCGTCGCGTTTCCTTTATGCGACAGGATTTTCGGGACACGGTTTCCTGCAAGGCCCGGCGGTCGGTGAGGTGATCCGCGACCTGTACCTGGGTCGCCCGCCGGTCGTCGACGTCACCCCACTGGATGCGCGCCGGTTCCAGTCCGGCACCCGAGCCGAACGGAACATCGTCTGATGACAGTCCTGTTGACGCGCTCGGACATCCTGCAGTCCCTCCAGGTGCCCGACGTACTGGAGTGTCTGCGCACCGGTTTCCTGCAGGCCGCCGAGGTGGAGCCGTTGCGCATCCGCACAGACCTTCCAGGACCTGGTACGGCGACTGCGTTGTTGCCCGGGTTGATTCCAGGCATTCCGGCGTACACCGTGAAGGTCAACGCGAAGTTCCCTGGTGCGACACCCGCGCTCCGCGGCGTGGTCTGCCTCCACGACCTGACCGACGGCACGCTCCTCGCGCTCCTGGACAGCGCCACCGTCACCGCCTGGCGCACCGGCCTGGCCGCCGCCCTGGCCACAATCACCTTGGCCCGACCAGCCGAGCCGACCTGGGGAGGATCACACCCCCAGATCGGGCACAAGGTCCTCCCCGGATCAGGTCAGGCGGTGGGAGTGGTGGGGGCAGGGGCGCAGGCGGCGATGACGTTGGCGGGTATCGCCGCGCTTCGGCACGTCGATCACCTCGTCGTGCACGATCTGGATCCGGGGCGTGCCGCGGATTTCCTTGCACAGCAAGGGATTCCGGGGGTGGTGGTGAACAGTCCACGGGAGGTGGCCGCGGCGGCCGATGTCGTGGTGCTGGCCACGTGGTCCCGGACACCGCTGCTCACCGCGGCCGATCTCCGGCCGGGGCTGCACCTCACTACGTTGGGCGCGGACGAGCCGGGGAAGGTGGAGCTGTCCCGGGATCTGTTGGAGGCGGCCCGAGTCGTGGTGGATGATCGGGCGCTCGCGGTGCAGATGGGTGCTCTGGGCAACGTTGGCTTGACCGCGGACGGCGTTCACACGCTGACCGAGGTGCTGACCGGCGCTGCTGCAGGACGCCGGTCAGCGGAGGAGGTCACCGTCTATGCGCCCGTGGGACTCCCCTGGCAAGATCTCGCCATGGCCTGGCCCCTCCACCAGGCCACGCATGGGCGCACGATCGACTTCCTCAGCTAGTTGAAGTCGGTCTCGGCTAGTTGAAGTCGGTCTCGGCTAGTTGAAGTCGGTCTCGGCTAGTTGAGTCGGTCTCGGCTAGTTGACGACCGCGCCGGCGGTGAGGTTGATCGCGGTGCCGGTGACGGAGCGGGCCAGGTCCGAGGCCGCGAAGGTGGCGACGGCACCAACATCGGCCAGGGTCGCGGCCCGGTTCAGCATCGTCTGCGCCGCGGTGTGCTCGGC
This sequence comes from Kribbella sp. NPDC004875, assembly GCF_042873375.1. Taxonomy (NCBI): domain Bacteria; kingdom Bacillati; phylum Actinomycetota; class Actinomycetes; order Propionibacteriales; family Kribbellaceae; genus Kribbella; species Kribbella sp. NPDC004875. Next base: position 173,122 of record NZ_JBIALI010000001.1, read on the forward strand.
GACCTCGCGCCGGAAGTCCTCGGGGTAGGTGTCCGGGTTCGACTCCGGGATCCCGTTCGTCTGCAAGGTGATCACGCGGATGCCGTGCGGCCCGAGCTCGCGGGCGAAGCTGCGCCGCAAGGCCTCCACCGCGCCGAACCCGGCCTGGAAGCTGCCGAGGTTCGCCGCCGGGTCGCCGTACCCGCCGAAGGTGAGGATGACGCCGGAGCGCTGCTCGACCATCCGCCGGGCGGCGGCGCGGGAGGTGAGGTAGTAGGTGCGCAGCATGTTCCGCACCGGTTCCTCGATGTCCGCGAGGGACATGTCGATCAGCGGCGTCCCGAAGTACTGCTGGTGGCCGATCAGGTTGAACGAGATGTCGATCCGGCCGACGGTCTCGGCGTGCTGGTCGACCGAGCGTTCGTCGAGCGCGTCGACGACCGCGGTCTCGGCCTTGCCGCCGGCCGCGCGGATCTCGCCCGCGACCCGTTCGAGGGTGTCGGCCGTGCGGCCGGCCAGGTGCACCGTCGCGCCTTCGGCGGCGAAGGCCTTCGCGACCGCACCGCCGATCGGCCCGGCCGCGCCGTACACGATCGCCTGCTTGTCGTTGAGCATCATCAGGTGGCCTCCTCGGCCAGTTCGGTGACGAGGTCGTCGAGCTGTTGCATCGACGCGCGGATCCCGCGCTCCATCCCGCCGGCGACGTACAGGTCGCGGTCCTCGACGGCGAAGAACACGGTGTTCTGGGTCAGCGTGGTGACCCCGTCGGCCTCGTCGAAGGTGATCAGATTCAGGTAGACGGTCCCCGGCGCCTGGTCGAACTCGTACGTCTGCACGATCCGCTCCGGCGTCGGCTCCCCGTGGTACAGCCCATGGAACACATAGCCCTTGCCGTCGCCGTCGTAGTGCGTCCACCGCCAGCGGCCGCCGTGCTGCGGGTCGAGCTGGTTCACGACCAGCTCGAGCCCGGCCGGACCCAGCCAGCGCTTCACCAGGTCGGGCTCGGTGTAGGCGCGGAACAGCAGCTCCCGCGGGGCGTTGAACGTCCGGACGACGACGACCTGCGGAACGCCGGGCTCCGCGATGACCTTCACGATTGCTCCTTCAGGTCGTCGAGCAGATCGTCGAGCCGATCGAAGCTCTCCGCCCAATAGCCGCGGTAGTCCATCAGCCAGCCGACCGCTGCGCGGAGCGGCTCGGCCTCGAGGTGGCTGAGCCGGGCCGTGGCCCGCTGGGACCGGCTGATCAGGCCGGCCGCCTCGAGCACCTTCAGGTGCTTCGAGACCGCCGGTTGGGACATGCTGAACGGCGCCGCGAGCTCGGCGACCGTCGCGTCGCCGTGCTGGAGCTGGGTCAGGATCGCCCGCCGAGTCGGGTCCGCGAGGGCCGCGAACACGCCGGTCAACATGTCTTCATAACCAGATGGTTTCAGAACCATGTGGTTAAGAATGCAGACCGGACCGGCCGGCTGTCAACCGGACGTCACGGATGCTGCGGCGACTGCCAGTTGTTCGGGTCGCACCAGTCGGGGTCGATCCCGCGATCGATGCAGTACTGCCGGAGTTCCTCACGCGTCGACGGCCGAGCGGTCGGCCTCGGCGGCTTAGGCGGCTTCGTGCTCGTCGTCGTCCGCGTCGGCTTGGGATCCGGCGTCGGCTCGGTCCGCCCGGTAGTCCGCTCGGTAGTCCGCGTGACGGTCGGCTTCCGAGTCGGCCGCTGGGTCGGCACCTGAGTCGGCGCGACCGTCTTCGGCACCTGGGTCGGTGTAACGGTCTTCGGCACCCGCGGCGGCGTGACCGTCGGGGAGGTAGAAGTCGGTGACGGTACGGCGGGACTCGTCGCGTCGTCCTGGAGGAACTTCACGGCCGCCGTCTCGTCCGAGCCCCCGAACAGGCTGATCGACGACACCACGACTCCGAGGACCAGGACGGCCGCCGCGGCACCGGCGTACACGACCCGGCGGGACGGGGCGGCGTACTGACCGAGTGGGCCGCGGACCGGCTTGCCCTTGCCGTCGACCCAGAACGCCCAGCCCTCCGGCGCCGGCGGCCAGGACGGATCGGGGCGCCAGGTCTTCGGTGGCACCCAGCTGCGACGGGGTGGGGTCGGCCAGTTCGGCGGGGCCACGAACCGCTTCAAGGGAACTCCTCCACTCGACCGGGACTCACCCAGGCCAACGACACAGACCAGAAGCAGGCTACTCGCGGCGTGGAGCAGTTGCTGGTACGGCGGGTCAGGGCCGGAGAACGTCGGCGAGGAGCCTGGTCAGGTCCTCGCCGAACGGGCGGTCGCCGGCGATCGGAGGTACGACGTCGTCGACCGCCCGCAGCAGTTCCTGGAGTCCCGGCGGCACCGGACGCCCGGACAGGGCGAAGGCCTGACGTACGGCGAGCAACTCGCAGGCGGCTGTGCCGCGGGTGAGGCGGATCGCGTCGCCGAGGTTCCCGACGGCTTCCCAGGAGAACGTCTGGACGTCCTCCTGACCGTTCGACGTCTCCGTCGTACTGATTGCCGTGGGCAGCGTCAGGCGGCGGAGCTGGTGGGCCGTCGCGACCGCTCGTTTGTGCACGGCGACGAGGCCGGCCTGCGGCCCGGGCTCGCGCGCGAGCTGCGCGGTCAGTCCGGTCACGGCGGGATCCAGCAGTCTGTGCAGTCGCGCCACCGAGACCTCGGCGGCGTGGGCGAGCGCCGCCGTCAGGTGATCGCAGTGCGCGGCCAGGTCGATCCCGTGAAAGCCTGCCGTTCCGACGAATTCACCGTCCAGGTACGCCGGTGAGTCGGTCACACCGTCGAACGCCCGCTCGACCGCGTCGTCGAGCTGCCGCACAGTCCGTCGTACGTGGGCGATCACGTGGCCCGCCACGCGGAACGACACCGGGGCCTGCAGGCTCCGGGGCTCCTCCTCGGGGCCCGCCAACTCCCGCAGTCGCGCCAGTTCGGACGCCAATACGGCGTCTCCGCGGCCCACCGCCGGACGGTACGGATCCCGGTTCGCGCCGACCACCGCGATCGCACCGGCCGCAATGGCGCTGAGTCGCTCGACCAAGCGGTGAGCGTTCGCCGCATGGAGAGCGGCCCGGCCGGTTGCGCCAGGGATGCCGGCCAGCAGCGCGATGCCTTCCTTGGGGCCGGGATCGAGAGAGGCGAACGCATGCGCCAGCGGGATGATCTCGCCGGCCGATCCGGCACCTTCGGCGGGGATGTCCGGGACCTCGCCACTGTTGATCAGGGCAACCAACGCCTGGACCAACTCGACCGACACCGCGGCGTCACCGGTGAGGAACGTTCGCAACCGGCCGATCAGGACCGCGCGGGCTTCCTCGGGCGGCAGCCACGGCGGGCCGCCGACCGCCCGGCCGAGGAGCAGGTTGCGCTGGTGCACGCGCTGCTCGTCCTCGGTCAGGCGGACCTTGCTGAGGTTGCCCATGCCGGTGTTCACGCCGTACACGGGACGGCCCGACGCGAGAGTGCGGAGGGCGGCGGTACGGGTCGCGGCCAGGCGGTCGAGGAGCGCGGGGGCCAGCTCGATCCGAGCGGGACTCGCCGGGTCCAGGTCGGCGGGATCCTCGATCATCAGTGGAACCGGAGCATGGTGCCGGCGTCGGCGGCCTCGGCGCGACGCAGGATCAGGTGCGCGATCGCGACGTCCAGGAGCGACAGCCCGCGGTGCCAGAAGAGGTTGCGCTCGGCATCGTTCTCGCGACCGGGTTTGTGGCCCGCGACGATCGCGCCGATCTCGCCGTACAGCGTCTCCGGGGACAACCGGCCGGTGTCCACGTGCCGTCGCAGCGCACCGAAGCGGCCGGACTGCGCCTCCCGCCAGTCGTCGACGACGACCTTGTCCATCACGTCGAGCAGGTCCAGCTCGACCGCGGACACCGTGCCGTACGGTACGACGAACGCTCCGGGCCGGACCGCCGCCGTACGCAACAGTGGCTCTGGCTCGGTCAGCCGGGTCGCCTCGACGAGGACGTCGGCGCCGTCGAAAGCCTCCGCCGCGGTCGCGCACACCCGGATCGGCGTGGACAGTTCGGCGGCGAGGTCCGCGGCGAACTTCTCCCGGGACTCCGGTCGCCGTGACGTCACCCGGATCTCGTCGAGGTCGAGCAGGTCGTCGAGCATCGTGACGTTCCACCACGCAGTACCCCGGGCTCCCGCGTGCGCGAGGATCTTGCTGTCCCGGCGGGCCAGGTGCCGGGCGCCGACCGTGGTCATCGCGCCGGTCCGGGCGGCGGTGATCATCGTCGCGTCGAGCACCGCCAGCGGTACGCCGGTGGTCGGGTCGAACAGCGTCGCCATCGCGAGCTCGCTCGGCAGGCCCTGCTGGTAGTTCGGGACGAAGTCGCCGACCACCTTCACGCCGCTGATCCCGTGCTCGCCGAGGCCGTCGAGGTGACCGCGGAGCACGTTGAAATGCCCGATCCCGCCGTTGTCCGGGGTGAGGTGGACGCGCGGCTCGAAGGCGGTCCGGCCCTCGCCGTGTTCACGGACCGCTTCCTCGACGGCGTCCACGATCTCCAGCCGGGTCAGCCCCAGCGCGTCGATGTCCGGGCCGCTGAGGAAACGCAGCCAGATCCCGTCCGTCACATGGCTCCTTCGGTTGCCGTCGATCGATACTTTAGTTTCACGTCGTGACGCTACGTTCGGGACATGGGGTCGACGACTGGAACACCGGAGCGCACCGTCATCGGGCATTCGACCACTGACAAAGTGGTGCTGTTCGGCGGACTGCCGCTGGTCGGGCTGGTGCTCGGCTTCTTCCTGCCGCGGATCGCGGACTGGGCCGCCGACCGGAGCTGGGTGCCGTTCCAGGGGCCGCTCAAGCTGATCGCCGCGTGGGACAGCTGGTGGGTCGTGGTGATCTGCGTCCTCGTCGGTCTGGTCGCCGGCGTGGTCCTCGCCGGGATGGCGCTCGACGACACGCTCAAGGTGACGATCACCGACCGGTCGGTGGAGTTCCTGAAGAACCAGAAGGCGGTGACGGTGCCCCGGGAGAAGGTCGCCGTCGCGTTCCTGGACGGGAAGGAGATCGTCCTCCAAGACGCCACGTCCCGGGAGCTGGCGCGTGAGAAGCACGACCAGCTGAAGGCCGAGGCCCAGCGGATCCCGGCCGCCTTCCGGGCGCACGGTTACCCGTGGTCGGACGCGGGCGACCCGCACGAGTCGGCGTTCCGCCGCTGGATCGAGGACGACCCGGAGCTGCCGCCCGCGGTGAACGCCGTCCTCAAGGTCCGTTCGAAGGCGTTCGGCGACGGCGACAAAGGCAAGGCCGACCTGCGCGAGCTCCGCACCGAGCTGACCAACCTCGGCTACACGGTCAAGGACCGCGACAAGGTGCAGTACTGGCGCGCGTCTTAGGCACCCAGAAGGTGCATCAGAGCGTCGGCGTACGCCTGCTCGGCGTCGGTGGAGGTGTGGGTGCTGTCGGTCAGCGTGACGCGCCAGCCATCGGGGGTCGACTCGAGGGAGCGGAAGTGCGGGCCGAGGAGCGCGCGGAGCTGCTCCTCGCGGGGTAACCAGATGACTTCGCGCTGCTCGATGCTGTCCAGCGCCCATTCCGTGGTGCCGTTGAAGCCGATCACCTTGCTGCCCTGGTAATCGTGCACCTCGACGGTCATGTCGCTCACCACGAACACGTCCTCGTCCATGTCCCGGTCCGGTACGACGAAACGATCACCGGCGCCGGGGCTCCACAACACCCCGGCCTTGCGCAGTCGTCCGGCCTGCTCGATCGTGATCACCCTTCCATCCTCCCCACAGCAGGCAAACGCCGCAGGTCCGCGCGAGCCGCGGCCACCGAGACACGGCTCGCGCGGTGGACCTCCAGGGCCTCGGGGTCAGCGCGCGAGGGCGCTGCGCAGCTCCTCGGCCCGCTGGGCGATCCGGTCCCGGCACTCGGTGGTCAGCGGCAGGTCGAGCAGCGCCGTGGCCTGCAGGTGACTGAGCGCGAACCGGTCTCGTAGCCGGCGTACGGCGAGTGCGCGGTCCGGCGCGGAACGCAGTACCTCAGCGACCTCGTCGCGGCGCTCGAACGCGGACAGGACGCCGTCGTAGATCTCCAGCTGGGTGAACGCGGACCGGTCCGGCTCCGGCGGCATCGCGTGCTCGGACTTGTCACCGGTGCGGATCACCTGCCGCCACAGGGCGGGGACGGCGAGCCGGGCGCGGGTGTAGCGCCGCCGGGCGAGGGGCTGTGCGTAGGTCATAGTCATGAGAAATCCCCCTAGTGATCAATCTGCCTTGGCCACCGCGTGCGGTTCGCGCGGTGGGCACTTCCTGCCGGGCGTCGTGAGCGCCTCGAAGTGCCAGGGTTCGTTGTCGTACCGGCGGCACACGCCGTACCGCCAGCCGTTCGTGTTCAGCCAGGTCATGGCGGCCGTCGGACCGATGTCCACGGCCTTGCCCTGCACGTGGGCGGAGTACTTCGGCGGCAGCACCCACCGGGTCGCCGCCTTGTAGGTCCCGTACTTCTCGATCGCCTCGTCGAGCAGCCGCTGCTGCTTGGTCGCGCTGCGCCGCGCGGAGGTGATCCGGATCGTCACGCCGTCCGCCTTCGCGGCCGCGATCGCCTTCTTCAAGCGGGTCCGCAGCTTCGGGGTCAGGCCCTCGATGCTCTCCTCGCGAACCCCGGTCGACGGCTTCTTCGTCGCCTTCTCGGACGGCGTGGTCCTCGGAGTCACCGGCGTCCTGGACGGGATCTTCGAGGGTGCCTGCGTCGGCCGGCTCGTCGGCTCGGGCGTGCTGGTGACGAGCGTGGTCGCCGGCGGTGCCCCCACCGCCGGCGCGCTCACGGTCGACACGACCGGTTCCTTGTCCGCGGCCAGGCCGAGCACGTCACCGATCTGCGCGTGCCACAGCAGCAGCGCACCGACGACCGACCCGGCCACGACCACCCCGATCACGGACAGCAACTTTGTCCGTACCCCGCCGTGTGGGCGTGGCGGGCGGCGGTCGTGACTCATGGGGTACAGCCTTTCTGATCGGGACAGCGGGCGCATCGGTCCCAGGGACCGTCCTCGCGTCCCATCTGTAGCCCCTGAGTATCAGTTCGGACGCCGAGCCTCCTCCAAAAGTTGGAGAGACCGCCCCTCCGGTCAGATGAAGCTTCGGCAAACACGGTCTGACTACCCTGGGCGACGTGAATGGGCTCTGGCGGAGATTGTCGCAGGGGCAGCGGGATCTGCTGCTCGCTGCGGTGATCGGCGTGGTCTGGTTCGGGGCGCTGAACCTGATCAGCGGGACCGGTCTGCGCCCGCGCAACCCCGCGGTCTCGGTCGTGACCGGTGTCTTCCTGATCGCCACGGTCGCCTTCGCCCGCCGTACGCCGCGCACCATGCTGCTCGTCGTCTCGATCCTCTACCCCTTCCTGTACGCCGCTGTCGGTACCGGGCTCGCCGCGCAACTGGGGCTGACGATCTTCGGTCAGCCCGAGATCAGTGACGCGGCGCTGCAGTCCGAGATCCATCTCGTCCCGCTGCTCGTGGTCGGGTATTTGGCCGCGGCCGCCGGGGTCCGGCGCTTCACGTGTCTGTTCTTCACCATGGGCAGCCTGGCCGGCCTGATGATCGGTCTGCCGACGGTCGTCGCGATCGTGCTCGGCCACGTGAACCGCGACATCCTGCGCGGCGACCGGTACCAGAGCCTCCCACGGAGCCTGCCGAGCCTGTACTCCTACATCGACGTCTCCCTGTTCGTGTTCGCCGAGGCGCTGATCTGCGGCATGGTGCTGCTCGGCGCGGACGCACGGCGGCGCCGGAAGTCGGTCGCGCTGCTCGAGCAGCGCAATGCCGAGCTGATCCGGCTGCGAGCCGTCGAGGCCGAGCGGGCGGCGGTGGCGGAACGGACCCGGATCGCCCGCGACCTGCACGACGTCATCTCGCACCATGTGAGCGCGGTGGTGATCCGGGCGCAGGCCGCGGACCGGGTGGCCGACCAGCGGCCCGAAGTACTCCGGGAGGCGATCCGCTGGATCATTGCCAGCGGCAAGGAGGCGCTGACCGCGATGCGGGAGACCGTCCGGGTGCTGAACACCGCCTCGCCGCAGGTCGCCGGCGACACCGGCTCCGGCGGCGGGACCGCGCCGGTGCCCGACCTGGCGGATGTGGCGCGGATGGGTGAGCGGCTGCAGGCGGTCGGGATCGACGTGACGATGGAGCTCCCGCCCCGGCAGCGGCAGCTCACGTCGGCGACCGACCTGACCGCGGTGCGGATCATCCAGGAGGCGCTCACCAACGTGATGGTGCACGCGAAGGCGACCGCGGCGCGGGTGACCTGGCAGAGTGGTCCCCAAGGCGAGCTGCTGACCATCGACGACAACGGGAACGGCGGCCCGCCGCCGGTGAACGTGCTGGAGACCGCACGGCGGAACGAGAGCGGCCGCGGCAACGGGTTGATCGGGATGCGGGAACGGGCCACCGCGGTCGGCGGCACGCTCGCCGTCGCGGCCGGGCCCCTGGGTGGATGGAGAGTGCAGGCATGGTTGCCCCCGCAGAACTGAGCCCCAACGGCCCCAACGGTCCGGGCGGCCCGGGCGAGAGCGAGCCGATCCGGATCCTCGTCGCCGACGACCAGGGCGTGATCCGGATGGGGCTGTCGATGATCCTCGACCACGAGCCGGATCTGACCACGGTCGCCCAGGCCGAGAACGGTGCGGAGGCGCTCCGGCTGATCGAGCAGTACGACCCGGACGTGGTGCTGATGGACATCCGGATGCCGGTGATGGACGGACTGGTCGCCACCGAGCAGATCACCTCCGCGAACCGGGCGGCCGGGCGCGCGCGTCCCGCCGTACTGGTGCTGACGACGTTCGACGACGAGGCGTATGTGCTGGCGGCGGTGCGGGCCGGGGCGTCGGGGTTCCTGCTGAAGGACACCGATCCGGATCTGCTGGTGTCGGCCGTGCGTGCGGTGCACCGCGGCGACTCGCTGGTCGACCCGGCCTCGACGCGCGTGCTGCTGGAGCGCTGCATGGAGCTCGAGCGGCAGGTCGACGGCGGTACGGCGCCCGCGGCGCCGGCGCAGCCGGATGCGCGCTGGATCGGTCTGCTCGGTCAGCTCAGCGAGCGGGAGCGCGAGATCCTGGTCTGGATGGCACGCGGGCTGTCGAACCGTGACCTCGCGGCCAAGCTGTTCGTCAGCGAGACCACGATCAAGACCCACGTCAGCTCGGTGCTGTCGAAGCTCGGGCTGTCCAGCCGGGTGCAGGCGGTCGTCGTGGCGTACGAGGCCGGGGTGGTCCGGCCGGGCGAAGCCGACGTGCGCTGGGACTAGGCCAACAGCCAGCCCCCGACGGCCACCACGGCGAGCAGGATCACAACGGTCACGGCTTGGCTCAGCACCGACGCCTTCTGGCGCCGGGGTAGAAAGTCCCCAGTCATGTTTCCAGGGTCGCTCGCGGAACCGCCGCACCCATCGGCCGTCAGGATGGTTCCGGTCTACTACCTCAGGATGACCGGGCGCGGCTTTCGTAGGCTGTCGCGATGACCAAGCCTGTGCTCAGCCGCCGTGTACTGAATCGTACGTTCCTCGAGCGGCAGCAGTTGCTGCACCGGGAGCCCGGAACGGCGGCCGAGCTGATCGAGCGGCTGGTGGGTCTGCAGGCACAGGCGCCGCTGGCCGCGTACGTCGCGTTGTGGTCCCGGCTGCGGGATTTCGACCCGGCCGAGCTGTCCGAGCTGATGACCTCGCGACAGGCCGTGCGCGCGACGTTGCTGCGGGCCACCATCCACTTGGTCACCGCCGACGACTGCCTGCGGATCTGGCCGCTCGTCCGTCCGGTCGCCGATCGCGGGTTCCGCGGCGCGTTCGGCAAGCAGCTGGCCGGTGCGGACATCGACGCGGTCGTTGCCTACGGCTCCGAGTTGCTGAGCCAGGCGCCGTACAGCCGCACCCAGCTCCGGGACGTGCTGGGTGAGCGCTGGCCGGACTGGGACGCGAACGCGATGGCGTACGCCGTGAGCTACCTGCTCGGCACGGTCCAGGTCACTCCGCGCGGCGTGTGGGGCGAGACCGGCCAGGCCGCGCTGCAGACCATCGAGAGCTGGCTTGGGCGGCCGCCGGCGCCGGCACCCTCGATCGACGACCTCGTCCTGCGGTACCTGGCGGCGTTCGGACCGGCGAGTGTGGCCGACGTCCAGATGTGGTCGGGTCTGACGAGACTCCGTGAGGTCGTGGAGCGACTCGACGTGCGTCGGTACGCCGACGAGGACGGGCGGGAGCTGTACGACGTACCGGATGGGGTGCTGACGGATGCGGAGACGCCGGCGCCGGTCCGGTTCCTCCCGGAGTACGACAACCTGCTGCTGGGTCACGCCGACCGGCGCCGCGTGAACCCGGTGGGGCGCCCCGTACCGCTGCCGCCCGGCAACGGCGCCGCGATCGGAACCGTCCTGATCGACGGCGACTACCGGGCCGACTGGCGCCACCACCGGGGCAAGAGCCTGCAGGTCACCCCGCACGAGCCGATCACCGCCGCCGAGCAAGCAGCCGTCGAGGCCGAGGCCGTGAACCTGCTCGGCCTGATCGGCAGTACGGACACACCGGTCGTCGTGTCCTGACCGTCACGGGTGCTTGCACGCAGGCGAAGATCGGCTGCAGCTGATCCCCTGGTGCCGGAATCGCGGCAGCCTGTGACGCGCGGTGCGGTCAGTGCTCCCCGAAGTAGTCGGCTCGGACCTTCTTCGGGACGCACATCGACCAGGCGTCCAGGATCAGCTCGCGCAGCTCGGCGTGGTCGAGGGCGGCCAGCCGGACCTGGATCCAGCGGAACCGCTCGTCGGACGGCCGCGGCGGGAAGAACTTGTCCGGCTCGGAGGCCAGCGCGGCGGCACGCTCCTCGCGAGGGAACCCGATGCCGATGGTCTGCTCGTCCGGAGCGACCGCGAGATAGACGATCTGGCCGACCCGGAACTTGATCTGGTCCCGGACCAGAACTTCGTAGCTGCGCGGCAGGTCCGCGGTGATGGCGCGGATATCGGTGAGATCGACCACGCTCTCACGATAGCCAGCGAACCCTGACACCGGATGTCAGTGTTTCCGTCGGTACCGTGGTCGGATGCCCGCAGTCGTGAGCGCCGTCGAAGGAGCCGAGGTGGTCTTCCGCCTCGGTGACGCCGCGCATGCCTTCACCGGTGTCCGGCTGTGGCAGGAGCTCGGGTTGCCGGCCGACGTGCTGGAGTTCAAACCGGTCGACTTCGGATGGGAGCTGCGGTTGCCGCGGCCGGCGGTGCACCGGATGGAATACCTGTTCGACATCGCCGACCTCGGGATGCGGACCGACCCGACCAACCCGCGCGTCGTCGGCGGGGCGTTCGGCGAGCACTCGTGGCTGCCGCTGCCCGGGTACGTCGAGCCCGCGTGGATCGACGTACCGCCGGTCGCGTCCACGCTGACGCCGCTGACCGTGGACTCGCTGGTCGGGGCGGTCGACGTGCAGGTATGGGCGCCGGAGGGGATCGCGCCGGGCTTCGAGCTGCCGTTGCTGCTGGCGCACGACGGTCCCGAGTTCGCGGCGTACGCCGGGCTCACGCACTACGCGGGGGCGATGATCGCCGACGGCTCGCTGCCACCGTTCCGGCTGGCGCTGATCCGGCCGACCTCGCGAAATCTCTGGTACGCCGCGAATCCGCAGTACGCCGCCGCGCTGACGCAACACGTGGTGCCGGCGGTGCAGGCGCGGTACCGGAGCCGGCGGCCCGTGATGATGGGGGCGAGCCTCGGCGCGCTCGCGGCGCTGCACGCGGAATGGCATTTTCCGAACACGTTTTCCGGTCTGTTCCTGCAGTCGGGGTCGTTCTTCACGCTCGCGACCGATCCGCAGGAGTCGAAGTTCGAGTACTTCGCCGAGGTCTCCGGATTCGTGGAGCAGGTGCTGGCGGCAACCGTGGCGCCGAGTACGCCGCCGGTCGGGCTGACCGCCGGGACGACCGAGGAGAACGTGCACAACAACCGGGTGCTGGCGGCGCGGCTGGCCGAGCTGGGGTTCGCCGTACGGTTCGACGAAACTCCCGACATGCACAACTTCACAGCCTGGCGCGATGTGCTGGATCCTGATCTGACGGAGCTACTGCGGCGGACCTGGGGTGGGGCTGATGGAACGGGAACAGGTCGAGTTGGAGGCGCCGGGGCTTGACCGACCCGGCACCGTGATCCGGTACGGCCACTTCGGCCGCCCCGTGCTGGTCTTCCCGAGCGAGCAGGGCCGCGCCTGGGACTACGAGAACAACGGCATGGTCGACGCCGTCGCGGACCTGATCGAGGCCGGCCGGGTGAAGCTGTACTGCGTCGACTCCTACGACCACGTCAGCTGGTCGGACCGCAGCATCCAGCTCGAGGTCCGCGCGCGGCGGCACGAGCTGTACGAGTCCTGGATCGTCAACCAGGTGGTACCGACGATCGGCGCGGACTCCCCCGGCGTCGCCGACATCATCACGACCGGCTGCAGCCTGGGCGCCTTCCACGCGCTGAACTTCGCGTTCAAGCGCGCCGACCTGTTCCCGATCGCGATCTGCCAGTCGGGCAACTACGACGCGGCGAGCTGGCACGCGTGGGGCGAGCGCGGCGACGCGACGTACTTCAACAACCCGGCCGACTACCTGCCGAACCTCTCCGGCGAGCACCTCGACTGGCTGCGGAGCCGGCTGTTCGTGCTGCTCACGGTCGGGCAGGGCGACTGGGAGACGCATCCCACCGGCTCGTTGCCGTCGGCCCGCGCGACCGCCGCCGTCCTGGAGTCCAAAGGCATCCCGCATGAGCTGGACGTGTGGGGGTACGACGTAGCTCATGACTGGCCGTGGTGGCAGAAGCAACTCGCCCACCACCTGCCCCGATTCTGTTAGGAGCACCTATGTCTGACCGCTCACGGCATCTGATCGGGTTGCTGCTCGGGGCCGAGGAGGACTGGCCGCGAGCCTTCGAGGCGCTGCTGCAGCGCGTCGGTCCGGTGACCATCGACGGGCGCGAGCACGAGTTCGGCTCCCGGCGGCTCACCATCGAGCCGTTCGACCTGAACGACCCGGTGCGGGTCGGCCTGGTGATCGACCGGCTCGCGTACTGGTACTACCACCCGCGCGAGTGGCTGAAGAAGGCCGCGCTGATGAACGGGACGTACCTGCTGAACTCGCCGTTCACGTTCCAGTCGATGGAGAAGCATTCGGCGTACTGCGCGATGCTGCGGCTCGGGCTGAAGATCCCGCGGACCGTGCTGGTGCCGTACAAGAACCCGGTCGACAACGTGCGGTGGGCGTACACGTCGGCGAAGTACAACCAGCCGTTCGACCTGGACGCGATCGCCGACGACCTCGGGTACCCGCTGTACATGAAGCCGTTCGACGGCGGCGGCTGGCGCGGGGTGTCGCGGATCCGGGACCGGGCCGACCTCCACCGCGCGTACGACGAGTCCGGCGAGATGCTGATGCACCTGCAGGCCACCATCGACTACGACAAGTTCGCCCGCGCGCTCTCGATCGGCGCCGAGACGATGGTGATGGACTTCCGCCCGGACGAGCCGATGCACAACCGGTACGCCGTCTCGCACGACTTCCTGTCGCCGTCGGCCGGTCACCAGGCGGTCGCGATCAGCCGGATCGTGAACGCGTTCTTCGGCTGGGAGTTCAACTCCTGCGAGATGCTGGTCAAGGGCGATTCGGTGCACCCGATCGACTACGCCAACGCCTGCCCGGACGTCGCGGTCACCTCGCTGCACTACTACTTCCCGTGGGCACTCAGCGCACTGGTGAAGTGGTCGGTCTTCTGCCTCGCGACCGGCCGGCGCTCGTCGGTCGACCTGCACACCGAGCGGTACTTCGAGATCGCGGACGACGAGTCGCTCGACTACGACGCCAAGCTCGAGGCGTACCTCGGGCTCGCGGACGAGCACTTCGAAACCGCGAAGTACCACGAGTGGTGTGCCGCGCACCTGGGCGACTTCGACCTGCGGGTCCGGGACTGGGTGTCGGGGCCTGACTTCGACCGGCTGCTGCGGGACACCGTCGCGGCGACCTACCCCGCGCACGAGCAGGACCGGTTCCTCGCGCACTTCAAGGGCCTGACCGACCTCTGGCTGGCCGATCAGGCAGGCTAGGGGGCGTGCGTGACTCCGAAGTGCCGGCATGGTGGCAACGACTAGGGCTCGACGGGCTGGTGGACGTGCATGTCCATTTCCTGCCGGACCGGGTGCTGAACGCGGTCTGGGCGTACTTCGACCAGGCCTCGGAGCATTACGGGACGGAGTGGCCGATCACCTACCGCACGTCGCCCGAGGAGCGGCTGAAGACTCTTGATGCGCTGGGCGTTCGTGCTTTCCCGGCGCTGGTGTATCCGCACAAGCCCGGAATGGCTGCTTCGCTCAACGAGTGGGCGCGCGACTTTGCTGCTCGTACTCCGGGCTGCGTTTCCAGCGGCACGTTCTTTCCGGAGCCTTCCGCGGCTGGCTATGTGCGTCAGGCGCTGGAGCTGGGGACGCGGATCTTCAAGGTGCACGTCCAGGTCGGGGACTACGATCCGCGGTCGGGTGAGCTCGACGACGTGTGGGGGCAGTTGGCGGAGGCCGGCGTACCGGTGGTCGTGCATTGCGGGTCGGGTCCGATCCCGGGGCGGCATACCGGGCCCGGGCCGATGGGTGAGGTGCTGCGGCGTCATCCTCGGCTGACGGCGGTCATTGCGCATCTCGGGATGCCGGAGTATGCCGAGCACTTGGCGCTCACGTCGTACCCGAACGTGCATCTGGACACGACCATGGCGCTGACGCCCTTCGTGGAGGCCATGATGCCGTTCCCGCGCGATCTGGTGCCGCGGCTCGGTGAGTTGCAGGACCGGATCGTGCTGGGGACGGACTTCCCGAACATTCCGTACGAGTACGCGGTTCAGCTCTCCGCGCTGGAGAACCTGGGGCTCGGGGACGAGTGGCTGCGCGCGGTCTGCTGGGACAACGGCGCTCGACTGCTCGGCATTTAGTTGCTTTTGGCAATATCCACAGGTATGTACAAGTATTTCCCTTGAAAACAAGGGACTCTGGGCTTGGGAAGTGTCGGCGGGCGTGCCTAGAGTTGATGCATGGAGACGTTGGGTGAGCGACCGGTCTGGTCGATGAGTGGCAGCGAGATGCTGGACACCATCGATCAGCTCGATGCCGAGCTCGCGCGCCTGGAAACGTACCGCCTGCAGGTGATCTCGGGCCTCGACGCGGTCGGGTATGCGCGGGAGATCGGGGCGCAGGACACGGTTCAGCTCCTCGAGTACCGGTACCTGCTGGATCACGTGCGCGCCCGCCGCGACGTACGACTCGCGCTGGCCCTCCCGAAGTACCCCACCGTCACGGAAGCTCTTCCCGCCGTCGACCCCTTTGACTCCCGCGACCCAGACACCGACCCGGCCGACGACTCGCGTGGCCCCGCGCCGCGTCTGAGGACCGCGCAGGCCGAGGCGATCGTGTCCGCGCTCGAGCAGGTCCCGCCGACCGTTCCCGTCGAGGACCTGAACGTCGTCGAGCGCGAACTCGTCGGCCTGGCCCGCCACCTCTGCCCCGCCGAGCTTCGCAAGGCCGGCCAACGAGCCCGCGACATCCTCGACACCGACGGTCCGGAGCCCGAGGAACAGAAGGCGTACGCACGCGAGACACTCACCCTCAGCACCGCCGACCGCGGCGTCAAGTTCCGCGGCTACCTGGCCAACGAGAACGCCGAACTCCTCCGCACGCTCATCCACGCCGGCGCCCGCCCCCACAAAACCGTCGACGGCGCACCAGACCCCCGCCCCCACGACAAACGCCAAGCCGACGCCCTCACCACAGCCCTCACCATCGCCGCAACCACCCTCGACACCACAACCCCAGCCAACCGCCAGGCAAACTCCGCCGGTCACTCGAGCAAGGCAAACGCTGCCGGGCACGCAGGTGAGGCGACCGCTGGTGGTCACGCGAGCGAGGCAAACGCTGCCGGGCACGCGGGTGGGGCGAATGCTGATGGTCACGCGAGCGATTCGACTACTGCCGGGCACACGCGTGGCGCGAATGCTGATGGTCACGCGAGCGAGGCGAACACTGCCGGGCACGCGGGTGGGGCGAATGCTGATGGTCACGCGAGCGAGGCGAACACTGCCGGGCACGCGGGTGGGGCGAGTGATGGTGGAACTGGCGGGCAGGTCCCGGGCTTCGGCGCGAAGGCGAACATCACGGTCACCATCGACCTTGCCGACCTCCGATCAACAGCGGCCGACGCAATTGGCGACGTCGTGTATGGCGACGGCCTCTCCGCCGCCGCCCTCCGTCTCCTGGCCTGCGACGCGAAGATCATCCCCCTGGTACTCGGCTCGAACTCCGAACCCCTGGACGTAGGCCGCTCCCAACGCCTGGTCACCCGCTCCCTCCGCCGCGCCCTGAACGCCCGCGACCGGGGCTGCGTCGTCTGCGGCGCCCCACCCATCATGTGCGACGCCCACCACCTGATCTCCTGGCTCCACGGAGGCGACACCAAACTCACCAACCTCGCCCTCCTCTGCCGCCGCCACCACCGAGCCCTCCACGCCGGCGAGTGGACCATCACCATCATCAACAACCAGGTCCACGTATCCCGCCCCACCTGGACCACTCCACCACCGTCCCGCACCAACCACCCACGTCCGCCCAACGCCCAACCACCCGCCAACCCCAGACCCACCACACCCCACACACCCACGCCCGCACCCACGCCCGCACCCACGGCCGCCCACACACCCACGCCTGCGCACACACCCGCGGCCGCGCACACACCCACGCCTGCACCCACGGCCGCCAACACACGCTCGACTGCACCCACCGCAGTTCCGACACCCACGTCTGCGCGCACATCTGCCGCAGCGCCGACCATCACGAATGCGTCGGCACCCAACCCCATTTCGGCAGCACTATCCGACCACCCAGCTCCAGCATTCGGCGCCATCGCCAACCGCTCGGCCATCGGACGAGAGCTGCTCACCAAGCTGACATCCACCACCGAACCCGGCACCCCAGCCTCCGCGCATTCCCTCCACGAGGCCGCATCCCGAGCCATCTGGGGCGAATCCACCACCACTGACGATCCTCAGGCCCACGACACCCCGCACAGTCAAACCACCGCGAGCCCTCCAGCCGACCACCGCGCAGACCCGTGGGCGGATCCCCCAGCCGACACCCCAACCCCATCCCCACAATCAGCCGCCTGACCACCCCGCATCAAACGCACTCGGCCCCGTCGCAACCAACGGGCAAACCTCGGTCGCGTACTCCGTGACGCACGCGCACACGTCGACGTACAACGTGCGTCTAAGACCCCGGCACCCCTGCGCGAACCCACAACAGTCGCAGTCCTGACAGGAGCATCCGCAACGACCGCCTGCCCAGCTCCATCACCAGCGGCAACCCAACCAGGCGCGCCCCCGGCCCCGCCCGCACGCCGACGTACAACGCGCAGCCCCGCCCGACCGCACCCACACGAACGCAGCCGGCCACCGGGATCGGTAAGAGCACCTGTGCGGACCCGAAGGTGCCGACAGCACAGGCAGCACGGACCGCACGGGCGTCCCCTCGCCCCGGCGCTCAGCGAGACCTGCCTGCGCGGTGACCTACAACGCGCCCGGTCACGCGCCCCGGCACGGGCAGCACGAGCAGCACGAGCAGCACGGGCAGCACGGGCAGCACGACTCAATCACGAGCGTCACCTCGGCCAGCCGCTCCACCAGACCCGCCTGCACGGCGACCTACAGCCCGCCCGGCAATGCGCTCCGGCGCAGGCAGCGCGGGCAGCGCGGGCAGCGCGG
Source organism: Kribbella sp. NPDC004875 (assembly GCF_042873375.1). Taxonomy (NCBI): domain Bacteria; kingdom Bacillati; phylum Actinomycetota; class Actinomycetes; order Propionibacteriales; family Kribbellaceae; genus Kribbella; species Kribbella sp. NPDC004875. Next base: position 190,870 of record NZ_JBIALI010000001.1, read on the forward strand.
GCAGCGCGGGCAGCGCGGGCGTCATCCTCGGCCGGACGCTCCGCCAGACTCGCTTGCGCGGTGACCTGCGGCGCGCCTGGTCACGCGCTTCGGTACGCGCCGACGTCGTGCTCGGCGAGGCGTCCGCGGGCCCGAACGCGCACGCGGGCCTGAACGCGCACGCGGGCGTCAACGCGTGCTCGCCCGCTGTCCGCGATCTGGCGATGCCGTGACCGAGATCGATCCACGGACCTGCAAGGTGATGACAGCGGTGACCAACCCGAGCACCGGCGCGAACGTACACACCAGCCGTAGAACGGTTGGTGGCATCGATCTGATTTCGCGGCCGGGCCGGTCTGAGCGGTGTTCGACTGCGGCCGAGGATGTAGACGGTCGGGGTCGCGCCGTTGTACCTGAGGAGGCGTTGACGCACGACCTTCAACGTCGGCCGGCGGTCGACGGCGGCGAGGAGAGTGCGCTTGTCCTCAGTGAGGAGAACAGCGCGCCCGTGGGCCGTCAGGACTCGATCGAGCTCCCGCAGGAAGGCCGGGTACAGGCGCTGGTTGGCCCGATGACTGCCGACCTGCTTGCCGAACGGGAGGTTCGCGACAACTCGCTCCAAGCTGCCGGAGGCGACCGGCAGCGCCTCCGCCGTGCCCCGCACGAGCGGGAACCCATCCCGAGCGGCCAGGGTCAGGGCATTCGGGTCGTGGTCCAGTCCGAGGACTGTTGCCGTCGGGACGCGACGGCGTACGGACCGAAGAATGGTGCCGGTACCGCAGAACGGATCGAGCACGCGCGACGCCGGGTGGATCTTCGCCAGCCGGACGAGTACCTCCGCGACGATCAGGTTCGTTGACCAGGGCAACCGTTCGGGCCGGCCGAATCGGCGTGTCCAGGAGAGCGGGCCGTATTCGACGACCCCGTCGGTGAGGTTGACGTCCCAGTCGCACGGCCGGTTGAGCCAGCCGGATCGTTGCGCGGTCGCCGTGATCAGCTCGCGCCGCCGCACCGGATCATCAGCGCCGACGCGGAATCTGATCGGCGGTGGAAGAGTGCTGAGTACGCCGGTCCGCAGCGACCCGTCGAGATCGCGGACGGCGACCGTCGAGTACAACGCGCAGGCGGCGAGTTCGTCCAGCGGTCCGTCGAGCACGCAGTACACGGTCTCGGCCGACGTCTGGTGGATCGAATGGACGGACGGCATCGCGCGTAGTTCCTCGACGAGGAGATCGGCGGCGCCGTCGATCGTACGCAGGACAAGGTGATCGGTGACGCGGGCAGCAACGCCGCGTCCCGGCTCGGGAAGGCCGGACACAAGAAGGCTCCTGAAGGCTCGCGATCGACAGAGCAGTCGAAGCGCGGCGTACGCACGTCCGATCGGGCCGACTCCGCTCCGGAGCCCGCCGCGTCAGTCGCGCTTACGCCTTCAGGAACAACGCATCGCGGGCACTTTAATATGGGGCGCGCCGCCTCCTCACCTGCATTTACGATGCACGCGTGGAATACGACGTACAGGAGCGTTCACTGGACGACGCCGAACTGGCCGGCCTGCTGGAGGCCGCGTTCGCCGAACTCGTCACGCGCAACGGCCGCGAAGGACGCACACAGGTCAAGAGCGGCGCACGGTACTTCGTGGTGCTCGACGGCGAGGACCGTGCCGTCGGGTGTGGTGCCGTACAGGTGTTCGGCCCGGACACCGAGCATGCGGGCGACGGTGAGGTCAAGCGGATGTACGTCGCTCCGCCGGCCCGCGGGCGGGGATACGCGCGCGCGTTGCTGACCGCCCTCGAGAACGCAGCCCGCGAGGCCAACCACCCGGTCCTCCGGCTGACAACCAGCGAGCGCCAGCCCGAAGCAATCGCACTCTACGAGTCCTGCGGTTTCGTGCGGGTCGACCCATGGGGCAAGTACGCAACCGAACCCACCACCCGCTGCTACGGCAAACCCCTCAACCCGACAAGCTAGCGATGACGGACTCCCGGATCTCCACGGTTGACCAGTTGTTCGAGGTTCTCGATCAGGTGGTGGGCGCGAGCCCTCGCGGCGACCGCTCACATGCGTCAGCCACGGAGTACTGGACCAGCCTGTTGACCACCCCGGGTCATCCACTCGCGATTCAGCTCCCCGACGAGCCGCTGGTCGACTGGTACGAGCGAGGCCTTCTCGGTCAGCTCGACGGAAAGCGTGTTCTTGACGTCGGATGCGGCGGCGGACGGAACGCGCGGTGGTTCGCCGAGCAGGGGGCGACGGTTGATGGCATCGACCTCGCTGCCGGGCTGCTCGACGTGGTTCGGCCGAGCATGCCGGCCGGGGTCACGCTGAGCGCACTCGACGTACTGCGTGACTCGTTGCCGGACTGTCAGTTCGACGTCGTGTACGACTCGGGTTGCTTTCATCACGTCGCGCCGCATCGGCGGATCACCTACCTGCGGCGGGTGTTGTCGCTGGTTCGGCCCGGTGGGCGGTTCGGCGTGGTCACCTTCGCGGCCGAGCGGATGGAGACGCCGAGCGATCTCGAGATCGTCACTAGCGGGGACACGTCCGGCGGGATGGCCTTCTCGCTCGATGACCTCCGGGGGATCTTCGGTGCGCTCACGCCCGTCGAGCTTCGCGCTGTGCGGGCGGGTCGGGAGGGCACCTTCGCGCCGGACTTCCTCAATGCCGGCCTGTTCACGGCTTAGGACCGACCGGCGCCCACCGGCCGGCGCCGGGGCAGGAGATTCCAGCGGGTGGACGGTGGCCGTTGCTGAGGCTATTTCAACGTTGTAAAGTGCTGGCGACCCCACCAGAACAGCATCACGGGAGAGTTCATGTCGCAGCCTCGTGCGGAGTACCCACGTCCGCAGTTCGTTCGGCCCGAATGGGTCAATTTGAACGGTGAGTGGCAGTTCGAGATCGACCGGTCGGACTCCGGACTGGAGCGCGGCCTGCGTGATCGGGAGCTGACGCAGCGGATCGTCGTACCGTTCGCGCCGGAGACCGAGTTGTCCGGGATCGAGGACGTCGACTTCATGGAGGCGGTCTGGTACCGCACCACCGTCACGATCCCCGCCGACTGGGCCGGCAAGGAGGCGGTCCTGCACTTCCAGGCCGTCGACCACGACGCCACCGTCTGGGTGAACGACCAGGAAGTGGTCCGGCACCGCGGCGGGTTCACCCCGTTCAGCGCCAACCTGCGCCACGTCGTCCAGCCCGGTGAGGAGGCGACCATCGTCGTCCGCGCCCGGGACACCCACCGCGGCCCGCAGGCGCGCGGCAAGCAGAGCCAGCTGTACGCGAACCACAGCTGCCTCTACACCCGGACCACCGGCATCTGGCAGACCGTCTGGCTGGAAGCGGTCCCGACGGTGCACCTGAAGCGTCCGCGGATCACCCCCGACGTGGCCGGCTCCAGCTTCCACCTCGAGGCGCCACTGTCCGCGAACAAGGCCGGCTACAAGGTCCGCGCCGTCCTGAAGGACGCCGACGGCGAGGTCGCGACCGCCGAGGTGCGCGCCGACCTCGACCTGGCCCCGCGGCTGACGCTGCAGGTCCCGGCCGACCGCGTCCGGCTCTGGGACACCACGGACCCGCACCTGTACGACGTCCGCCTCGAGCTGATCGATGCCGAGGGCAACGTCGCGGACGCCGCCGACTCGTACGCCGGCCTGCGGTCGGTCTCGATCAACGGCAAGGCGATCCTGATCAACGGCAAGCACGTCTTCCAGCGGCTCGTGCTGGACCAGGGCTACTGGCCGGAGAGCCTGATGACCGCCCCGTCCGAGGAGGCGATCGTCCGCGACATCGAGCTCAGCCTGGCGGCCGGGTTCAATGGCGCGCGGCTGCACCAGAAGGTCTTCGAAGAGCGGTTCCTGTACCACGCGGACCGGCTCGGCTACCTGGTCTGGGGCGAGTTCGGCGACTGGGGCTCCGGCGTCGGTCACACCGGTGACGACAACCAGCAGCCGACCGCGACGTACGTCGGTCAGTGGCTCGAGGCCGTCGAGCGGGACTACAGTCACCCGAGCATCATCGGTTGGTGCCCGCTGAACGAGACCCACCAGCTGCTGCACGACCGGATCACCCAGCTGGACGACGTCACCCGCGCGATGTTCCTCGCCACCAAGGCCGCCGACACCAGCCGGCCGGTACTGGACGCGTCCGGCTACTCGCACCGCGTGCCGGAGACCGACGTCTGGGACTCGCACAACTACGAGCAGGACCCGGCCGAGTTCGCGAAGCAGATGGCCGACCTGGTCAACGACAAGCCGTACGGGAACACCGGCGGCCCCGAGGGCAAGCCGATCTCGCTCGCGTACGACGGCCAGCCGTACTTCTGCAGCGAGTTCGGCGGCATCTGGTGGAACGCCGAGAAGGCGGCCGCCGGCAAGACCGGGAACTCCGCGGATTCCTGGGGCTACGGCCAGCGGGTCGCGAACGAGGAGGAGTTCTACACGCGCTTCGCCGGCCTCGTCGACGCGTTGCTCGACAACGAGTTGATGTTCGGTTACTGCTACACGCAGCTGACCGACGTGTTCCAGGAAGAGAACGGCATCTACAACTTCGACCGCAGCAACAAGCTCGACGTACCGCGGATCAAGGCCGTCCAGGAGCGTCAGGCCGCTTACGAGAAGGACTGAAGTCCGAGGCTGCCGACAGCGACCAGGACCCAGAGAATCGCGCCGAGAAGGAGCGGCCTGGGTCCTGCGTCGCGCAGCTCGCGCGGCCGCAGCGAGAGCCCGATCGCGGTCAGCGCGGCGGTGATCATGGTGCTGCCGATCAGGGTGAGCGTCGGCAGCCAGGCTTCGGGTACGGCGCCCGCGGTGCGCAGCCCCGCGGCCGCGATGAAGCCGATCAGGAACAGCGGGACGAGTTTGCGCCACGGCAACGGTTTACGGATCGAGGCCGTGGCGCCTTCGTACGAGCCCGTGGAGCCGGCGTTCAGCGCCCGGGCCGCGCGGTTCTCGCGGCGGATCTTGAGCGCGACCAGCGTGAGCACGATCGGGATCAGCGTCAGCGAACGGGTCAGTTTCACGACGATCGCCTGGTCGCCGGCCTGCTGGCTGTACGCGTAACCGGCCGCGACGACGGACGAGGTGTCGTTGACCGCCGTACCCGCCCAGAGGCCGAAGGCTTCGGGGCTCAGGTTCAGCAGGTGGCCGAGCGGCGGGAAGGTCAGGACCGCGACGATGTTGAAGGTGAAGATCGTCGCGAGGGCGTAGGCGACCGAGGAGCGCTTGGCACCGATCGCCGCGGTTGCCGCTGCGATTGCCGAGCCGCCGCAGATCGCCGTACCGACGCCGATGAGGGTTTGGGTGTCGCCGCGTACGCCGAGGATTCGGCCGAAGAGCCACGCGCCGCCGAGTGCGAGGGCGAGGGTGCCCAGCATGACGGGCAGGGAAGAGATGCCGACGCGGGCGACCTGCTGGAGTGACAGGCCGGTGCCGAGTACGACGATCGACAGCTGGAGCAGCGTCTTCGAGGCGAAGTCGTAGCCCGGGCGCCAGGCGTCGGAGCGCAGTACCGGGATGAAGGAGCCGGCGAGTACGCCGAGCACGATCCCGAAGACCGGGCCGCCCACCAGAGGAACCAGCCGCCCGAGGGGCACCGCGACGGCCGTCAGGACCAGCACGATCACCAGCCCCCGCAATCGCCAAACGGCAGAGCCGAGGCGACGGTTGATCGGAAGAACCCCAGCAGTCCCGGCGGCCGGATCTGTCATGGTCGGGTCGGACGGGTCGGTGGTTGGGTCGGCGGGGTTGGGGTCTGGTGTCCTAACCTCGACGTGCACCACTAGCCGGTCCTCCCTTGCGGAAATGTGCGTACATTTAAGGTAGGAGATGACCGGACATTTGGCAACCGCTGGGAGGGCATGGGTGAGCACGGGCAGGCTCGATCGGGCTGCCGGGGAGCCGTTGTGGAAGCAGCTGCAGGCGGATCTGGTGCGGCGGTTGCGGTCCGGTGAGTTCGACGACGCGTTCCCGGGGGAGCTCGCGCTGGTCGACGAGTACGCCGTCAGCCGGCACACCGTCCGTCAGGCACTCGCCCAGCTGCGCGCCGACGAGCTCATCGTCGCCGAGCGCGGCCGCCAGCCACGGGTGGCAACGGCGCCGGAGATCCGCCAGCCGATGGGTGCGCTCTACAGCCTGTTCTCGTCCGTCGAGGAGTCCGGCCTCGCGCAGCGCAGCGTCGTCCGCGCACTCGACGTCCGCGCTGACGGCGTCGTCGCCGCCCGTCTCGACCTCGAGGAATCCATTCCGCTCCTCTACCTCGAGCGCCTCCGGTACGCCGGTGACGAACCGCTCGCCCTCGACCGCGTCTGGCTTCCCGCCACGCTCGCCGAGCCCCTCCTCAACGCCGACTTCACCCACACGAGCCTCTACAACGAGCTGGCCCGACGCACCGGCATCAACCTGGACCACGGCCGTGAAGACATCCGCGCCGTGAACCCCGGTCCCGCCGAGCGCGCCCTCCTGCACTGCCCCGACGACGCCGCCGTGTTCTCGATCATCCGCCAGGGCAGCGCCCAGAACCGCCCGGTCGAGTGGCGTCACACGCTCGTCCGCGGCGACCGCTTCGCCTTGTCAGCAGAGTTCTCGGCACACGCCGGCTATCGCCTGATGCCTGCCACCACAGCCCTCACCCAGGCGTGGTGACCCCCAACCGCGATCGGAACGGATCGTCCGACGGCAGCCACCCCACCGCCGGGTCGAAGTCGATCGCCACATCTTGAGTCAACGCCTCAACAGCCGCGAGTACGGCGGGACGCGTCTCCGACCGCCGCGACACCAAGGCCCACGTCCACACCGGCACGGGATCGACGACGGGTCGGCGTACCAGTCCCCGGGGCAGCGGCGTCGCGTCGCGTTTGGGCGAGCTGATCACGGGCCGACCCAACCGGCGTACGTGGTCGTAGAAGGCAGGACCGGTGATGCCGTGGTCGTCGATCCGGACCACTGACGCACCGGTGGCCCGCGCGAACTCGACCGCGTAGATGTTCCACGACGCCCACGCCGCGGTGTCCGCGTCCACCAGAACCCCCGCGTCGGCCGCCCGCACCGGCGACTCGTCACGCCCCACCGCGAACAGCCGATCCACACCCAACAGCTGACCGGTCAGCTCCTGCTCAGCCAGGTCGGTCGCACGCACCCAGCAGATCGCCAGGTCGATGCTCCCGTCGGCGACCCGCCCGGCCTGCGTGTGCGACGGCATCACCCACGCATCGACGAGCAACTGCGCCACCCCGGACACCCGTTCGGCCAGATCCGGCGGCCGCCAGCTGACATAGCCCAACCGCACCGGCTCGCTCGCGGCGAACCCCCGAGCGGTACGCCGCAACGCGTCCGCCTGCTCCAGCAGCGCCCGCGTCTGCGGCAGCAACGTCTCGCCGTACGCCGTCAGCGTCACGGTCCGCCGATCGCGCTCGAACAACCGCACGCCGAGGTCCCGCTCGAGCGACTTGATCTGCTGCGACAACGACGGCCCGGCGATGTGCAACCGGGCCGCGGCCCGGCCGAAGTTCAGTTCCTCGGCGACCGCCACGAAGTACCGCAACTGCCGAAGCTCCACGGCGCTCAGCGTAGTAGGCGCAGCCTCCCAGGTAGGAGAAAGCCGGTCGTGGAAAAGCCCACATGGTTCGACGAATATCGAAGTAACACCCACTCAGAAGAGAGCGAGAACCATGAACTCCCAGAAAGTCGCCGTCGTCACCGGGGCCTCCCAGGGGATCGGCGCAGGCCTCGTCACGGCGTACCGCAAGCTCGGCTACGCCGTCGTCGCGAACTCGCGGACCATCGCGCGGTCCGACGACCCGTTGGTCCTGGCCGTCCCCGGCGACCTCGCCCAGCCCGGCGCCGGCACCGCGGTGATCGAGCGGGGCCTGGAGGCCTTCGGCCGGATCGACACCCTGGTCAACAACGCCGGCATCTTCGTCGCGAAGCCGTTCACCGAGTACACCGACGAGGACTACGAGAAGATCGCCGGACTCAACCTGCGGGGCTTCTTCGACACCACCCGGCGCGCGATCGCCGCGCTGCTGGAGAACGAGGACGGCGGGCACGTCGTCAACATCACCACCGCGTTCGCCGAGCACGCGTTCAGCAGCGTCCCGGCGGCGCTCGCCGCGCTGACCAAGGGTGGCCTGAACTCCGTCGTCACGTCGCTCGCGACCGAGTACGCGACCCGCAACATCCGGGTCAACGCCGTGTCCCCGGGCGTCATCCGGACGCCGATGCACCCGGAGGAGACGCACGAGTTCCTCGCCGCTCTGCACCCGGTCGGCCGGCTCGGCGAGATCGACGAGATCGTCGAGGCGGTCACCTACCTGGAGAACGCGAAGTTCGTGACCGGCGAGGTCCTGCACGTCGACGGCGGCCAGCGGGCGGGTCACTGACATGCAGCCCTGGCGTCTGGCGGGACAGGGAGCGGCGGCACTGGCCGGCGGGATGGGGATCGGGCGGTTCGCGTACACGCCGATCCTGCCGCTGATGCACGCACAGGCCGGCCTCACCCCGCGCCTCGGAGCGGCACTCGCGACCGCGAACTACACCGGTTACCTCGCCGGTGCGGTGGCCGCGGTCGTGGCGCCGCGACTGGTGCACTCCCGCTGGACGCTGCGGGTGTCCCTGCTGATCCTCAGCGCGACCCTCGCGCTGATGCCGGTCGGTCACAGCGGTTCGCTCTGGTTCGTCCTGCGGCTGATCGCGGGGGTCGCGAGCGCACTGGTGTTCGTGATCGCGGTGAGCGCCGTACTCCCCCGGCTGCGCAGTCACCACGTCGGCTGGACTTTCGGCGGCGTCGGCGCCGGCATCGCGCTCTCGGGCGCGGTGTTGATCGGCGGCACTGCGCTGATCGGTGGTACGTGGCGTACGGCGTGGTGGATCACGGCCGTACTGACCATCGCCTGCACGATCCCGGCCTGGCACCTGACCGGATCGCCGGCTGCCCGCACCCGAGGGACCGGCGGCAGGTCACGACATTTCACCGCACTGCTTACCAGCTACACCCTCGAAGGCGTCGGCTACATCATCGCCGGCACCTTCTTGGTTGCCGCGATCAACGAAACGGCCTCGGGAGCGGTCGGGAACGGCGCCTGGATCATCGTCGGTCTGGCCGCCCTACCGTCGACCGCCCTGTGGGCGACACTCAGCCGACGCTGGTCGCGATCGAAGCTGCTGCTGATCGCGCTCGTCCTGCAGGCGATCGGAATCGCACTGCCCACTGTCGTCCACGGCGTCGCCGCTGCCCTGATCTCCGCCGCGCTCTTCGGCGCGACGTTCCTCGGCGTCGCCAACCTCGCGATCGCGATCGGCGCCGACCTCCAGGTCCCGCACGCGGTCGCGATCCTCACCACCGGCTACAGCCTCGGCCAGATCATCGGCCCGCTGGCGGTCGGACCCCTGCTCCACAATGGATACCACCAGGCGCTCCTGGTCAGCGCCGCCGTCGTGGCCCTCGCCGCGACCGCCGCGCTCCTGGTCCGCCACCCCTCAAGGAGACTTGTATGAAACAGATTCTCACCAGCGTTCTGGACCAGTGGAAGTCCGGGGTCGACGCTCACGATCCCGAGCGGGTCGCGGCCCTCTTCACCGAGGACGCGATCTTCCAGGGCCTGCACCCGTACGGCGTCGGCCGCGCGACCGTCAGTGAGTACTACGACTCGCAGCCGCTCGGGATGGCGGCGCAGTACCGGATCCTCGAGACCCGGCAGCTCGCGGACGACCTGCTCCTCGGGTACCTGACCGTCGACTTCACCTTCACCGACCGGCCGGCACTGACCGTCAATCTGAGCGTGCTGCTGCGGCACATCGGTGACGACTGGCTCATCGCGCACTACCAGGTGTCGAAGTTGTAGATGCCGAAGTTGTAGATACTGGCCGCATGAGTGTGAAAGAGCTGCGGCTGGTCGTGACGGCGGAGGACTACGACGAGGCGGTGACCTTCTACCGCGACGTACTCGGGCTGCCCGAGCGGGCGTCGTACTCCTCGGAGAACGGGCGGGTGGTGATCCTCGAGGTCGAGCGGGCGACGCTCGAGATCGCGGATCCCGGGCAGGCGGAGTTCATCGACGAGGTCGAGGTCGGCCGGCGGGTGGCCGGGAAGTACCGGGTCGCGTTCGAGGTCGAGGACTCCGCCGCGACCACCCAGCAACTCGCCGACGCCGGCGCGACCGTCGTCGCGGCACCGACCCGCACGCCGTGGAACTCGCTCAACGCCCGCCTGGAGACGCCCGGCGGCATCCAGCTCACGCTGTTCACCGAACTTGACCTCAAGTGAACTGGAAGTGTTGAGGTAGCGGGCATGTGGAACATCGAGAGCCTCGACCTGGACGCCTACCTCGCCCGGATCGGACACGACCGGGTCGCCCCGTCGGCGGATGCGTTACGCAGCCTGCATCGCGCGCACGTGCTCGCGATCCCCTTCGAGAACATCGACGTGATCCTGGGGACGCACCCGGGGATCACGCTGGACGCGATCCAGGCCAAGCTGGTCGGCCGGCAACGCGGCGGGTACTGCTACGAGCACGCTCTGCTGTTCGGCGCCGCCCTCGAGCAGCTCGGGTACGACGTCGTACGGCGGGTCGCCCGCGTCCAGCCGCACAAGGCCGGCCCGCGGACGCACGCGCTGCTGAAGGTCGGCGTCGACGGACAGGAATTCCTCGCGGACGTCGGATTCGGCGCCGGTCAGCTCTACCCGACTCCGTTGAAGGACGGCGTGGTGATCGACCAGGCCGGCTGGGACCATCGCCTGACCCTCGACGGCGACCTGTGGACGTTGTCGAAGCAGACTGCGGACGGTTGGATCCCGCAACACGCGTCCAACGACGAGCCGGTCCGCCCGATCGACTACGAGGTCTACCACCACTACGTCTCGACGCACCCGAAGTCCCCGTTCACCGGCCGTCCCGTGGTGATGCGCGTCGCCGACGGCGTCGTACGGCGACTCGTGGGCGACACGCTCACGGTCGAACACGCCGACGGCCGTACGACGGAACGCGCCGTGCCACCGCAGGACCTGCCGGACGTCCTCGCGTCCCTCGACGTGGTCCTCAGCGCGGAAGAGATCGACCGCCTCGAGCTCGTCTAGGGCGCGACGCCCGCGACGCCGGCCTCACGTCTGCTTCGGCAGCGTGAGAATCTCGGCGCCGTCCTCGGTGATGGCGATCGTGTGCTCACTGTGCGCTGTCCGGCAACCGGTCGCACTGCGCAGAGTCCACCCGTCGTCATCGGTGACGAGCTCCGCGGTGTCGGCCATCACCCACGGCTCCAGGGCGAGCAACAGGCCCGGCCTCAGCTTGTACCCACGGCCCGGCCGTCCGGTGTTCGACACGTGGGGATCCTGGTGCATCGTCGATCCGATGCCGTGACCACCGAACTCGACGTTGATCGGATACCCCGCGTCGCTCAGCACCGTGCCGATCGCATGCGAGATGTCGCCGATCCGGGCTCCCGGACCGGCCGCGGCGATGCCTGCGGCCAGTGCACGTTCGGTCGCGGTGATCAGCGCGACGCTCTCCGCGGGCCTCGAGTCGCCGACGATGAAGCTGATGGCGGAGTCCGCGGCGATGCCTTCCAAGGTGACGGCGAGGTCGAGGGACACCAGATCACCGTCGGCGATCCGGTAGTCGTGCGGCAGCCCGTGCAGCACGCCGTCGTTGACGGACGTGCAGATGTAGTGACCGAACGGCCCGCGCCCGAACGACGGCTCGTAGTCGACGTAGCAGGACTGTGCCCCGGCCTCGGCGATCATCTCCTGGGCCCACCGGTCGATATCCAGCAGGTTGGTGCCGACGGCACTCCGGCTCTTCAGGGTCTGCAGGATGCCGGCGACCAGCGCGCCGGTGTCCTTCGCGCGCGCGACTTCGGGGGGACTCAGGATCTCGATCATGCGGGCGTCCTTCTCACAGATGCAAAAACCACGACACCAATAACTATACCGGCCATACTATCCCGGTATTAGAATCGGTTCATGGTCAGGTTGCCGCTCACCCCCGCGGACGTCGAACGCGGGCAGCGCCTCGGTGCCCTGCTGCGCCGCGCCCGTGGCGAGCGATCGATGCTCGCGACCGCGCTCGACGCGCACGTCTCCCCGGAGACGCTGCGGAAGATCGAGTCCGGCCGGGTCGCGACGCCGGCCTTCTCGACCATCGCCGCGATCGCCGACGTCCTCGGCCTCTCGCTCGACGAGGTGTGGGCCGAGATCAACCCGCCCGACCGCGGCGCCGCACCGGCCCGCTCCGGTCACACCGCCCGCGAGCGGTTCGCGTCGTAGGTCTCGCTGCGGAACGACGCGCCCAGTTCGGAGCCAAGCCCGAAGTAGTGGCGGAAGTTGTAGATCAGCGGCGACCACTCCGCGGGGTCGACGTACGACGTCCCGGGTACGACGATCCGCTCGTCCGCATGCACCCGCAGCACCCGGGCTTGCGCGATCAGGAAGTTGCCCTCAGCATCCAACTGCGAGTGCACGACGGACGCCTCGAACTGCAACGGACACTCCGCGACCCGCGGCGGTACGACGTGTTCGGACGCGACCGGGGTCAGTCCGGCGGCGGCGAACTTCTCGCGCTCGTGCCGGAAGCGAGCACGCTTGTGGTCCGGCACCGGACTACGTCCGGTCAGACCGGCGATACGTTCGACCGCCCGCCACTGCGAGGGCGACGGGTAGTTGATCACCACGTCCGGCCGGTCCCGCAGGTTGACGGCGGTCTGGCCGGACATCCCGACTCCGAGCACTACGACGTCACCGAGCGCCCACGCGGACGACATCGGCGCGAGGTTGACGGTGCCGTCCTCGTTGCTCGTACTGAGCAGTGCGACGGGCGTTCCGACGTACAGGATGGAAGGTTCGATCGTCAGGTGGGTCACGTCGATCGACGGTAGGCACGGCTCGGTTCGGTGGGTGCCGAACTGTCGCGGCGGCATGATGGGGGTATGACTGCCGAGGGTGCGGAGTTGGCCGGCTGGGCGCGGATGCTGGCCGACGGGACGCGCGCGACGGTCTGTCTGGCGCTGCTCGACGGGCGGGCCTGGACCGCGAGCGAACTGGCCAGGGTCGCGAAGGTCTCGCGGCCGACGATCAGCGAGCACCTCAACGTCCTCGTCACGGGCGGCCTGCTGACCGAGGTCCGGCAGGGGCGGCACCGGTACGTGCGACTTGCCGGACCGGACACCGCCGAGTTGATCGAAGGGCTTGCGGCGCTGGCGCCTCGGCGTACCGAGGTCGCGAACAGTTTGTCGGCGGTGAGCAAGCGGGATGCGTTCGCGCGGGCCCGGACGTGCTACGACCACCTGGCCGGGAAGCTCGGCGTCGCCCTCGCCGACGCGATGACCGAACGCGGCCTGATCGACTGGTCCGACGGGATCGCGTTGACGCCGGAAGGCCAAGCCTGGTTGGAAGATCTCGGCATCACGGTCGAGGCGCGCCGCGGCCGGCCCGCCGTCCGATCCTGCCTCGACGTCACCGAGCGGCGGCCACACATCGCCGGCGCGGTGGGCGCGGCGCTGTGCGCGCACGCGCTGCGGAACGGTTGGGTGAAGCACATTTCGGGCGGTCGTGCGTTGAAGGTCGACGGCGCGGTCCGGGAGTTCGGGCTGCCGTCCGGTGTCGTCCGGACTCTGAGAAGTCCGTGAGGGAACACGCTCTCAGGAGGCGCTCAGCGCCGATTGCACCTAACCTTCGGCCATGACTGAGTTCGAGCCCGGCACCGATCTGGTGTCCCGTCTCCCTCTGCCCAGCCACGTGATCGTCCTCGCGGACGGTCAGTGGCGTCGCGGCTGGCTGATCGGCCGCGACCACGAGGAGTCGGGATGGACCGCTCTGGTGCAGTACGAGGGCGACGACGGAACCGAGCGGACGGAACGCCTCCCGGCGGACCGGATCGCTCTCCCCGAGTCGAACGGCCCGACTGAGAAAGCGTCCTGAGAGAGGAACGCAACGACGCGAAGGGCCCCGGGTGGACATCACCGGGGCCCTTCGCGGGTAACGCTGCCTGGCGCCTCATGAGCATCGAGAACCTCGGCCCAGGCCCTTCGGGCGGACGACCTGGGACGAGGTCCTCAGTGGCGTTACACACGGTGTATCGGCGGTGACGGCCGGAGTGTTACAGATTTGCCGAAGTTTCTCACGACCAGATCACGGCGACCGGCGGCTGCCGAAATGACTCCGGACGAACGGCGACCCCGGTGCACGTCCCTGAACACCGGGGCCTCGAATCGGTGGCCTCTCGAGCGACCGCCGCTCTTGACCTCCCAGTGCCCCGACCGCGCGTAGTCATGCGCTGTCAGAAATGAACTGCCAGCAACACCCGGCCGGTTTCCGAGCTGCGGATGTCCAGCCCCCGGATCTCGCTGCGCTGCAGCTTCGTGGTGGCCGCCGGTTTCACCGTGGTGCCGGGCGAGGAGGTCCAGCTCGCGATCAGCTGAACCTTGCCGGAGGCATCTGTGACGTACAACTCATATCCGCGCGATCGTTCGCTCGGCGTCGCGAGTTCGTCGTACCGGCAGCTGATCTCGATCGTCGTCCCCCAGGGCTCGGGGACGAGGCGGGCGTCGGCGGACAGCTTGCTGCTCACGGTCTGGGCCAGTACGACGTAATCACCCCTCGGCTGGTCGCGGGTGAGCGGGATCGCGATCACCACACCGATCGCGGCGGCGGCCACCGCGATCCCGGTGGTCAGCGCCGCGAACCGGACACGCCGCCTACGCCGGTCGCGCTGAACGCCGCGGACCAGTCCGGGCAACAGATTCGGTGGCTCGGCGGTGATGGTGGCCAGCGCCCGCTCGGCCGGCAACGCGGCGAGCATCCCGGGTACGCCGGCCAGCGACCCGACCTCGGCCGCGCACTCGGCACACGTGTGCAGATGCTCCTCGTACTCGCGCCGGTCCTTCGTCGACAACGCGCCGAGCAAGTAGGCCGCGTCCCACTCCCGGTACGGGTCACTCACTGACTCGTCACCCCCTTCTCCTGCAGCGCGAGCTTCAGTGCCCGCAGCCCGTAGTGCAGCCGCGACTTCACAGTGCCCGACGGGATGTCCAGCTCCTCGGCGATATCCGTGACCGTGCGACGTCCGTAGTACGCCCGCACGATCACCTGCCGATGCTCCTCCGACAACTGCGCCAGCGACTCCGCGACCAGCCAGGCGTCCAGTACGGCGTTCGCGTGGTCGGCGCTCGGCTTCTCGGGGAGGTCGTCGCTGGCGACCTCCCGGCTGACCCGGGCACTGCGCCGGTCGTCGATGACGAGGTTGCGCGCCACCGTGAACAGCCAGGCCCGGGCCCCCGCCTCGTCCTCGGACAGGATCTGCGGCCGGCGCCACGCCCGGAGCAGGGTCTCCTGGACGACGTCCTCGGCGAGCCGGTCGTCGCCGGTGAGCCGCACGACGAACCGCCACAGCGCCGGAGCGTGCACGTCGTGCAGCTCGCGCAGCAGCGCCGCCCGGTCGTCGGCCATCGGCGCTCCTGCTCTGTCGGACATCGGGGATCAGTCGGTTGCCGCGGTTGCTCGTGCGGGTGCCTCGGCTGCCCGCTCCACCGACCAGGCGCCGTTGCCCAGGAAAGCGATCAGCAGGAAGGCGAAGCAGAACAGCGCCGCCTTCTCGCCACCATTCTGCACAGGTAGCAAAGCACCCGCCTGGTGCACGGTGAAGTAGGCGAACGCCATCGAGCCCGAGCAGAGCAGCGCGGCGTACCGGGTGCCGAGCCCGATCATCACCAGCGCGCCGCCGACGGCCTGGATCAGCGCCGCCCACCAGGACGGCCAGACCAGCAGGCCGACCTTCTCGGTCCCGAGGACGCCGAACAAGGCGGCCGCGCCGTGGGTCGCGAACAGGAACCCGACGACGATCCGGAAGACACCGGTCACTTCCTTCTGAAAACGCTCCAGCACCTGCACAGGGCCTCACTCCTCGCAGTAGGTGTTGCGGTGGGGGTTGTGGTCTGTGCTTGGTTCGAACGATTGAACGCTCCACTTGGTTCAACGCTGCGTGATTCTAAGATCACACTCCGAATCGATTGCCTTTCGGGTCGCGAGTTGGTACCCGCGCGCCGCGACGAGCAGGCCGGCGCCCCAGACGACGTACGCCGGGACCGCCACCCAGAAGAAGCTGTCCGGCAGGCCCACATCGCCGTACACCGGTTCGCCCTGGAGCGCGGCGACGACCATCTGGATCAGACCGACACCGAAGTACGCCGTCATGCCGGCGCCGATCGTGAGTCCGGGCAGGAGCAGCAACCACCGCGGGAACCGTCGGCCGGCCGGATGCGCGAGGAGGAACGGCAGCACGGTGCCGACCAGCAGGAACCCACCTTCGAACAACATCAGCGACAGGTTGCCGCCGTACGGCGTCTGATTGAAACCGACCGCCGCTTGAGCCGCCACCCTGGTCACACATCCGACTGCCGCGGCGATCGCGCCTACTGCCGAGAGCCAACGCGGCCACGGCCTGGGGATCGGCTGATGGGCTTTGGCAACGAGAGCAAGCAGTGCGGCGCCGGCGACCGCGGCGAGGCGGGTGATCATGCCGAGCGGATCGAACGGGATACCGAGGCCGGGCAGGACTGCGGCGACGACATCGAGGAGCAGGAAGGCTGCGGCGGCGACCCATCCGGCAGCGAGGGCCCAAAGCAACCTCGGGTGGATCTTGAGCACGGCCGATGCGGTGATCAGACAGGCGGCGACGGCCGCCCAGTTGGGGATCAGGAGATCGTCACCGGGCAGCTTCCATGCGGGTGCATGACCCGTCGCGAACCAGACCCGCAGACCGCCGTACGCGATCGCCCATGCCAGCACCGCTCGCCTCATACGGACAGTCTGTTCAGCCGCGGCGGCGGCCGGATCACCCGCGGGAGGGAACGGGCTCCGTCGTCAGCGTGACGCGTGCAGGTTGTGCAGGATCCGGATGAACGTCTTGCGGTCGGCCGCCGAGAGGCCGTCGAGGACGCTCTCCTCGCGGGACTGGATGTCCTTGCGAACGGCACGGCGTACCCGACGACCCTGGGGGGTGATCGAGAGCAGCCGGACCCGGCGGTCGTCGGGGTCGGGCGTCCGCTCGATCAGGCCGGCCTTCTGCAACTCGTCGAGGGTGCCGATGATGCGCGACTTGTCCGCGCCGATCGCCTCCGCGAGGGCGGCCTGGGTCCGCACCGGGGTCTCGTCCAGGGCCGTGAGCACCGAGTAGCCCCACATCGACACCTCGTGCGCGGCGAGCACCGGCAACTCGAGCGCGATCAGCTCCCGCACCAGCGGATACAGCATCGCTGCCAGATCGGGACGCTCGGTGGCCATGCCTGGAAAGGTAGCACTGGCGCAATCATATACGTGCGCTTATGATAAGCGCATGCCTACTATTGATTACATCGCGCTCGACGCCGAAGCCGTCCGCGCCAGCATCGAGATCGCCGGCACCGCCACCACCGCCGACCTCGCCAGGCCGACCCCGTGCCGGGTCTGGACGCTCTACGGTCTGCTCGCCCACATGGCCACCCAGCACTACGGTTTCGCCGCCGCATCCCGCGGCGAGTCCGACCCCGCGATCTGGAAACTCCGCGACCTCGGCGCCGACCCCGTCAAGGCTTACATCGAGTCCGCCGAACACGTCCTGGACGCCTTCGCCCAACCCGGCGTCGCCGACCGCACCTTCACCCTCGCCGAGTTCGGCCCCGACGCGTCGTTCCCCGGCTCCCAGGCGGTCAGCTTCCATTTCATCGACTACGTCGTGCACAGCTGGGACGTCGCGGCAGCCCTCGGCATCACAGTCACGTTCACCCCCGAAACCCTCGAGGCCGCCGAAACAGTCGCCGAGGTCGTCCCCGCCGGCGACATCCGCAGCGCCCCTGGTACGCCGTTCGCCCACGACATCCCGTGGTCAGGCCCCGACCCCCTGGACCGCATCCTCGCCCACCTGGGCCGCAACCCCAACTGGCCGAAGTGAGCTCAGTTCGGGTTGATGAGACGGGCCGGGACGGCCCGGGCCTGGTCGGCCACCAGGCTGCGGCGGAAATCGGCCTTCGCGGCGATGGCGCGGGGGCCACGACTCCACAACGGCCCGCGGCGACGTTCCGCGGTGGCGACCAGGCCGGCCGCGATGTCGACCAGTTGATCACCGGTGCGGGCTGCCTGCTGGATCTGCGCCAGTGAGTACGGGCCGTACCAATTCTCGGTGACCTGCTGGATCTTGGCCGCGATCAAGGCAGCGCGTTCAGCCTCGGCACTCGGCCGGATCGGGCGGTTCGCATCCCACGTCTGGTCGGTCAGGTTGCGTCCGTTGAGCGGGTCGTGGTGCAGGACGGAGGCGCTGACAGGGATGTTCATCGGCCCGCCAAGACGCAGGTGGGGATCGATACCCAGCTCGTGCGAGGCATCGGCGTACTCCGAGAGTGTGCTCGAGATGGCCAGCAGGATCTCGGTGAGCTGACTGAGCTCGGTCGGTTGGTGCGTGTCGTAGCGGTTCAGGACGCGTTGGTGTTCGGCGTCCAGATCTTCGAGGCGGGCCAGCAGGCGGCCGAGCTCGGTGGAGGGGTGACCGTCTCGGCGTTCCGACTCGATGAACCGGCCGAGTTCGGTGGTCGGAGCGGGTCGATCGCGCGGTGGCAGGCCGTTGACGACGTCCTCGAGGCGGGTAGCGCTGTGGGCGGCGGCCGCGGCCGCGGCGCGCTCCCGATCGAGGTGGGCGGCGGCGCGGCGCTCGGCCGCGCGATCCCGCTCGTCGAAGTCCGCCCTGACTCCCATCCGGCGCCGCAGGTACTTCGCGTAGTAGCTGAACGGCTGGGACCCGGCGGCGATCGAGGCGAGCACCAGGTACGACGGATCGACGTGGAAGCGGAACACCATCACGGCGGAGAGTCCGACACCGGCGCCGGCGATCGAGGCGGCACCCACCGCGTACCAGCGCCGGCTCGTGGTGGCTTCGCGTTCCGGGTGGATGACGGGTGACCAGGGCCGGAGTGGCGGAATGTCGATCGCGCCGAGTGGCCGATCCGCCAGCAGCGCGTCCAGTTGATCGAGGACCGGGTCGCCGATCTTCTCGGCCCGCGTCTGAACCTCGGCGCGCAAGAGCTCCAGCCAGTTGTGCATGCGGCGGTCGAAGGCGTGTCTGTTCGCCTCGGCGTGGAGGGCGTCGACGAACCCGGCGACAACACTGGTCAGACCGACCCGGGCCACCGCTTCCAGCAGAGTGGCGGTGGCCGCGGCGAGCTGATCGTTGGTGGCAACGCTGGCTGCCCGGCTGACCACCGGCACGACACTCAGCAACAGCTCACGAACGGCGAAGGTCACCTTGCCCGGGACGACGCCGCGGCCGGGATCATCCGGCGACGGGGCGACGGCGAACGACGGGAGCTTGATCGCGGGGTCGCCGAACTGCGCACCCAGGGCCTGCAGCCGGACGAGCTCGTCGGCGGCCCGACGGAGCTCGCCGATCAGCTGTCGCCGGCCGCGCCAGTCGAAGAAGCGGATCCGGCGCTCGTCGTCCAGAGTCGCCTGGTGCCGGGCGAACGCGTACTGCGCGGTGCCGAAGACGACGGCGGCCAACCCGATCCCGGCTCCGGCCACCACGGGCGACACGAGCAGCGCGATCGGCGCCGCGGCGACGGCGACAGTGACCGAGCTCTGCACTGTAAAGGTCCACCACGGCATCACCAACGGCGGTGCGTCCACGACGGGCGGCGTCAGTTGAGGGCGTGGCGGGCCGGGTTGGTCCGGCGGGATCGCCAGCCCGTTGTGCTCGGCAGCCGCGGCGAGGACCTGCCGGCCGGCGGTGCGGACCGCGTCGGTGAGCTCTGCGCGTTGAACCGCTTGGGACCGTTCGGCTTGTTCCTGGCGGTAGTTCCTCCGGGCCGTGATGACAAGATCCTCGAGTACGGCGACGTACCGGTTGAGCGCGGCCCGCAGCGGGACGGCGATCGCCCCGCCGAGGAAGATCGTCGTCGCGAGCGGGCCTGGATCCTGGGCGGCGAAGAACCACGCGGTGAAGGCACTGGCCGGCATGGTCTCGACGAGGGTGAAGCACAGCTCGGCGGGCAGGTCCGGGAGCCACTGGCCGGCGAAGCGGCGCATCCGCTGGAGCAGCCCGGGTTCGATCTCGGCCACGGAGGTCGCGAGATCGTGCGGGAGCGCCGCCCGCAGGTCATCGTGAGCGATCACGCCGAGGGCGTCGGCCATCTCGGCGAACTGCCGCGCGGCCCTCCGGCGCTGCGGCCAGGACCCGGCGTTGCGCCACTGGTCGACGAGGCCGCGCAGCCTGTCGAACATCCCGGCTACGGTGTGCTGATCGTCCGGCGCGGGCGTGAACTGGTCCGATGCCAGGCGTCCGAGCGCAGCGGCGGCGTTCGTCCCGTGCGCCTCGACGAGTGCGCGGAGAAACGGCTGTTCGCGCAGTGTCTTCTGCCGGCTCGCGGACTCCCCTGGCGCGGCAGAGACGTCCGGCTGGTTCGCGAAATGCTGGAACAGCCTGTGCAGGCACCGATCCACGGCCGGGTCCGGAGCATCTTTCGTGCCTGCTCCGCTCGGCAACTTCTTCGTCCCGAGCAACCCCGGCCGTGTCGCCTTGACCTCCTGCGCGTCGACCCAGGACACGACGGCGTTGGCGACCCGAGTGCGGACGGCGTTCAGGTGCAGAACCGCCTCGACCCGCCGTCGCAGATCCGAAGGCAGCGGCGGCCCGTCCTGCTTGCCCAGGTGATGCAGCAGCAGCCGCAGCTCCTTCCGCAGATGGTACGGCGACTCACCCCGCTCGATCTGATCGAGCAGGTAGCCCACCTCGGCGTGTCGTCCGTCCGACGGCTCCCCCTTGTACGCCGACACGACGCCGGCGAGCGCGTGCGCGACCGCGCGCCCGGTCACGCCGTCAGTGACCTGCGGGGACAGCGTGATCAGTGCCCAATCGCCGTCCCGAGCGGTGCGTTCCCAGCGGACCGGTCCCGCGTCGGTGAAGGTGCCGGAAACATCCAGCCGGACCGTGAGCTCCGCCCCACCCCGCAGCGTGATCGTGATCTGCTGCCCGGAAATCTCGATCGCACGCACCTCGTCATGCGCCGTCGCGACCGCGCTGGCGATCTGCGGGAGCGCCCGGTGAACAGCATCACGCACCGCGGCCTTGTCCGGCGTACCGCGTCCGTCGCCGCGGAACTCGCTGCGGTGGATACTGCCCGCACTGCCGCGCGGCTGATCCCGGTGCTCACGGGCCAGACGGGCACGGGGCGCCCCGGCGCCGTCGACGGCCGGCCGGTTGTCGCGGACGGCTCGGACGAGGACGCGGAGAATCCGGTACAGCGGGGCCAGTTCGTTCTTGCGGCGGCCGTTCTCCAGCGTTTCGTTGCTAATGGCACCGATGTGGGCGAGGGCCGCACCGATTCGGGTGGAGAGCAACGCGTTGAAGGCCCGGACGACGCGCGGCGGTACGGCGTCCTCCGCGAAGCGAGCGAGGAACTCCTCGTCACGGACGTCATCCGGCTCACCGGCGTACAACTCGTCGA
Source organism: Kribbella sp. NPDC004875 (assembly GCF_042873375.1). NCBI lineage: Bacteria > Bacillati > Actinomycetota > Actinomycetes > Propionibacteriales > Kribbellaceae > Kribbella > Kribbella sp. NPDC004875. The sequence continues at coordinate 212,298 of NZ_JBIALI010000001.1, forward strand.
TCTCGGCGGAGAGCTCCGGGAGCAGTGGGCGGAGCTTGTGGACGGCGTCGAGGATGTCGGACCGGGTCCGCGCGCCGAACAGATGCCAGGCAAAATGCCCGATCACCTCGTGCCACACGGTCGCGGCGACGTCCGCCGGCGACACGTGATCCCGCGCGGACAGATAGACCACACCGATCCCGTCCTCCATCCGGAAGTATCCGGGTCGGGACTTGTTCGTCCGCTCGATGCCGTACTCACCGACGAGCTCGTCGTTGTCCGCTGCAACCACGAACCGGAGCATGATCCCGCGAGGCAGTCGCATGCGACGTCGTACAGGGTCCAGGGCCCGCCGGACAGCGTCTGTGGTCATCCCGCCGTCCTGCACCTGAGGATCACCACCAGCCACCCTCAGGACGGCTTCACGAATCCGCGACTGCTCTGCCGCTGACAACGCCTGGTCGGCCGGAGCGCTCCGCAACGCCGCCGGCAAGACCTCGCTCTCCCGGGGCCTCGAGACCCCGCGGTCCCGCCCGTCAGACGACCCCCGCACCCTCGCCCGCGCCGATCCATCGCCACCCGACGACCGCCGGCGGATGATTCCCAACGAAGACTTGCCAGGAGCCGCCGGCCGTGTGGCGGCATTCCGCGCGCTGCTGCCGGGCATGGAGTCATCGGGCGTGGAAGCGTCAGGCGTGGAAGCGTCAGGCGTGGAGGTTTCGCGTTGGGCTTCGGCCCACTCGAGCCAGGCGTCGAGGGTCGTCAGCGCTGGGTCCTTCGGGCCGGTAACGGGGCGGGTGCCAGCCACGTCGTACGCGCGGAAGCGGCCGTCGCGTGTGATGGCGAACTGCAGGTCGCCGGGGAGCACGTGGTTCTCCAGAGCGAAGGTGCGGAGGGCTCGGAGGCTGTCGACCGTCGCTCGGGTGGGAAGACCGGGATGGGTGACACGTGAATCCGCGTCCGGTGCCTCCTCGTCGAGGATGGCGTGGCTGCTGACCTCGAACCGGTCGACCACGATAGCGTCGCGGCCGAACAGGGTGGTACGGGCGTGGATCGGCGCGATCACGTCTCCGCCGCCGGGGAGGGCACGGAGCTTGCTGGTCAGTTCGATCTCGGTGGCGAGCGAGACGCCGGGGTGCGCGATCAGGACGACCTTGTCGTAGAACGCGAACGCCGTCTTCGAACGCCCAGCCCCCAGGCGCGGGCCGAGCTTCGACTCATCGACCTCGACCTCGATCCCCTCCGCCGACGAGACGTGTGGCTTGCGGACCAGCTTGCCGCCCTCCGGTACGACGACACCATCAGGACGCACCGTGCGGTCCTCGGCGGGGGCGAGTACCGCGGTTCCGTCCGAGGATCGGAGTACGACGTCCTGACCGGTGATGTCTGCGAGCTTCTGGGCCATGGCAGTGGCGGCCGCACTCGGCTGGTCGACGACAATCTCCGGGTTCGTGCCACGAGCGAGGGTGGCGAGCTCGTGCGGGGACACCGCGCGATCGCCGTACAGCAGGTGATTGTCATCAGCAACAAAAGCCCGCTCCCTTCCGCCGGGCAGCTTCGGATGTACGCCGCCACGCTGCTGGCCGGCGAAGACACGGCCGACCCGGGACCGGCGCGAAGGCCCGGCCGGGTGCAGCTCTGGCGCGCCGCCGCGGACAAAGCTCGCACCACTCCCGTTTGTGGACGTCCTTGCAGTCGGCGGTGCAACCGGAACGACCGGAGGTGGCGCAGCTGTGGCTTGAGCTGCGGGAACTGGCGACGCGTCGATCGACGGTGGGGCCTGAGCAATTGGGGCGGACTGCGCCAGAGCTACGGGAGGTTGCGGCGACGAGGTATCCGGCGAGCTCGAGGCGGCCGTCTGAGGGTCGGCCCCTGCCGACTGGGCAGTCTGAGCCGGCGTGCTGCCTGGAACCGACGGATCCGCAGGAAGCGACGAGGCGGAGGACCGTGAGCCAGGGGTGGACGGGTCGGGCTGTACAGAAGGGGTGGAAGGGCTGGAAACCATCGAGTCCGTGCCCTCGGTGGCTTCGTGGTCGGTGTTGTCGTCCGGCCCGTTGTCCGCGGGCGGCCTGGATCGTCCGGCGGGGTCGCGGAGGGTTTGCTCCTGCGTGGCACGCGATTGCTGAGAGATGGACGAGGTTCCGCCGGCCTGGGCCGATGCGCGGCCGGCGGCTGTCCACGGAGTGGTTGAGGTCAAGGGAGCGACAGCCGACTGACCAACCGTGCCCGCGGACGCTGCAACCTGGGATGCCGCGTGCGACGAGTTCTGGGCAGCGTTCTGGCCGAGATTCGCCGCGGAGTTGTGGGCAAGGCCGGATGCGGTCTCCTGGGAGAGGTCTGCCATCGTCTCGTGGTTGACGGGCGGGGCTTGGAGCACGCCGCCGTCGGGACCCGCCGGTGGGTGGCCGCCGGGGAGGGCCGAGACGAGTTTGTGGCCGGCGTACTCGCCGGCCGCCTCACCGATGGATTCGAGCGGGCCGTGCACATCACTGGCCATGGATCCGCGGGCGACCCCGTGGGCGCCGGCGATCCAGGCGTCCTGCAACGAAGGGGTGTGCCAGCCCTCGCCGAAACCCAGCGACGTGAGTGAGCTCGCCAGCGGTGAGGTGATCGCGTTGTTTCCGAACGTTCGCGCCAGTTTCCCGACCGGCACCTTCGCCAGGCCGATCCCGAGACCGTGCGACAGGGGTACGCCGACCACAGCACCCGCCGCGGTCATCGCCGTACCCCGCCAATCCCAGTCATGCGTCATGACGAACCGCTGCTGGGAGTCCAACTGCGGTTGGCCGTCGCTGCCGACGGCGAGGCGGCGGTCCTGGCCGGTCAGCTCGCCCATCCAGCCTGCCACCGTGTGCGGGATGAGCTCGTCGGCGAGTTCACCGCCGACGACGCCCAGCACCTTCGGCACCATCTCGCGACTGAAGACGAACTTGGTGGTCTGCTTGGTCCCGGCCGTCAGCATTTCGAGCAGCATCTTCTGCTGCAGCTTCCGCGCCTCCCGGTTCACCAGCTTCTTCAGCATCATCAGCAGCAGCTGTTTGACGCCTTCCTGCCCGATCTTGCGAATCAGCGTCCCGAGGATCGGTCCGACCCCGGCGAGGATCGTGATCCAGCTGACGATGCCGATGATCAGCAGCTCGCGTTTGGTCCGGACGACGGTGTCCCCCATCGTCCGGAGGAACTCGGCCACGTACCCCACCGAGTCGGCCAGCATCGCCGGCCCCTGGAAGTCCTTGGTGCGCGCATAGCGTTTCAGGAAGTCCTCGAGTGCCGCTCCGGCTTCTCCGTGGTACGCCGCTCCGAACCCGCGCGCGGCTGTGTCGATCCGGCCCGGCAGCGCCTCGGTCAGGTACTTCTTGCACAGGTCGTACTGGTCCGCGAGCGCATAGAGCTTGTCCTCGTCGGCCTGCGGCTCGTACCCGCCCTCCAGGATCGCCTTCAGCCACCCTGGCAGATGCCAGCCCACTGTCAGGCCTCAGGAGTGGGTGCCATCGCCCAGCCCTCGGCGGTCCGGGTGAGTCCGAGCGCCGTGCCCCGGACCTGCTGGGCCGCGTCGTCGTCGGTCGCCTTCGCGTTCTGACCGCACGCCGACATCTGGTCACCGCGGCCGACCAGGTGGGTCTCGATCGTCTTGCCGAACGCTGCGAACGTGTCGGCATGGCTGTTCACCCAGCCACTGCTGATCTGCCGGCCGTAGTCGTCGTGCCCGGCGGCTGCCTCGATCACCTCCTTCGTCAACCCGCCCAGCAGGCGCCACAGCTCGCGACCCGCGTCGTAGCCGGTGGTCCGGCAGGCATCAGCCGACCGCGCCACCCCGAGCTGATCGACTTCGATCCGGTCAGTCATCGAAAACCTCCCGGAAGGTGTCGTACGCCGCGGTCATCTTGGCGGCTGCGGCGGCGTGGGCCTGGCCGAGGGTCGCGACGATCGCCGCGGCGAGCTGTTGTGCGTCCTGGTCGCGGTAGATGCCGGGGTCGAACTCGATCGCACGAACCTCGCCCCGGCCGGTCACCGTGACCTTGACGAGGCGGTCAGGTGACACCGCGGACGCGACGGTCTCGTCGAAGGCACGGTCCAGCACGCCCGCCGCGCCGGCCAGCTGATCGAGGCCGCTGTCCAGGCCGAGCGCCGCCATCTCCTTGGCCAGATTGAGCTCTGTCGCACCCGCGGTGAACTTCGACATGTCCATGATCGACACCTCCGAGTCCCTAGCGTCGGTGCTCGGTGGTGTGCCGGTCAGTCCGTGGCCACAAGGGGTCAGAACCGGTGTCCCGATCGGGCCCCGCCGTAGCGTCCGGACCGTGATGACTGTCAGAGCAGCAGCCGCGACCGTCGCCCTCGGGGCGCTGGCCGCTACCACGCCGACCGCGTCGGCGGTCCCGCCGGCCGGACAGTGCCGGACCGCAGAGGCCGGTGGGCAGCCGATCAGCAAGATGCCCTGGGCAACAACCTGGCTGGCGCCCGAACGGGCCTGGCCGGTCAGCACCGGCAAGGGCGTCACGGTCGCCGTGATCGACTCCGGGGTCGACGCGGACCACCCGCAACTCCGAGGTGCGGTTCTGCCCGGCCAGGATGTCCTGACCCCCGGTGACGAACGGGCCGACTTCGACTGCGTCTCACACGGTACGGCGGTAGCGAGCATCATAGCCGCGCGACCGGTCACCGGGATCGGCTTCCGCGGAGTCGCACCTGGCGCGCGGATCCTGCCGATCCGGGTCAGCGAACGCGACGCCAGCGAGCAGCAGGGCGAGGCCGTGAACGCGACGGTGTTCGCCGGCGCCATCCGGTACGCCGTCGACGCGGGCGCCACCGTCATCAACATCTCGCTGTCGCTGTACGTCGACCAGAAGCCTGTCCGCGACGCCGTCCGTTACGCCCAACGTCATGACACCCTGATCGTCGCCGCGGCCGGTAACGCCCACGGCCAGCAGGGCGAGGACCCGGTGACGTACCCCGCGGCGTACCCAGGTGTCCTCGGCGTCGGTGCGACGACGATCGACGGCAGCCGCCTGTCGAGCTCACAGGTAGGCCCGTACGTCGACATCTCGGCGCCCGGTGGCGGTGTGCTGGCGGCGACCCGCGTGAGCGGCCACCGCTACTACGACGGCACTAGCTTCGCGACGGGCTTCGTCAGCGGTACGGCGGCACTCGTCCGCTCGGCCGATCCGAAGCTGCCCGCGACAGCCGTCGCCGCCCGCCTGATGGCCACCGCGACCCCCGCGCCTGGCCCGACGGATCAGTACGGCGCCGGAGTCGTGAACCCGTACCGCGCGGTGGAGGACGTCCTCACGACGGCGAAACCCGCAGTACTCCCGCCCGTGAAGAACGCGAAGGTGGACTCGGCGGCGGAGCGTCGTACCGCTGCGTTGAGCGACGCCGGACGTGCAGGTCGCCGGATCGCCTTGTTGGCGGGTCTTTGTGCCGTTCTGGTGGTAGTGGCCGCGCTCGTCCTGCCGCTCGGGCGCCGTCGTCGCTGGCGCGTCGACTGAACACACGAAAGAAGAGCCCGGCCCCTCGACGGGGCCGGGCTCTTCCGCGGTTCGTCAGGCCTGGATGGAGATGGCCGCGGCGCGGTCGGTACTGCGCATCCGCAGCATCGATTCCTCGACCGCGCTACCCCGACGGCTGAGCAGCTGGTTCAGCTCGCCGGCTGCCTGCGCCCACAGGCGTTGCACCTGCTGGACCTGGGGTGCCGCTTCCTCGCTCGTCCAGGTGTGCAGCAGCGCGTTCATGGCGGCCTCGAACTGGGTCTTCAGCTCGGTCGCCTCCTTGCTGGCGGAGGCCATGTCGACGGAGGCCTGCAGCATCGCGCCGAACGGGTAGTTGATGCGTTCACCGGGCATGAGTGGTTCCCTTTCTCAGGAGAAGACGCTGGCGTCGAGGACGGGCGCCTCGCCGGCCTGGGTCAGCGCGACCTGGCCTTCGTCGTCGGCGCTCTGGTACTTGGTCTTGGCGTCACCGATACCGTCCGCCAACTGGTGCAGGCGGTTGCAGAGCTTGGTCATCGCGTCGAGGTGGCCGTGATGCCCCTGCCAGAACGCGTTCTTGATCATTCCGTCCATCGGATCCAGAACGCCCATCGCGTTGTGCAGCCTGACCGTCACGTTCTTCAGGTTGTCGCCGATCGCGGCCGCATCCTGGGCGGTCTTCTGCATGCGCGTGAATTCGGTCTCCACACCGGCCATGGTGTGTCCTCCTCTGCTGGGTTGCCGGCGCGTGATCACCGGTCGATGTCACGCTAGGTCCGGAATCCGCGCCCTCCGGACGCGTTCCGGTTGCGGCCACGGAATGGCCAGTTGCGCCGTCAGAGCTTCCAGAGCTCCTCGTCGAGCACCTCCTCACCGCCGGTACGGCGGGCGCGCGCGGGACGACCGCGCTTACGCAGCGGCGGTGCCCCGGACGGCGTCCGTCGTTCGCCGTTGGTCCGGCCCTGGAGGTCGGACTGCACACCCTGGCGGCGCATTCGCTCCACGGCCGTGGCCTCGGTCGGCACCGTGAAGCCGGACTTGCTCGCCGCGGCGCCCGGCCGGATCTCGCTGCGGGCGCCGGCTCCGGCGCCCGCACCGGCTCCGCTCATCGGCGGGTACATCGGCGACGGGCTCGACTGCGTGCCGGTCGATGCCGTCGACGTCCTGCCGGACAGCGACGGTTCGGCTCCGGCCTCGCCCGCGGTAGTTGCTGATCGCAACGATGGGGTGCCGCGGTCCGACGTACCCGTGGTGCTGGCCGGCAGGGTGGTGTGACCTCCGCCGATCCCTCCGCCCAGAGGCACGCCGATCGATGGCAGGCCGCCGCCGGTCGCGCCGCCGCCTGTCGTGGGGGTGAAATGGGTCGGCGTGAAGGTCGGCGGTGTCGTGCTGACGCCACCGGCGAGCGCGGGCTCGTCGGACAGCGGACCCTTGGGTGTCAGGTTGCTCAGGTCCGGCGTCGTTGCCGTCGACGCGTCCCCGCCGCCGAGGTCCTTCGCGTGTTGCGCGAGCGTCAGCCACTTGTCGAGGTTGTCCGGAACCTTCCCGGTCAGGTCGATACCCTTCCCGATCACGTCGATGATCTTCCCGGCCTCGTCCCACGGATCCTTCGCCTCCGGCGACTTCGGCGACGACGGATCGGTCGCGGGCACCGCGGCGGGAGTTTGGCCCGGGACACCGTCGGCGGCACCCGGTGGGGAGCCGCCCGCAGTGGGGTCCGCCTTCGCGTTCGGGTCGTCGGTGGCAGGCTGCTGCTCGGCGCGATTCGGCATCATCGGCCCGCCGTACTTGCTCTGCGGGACGGGCAGGATGCGCCCGAGCGCCTGCTGCATCTCCGACGAGAGCACTCCCATCATGTTGGCCGCGGTGGCCGTGATGTCGTCCATCTCCTGCTGCGCGGCTTTGGCCTTGCCGGCGTCCGTCGCTGACCTGAATCGGCTTTCGGCCTCTTGGTACGGCGTTATCAGACCGCCGACGACGGCCTGGGTGTCTCGGATGGTGCAGCCGATGCTCGACAGATGGGTGCCAACGCGCTCGACGAACGGTCGCCAGGCGTCCACCGAGGCCTTGCTGGTGGTGACCTCGTTCCCGATGCTGTCGAACGTCATGCTGTCGTGGAAGAGGTGAGTGTTGTTCCAGGCGTGCTGAAGGTTGTCCTGCGTCGTCTGGAGATCCGTCGCCAGCACCGACCAGGTTTCACCCGCCTGCAGCCATCCGCTCGCGTTGAGCCCGGCGAGCTGAGCGACCATGTCCGCCATCGACGTCTTGCTGTAGTCAGCCATCGTGCGCTCCTAGGGGGTGGGGGCCTTCGGCAGGTCGGGTAGAGGGACTGTCCAGCCGCCACCGGTACGGAACTGACCGAGCTGATCCGCGACGATCTCCGAGGCGTGCTGGTCCGCGACCAGGAAGCGACCCGCGGCAACCTGGTCGGTGGTCTCGAACGCGTCCGCGGAGTTCCGGGCGACCGTGCCGAAGGCGTCGATACCGCGCCGGAGATCCAGACTGAAGCCGGCCGCCTCTGGAGCCCATTGCTTGACGAAATCGCTTAGCTTGTCGGCGTCCGGCATCCCGCCGCCGCCCAGCTCGAAACCTGGCAGCGCCCGGGCGAGCGGGGCGAAGTCCGCCGGGTGCAGCATCGCGGAGAAGTCCCGTAGTTCTTGCGGTGTGACCTCGACCATCTGTGGCTCCTGTCAGCTCGGGCAATCGACTAGCTGGATGAGGTTGACGTCGCCGCGGCGGGTTACTTGTCGGGCGCGGCCCGGGGGTAGCGGCTGCGGGCGGACGGTGCCGAGCAGCGGGCCTTCGGATCGGTCGCCGCTGAGCAGCAGACCCGGCGTACCGAGGTCTCGGAGGCGGGCGATCAGGGGTTCGTAGATCGCGCGGCCGGCACCGCCGGTGCGGCGGGTGATGACGACGTGGAGCCCGATGTCGCGGCCGTGGGCGAGGTAGTCGACGAGGCCGTTGAGCGGGTTGGCGGTCTGGCCGGCGACGAGGTCGTAATCGTCCACCAGCACGTGGATCTGCGGTCCGGTCCACTCGCCGGACAGGCGGCGGTCCAGGACCGGGCCGAGCTCGGCAACCATCTTCTCGACGCTGCGCGGCTCTGTGAACGTGCCCACCACATGTGTCCCCTGCACTGCCACCGAACGGCGGTAGTCGACCAGGATGATCCGTGCCTCGGTCGGCTCGTAGCGTTCCACGAGCGATCGGACGATCCAGCGCACCAAACCGGTCTTCCCGCTCTCGGTGTCGCCGAACACGAGGAGATGCGGGTCAGCATCGAAGTCGACGTACGCCGGTCCGAGGTCGCGCTCGGCGAGTCCCACTGGCAGTCCAGCCGGTATCTCGCCACCGGAGTCCTCGCGGCGACGCAGTACGGCGGTCAGCTCGGACACCTCGAGCTGGACAGGCAGCAAACGCACTCGTGGCGCGCCGGACACCGGCCACGCCGCCGCGAGTTGTGCACCGAGGTCGGCGTCCGGTGTGGCGACGACGAAGTGCTGTGCCTTGTCGGTCAGTCCACGACCTGGCGTCTCGGCGGGCACGCTCATGGCGGCCTTCCGGTCGACCATCGAGTCGGACGGGTCGCCCAGTCGCAGTTCGACCTTGGTGCCGAAGAGGTCGCGGATCGTCCCGCGCAGGTCGAACCACCGCGAGCAGGTCGCGACCACGTGGACGCCGTACGCGAGGCCGCGGCCGGCAATCTCGGCCAGCGTCGTCTCGAGCTCTTCGAAGTCGGACCGCAGGACCGTCCAGCCGTCCACCATCAGGAAGACGTCACCCCACGGGTCACCCGCGAACTCCCCGGCCGCCCGGCGTTCCCGGTACGCCGCCATGCCTTCCACACCGTGTTCGGCGAAGAGACGCTCCCGGTTCGTCAGCAACTGCAGGACCTCCGCGACCGTCCGGCGTACGGCGCCGACGTCCAGGCGCGAGGCGACACCGCCGACGTGCGGCAGGTCGCGGAGCCCGGCGAGTGAGCCGCCACCGAAGTCGAGGCAGTAGAACTGCACCTCGCGAGGGGTATGGGTGAGCGCGAGGGCCGAGATCAGGGTGCGGATCGCCGTACTCTTGCCACTGCGTGGTCCGCCGACGATCACGGCATGCCCGGCCGCCGCGGACAAGTCGACCACCAACGGGTCCCGCCGCTGCTCGTGCGGCTTGTCGACCAGACCGATCGGCACTCGAAGCCCGCCGCGGGCACTGGCGGCGGCGACAGTCAGTCCACGGTCCGGGTCGACGGTCAGCGCGGGCAGCAGCTCGGTCAACGGCGGCGGGGCGTCGAGTGGCGGCAGCCAGATCTGATGTGCCGGCTTGCCCTTGTTCGCCAAGCGATCGACGAGGATATCGAGCAGCTTCTCGCCGACGCCGTCCTCCTCCGGCTCCTCCTCGGCCTCGGCGACCGCAGCGGGCAACGAAACGTACGCACTTGTGTACTCGGCCACTTCGTCGGCCACCTCATTGCCGGTAGCAGCCGAGCTGACAGCCGACCGGTGCACGCCCGACACGTAGGCTGAGCGGAATCGGATCAGCGTCTCCGTGCCGATCTGCAGGAAGCCGTGGCCGGGAGCCCGCGGGAGCTCGTACGCGTCCGGGATGCCGAGCACCACCCGGCTGTCCATCGCCGAGAACGTCCGCAGACCGATGCGGTACGACAGGTGCGCGTCCAGGCCGCGGAGCCGCCCCTCTTCCAGTTTCTGGCTGGCCAGCAACAGGTGTACGCCGAGTGCCCGGCCGAGGCGACCGATCTGGTTGAACATGTCGATGAAGTCCGGCTTGGCCGACAGCAACTCGGAGAACTCGTCGCAGATCACCAGCAGGGTCGGCACCTCGGGCAGATCGGCACCGGCGGCCCTGGCGAGCTCGTACTCCCGGACGGACTCGTAATTGCCGGCTCGCCTGAGCAGTTCCTGCCGCCGTACCAGCTCGCCGCTGATCGCGTCCGACATCCTGTCGACGAGCGCGAGCTCCTCGTTCAGGTTCGTGATCACCGCGCTGGTGTGCGGGAGCCTGTCCAGCTTGGTGAACGTGGCGCCTCCTTTGAAGTCCACCAGGGCGAAGTTCAGGCTGTCCGACGGGTGCGTCGCGGCCAGCGCGAGGACCAGCGTCCGGAGCAGCTCGCTCTTGCCGGATCCGGTGGCACCGATCAGCAGGCCGTGCGGTCCCATGCCGTCCTGGGCCGACTCCTTCAGATCGAGCTCGACCGGTGTGCCGTCCGCAGTGACACCGAAGCGCACGCGCAACCGGTCCCTGTTCGGCCTGGGTCCCCAGTGGCGTACGGGGTCGAAGTCATAGGGATCGCCGAGGCTGAGCAGGTCAGTCAGGCCGAACGCGGAGGCGAAGCTCTCGTCGCCATCGGTACCCGCCGACAACCGCAGCGGAGCGAGAAGGCGGGCCAGCGCCTCGGCGTCCTGGCTGGTGAAGCTGTCCGCCGTACCAACCTCTGACTCGCCGTCCGCGGTGACGCTGGTCAGCGTGCCGTCGTCGGCAACATCCAGCAGCACTGTGGAGCGGTCGAGCAGTCTGGGCGGCTGTGTGGTCAGGTCGATGACGCTGACGCCCTCGACGCCACTACCGGTCATCAGGTGGTCCGAGCCGACCACGTCGCCACCGTCGATCAGTACGACGACATGCGGACCATCTACGCGACTACTAGCGGCCGGGTCGAATCGTGGTCGCTGTGCGAGCAGATCGTCGAGCACCGACTCCAGATCGGGAACACTCTTGCTGACCAGGCGGATCGGTCCCAGTGCGTCGGACTTCTCCGGGTGATGGGCGTGCGGCAGCCACTTCAGCCACTCCCACTCCGCCCTGGTGTCCGGTCCGACCACTGCCGCGACCAGGAGGTCGTCAGGTGAGTGGAAGGTGGCCAACTGCGCTACGAGAGCCCGAGCCAAGCTACGGGCACGGTCCGGATCACCGTCGACGTACACGCGAGCGAAGCCGCGTAGAGCCATCGCCACGGGGAGTCCGGGGACAGTCGAGTACGTCGTGATGAAACGACGCAGGGCGCCGGCTGACAGGGGCTCCAGCTCTTCCAACGGTGCTGTGTCCGGTGGCGCGATCGGGGTGGCGAGTGGCTGTGCTCCCGTTCCGACACGGACGATCGCGAAGTCGGCGTCGTTGCGGCGGCGTTCCCAGAGGCGGTAGCTCTCCACCAGCGTCCACAGCTGGGTCGGTTCCGGGTGCAGGTACGACAACGCCGTACGTTGCTGGACCACGGCGCGCCTGGCCCGGATGCGTTGCTGGGACAGATGGCGGAGGTATCCGCGGCGCGCGCGGGCCATCTCACGACGAGGCGCGCCTTGGCCGGCGAAAGCGACCGCTGCCGTGCCCAGTGCGGACAAACCGAACAGGCCGCCGACGATGTAGCTCATCCGGCCGCCACCGCCGAGCGTCGAGTACATCAACGCCATTGCGGCACCACCCGCGAGCATCGGCACCATCATCACGTACTGCGAGAGCTGCTTGCCCGCGGGCTGCGGCAATGCCGGTGGCGGGTCGAGGGTGACGTCGCCGGTCGGCAACGCCGGACCGTCGCGCCGGGGCGGCCTGCTGACGATGGTTGTCGACATGTTCCAGGACGCTAGGCGGCCGGACCGCGGCGGAGCGGGCGACGGCCGCTAGCTGACTGTCCACAAGCTGCAAGCCCAGGCGCGGCGTCAGGATCCGCGTGCGACGGTGGCGAGCGTGAGCATTCGTGGACTGGTCAAGGTCACCATCGACGCACCCGAACGCCGCATCGACCTCGCACTGCCCGAACGGTCGACGGTGGCCGAGGTGCTGCCCGGCATCCTTCGGCACGCCGGTGACGGCCTCGCCGATTTCGGCGCACTACAAGGCGGTTGGGTCCTGCGACGACCCGACGGCGAGGCCCTGGACACGCACCGGGACCTCTCCGGTCAGGACGTCCGGGACGGCGAGATCCTGCATCTCGCACCGGCACACCAGCACTGGCCGGAGCTGGAGTACGACGATCTGGTCGACGCGATCGCTACCGACGCCCGGTCCGGCGGACGCGCGTGGACGCCGGGCCTGACGCGCTGGACCGGACTCGTCGCCGCGGCCGTCGCTCTGCTGACGGGGCTCGCACTGCAGCTCCGCAGCGGCCCACCGTGGAATGCCGTGGCGCTGTTCGCCTTGGTCACGGCAGGCGTGTTGATGCTGGCCGGAATCGTCGCGTCCCGCGCGATCGGTGACGCGGCCGCCGCGGCGACGGCCGGCTCCGTCTCTGTGGTGTTCGCCTTCACCGGCGGAGCACTGTTGCCTGCCGCAACCTTTCGGCCGGAGGAGCTCGGTGCGCCCCAACTGATGGCCGGCGGCGCGGCACTCCTGTTGTCCGGACTGATCGGGTACGTCGGGATCGCCCGCCGTACCGCGGTGTTCGCGGCCTCCGTGACCGCCGGCGTACTGGCTTTGCTCGCGGGTGCACTGGGCGGGGCCTTGGACGGCACGCGGTCTGCTGCCGTGGTCGCTGCGGTCGCGGTGGCGTTGATCCCCGTGGCCGCACCGATCGCGATGCGGATCGGTCGACTGCCCAAGCCTGTCCTGCCGACGAGCACAGCCGACCTGCTCGCCGACCCGCCTCAACCACCCCGGCGGATCGTGTACGCCGCAGTCGTGCGATCGGCAGCGCTCTACACCGGCATCCTCGCCGGGCTGGCTGTCGGACTGGCCTGTTCTCTATGCGTGCTGGCGCGGTCCACCTCGACGCCAGGACGTTTGCTGGTGCTCCTCGCCGTCGGCATCTGTTTGCTGCGCGCACGGCTGCTGCCTGTGGTGGCGCATCGGTTGAGTCTGATCGTCGCTGCGCTCTTCGGACTCGCCTGGCTCCTCAGGCCGGCGCCGTACTCGTTGCTGTTGTTCGCGGGCGTGGCTGCGTTCCTGGGGCTCTGGTACGCGGCACATCGACCGGGCGCGTATCTCGCGCGGTACGCCGAGGTGGCCGAGATGATCCTGGTTCTCCTGGTCGTACCGGTCGTCTTGTGGGTGCTCGGACTGTACGGGTACGTGCGCGGGCTGGGTGGATGACCGATGGCCTCCAAACGGGATCAACTGCAGTCGCACCAGTTCGTTCAGCAGCGGATGACTCACGCGCTGCTGCTTCGCGAGACCGATCCCGAGCACCCGCCGTTCCGCCGCGGGATCGTCGCAATGCTCGTCGGTATCGGGCTCGCCGTGCTGGTGCTGGCGGGTTCCGGTGTGTACGGACAGCTGTCGCCGGGCGGCAAGACCTCGTGGAAGTCCGGCGACCGGGTGATCGTCGAGAAGGAGACCGGAACGCGGTACGTCTATCGCGACGGAGTCCTCTATCCGGCGGCGAACTACGTGTCGGCCTTGCTGCTCGCGAACAAGTACAGCGCGCCCCTGATGGTGTCGGCCAAGTCGCTGCTCGGCGTACCGCGTGGTCAACGGGTGGGGATTCCGGACGCACCGGACTCCTTGCCGGACAAGCGACGACTGCTCGGGAGTGGGTGGTCGATGTGCGCGCAGCCAATTCTCGATTCGTCGGGCAGTCCGGTCGTGCGGTCGGTTCTGCTCGTGGGAACAGAGCAGCCCGGCGCGCAGGCAGACTCCTTGCTCGTTGTCGGGCCGGATAGCCGGCGCTACCTGATCTGGCGTGGCTACCGGCACCTGATCCAGCAGCAGGCCACGGTCGCCGCCGCACTCGCTCTGAACAACGAGGCGTGGCTGCAGGTCCCGTCTGTCTGGCTGGACCTCGTACCGTCCGGCGCACCGCTCGGTCCGCTCTCGGTGCCGGGTGCTGGAACGCAGTCCAGTCTCCTCAGACCAGGACGCGTCGGCACGCTGTACGTCGTACAGACGTCGACCGGGCAAGGTCAGTACTACCTGTTGCAGCGCGATCGCCTGGTGGCGATCAGCTCACTGCAGTACGACGTCCAGCGCACGGCACCCGCCACTCGGAAGGCGTACCCGGGTGCAGTCCCCCAGGCAGTTCCGTTGGATCCGGCGGTCGTGGCGCAGGTGTCGGGCGGTGTGGGCACCACCTCGACCACGGACTCGGCGCTGCCGCCCACCCGGCCGACGTTCGCACGACCGGAGTCGACGGCGGACTCGGTCTGTGCGGTGTTCTCCGGTGGCAGCTTCCAACCGCGGTTCACGGTGGCCGGCTCGCTGCCGACGAGCGGCGACGCCGGTGTGACGACCGGGCGTGGAACCGGCGGGCTGCCGTTGGCCGACGTGGTCGTCGTACCACCGGGTCATGGCGCCGTTGTGGAGTCGATGGCCTCGCCGGGTCAGCCGGCCGGGTCCGGGGCGTTGTCGTTCGTGAGCGATCTCGGACGGCGGTACCAGTTGGCGAGTCACGACGTACTCGGCGTCCTCGGCTATGACCAGCCGCCGGTGGTCCGGCTGCCCGCCGAACTGATCAGCCGGCTGCCTGCGGGGCATGCGCTCGACCCGTCGGCCGCGACCTACCCGATCGGCCCGTAGCTGACGACCGGTGGCCTGATGCGGTCCGCCGGCCGGCGTCGTACCCGATCCCTGATGTGGTGCAGAAGACGAACCCCGAGGAGGAAGTATGGACATCGGCACGCTGGCAGTGGTGCCTGACGAGTTACGTCAGTTCGCGGCACTGGCACCACTGGCGACCGTCACCCCGGTCTCCGGCACGGTTCAGTCGACACCGCCGCTGGCCGGTGCGATGCCGGAGAGCGCGACCGTCGAGGCGCACGTCCGGTTCTGCGTCGAGCACACCGGCACCGTCACGCTGCAGGCCACCAACGGCATCGCCTCGCTGATCGACGCCGCGCTCTCGGTCGCGAGTCGCTTCGAGTCCACCGACCAGGCGAACGCGATCGCGCACCGCCGCCTGGGCGACGAGTTGCCGACGACGGCAACGGACTGACAGGGGCCGCGATCATGGGTGCGTACTTCGGGATGGATCTCAACGCGATGGCGACGATGCTGTACGGGCAGCGCGCCGAGCCGTGGCACGCAGGCGCCGACCTGTGGGGTTCGGCCTGTCAGCAACTCCTCGCCACCCACGGCGATCTCGGCGCCGCGAACGCGGTCGTCACCACGTGGCCGACGAGCGTCGGCTCGGCGTCGCAGCTGGCGTTCAGCGGTCAGGTGATCGGTAGCCTCGCATCGCTCGGCGAGTGGTCGGCGTACACCGGCGCCATGTCCGCGGCGCTGCGGCTCGGCGGGACGGCACTGAACGCGGCTCAGGCGGTGATGCCGGCGCTGCAGAGCGGGTACGACACCGCGGTCGCGCTGAGCGGGGTCCCGATCATCGGGCCGTTCGCGGCGCAGGTCGCGGTCGGCCTGCAGCAGGTCGGCGCCGGGATGATGGAGGCGGTCGGAGTGGTCATGCAGGCGCCGACCGCCGTGCCGCCGCCGACGCAGGGGTGGCAGGGGCCGGGTGGGGGTGCGGCCCCGCCGGCGTCGCCCGTACCCGCCGTACCGGTGACCGATGTGCTGGACGCGACGGACAAGTTGTTCAGCGCGATGGAGAAGGGCGCCAACCTGGTGCAGACCGTCACCGGGCTCGCGCAGTCGGGCAGCCTCGGCGACGCCCACGACACCCTCACCAAGCTGCCGCAGTTCAAGGATCTGCCGGGCACGCTGATCCACCCTGACCTGCCGACGCTGGCCGGTGGGGTCAGCGGGGGCACCACGATGCCGACCATCCCTGCTGCCGGTACGGCGTCGACGCCAGGCGGATCGCCGGGCGGGATCCCGGCTGCGGTTCTGGCCGGGACGCTCGGGGCAGTGACGAACTCGTTGCGCAGCACGCCGGCCGTCGCGCGGGTGCCCGGTGGCACCGGGGTCGCGGGTGCCCGCATCGCGGCTGGGAGCGAGCCGGCGCTGGCAGGTAGTGCCGCGCGAGCCGCGGCGGCGGCCGGCAAGTCGATGCCGACCATCGCTCCGCCGATGTCCGGGGCGTCCGGTGGTGGCGGGACCAGCGAGGCCCGGACCGGGGCACGCAAGCGGACGTCGAGCGACTCGGAAGACAGCCTCCGTCGCAGCGGCGTTCAGTCCGAGCTCCAGGGCCGCGCCGCCCGCGAGTCGACCAGCCAGTTCACACTGCCGACGACGCGGCGGCGTACTCCTGGTCCGGTCCTCGACGACGAAGTCTTCGACCACCTCTCATGACGACGACACCGGCCACCCCGGCCTTCGCATCCAGGACGGCGCCGGAGGCCGCCATCACACCGGTCGCCGCTACGGTCGCGCCATCGCGACAGCAGGCAGCAGCCGCGGCGCCCCCACCTCGCGCAGCTCGAGCCGCT
Organism: Kribbella sp. NPDC004875; assembly: GCF_042873375.1. Classification (NCBI taxonomy): domain Bacteria; kingdom Bacillati; phylum Actinomycetota; class Actinomycetes; order Propionibacteriales; family Kribbellaceae; genus Kribbella; species Kribbella sp. NPDC004875. The sequence continues at coordinate 229,000 of NZ_JBIALI010000001.1, forward strand.
AAACCTGCAGTCGCCATCGCCGGGGCCCCGATTGCTGCGCCTGCAGTGGCAGCGTCCGCTCCCATGCCTGCTGCTCCCGGACGCACGCGGCCGCGCGTGATGGTTGGGCAGGTGGTCTGTTGGCAGCTCGTCGCGGGACTGGTGGCGGCACTGGTCGGCCGGGGCTGGGTGACGGAGCTGTTAGCCGGCGTAGTGACGGTCGGGGCGCTGGGAACCACCGGCTGCTGGTGGCGAGGGCTGTGGTGTTTCCAGTGGCTCCGGCTGGCCTGTGGGTACCTCGCGCGCGGGCCGCGGTTCGTAGCGGTCGAGGGACATCGCGGATGGCTTGAGGTGGGCGACGTTGACGCCGGGACGATCGTCCGAGCGGACGGCGTGACGGTGCTGCTGGAGACCGACGTACCGTCGGATGTCGTGGCCGGCGAGTTGGTCGAGGACCTCACCGGTCTGCGGATCAAACTGCTGCGCCGGCCCGGATCGGCATGGATCGCCATCACCGCGCTCCGGTCACCCGAGCAGCACCAGGACGCCGAGCTCGAGCTGCTGCTCGCCAACACCGTCCGCCGGCTGACGAAGCGCCTGCGCCGCCGCGGCCTCCGCGCCGAGCCGCTCGCACCCGCCGAGCTGAACCATCTCCTCGGCACCTTCACCCCGAAGCACGCCACCGAGGACTGGGACGCCCTCCGCCTCGGTACCGGCCGCTACCGGATGTACGCCGTCCCCGCGGCGCTCGCCCTCCAGCAGGCCGGCGCCATCGCCGTCACCACCTCCAGCGACCTGGACCACGCCCTCGTCCTGGCCCACGCCGACGCCCCGCAGGCACCCGCCGCTGTCTCGCGGACCGGTCGCCAGCGCGCGGCGTTCATCGCCGCCCTGCCCTGATCCAGCGGCGTTCCAGGCGTGGATCAGACCCCGCTGGACAGCCGCTGTATCGGCTGTACCAGGCGTGGACGCGCGCAAGATTCCCGCTGGACGGCGGCCCGCGATGGTTCTGGTGTTGACCCCGAGTCGCACCGACTCATCGAATCGAGCGAGGTGTCCCGTGTACCACTCCGAGCCCATCGAAGGCGCTTCGTACCCCCGTGCAGCGCGCTACCCACGCGCCGTGAAGTCCGCCCCGCAGGTCCGCACCACCGGAATGCGGCTGGCCCATCTGGGGGTCGATGCGACCGCCGAGCGCACCTACCTGGTCGTGCTCGAGCGGCCCTCCTGGACCCCGGCCGAGCTCGGCGAGCGACTCGGCCTCGACGTCGCCGCCACCCACGACGTCATCCACCACCTGACCGGCCTCGGCCTGTTGGCCCGCAACGGCTCAGGCGAGGTCGTTCGTCCGCTCAATCCCCGACTCAGCCTGACCGCTCTGCTCGCCGAACGCGAGGCCGACCTGGCCCGCGTGACCCGCGACCTGGAGCGCAGCCGGGTGGCCGCGGCCGAGATCGCGGGCGAGTTCGCCCGCCGGCACCCGGCGCCGCTCGGCGACAGCAGCGGCGCGCTGGACTGGGCAGGCAGCCCGGCGGCCGCGCAGCGGACCATCGAAGGCCTGCTGAAGTCAGCCTCCGGTGAGGTGCTGGTGAGTACGCCGGCCACAGCCGCACTGGCCGACCCGATCGCCGGCCTCCGCGAGTTGGGCACCGGCGTCTTGGCACCGGTCCGCTACCGCATCCTCGTTCCGGACGCTGCTCGCACGGACCCGATGCTGGCGCGCCGCTTGCAGCAACTGACCCGGAACGGCGCACAGGTCCGTACGGCGACCAGCGTCCCGCTCTGCGCGATGATCGTCGACACTGCGACAGTCGCGCTGCCCGCTGACCGGACCGGTCGCGGAGCGGTCAGCATCCTCCGATTGGCCGCCGCAGTCGGCGCGGTGACCGAGCTGTTCGAACGCGTCTGGCACGCCGCGACACCGCTTCGCCAACCGACCGGTCTCGGCGACGCCTCCGGATTGACGGTCCGCGAACGCGAAGTACTCTCGCTGCTCAGTGACGGTGGCACGGACGCGTCGGCCGCCGCGCAGCTCGGAGTGTCCGTCCGGACCGTTCGGCGGATGGTGTCCGAGATGATGGCGCGGCTCGGGGCGCAGAGCAGGTTCCAAGCCGGGCTGAAGGCGGCCGAGCGTGGCTGGGTGGGGACGCGATGAGCCGCACGCTTCTGGTGGCACCGGATCGGCCGGGTGCCTACCCGAGCATCGGCGCCGCCGTCCTCGACGCACCGGACGGCGCTGTCGTCTCCATAGCGCCCGGTGTCTACCGGGAGACCATCGATTTGGCGGACAGGTCGGTCACCCTGACCGCCGACGCGGGTGACGTGGTCATCGACGCCACGTCGGCACAGACCCCGGTACTCCGGGCATCGGGCGGACAGCTCGTACTCCGCGAGCTCACCGTCCGCGCCGGCGACGCCCCCGCCATCGAACTCACCGGAGGCATACTGCGCGCCGAACACTGCGCCCTGTCGGCCGGCTTCGGGCCCGGAGTGCTCGTGGCCGGTCCGGCCGAGGTCTCGCTGGCGCACTGCCGGCTCGACGGCGGCGAGCACGGTCTGGTGCTGGAGGACTGCACCGCCACGATCGAGCACACCAAGATCAGCGGTGTGTCCGCGGACGGCGTCATCGTCCGCCTGGGCGCCACCGTCGTACTGCGGGATTGTCAGATCACCGACTGCGGACGCCGGGGTGTCTACGCGTACCAGTACGGCCGGTCGAGCCTCGAGGGCTGCGAAGTGATCGGTACGGCGGAGGCGGGCATCCTCGTCGCCTACGACTCCACCGCCGTACTACGGCACTCCTTCGTCCGCGACGCCGGCGGAGCGGCCGTGGTGTTCGGCCGCCGATGCCAGGGAGAGGTGGTGTCGTGCCGGTGGGAGAACACTGCCGAGCCGGCACTGGAGATCGCTGAGCCTGACCAGGTGTCCGTCACCGCCGCCGTCCAGGCGGAGGTCCGGGCGGTCGCCCGCGAGCCGGCCGCTGCGGACGTGGAGTCCCTACTGGAGGAACTGGACGCCATGGTCGGCCTGGCGGGTGTGAAGGACGAGGTACACAGCCTGATCGACGAGCTACAGGTCAACGAGTGGCGGCGGAAGGCCGGACTGCCGACCGGCAGCCTCAGCCACCATCTGGTGTTCGCCGGCGCACCCGGCACCGGCAAGACCACGGTGGCCCGGATCTACGGGAAGCTGCTCGTGGCGCTCGGGGTACTGCCGAAGAACCAGTTCAGCGAGGTCGGCCGGCGCGATCTGGTCGGCCAGTACGTCGGTCACACTGCCGAGAAGACGACAGTACTGTTCGAGGCCGCGATCGGCGGCGTCCTGTTCATTGACGAGGCGTACACGCTGTCCCGCGCCGGGGCGGAGAACGACAGCTTCGGCCAGGAGGCGATCGACACCCTGGTGAAGCTGATGGAGGACCGGCGCGACGAGGTGGCGGTGATCGTGGCCGGGTACAGCGACGAGATGCTGCGGCTGATGGACGCCAACCCCGGTCTGGCGTCGCGGTTCTCGAAGACCATCGACTTCGAGAACTACGCTCCTGACGAGCTGACCCTGATCGTGCAGCGAATGGTCTCCGCCAACCAGTACGACCTGGACGTGGCGGCAGAGCCGATCCTGGAACGACACTTCGCGATCGCCTCGCAGGTCACGAACTTCGGCAACGCCCGCGACGCCCGGCGCCTGTTCGACCGGGTCCGGACGGCACAGTCGCAACGGTTGCGCCGACGGGGCTGCATGCCGGACGTCAACGACCTGCGCACCCTGCTGGTCGACGACGTGACCGCCGCCGTGTCATGAGGGGGTCATGAGACTGGGTCGAGGGCGGCGACGAATCCGGCGAGCAGCTCGGACACCCCGCCGAGCACGAGGTCGAGCTGGGCACCCGGCGTGCCCGGCCCGTCCTCGGTCTGCTCGGCAATCGTCGCCAGCACCTCACAGTGCGCCCACAGCGACGGCGCTACCCAGCCCCACTGCCACAACTCGTAGGTCGTCGCACCGACGGCTGCCAGCGGTTCCAGCCCGGGTACGCCGATGGCGAAGAGGTCCGGTGCCTCGGGACGGTTGCCGAGTCCGAGGAAGAGCGGCATCAACCTGTACCGCTCCGCAAAGCCGGCCGCGTCATCTGCCGTGACCAGCAGGCCACGACTCAGCAACGCGTCCAGCCGCCGCTTGGCGTCGTCGATATCGGCCTCGAGGCATGCGGTCAGCAGATCGGGGACGCCAGTGGCGCGGTGCGCGAGTACCCACACGCCGAGCTCTGGTTCGCTCAGCTGCTCCGTCGTACGGCCGACGCGGATCACGTGGTGCACCGAGTCCGCGGACGCGAGCGGGCCGGCGCCGTGGCCGACGGGAAAGATCGCGGTACTCATGACCGGTACTCCTGTTCCGCGAGGTCGAGACACGTCGCGCTGGGGGCCAGCAACGCGTGCAGAGTGGTCAACACGGCGGTGAGGTCGACCTCGTGCTCCGTGCAGGCAGCCAGGAGGTTGGGCGACAGGTGAGCCCAAAACCACAGGTCGTAGAGCGTCCGGGTCATACCGGCGAGTGCCAGCTCAGTAGTACCCGATCTGAACATCGCGTCATCCTGCGAAGCGTTCCCCAGCCCGAGGTGCAGCGGCAGCAGCCGGTGACCTGCTGCGAAGTCGACTGCGTTGTCTGCGTCGACTTCAGCGAGAAGCTGCCTGGCCAACAACCGATCGACAACCGCCTCGGCGTCCTCGATCCCGCCACCGGCCGAGAAGGCGACGACCGTGGCGCGGCTCCAGGAGGTGTGCGGCGGGGCGGTCAGGCCGTGCGCGATCGACCAGACCGCGAAGTCCTCGTCGGTCAGTTCGACGATCTCTCCGCCGAGCCGGACCTGCTGGACATGGGTGTCCGCGGAGCCCGAGTAGTACGGACCGAGGCAATGGCCGATCGGGAAGATCAGTGTGGTCATGGTCTTCACGGTGGCAGCCCCGCGCGGGGCTGGACGGCTCTTGCAGCATGCGGCCAGGGTGTGGCAACAGCAGCCGGTGTCGCGGCGGACGACCTGTTCACACGGGAAGATGGACAGGTGACAGACACGACAGGTCCTGACTCCGTCCCGGCCCTCCCGGGTTGTACGGACCTCGTCCTGGTCCGGTCCGGCATCCCGCGGGTGTACAGGGGCCTGCGGCAAGGGACTGCGGTCAGTGCGCTGGTCTACCCGGTGCGCGTCGACCCAGGTACCGCAGCCGCGTTCCACAAGCAGGTGAAAGCGCTGCAGGGCGTCAACCATCCGCATGTCGCGCCGGTACTGGAGTCTGGTCTTGCTGACGGCTACCCGTACCTGATCAGCACGTCGGACGCCGGGACGCTCACAGAGCAGATGCGTGACCAGTTGCAGTCACCTGCTGAGCTCGCGGTACTCGGTCGGCAGTTGGCAGAGGGGCTAGCTGCGCTTCACTCGGCGGGGTTGATTCACGGTGGTCTGACACCTGGCGCGGTTGTGTTGCTGCCGGACGGACGTCCGCAGCTGTCTGCGCTGACACTCGGGCTCGGACAGCACACCGGGCACGCCGCGCTGAACTCGCCGAGCCAGCTGTACGTCGCGCCGGAGACACTGCGGGACGGGACGCTCACCGCCGCATCTGACCTGTATGCGCTGGGCGCTGTTCTGCACGCTGCGATCAGCGGGAAGCCTCCGCTGGCGGCACAGATGGGTGAGACCGCCGGGGAACACATCCTCCGGGTACTCAATGAGCCGCCCGCGCGTCTCGACGTACTGCCGGACGCGTTCGCGGATCTGATCGCTCGGTTGCTCGAGAAGGTCCCCGAGAAGCGCCCGTCCGCCGAGGCCGTCGCAACGTCGCTCGCTGGGCTGACCGTCCCTCCCATCCCGGCGGTTCGCCCGGTTGCCGCGCCCGCGTCCACGTCGGCGAAGAAGTCAGAGCCACCAGCAGAGGCGACACCTCAACTGCCCCGTCCTGCTCGGCTGTCCCGCAAACATCTGCAGTCGTGGCCGCCGGCAACCCCACCTGCAGGCCCTCCTGTGGCGCCGACGGCTCAACCTGCGGCGGGTCAGCCTGTTGCTCCTGCACAAGCCCCGCCCGCCGTCGTACCACCTGCGGCCGCGACCCCGGCACCGGTCCAGTCGCCGGCTCCTTCTCGAGTGCCGGCGCCTGCTCAATCGGAGGGCAAGCGCCGCAACTGGTTGCTCGCGGCAGGAGGCGTCGTCGTGGCAGCCGCAGTCATCACAGCGCTTGCTCTGGTCAACCACAAGGGGCAGACCGACGAACCGCCTATCGCCGGGCAGACACCAGTGCAGTCCTCTGCGCCGGCGTTGGTGGTCAGACTCAACCCGCCCGCTGATCACAGCACGTATGTCGATCTGACGTGGAGCGGGCCTTCGGACGTGAACTACGCCGTTGTCGTGGCGCAGGCGGGGCAGCCGGCGAATACGAAGCTGGTCTACAAGCAGACCAAGTACCGCGTCGCAGTGGTGCCGGGGATTCAGTACTGCTTCGCGATCCAAGCCACCGACGGCGTCAACAAGACGGAGACCGAGGCCCGCCCCATCCGCGACGCCCAATGCCGGCGACGCTGACTCAGCCGATCAGACTGCGGGCGCTGAAGGTGGTTCGGATCCGCTGCGACAACCGTCCCTCGGCCAGCCCGCGCCGAGCCTTCCGTACGGCGGACCACGCGAACTCGCGATCCGGGTCCGAGTCCTGACCGGACCACAGCGCCCGGTCCAGGCACCCGGCCAGCAACGTCATCGCCTGCGACACCGGCCCGTCCGACTCGCGCGCCAGGTCCCGCGCGGTCGCAGCCGGCGTCACGCGCATCCCGTGGTCCCGCAGCAGGTCACGCGCCTCGGCCCAAGCCCCCATCGTCCCGTTCCGCCTGCGCCGCCGACGGCGTACCGCCTTGGCCAGGGGTACGCCGACGATCCACAACAGCAGCAGTACGACGACAACGCCGGCCACCGCGACGAGCGCACCCCAGCCCGGCCAGTGATGTGCCGTCTTGGGCTCGGTCGCCGGCAACGTCGGCTCGGACTGATGCTCGCGCTCGATCTCCTTTGTCGAGGGCAACTGTTTCCGCACGGCCTCCGCCGCACCCGCCAGACCGCCCCCGCCCGCCTTCGACGCCGCCGTCCCGGTCGGGTCCAGCGGGACCCACCCGACGCCTCGCACGGCGACCTCGGGCCAGGCGAGCACGTCGCGGTTGCGAATCACGTACGTGCCGTCCGGGCTCGGTTCGTCCGGCTGCTTGAAACCGACCACGAGTCGCGCCGGTAGTCCGAGCAGCCGAGCCATCACGACGTACGACGCCGCGAACTGTTCCGACGTACCGCGTTTGCTCTTCAGGAGGAAGTGGTTGAGCTGCGCGTAGCCGTGGCCGGTCGGGAGGTTCTCGCCGGTGGCGAGCTTGTAGTTCGTGCGCAGGTATTTCTCGAGCACCAGCGCCAGTTGGAACGACGGCCGCACGTCGCCGGCGATCTGTCGCGCCAGGTCGTCGATCCCGACCGGTACTTCGCCGAGGTCGGCGCCGGTGCTCAGATCCGAGTCGACACCCGCAGAGGCCAGTGCGTCCGTGTCGACAACGGGCTCGGCCCAGTTGACGCGGTACTGCGACGGTCGCTGCTGCTCGGACAGCAACGCCCCGGACGTCGGGTCGACCAGCAACGGTACGTCGTCCACAACGGACAGCGTCCGCGTCTGACTGGGCAACCACGGCAGTGACCAGTCCGCCAGCGCAACGTCCGCAGACTGGCGCAGTACCGGCACTGTCACGTGTGAATCGAGCGACAGTTCCCGGCCGAGACGCTGGAACTTCGGTGTGGTCGTCCAGGTCACTCCGTCGAAGTTGTCCAAGGCAATCACCGGCCAGCGATCCACTGGACCGTCAGCGCGCGCAGTGAACACCACCGTGTCCGGTGAGTGCAGCCGCTCGGCTATCTCGGTCAGCGGATTGCTCAGCACGGTTGGCGAGTCAGGCGGACTCGGCTTCGCCAGATGTACCGCTGCAGGCGTCGGCAACGCCAGTCCGAGCGTCGACGCGCCAACACCCATCGCCCCGAGCGCAGCAACCAGACGGGCGCAGGCAGCTCGGTCACCTGGCCACTGCAGCAGCACAAGCGCGAAGCAACCAGCAAGAGCCAGCCCGGCCAGTACTGCGTCAACTCCGCTGACCGTGACGTAGGCCTGAGACAGTCCGGCCACTACGAGCGCTGGGAGCACCGCCAGCAGCCGAGAGCGCTGCAGCACTCGCGCACCGACCAAACAGGCCAGCAGCACCAGCAACGGCACAAACGCCACCAGGTCAGCCGAAGGACTGGCCGGCCACGTCGACTCGAGAGTACGACGCCATCCGGAGGTGACTGCCTCCCACAAGGACATCGGTCGCCGTGCCGCACCAGGGATCACCGCGAGCAGTCCGACGACTCCACCGACCAGCGTCAACGGCACGCGCAACCGAGCGAGCTGTGGACGACGCAGAACTGCTTCTTCCACCAAGTACACGACAACGGCGACAGCGAGCATCGGCAGCAGCACAGCCGACGTACCGAAGAGCGGCGCGAAGAGCAGGCCCGCGACCACTGCGGCAGCGAGTACTCCGAGGATCGGTAGCCGCCGACTCATGCTGGTACGGCGTTCCAGGCGTCGACCGCACTCTGTGCGCTGTCAGCGTGGACGACGTGCACTCCGGCAGCCGTGTGCAGCGAAGGGTCGTCATGGGTCAGGTCGACGCACACCACCGGTCGATAGCTCGACCTGAGGTTCGGTACCTCGGCCAGACCGGCAGTGTCACCGGTCAACACGACCAGTGCGCCACCGTCACGTCCCATCGGCAGCGACTCCAGCAGGCTGGTCGTTTCGGACGACTGCTCCACTCTGGCGAGCTCATCGAGCAGATCGCTGACGGACTGTACGTCGTGATCCGTACCGCAGGGCGTGGTGAGTCGAAGACGCTGACCGGACTGCGCAGCGACCACCATGATCGACGCCGCCACCGAAACGGCCGTGTCGAACTGGTCCGGTGTCAGGGCGGTCGTCCGTGTGTCCAGAAGCACCTGCAGTCGCGGCTGGTCCGGATCGACGTACTCGCGCACCATCAACCGGCCTGCTCGCGCGGAGGCCTTCCAGTGCACGTGCCGGACCTCGTCACCGGGCACGTACTCCCGCAATCGCCGCAGGTCGATCGAGCCGCGCAAGGGACCGGCGGACACCGGCCCCTCGAAGTGGTGCCGCTGCCGGATGCCGGTCGCCGTACGAGCGGCGTACCGCTTCGGGTGGACGAGGAGTGTCGCTGCCTCGCCGATGGACACCTGGCACGACACCAACCCGAACGAATCGGAGCGGCGCAACAGCAACGGCCCGACGAGCAGTGGTCCACGCCGTGCTGTCGGCAGCTCGTAGTGGTACGTCGCAATGCCGTTCGGCGCCAGCGCTGTCACTGACACCTCGGACTGATGCGGGCCAGCGGTGTCGGCGGCAACGAACGCAGGCTGCCGGCGTGTGGACTCGTTCCGCACCATCAGCCGCGCCAACGCGGGCTGACCGCATTCGACGCGCTCCGGATACAACACGCGCTCGACAGTCACCTTTGGACGCCGCACCACGGTCAGCACACTGATCAGCACCGCTGCGAGACCAGCTCCCGCCAGCACTCGTAGCATCGGATAACCGAGCAACTGGCCGGCAACTAGCAGCGCGACCGAGCCGACCAGCAGACCCCAGGCTCGCAGAGTGAGCCGGGTCCTCATGGCACGACGCCAAGAGCCCGCTTGAGATCGCGCCGCACCGGGTTGCCCGGCGCCGGAGTGTCTTCGAGTACGTCGTCCACCACGCTCTCCGCCGTACGCCGGGCCAGTGTCGCGTCCGCGGTCAGTACCAGGCGATGCGCGAGCACCGGCCGGGCGATGCTCTTCACGTCGTCCGGCGTCACGAACGAACGCCCGTCGGTCGCGGCGATCGCGCGCGCCGCCCGCACCAGCGCGATGCTGCCGCGTGGGCTGGCGCCGTACCGGACCGCGCTGTGCAATCGGGTCGCCGCCGCCAACCGGACCGCGTAAGCCATCACCGCCTCGTCGACGTACACCGAGCGGACCGCGGCGACGACATCGCGCAGCGTCTCGGGGTCGATCACCGGCTCGAGGTCGTCCGGCGTCGGCCCGGCGCCGTCCAGCGCGACCACCTCGACCTCGGCGTCATGGTCCGGATAGCCGATCTCGATCCGCAGCAGGAAGCGGTCCAGCTGCGCCTCGGGCAGCCGGTACGTGCCTTCCATCTCGATCGGGTTCTGCGTCGCGAGGACCATGAACGGGTCCGGCACGCGGCGCGTCTCGGCGTCCACGGTGACCTGCCGCTCGGCCATCACCTCGAGCAGCGCAGACTGCGTCTTCGGCGTACCGCGGTTCACCTCGTCGGCGAGCACGATGTTCGCGAAGACGCCGCCGGGATGGAACACGAAGCGGCCCTGACCCTGGTCGTACACGACGACGCCGGTGATGTCACCGGGCAGCAGGTCCGGGGTGAACTGGATGCGGCTCCAGCGGCCGCCGATAGTGCGTGCCAGACTCCGGGCCAGGCTGGTCTTACCCAGCCCGGGCAGGTCCTCGATCAGCAGGTGACCGCCGGCGAACAGCGTCGCGATCGCCAGCCGGACGACCTGCGGCTTACCGCGGATCACCCGCTGGATGTTCGCGGAGATCAGCTCGTACGCCTGCTGCGGTTCCATCCCGCGCCCCGGTTCCCGCATCACCACTGCCCTTCCTTCCGCGCGTGCCGGCGCCGCCGCGAGGTACGTCGTACCGCTCCCGCCGGCGCACTGGCCGGAGGCAACGCCGGAGCGCTCGCGGCCGGCGTGGCCGTAGTACTCCCGGCTGTGCCGGTGGCGGTCGCACTACTCGCGTTGTTGCGCTCTCGGGTGATTGCCTTGACCGTGAACGTCAACTGGATCGCAGTCAGGCCGGTGTAGCGAGTGCTGGTGGTTGTGACGGTCCGGTCCGCCTGGCCGGTCACCGAGACCACGTAGTGCACCAGCTGACCTCCACCGAGGTTCGGGGCGGTCCAGCTCAATGACACCGACCCCTTGCCCGGTGTCGCAGTCACCTTCGGCGCAGCGGCCGGTCCGTACGGGTAAACCGTCCGGGTAGCGGCAGAACGCGGTGAGGTGCCCGCGCTGTTCTTCGCGGTGACTCGATAGCTCACAGCCTTGCCCAGCGTCGGTTTCAGGGTCGTCGACGTCACGTACGCCGGCGCTGCGGTGGACGACCCGTCCGAGCCGATCACCGTGAAGCCGGTCAGCGTGTAGTCCGCCGTGTTCGCCGACGCCCAGGACACTGTCACGGAGCCATCCGGCTTGGTCGTCGCACTGACCTTTGTCGGCGCACCCGGCGGCTCGGCGTTCCCGTTGATCGTGGTGGCCTTGGTGTCCACGGCCGGACCGGTCCCGACGCGGTTCGTCGCGGACACGGTGAAGATGTAGCCGCCGCCGTTCAGCAGCTGACCGAAGCTGTGGCTGCGGGTGCCGCCGGAGACGGTCGCCGTTCCGGACTCCGGCAGACCGACGACGAAGGTGCCCGGCGCGATCCGGAAGCTGACCTTGTAGCTGGTGATGGCGGCGCCGTTGGCGCGGGCCGCGTTCCACGTCACCGTCGCCTTGCCGTTGCCGGGCTTGGCGGACACCGCTCCGGGCGCACCCGGCGCCGCAGCCGGCGGTGCGGTCGGTTTCGTGACCGTCGGCTTCGTGGTGGTCGGCCTGCTCGGGGGCGGCGTCGGCTTGGTGGTCTCGGTCTTCCTCGGTTTGTGCTCCGGCGGCGCCACCGTCTCGGTACTCCGCGGCTTCCCCGGACCCACCGTCACGTGGATCGGCGGCAGGATCGGCCGGCGCGAAGGTGGCGTCGAAGGAGGCGTGGAGGTCGGCGTACTACTCGGCGTCGGTGCGGTCGGCGTCGGCGTGCTGCTCGGCGTCGGCTTCTCCGTGGCGGCCGGCGACACCGGCTTGTTGCCGCCGTCGGTGTCCACCTCGCTTACCGTTCCGTCACCGTCGACGACCGTCACGACCTCACCGGTCTCGTCGTCGATGTAGATCCGGCCGTCCTGGCCGGCAGTCACCCGCGGACCACCCTTGTGGTTGCCGGCCTTCTTCTTGAGCTCATGGGTGTGCAATGGCTTGCCGTCGGGAGCGAACGTCCGGACGACCCGCTTGCCGGCATCCAGTACGGCGACTGCGGCACCGGTCGCGGCCACGGAGTCGTAGTGCCCCGGCGGCAGCGTCACGCTCTCCGCAGCCTTGGCTCCGGCGGCGTCCACGAGCAGGAGTCGCTGGCCGGCCAGAATCGGGATGCGGCCGCCGACGTCGGCCTGTGCGACCACCGAGTCGGTCGGCAGCGCGCCGCCCACGGACATCGGCACAGCGCGGCCGGCCGTGTCACCGGTCAGCGGTGTCAGCGTGCGCTTCGACAGGTTGGCGAAAGCAGGCTTGCCGCCCACGCTGAGCAGCGCACCGGCGTCGCCGGCCTGTGAGGGCAGTGTGCACGCCAGCTCGGTCGACGCGGGCGCCAGCTTGCAGAAGTTGTTGGCATCCCGCACCCACAGCGCTCCGTCGGCGGCAGCGATCGCACTGGAGACGACGCTGCCGACTGTGACGGTCTGCTGCTGGTCACCGAGCCGGACGATCTGTCCGTGCTGCCGGTACACCAGGTAGGGACCGGACTGTGCCTCGATACCGATCGGTTCCTCCGGGATCCCGATCCGCACCGTAGTCTTCACGGTCAGGTCGGACTTGCCGAACACGATCACGCCGTCCGAGTTCACGACGTACCCGTTGGTGGTGCCCTGGACGACCTGGCTGCCGGCTCCGGTCCGGACGCCGCGGACCTCGGCATCGACGTTCTTGCCGCCGCCGTCGACCCGGAAGACCGCGCCGAGGGTCGCGTTGTAGACCCAGTGGCCCGCCTGCTGGAACGCCACCGCGGGGGCGCCGCGGCCGAGCGCGGAGTACCCGACGAAGGTCCCGAGGACGAGCGCCGCGACCGTCCACCACGCGACGGGGCGGCGGATCGCGCGGGCAATGCGAGTCATGCGGCTAACCGTGCCTTTCGACTGTCCAGCTGCGGTACAGCGGCGATACATCCGGCCACGAGTCGTCCGGAAGCGGTCGTCGTCCGGGCGTCACGAGGCGACCGACGCGCTCGCCGGGTCCTCCGGCTCGCCGAGCTCGGCGAGGGTCTGACGGGCCTCCGTGGCGGTCGCCGTCCCGGGCAGCAGCCGGACCGCGCGCCGCAGGTACTCCGCGGCCTGCCGGCGGGCACCGCCGCTCGCCTCGGCCAGCGCCAGGTTGACCAGCACCGTGCCCTCGGCGTCCCGGTCGTCGTGCACGGAGGCGATGCTGAGGGCCGCGGTGAACTCGGACCGGGCCTCGTGGATCCGCCCGGAGCGGGTCTGCGCGATCCCGAGGATGTTGCGCGTGATGAGCTCGCCGTACCAGTCCTTGTCGGCACGGGTCGCGGCGGCGACCTCAGCGACCAGCGGACCCCAGCCGGGGATGTCACCGCCTGTCTCCAGGTACTGGTGAACCGCGCTGGTCAGCAACCACGCGTTGGACACGTCGTCGGCCGCCAGCAGGTGCGTGATCGCGGTGGTGAACTCAGCGTGCCGACCGGCGAACCAGTCGCGCGCTTCGGCCGCATGCGGGCCGGCCAGCGCAGCAGCGGCCTCCTGCACCATCTGCACGTACGCACCAGGTCCAGTGGGCTCCGGCTTGGCAGGCTCCGGTTGCGCAGGCTCTTCAGGTACGTCGGTCAGCAGTTGCTGCTGCAGCGCGCGCAGCTCCGGACCCGGCTCGGTCCCCAGCTCGTCCACCAGAGCAGTCCGGGCCTTCTGGTACGTCGCCAGCGCGTCGGCGCGACGTCCCGCGTCCCGGTACGCCATCACGAGCCGCGCCCAGTTCTTCTCCCGCAGCGGGTCCTCGGTGGTCAGGCTCTTGGACAGGGCGATCGCGTCGGCGAGTCGCGCCGTACCGAGGAGTGCGTCCGCCAGCCGTTCTCGCACCGACCAGTGCAGCTCCGTCAGCCGTACCACCTCGGGCTGATGCCCATCAGTGACCAGCCCCTCGTACGGCGTACCTCGCCAGAGCGACTGTGCCGACTCCAGGTGCTTCAGCGCCGTGCCGGAGTCGCCCGAGGCCAATGCCTCGTCGCCTGCGGCCAGCAGGGCCTGCATCCGGTCGGAGTCGAGCTCACCGGCCTCCACGCGGATCCGGTAGGCCTTGGAGCGGCTCTCGATCCGCTGACCCTGCTCACCGAGCGGAGGGAGCGCTTTGCGGAGCTGCCAGATGTACGTGCCGATGTTGCGCTCGGCCGACACCGGAGGGGTCCTCCCGGCCCAGACCGCGTCGATCATCTCGCCGACCGCGACCCAGGTGTTCGCCTTGACCAACAGCAGCGCGAGCAACGCCCGGGGCTTGTCGGCTCGGATGTAGCTGACCGCATCGGTGCCATCGATCTCCACCGGCCCCAGCACCCGGAACAACACCGCCGCACCACCTCCACACACGCTCACTGCCCAGCAGGGCCGTCTCACGAATCACTCCGACGCAACGACCCGCAAGCCGGTTCCGACACCCACTGCCTATGTTCCGCTACTGAAGGTAATTACCCAACACCAAGTGTCGCCACCCATCAAACCGAGCCGGAGGGTCAGCCATGGACACCCGCGGAGGACTGTGAAAGCTCTTTGAAAGAGGCGTGCGGAACGGTGAGCAGAAAGAAAGGAGACGTGCGATGAAGCTGACGACGATCACTCAGGTGTCGGTCGACGGGGTGATGCAGGGGAACGGGCCGTCGCAGGCGGATCGCGACACCGGGTTCGAGCGCGACGGCTGGGCGCTGCCGCCGTTCGACGACGAGGCGACGGCATGGGTCAACGACCTCTGCCTGCGGGCCGACGGGTTCCTGTTCGGGCGCCGGACGTACGAGATGTTCGCGCAGTTCTGGGGCGTGATGGAGCCGGGCAGTGGCCCGATCGCGGACTCCTTCAACAGCAAACCGAAGTACGTCGCCTCGAACACACTCACCACGGGCAGCTGGCCGGAGACGACAGTCCTGTCCGGTGACCTCGCGGCCGCCGTCCGCGACATCAAGGCCGGCTCGGACGGCGAACTGCAGGTGCACGGCAGCGGCGCCCTCGTCCGCTGGCTTCTCGCGAACGACCTCGTCGACGAACTCACCCTGCTCGTCATGCCGGTCGTCGTCGGCCAAGGCACTCACCTGTTCCCCGCCAACGGCCCTGATCTGGCCCTCGACCTCCTCGAGTCCCGCACCTTCCCCAAGGGCATCACCCTGCAGACCTACCGCCCCTCCGGCCGCCCCCACTACGTCTCCGCCGCCGGCTGACGCCGTCCTCCGCGATGTCAGAAGCTGCAATTTTCTGGACTTGACGGCGGATCGTTCCGGTATAGTGCGCTATCCGGTGAGCGGACACGCAGCTGACTGATCGCTGTTCTCAGATCGGGGGGTCTGAGAACTCGTCCCTGCCAACCGGACACATGACGAAGTACAGAGATGACTCGGCCCTGCCCACTTCCGCGGGGCTGGGCAGTCTTGTGACGGCGTGGGGGACAACACGTGGACAGGAACACAGACGGCATGCCGCCGCGGCTCGACGCGCCTGTGCGGCTGCTCGTCGGCCCGGCCAACTTCGCGGGCCAGGGCACCCGCTGGGCTCGCGCGCTGGAGCAGCGCGTACCCACGACGAAGGCCACCGCCTTCGCCTTCTTCCGGGGAATCCTCGATTACCCGGTCGACTACGGCGTACCGGCACGCACGTACCGCCGCAACCCTCGCTGGCGGCTGAACTTCTACAACCATGTCGTGGGCAACTACACGCACGTACTGCTCGAAGCGGCGCGGCCGCTCTTCGGCCCGCTGCACGGACCGGACGGGTCCTACGAGATCCCGCACCTGCTCACCAAGGGTCTGCAGGTCGGATTGATTGCCCACGGCTCCGACGTCCGCATCCCCAGCCGGCATGCCGAAACCGAGCCCTGGTCGCCGTTCCCGGACCTCGACGACGAGACCGTCGAACTGCTCGAACGCAATTCCACCCGCGCGGTCGAACTGTTCACGTCGTACCCGGGCACTGTGTACGTCTCGACGCCCGACCTCCTGGACTACGTCCCGAATGCCGTCTGGTGCCCGGTGATCGTCGACGTCGACACGTGGCGCAGCAACGCCCCGGTGCTCGAACACGAGAAGCCGGTGGTCGCGCACGCGCCGAGCAAGTCGGCCATGAAGGGCTCCGAACTCATCGACCCCGTCATGAAACGACTGGCCGACCAGGGCCTCATCACGTACCGCCGGGTCGAGGGCGTCGACCCCGCGGACATGCCGGCCGTGTACCGCGACGCGGACATCGTCCTCGACCAGTTCCGCATCGGCAGCTACGGCGTCGCCGCGTGCGAGGCGATGGCGGCCGGCCGCATCGTCGTCGGCCACATCGCGCAACACGTCCGCGACCGCGTGGCCGCCGGCACCGGCCTCGAACTCCCGATCGTCGACGCGACGCCCGACACGGTCGAACAGGTCGTCCTCGATCTGATCGCGAACCCGGCCCGAGCCCGCGAGATCGCCGCGCGTGGACCGGCGTACGTCGAGAAGGTCCACGACGGACGCTGGTCGGCCGAAGCACTGCAGGCGTTCGTCGAGCGGGCGAGCCCGGTGCCGGCCGACTGGCGGCCGTCGTGGATCCGGCCGAAGGTCGTGATGATGGCCGGCAACGACATCGTCAGCGACGCGCGGGTGCTCAAGTACGCGCAGACGGTCGCGAACTGGGATCTCGACGTCACCTGCATCGGCATCCCCGGACGCAGGCTCAGGGGCGTCCGGCAGTTCGGCAAGGTCCAGGTGTTGTGCCCGGTCATCCCGTCGAAGGTATTGGTCACGGGTTGGCGCAAGCGGTGGGCCAACGTCAAGGCGAACCTCAACCCGTGGTTCCGCACCGAGAACGAGTACATGCTCGCGTACGGGCGCTGGCAGTACGCGAGCCGCGAACTGCGCGGTGACCGCGGGCGCGACCGGCGCGACCGCGAACGGACCGGCAGCGCGCCCGGTCCGCTTCTCACCCGGCTGCAGCGATCCGTCTTCGGCCGGCTGCAACGAGCCGCGCGCTGGCGTTCACTCCGGCTGCACCGCGCCGTACTCCAGGCCCGCATGTACTTCGCTCGGCGGGCCGAACAGACCGTCGATCTCAACGACCTCGGCATCGGCAAACGGCGCCAGCGCCTGCTCGCCCTCTACCGCCACCTGCCGTCGGGCCGCTGGCGGCGGGTGATGCCGGAGCTGGTCGACCAGGAGTTGACGCTCGGCCCGCTGCTCGATCGCCTGTTGATCGAGGTCATCCATGTGCACGACGTGTTCATGCTCGGCATCGCGGCGCGCGCGGCACACCGGGCGGCGCTGGACGGGCGCACCATCAAGATCATCTACGACGCGCACGAGTACATCCCCGGCGTACCAGTGGTCGCTCCGCGCCGGGTCGCGGCCTACACCGACCTCGAGCGCGAGTTCATCCGCGACGCCGACCGCGTCATCACGGTGTCCGAACCGCTGGCGCACTGGCTGCAGCGCGACCACAAGCTGACGAAGCTGCCCGACGTCGTGCTCAACGCCCCGGTCGAGCCACCGGCGGACGCCGACGTGAAGACGCTGCGCGAAGTACTGCAGCTTTCCGACGACATCCCGCTCGTTGTGTACGGCGGTGGCGTCAACCGCGCCCGCGGCGTCGGGACAGTCGTCGAGGCGCTACCACAGCTTCCCGAGGTCCACCTCGCGATCGTCGCGCACGCCAACTCGGTCACCGCCGAGTTGCTGGCCCGCGCCGCCGAGCTGGGCGTCGCGGACCGCGTGCACCTGGCGCCGTTCGTCCCCGCCGAGGTCGTGCCGCTCTACCTGCGGTCGGCGAGCATCGGCCTCAGCCCACTGCTGCACGCGCCCAACCACGACATCGCGGTGACGAACAAGTTCTGCGAGTACATCGCCGCGGGCCTGCCCATCATCACCAGCGACACCCCGGCACAGGCCGACCTGGTCAAGGACCTCGACCTCGGCGCCGTCTACCCCGCGGGCGACGTGGACGGGCTGGTCCAGGCGATCCTGTCCGTCCTCGCCGACCGCGACCGGATCGCCAAACGCATCGCCGGCGACCCTGCCCTCCGCCACCGCTTCTCCTGGTCAGCCCAGGCCGAAGTCATCCGCTCGGTCTACGCCGACGTACTCGGTCACTTACCCGACGCGGCCTGGGCAGCCGACGCCACCATCGTCCGCAAACTCCTTCCCGGTCCGCCACAACCCTCGGAGACGAACTGGCACGCCTTCAGAAGAGGCCTCAAGAAGCCCGAGCCGACGGTGCGGAACCAGGCGTGATCTCCCGCTCCGAAATGCGCCGGTGGCTCTCGTACGTCGCCGTACTCATCGTGGCCGGTACGTCGAGATCGGCCAGGTAGCGAGCCGCGTCGTACATCTCCTGCGCCCGGCGCCGGGCGTGGGTCTGCGTACCGGTCAGCAGCCGGTCGACGACCGCATGCCCGTCGCCGGCCAGCTGAGCGGCGATCTGATCGCGGATCCAGGTCTCGTAGCCGGCCGCCCGCCCAGCCTCGACGGCCTCGGTGATCAAGGCGGCCAGGCCTTTCATGAAGACGCTCCGCAGCAACTTGTGCGCCATCGCCGACCCGGCGGGCTCATCGAGCACCTCGACGGGCGCCCCGAGCGGGCGCAGGAGTTCTGCGACCGCTGGGCCTCCGACACCGCTCACCATCAGCGGGGTGCGCGCGCCGTGCCAGGGAACCGGTCCGAGGATCGCGACATCGGCGAAGGCACCGCCCTGCGCGACGACACGATCCGCCAAGGTCAGCATCACGGTCGGCGATGCCGAGGTGAAGTCCGCGTAGCACGCGCCCGGTGCGAGGTGGCCGAGCGCTGCCTCGCAGATGGCCGGCGCCACGGCAGCGCTCGTCAGCACCAGCACGATCTCGGCATCGGTCACCGCTTCCGCGATGCCGTCGATCCTCGTCACGCCGTCGGGTGTGGTGACGGCTGCGGGATCCGTGCCGGCAACGGTGTGTCCGGCCTCGACCAGAGCCGCGGCGTACGAACCGCCGGCCTCGCCGAGCCCGATGACAGTGCACTTCATGAGATGTTCCTCTGCTGTCTTGATCGTCAGATGGCCATCGGCGCGGGGATCGCCCGGCGCCGGTTGGTCTCGTCGTCGAAGACCGCCTGCGCGGCGGCCGCGACGGCCACGGCCTGGTCGCGGGCGATGACGGCGACACCATCGCCGTCACCGACGACGACATCCCCGGGGCTCACCGCCACGCCGCCCACCGCGACGGTGACGCCGACCCGACCGGGCCCGAACTTGTACGGCCCCGCCGGCGTGCAGGCCCGCGCGAACACGGGCATCTGCAGCTCCCCGAGAGTGTCGGCGTCCCGGGCCGCGCCGTCGATGACGAAGCCCGCGATGCCTTTGGCCAATGCCTTGGCGCCGATCAGGTCGCCGATCAGCGCCCGGCTCTCGTCGCCCTGTCCGTTGACGACGATGACGTCACCGGGTCGCGCGATCGCGAGCGCCTCGTGAATGGCCGCGTTGTCCCCGGCGCGCGTCCACACGGTCAGAGCCGGACCTGCCAGCCGGGCACCGGGCCAGATCGCCTGGATCCGGGACTCGAGAACGCCGAGCCGGTCCATCGCGTCGCCGATGTTCGCGACGGGCAGTCCGGCGAGCTGCTCGACGACGTCGTTCGGCGGGCGGTCGTAGGCGGCGTCGGGCGTTGCGATGGTGACATTGCTGTGCATCGGGATCCTTTTCATTTCTTGATGACGAGCGGCAGGACGGACTTGATCGTGGTCTCCTGCTCACCCCAGAACTGCTGATAGGCGGCGGCGTCGAGGTAGTGGGTCTGCAGGCCCAGCTTCGTCATGCGCTGCTGCACCTCGGGGTCCTCGATGGCCTTCTTCAGGCCGGCCTCGAGTTTGGTCTTGACGTCGGCCGGCAGCCCGGCGGGCGCGGAGTACCCGCGGGCGGTCGCCGACTTCACGTCGTACCCCTGCTCCTTGAAGGTGGGTACGTCGGGCAGGAACGTGCTGCGCTCCTCGGCCATCACGCCGAGCAGCTTGATCTTCTTCTGCTTGACGAGGTCGGTGACGTCGCTGGCGCTGCCGAGGTAGACCTGGACGTGGCCACCGAGGAACGCGGCGACGGCCTGTGAGGCGCCATCGGAGAAGTGCACGAGCGCGAATTTCGTGCCGCTCTTCTGCTCCATGTCGGCGGCCGCGAAGTGCTCGCCGGTCTGCAGCCCGGTGGTGCTCACCGTGATCGTGCCGGGCTTGGCCTTCGCCGCGGCGACGAGGTCCTTGACGCTCGAGTACGGGCTGTCGGGGGCGACGCCGATCACGGCCGGGTCGATGACCTGCATGCCGAGCGGCTGGAAGCTCTCCCGGGTGTACTTCGCTCCGCGCGCCGGGTCGAGCGGTGACACCACGACCGACGGGGAACCGGTCGCACCGATGGTGTAGCCGTCGGGCTTCGCACTGGTGAGGAAGGTATAGCCGACCTGGCCGCCGGCACCGGGCTTGTTGACGACCTCGACGTTGGTGCCGAGCTCCTTCTCGAGAGCCGGCGCGACCAGGCGGGCGGCAGTGTCGACGGCGCCCCCCGGAGCGAACGAAACGATCAGCTCGACGGGTTTGCCCTTGCGGGGCCAGGCTTTCGCAGTGCTATCGGCTCCTTGAGCGTTCGGTCCACAGGCGGCGAGGGCGGTCGCGAGGGACAGCGCGACGGTTGCGGCGAGGAGAGTACGGCGGTGCATCAGATGGCTCCTTGGACGTGGTGCGGGCAAGAGGGTCGGGTGGGACGGGCTCACGTCTCGGGGTCCTCGTCGAGCGCGGCCGGCTTGCGCAGTCGCAGCAGTGGGCTGATCGCGATCAGAACAGCGACGGCGAGCAGTACGACGGTCAGCGGGCGGGTCACGAAGATCGAGAAGTTGCCCTGGGAGATGTCGAGCGACTCGCGCAGCGAACGCTCCATGAGCGGGCCCAGTACGAGCGTCAGAACCAGGGGTGCCAGCGGGATGTCGAAGCGCCGCATGACGAGGCCGACGACGCCGAACCCGATCATCACGAAGACGTCGAAGACGCTGTAGTTGATGGTGTAGGACCCGACGACGAGGAAGAGCAGGATCAGCGCGGTCAGGATCGGCTGCGGGACGCGCAGGATCGCGGTCCACAACCGGACGAGCGGCACGTTGAGGATCAGCAGGATCACGTTGCCGATGAACAGGCTGGCGATGATCGCCCACGCGATCTCGGCGTGCTCCGTGAAGAGCGTGGGACCAGGGGTGAGCCCCTGCTGGAGAAAGGCTCCCATCAGTACGGCGATCGTCGGCGAGGCCGGAACTCCCAAGGTGAACAGCGGGATCAGGGCGCCGTTGGCGTGCGCGTTGTTCGCGGTCTCGGGCCCGGCGACACCTTCGATGGCGCCGCTGCCCAGTTCGTTGCGGTGCTTCGAGAACTTGCGCTCGGCGCCGTACGACAGCAGGGACGACACCGAGCCGGTCATCCCCGGGACGAGACCCAGGAGGAAGCCGATACCGGTGCCTCTGGCAATGGCCGGCGTACTGCGGCGCAGGTCGGTACGGGTGGGCAGGAGCCCACGCAGGCCGGGGGTCTGCGGGTGCGTGGATCTCTTGCCTGCCGTACTGAGCAGGATCTCCGACAGGCCGAACAGACCGACGATGACGGCGACGAAACTGACACCGTCGAGGAGCCGGTCACTGCCGAAGGTGAGCCGCGGCGCTCCGGCGACGGGGTCGATGCCGACCATCGCGATCAGCAGACCGATGACACCGGAGATCAGGGCGCGAACCATACTCTTGCCGGCCAGCGCCACGAGCAGCGAGATGCCGACGAGCATCAGGGCGAAGAACTCCGGCGGACCGACCTTGAGGCCCAGCGTGCCCAGCGGTTTCGCGGCGATCACCAGGCCGACGGTGGCGATCACGCCGCCGACGAAGGATCCGATCGCCGCGATCGTCAGGGCAACACCGGCGCGGCCGCGTTTCGTCATCTCGTAGCCGTCGATCGTCGTGATCGCCGAGGCCGCCTCGCCCGGTGTGTTGAGCAGGACGCTGGTGATCGTGCCGCCGTACGCCGTGCCGTAGAAGATGGCGGCGAGCATGATGATCGCGCTCGCCGGCTCGAGGTTGAACGTGAGCGGGATCAGCAGCGCGACGCCGGCCACCGGCCCGATCCCCGGCAGGACGCCGATGAGCGTGCCCACCAGGCAGCCGATCAGGGCGAACAGCAGGTTCTGTGGTGACAGGGCGGCCGCGAACCCGCCGAGCAGCTCGTTCAGGACGTCCATGGTCAGATGCCGATCAGGGTCAGAGGTGGCACGGTCGCCACGGGGAGGGGCACGAGCAGCAGGTCGTTGAAGAGATGGAAGGTTCCGACGCTGCCCACCACCGCGACGATCACCGTGGTGAGCCATCGGACCTTGCCGATCCACCGCAGGTGGAACAGCAGGAACAGGCAGAGCGAGACCTGGAAGCCGAGCACCTGAAGCACGACGGCCAGTACGACGAGGCTCGCGAGAGTGACGCCGGCTGCGCGCCAGGGCGTGCGCTCGTCGCCCGTTGGCACCGCCTCCAGACGGGGCGTCTGGAAGAACCACACGACACTCAGCAGGACCAGTGCGACGGCGAGGACCAGCGGGAAGAACCCGGGGCCGGGTCCTTCGGGCAGCCAGACCCCGAGGCCGCGCGCGCTGATCGCGACGTACCCGCCGACGGCTGCCAGCACGGCCTGCACCGCCCAGGTCCCGGCCGGCCGCCGCTGGTGTGGTGGTGGGTCCGTCGCGGTCGCCCGAGTGTCGGTGAGAGTCTCCATTGCACGCCTGTCTTTCATTCTATGAAACTACATTTCACTTGATGCACCGGTAGGTTGCCTGCCGCGATGACCGGCGTCAAGACTTCGTCAGGACTTTCCTTGGTCGACAAGAGTTTTCATCGTGTGACAAACTCGGTCGTGTTCAGGCGGAGGGAGCGGGACCTTGGGTGGGCCGGCGAACAGCAACATGAGGTCGCTCGAGCGGGCGATCGACGTCCTCGAAGTACTGGAGGACGCCCCGCGCGGCCTGCGGCTGAGCGAGCTCGCGCGGCGGGCGAATCTGCATGTCGCCACGACGTTGCGCATCCTCACGACGCTCGAGGCGCGCGGCCGGGTCGAACACGACGGAACGCACTACCGGGCGGGCGCCCGGCTGCTGTTCGGCGCGCATGCGTACCTCACCACGAGCCCCCTCGCACTCGCGGCCCGTTCAGTTCTCCAGGATCTCTCGAGTGAGACCGGCCTGACGTCGTCGGTGTTCGTCCGCACCGGGGCGCATCGGGCGATCATCGCCCGCGTGGAAGGCTCGGACCCGCTGCGCTACGCGCTGCCGGTCGGGGAACGTCTTCCGCTGCACCTCGGCGCCGGCAAGATGCTGATCGCCCACCTGCCCGAGGATGAGCTCGAGCCCCTGATCGCCGAAGTCACGCCGTTCGTCACAGCGAGCGGTGTCGAGGTGACGGCCGCCGCACTCCGGCGCGAACTGCGCGGCATCGCCGCGTCCGGGTTCGCAGTCTCCCGGGACGACCGCATCCTTGGTGGCCGGTCGGTTTCGGCACCTGTGCGCGGTGCGGACGACGAGGTCCTCGCCGCCATCCAGGTTGCCGGCAACGAGGAGACCTTCCCCACGCGCCGTACGAAAGCCCTGACCATCGCGGTGCGCAACGCGGCAGATGCCCTGAGCCGCCGTCTGTAGCGCGAGCCCAGGGTCAGGTTCGCATCAGGAGCAGGACCTCCGAGGGGAGGGTGGGATCGTCACGGCGGGCGTCGAGGCAGGTGAGGCTGCTGTGCAGACCTCGGAGGCTTCGGGCGATCGCGGGGTCGGTGAAGCGGTCCGCGACACAGGCCGCCGCGAGGAGGCCGAGGCGGATCGCCGGGCTGCTGCTGTACGGCGTACCGGGATTCTGGACCGTTGCCGCGATCATCGACGCGGACACGACCGTGACCCGCCGCGCCAAGATCCGCCAGCACTGCTCGTCTCGGCCCGAGTCGGCGCCCGCGAACGTGGACCCACCGGCCCACGTTGCGTTGAGCAACAATGGCTGGAGTTTCCGCAGGACGGGTTCGGCCTCGTCGGGAATGGCCGGCGACAATTCCATCGACTCCGAGAACAGCTCGAGCAGGAATCGTTCGAACTGCAGCCAGCCGTGTGCATGGCGGTACTTCGTCCGGTGCGGATCCCAGAGTGACAACAGCAGGCTGAGCGCCACGACCGCGAGCTCGAACTGGTCGCGATGGATTCGCGGCGGCGCCCACTGCAACACGGTTCGTCCGCCGGATGCGGCGGCGGGCAGCAGCGCCGGATCCTGCAATTCGTGGACAAGCATCGACACGTCGTCGGACACCAACGAGTGCGTCAGGATGACGTCGAGCGCCTGCCCGATCGCTTCGTCAACGGCCCGCGCCCGCCGGAGGGTACGCCGGAACTCGCGCACCAACGCGGGCGGGACGGGGAAATCCGTCACCTCCGCGAGGCCACGCGCCAGGTCCCTGATGCGCTCGACCCGCCGATGCAGGTCGCGATCCTGCGACAGGTCGCCGCCGCGACTCCGCGCCAGCGCGCGATCGACGTGGATCGCGTCCTTGACCAGCGCCGGCGTCCTGCTGTCGTTCAGCAGGTCCAGCCGGTTCAGCATCGACTTGAAGTCGTGGATGCGTGCGCGTTCCAGATCCCGTTCGAGTGCGAGGCTGAGCACATAGGGAAGGACACCGACGACGGACCGCAGGTCGCGCCGGATGGTTTCCGCGAGCAGGTCGGCGCTCGCGACGTACGGGTGCTTGACGCCGCTCGGCACGTACAGGCGCGGTCCGGCGTACCGGTGCTCTTCCACCGGGCGAGCCGCGGGCGGGTCCTCGGCGTACCAGACCGTCCGGCGGGTCAGATCGACGACGACGCCGGTGAGCTGGTCGGTGAGCTCACGCCGTACCGGCAGCCGATAGGTTGTGCCGTCGTCGAACAGGCTGTTGACCCACGTGACGACCTTCTCGACCTCGGCGGCCGAGACCCCGACCGCCTCGGCGTTGTCGTCCTCCGTGGGACTCAGGACCGACCCATCCGGGTCGCCCGACATGTCGACGTACAGCCGATACAGCGACTGTGGGAAGGGCCGCGCGCACGCCACCGCGCCGCTGCTGAGGGTCACGGTCTGGCGCAGGCTTCGCGACGCACGAACCGCAGCCATCAGCCGTCGATGCGCGTCGGCGTCGGACGCGGCCGGCTCCGAATACAGCAGCGCGTCGAGGCGTTCGACGAGATCGACGTCGACCTCGCGGGCTTCGTCGGCGCAGTCGAAAGCCAGCGCCAGTGCGCTGACCGTGCCCGACCTCAGGCACGCCGCGACCACGGGCGAGGCGTCCGCGTTCGCCGCCCACAGCAGGATCGTCTCGCGCCACCAGGCCTTGTCGACCATCGACGCCAACACGTTCGCTTCGGGATGGTCGCGGATTTCCGCGGCTGCGAGGTACTCCTGCAGGGTCTGATGCGCGAACGCGTACATCCCGACTTCGCGTTCGACGAACAGACCGCTCTTGGTGAGCTCGTCCAGGAACACCTCGGCCGTCGCGGCGCGCGGAATCCTCGCCAGCGTGGGCCCGACGATCTCGCTCGCCGACTCCCGCGTCACGTCGCGGACCTCGCGGGTCATCATCGCCAACGCGAGCTTGCGTACGACCTTGGCACGTTGCTCGGCCTTCAGTCCTGATCCCGCGGTGAGGTTCTTCGCCTCTTGGCGTCGGTGCAGGAGGAGGTCGCACATCTCGCCGTACAACGCGGCCCGGCTACCGGGCAGCGCCCCGCGGTACTTGTGGACGTTGGCGATCATCGTGAGCAGCATCGGGTTGGCCGCCAGGTCGTACAGCGCCGGCTGCAAACGCATGCGGCGGAGAAGATCGGCGGCGTGCTCCTTGGCGATCGCCCGGGTTCGCTCACCGGTCTCGCCGGTACTGCGGCACTCGATGGCGTAGTACCAACCGTGCACGAACTTGAAGATCTGATCGCTGGTGAACCGCCGAACCTGCAGTACGTCGGCGCCGCGGACCGGATTCGAGTGATACCCATGGGGCCGCGACGTCAGGATGAAGTGATTGGCCGGATAGCGCGCGACCTGGTCCTGCACCCAGGTGGATGTCAGTTGCCGCTGTTCCTCGACTGCGACCTCGTCCAAACCGTCCAGCATGACGACGCAACGGCCCTTCGTCAGACAACGCTCGAACCAGTCGGCCGTGACCATGCCTTTCAACCAGGTAACGCTCGCGATCAGTTCGGGAATCGACACCCCGGGATTGCGGACGATCTCCTGGACGTGGTCGCGCAGGTAAAGAATCACCGGCAGGCCGCGTTTGTGCCGGCCGCTCTCGCCCAGTGTCATTACTGTCCGGCGTAACAAGGTCGTCTTACCTGAACCCGGTCCGCCGATTACCGCGAACACACGGGGCTGATGGCCCCCCAGGAACGATTCGAGCGATCGCCGTTCGCCGGCTTGCGTGTCGGGGCCGACGAATGGCGCGTGCGTTGTCGTCTGCAGCGCCGACGGTGCCAGGCTCACGTCGACGTACACGTGCCGGAGTTGCAGCGAGAACTCTCCCTGGGTGGCCATTCCGAGCAACTCGACATCACGGACACTGGCCAGGAGCTGGTTGAGATAGCGACCCCGATAGCTCTTGAGGAACGCACTCAGCCTTCGGTCGACGGCCACGGCCGTCCGGGGAATCCACAAATCCCCGACCTCACGGCTGACCCGAAAGACGAATCGCGTGACCGCGACCAGGAACCAGTAGCCGATCAGCACGAGAACGCTGACCGCGACATTCTCCTGGACCTTGGACCACAACCAGCCGCTGACCGCCACCGGCGGCCCGAACGCCACCAGGATCGGCAACAGCCGCGCCACGATCCCGCCGTCCGCGAAGTCCCCCGGCCGCTCGGCATCATTCACCATCCGGCGCCCCCAAAACAGCTCCACATCCTGCAATTGCAGACGGTACTGCATAAAACCGCTTAAGTGACACCTTTTGCCTACAAGAGAATTTACGAGACTTAAATGCACGCGACAGACTCGAAATTCACTGACCAGCTCTTCGCTTGGGTTTTCGGGGCACCTGATTGCCGTCGACAAGCAACTTCGCGGGAATTCATCGGGCCTTGCGATGATGTTGCTCCTGGCAACGTGACCTTGCCCCCAGTACGGGCGTAGTACGGGCAGATCCGTGTCAGGGCCGGCGGATACCGTCACGGTTCCGCGGATCGAGTACACCTCTGGAGGATCAATGAAGACACGCGTTTTCGCCACTATGGCAGGGATTTCGGCACTTCTGGGCAGCACGATGGTGGCGGCAGGTCCGGCGTACGCCAACGGCAGTTACACGGGCCGCGCCTACGTCGCCGGCGCCGGCACGATGTACGACGACTGGACCGACGAGGGCGTGGTGAGTGTCGCCGTACACCGTTCTTCGAACGCCACTTGCCTGTGGCAAGCGATCCTCTGGGCCAACGGATACCTGCCGAAGAGCGAGATCGACGGCGTCTTCGGCGACCGGACCGACGCCGCGACCCGTTCGTTCCAGCGGGCCGAGGGCCTGTCCGCGGACGGCTCCGCGGGCCGCAAGAGCTGGGCAGCCGCCGGCGGGGTCTCCCACACCGTCGACGCCTCCGGCTGGTCCAACGGCCTCTACTCCGGCACCAAACACGCCGTCACCGTCCGCCGAAACAGCGCCGGCAACTACCAATTCAGCTTCGGCACCGGCTGGAAATGGGCGTCGTACAACACCCGCACCTGCAGCTGAACCTGATCAAGGGGTGGCTGAGCCATCCAGAAGCCCGAAGTGTCTCAGCGCACGCTCAGCCACCTCCCGCGGCGCCAGCCTGCTGGTATCGATCACCAACTCATCCAGATCCGCGGCCTCCAGACGAGCGGCGATCTCCTCGCAACGCTCCAAATGCCAGTCCAAAGCCTTCTGGCCCGCGTCGTACCGCCCCCGCAGCCGCTGCTTCACGATGTCGGCGTCAGCAGTCAACCGAACCATCCGAACCGGCCCCTCCACCGCGGCCTCATATCGCTCCCGAGCAGCCGCGGTACTGATCACCCCAGCCATCACCAGTTGCCGCGGCCCCACCGCCCGATAACACTTCCAAACCGCAGCAATATTCGCAGCCTCAACCAGCGCATTGTCCTGCTCCGCCGGCGGCCAAGACCGATGAAACCAGTCAACATCCATCAAGCTAAAAGCCTGCCCCACCCCCACCAACAAGTCCCCCACATGCTCCAGCACCGAACTCTTCCCAACCCCATACCCCCCATTAAAAAACACCACCCCACCACCCGGCACCACACCAATCCCCCTCCCGTCGACAGCCAGCCACCCACAGAAGCCCTACCCTAGCCACCGACACACCGCGCACGCCGACCAGTTGACATCAACGCGAATCGGCGACCATCTTGTAGCGCTGTCGCGACGAGTAGTTCTCCATGCCCTGCAGTAAATCTGGCATGATCAATGGATGTCGCTGCGGTACATCTACCAGGTGACGAAGTACGACCCTGCCGACTGGAACGAGGACGGCCGATACGTCGGCCTCGAGGTCGAGACGAGCGATCACGGGACGCAGGAGGCTGCGTACCTCTCAGCACTGGCGGCTTTTGCCGAGGAGAGTGGGGTTGGCGAGGTCAGCATCCGGGAGCCTGAAGTCGCCGGCCCATGGAACTTCGGGCTCGAGGCACCAATCGACGGGCACGGACTGAGCGGGCAGTTCGCTCCTGATCTTAGTGACTACTACGACGGAGCGGTCGTCCCAATCAGTGTCGCCATCGACCTGGTCCGGGCGATGTTGCGGGACAACGGCGCGTGGTGTCGGCTCGAGGTCGAGGGTCGCTTCCTGGTGCACGTCGGCTTCGACCAATACATGTTTATCGGAAGCCATGCACAGTGCGAGCGAGCAGTCGCCACAACGACCACCCTCGGGTTGTTTCCGATCCGGCTGGAGAGGTCACCGTACGAGCCGGACGAAGTACCTGGACCACCCGCCGACGCCGCCTTCTGGGCAAACGTCGCCGACCTCGTGGCCCAGAACGGCACCATCCTGCTCCGGGAATCCGCGATTCGGAATACGTCCCGATGGCATCGGCTCACGCCAGAAACACTCGACGGCATCCAACTCGCCCCACGCTCGAGACTGAGCGTTTGGCCCAACCTCTCCCCCGACGTGCAAGCTGCCCAGTCGAGTGCAGGTGACGTCTGTGAGTACATCTGGGCGAACCCAGCCGGTGAAATCCAGAGCGTGACGCTCACCGATCCGACGGCCGAAGACTTCCCCAATGACGCAGTTGCGGCAGCCGTCGTCCCCTTCATGGAAAAGGATTACAAGCCTTTGCTTGAGGGCGTTCTGCCCGACCCCGACGGCGTACTGCGAGCCCGCTGGTCAGCCAGGTGAGCAGTCGACGGCCAGCCGTTGCCGGCCGACACGCCGCGCCCCAGCCCCGATCCGGACGCACTCAGGCAATCCACGGAATAGATACTGACCTTCACACTCCAGCTGCGGCGACAGGCGCCCGACCAGGGGTCTGGTAGCCCCGCGGTGTTGTGGTTCAGGACATAGGCGACAGATGTCTCAAGACATAGGCGACACGTGTCTCAGGTGATCAGCGACAGCGTGGGCTGGCCGGATGCTCGGGCATGTCGAAGGCTCGGTTGGTCATCACCGCGTTGTTTGTTGAGGGTCAGACGGCCGCGGAGGTCGCCGTGCGGTACGGCGTGCACCGGGCCTGGGTCTACAAGCTGAAGGCCAGGTATCTGGCCGAGGGCGAGGCAGCGTTCGAGCCACGCAGCCGCCGCCCGAAGACCTCACCGCGTGCCACTCCTGCCGAGACAGTCGAGCTGGTCGTTCGGTTGCGCAAGCAGCTGAGCGAGCAGGGCCTGGACGCCGGTGCCGACACGATCGAGTGGCACCTGCAACACCCACCATCAGGTCAGGCTGTCGCGGGCGACGATCCACCGGATCCTGACCCGCGCCGGCGCCGTGGTCCCGGCCCCCGGGAAGCGGCCGAGGTCGTCGTACCTGCGGTTCTCCGCTGAACTGCCGAACGAGTGCTGGCAGTCCGACTTCACCCATTACCGGCTCGCCGACGGCCGAGACGTCGAAGTGATCACGTGGCTGGACGATCACTCCCGCTACGCCCTCCACGTGACCGCGCACCGGCGGATCACCGGGACGATCGTGACCACCACGTTCCGCGAAACCGTCGCGCAGCACGGGATCCCGGCCTCCACGCTCACCGACAACGGCATGGTCTACACCACCCGGCTCTCGGGCGGGAAGGGCGGCCGCAACGGCCTCGAGACCGAACTACGGAAACTGAACATCACCCAGAAGAACTCCCGGCCGAACCATCCCACTACCTGCGGGAAAGTGGAGCGGTTCCAGCAAACCCTCAAGAAATGGCTGCGCGCCCAACCCATCCAGCCGGCCACAATCGCCGAGCTCCAGAACCTGCTCGATGCCTTCGTCGACGAGTACAACCACCGCCGCCCCGCACCGCTCCCTGCCCCACCGCGCCACCCCGGCCACCGCCTACCACGCCCGCCCCAAAGCCACCCCCAGCGGCGACCGCACCGGCGAGGTCCACCACCGCGTCCGCACCGACCGCATCGACCACACCGGCGTCGTCACGCTCAGAGTCAACGGCCGGCTGCACCACATCGGCATCGGACGAACCCACGTCCTGATCCTCGTCCACGACCTCCAGATCAGGGTCGTCGACGCCGCCACCGGCGAACTCCTGCGCGAACTCACCCTCGACCCAGACCGCGACTACCAACCCACCGGCAGACCACCCGGCCCCATCCCTAAAAAGAACAGATGAACCCACGAAACGTGGGTTCACCTGTCGCCGATGTCTTGAGACATCACATCTGGTAGCCCCGCGGGACTCGAACCCACAACCCGCGGAAACTGACAAAAATACGCCCATCATTTGTCATCAATTGCCAGACCTACTCGTGACCTGCGAATTCGCGCCACCATGCTTCTCATCGGTGCCGGCGTATAGCCAACGTCTTGCGTTGATTCTGCTGAGCAAAGGTGGACGACTCGAGACTGTCGGGACCGTCGGACCGCCCGATAACACAACCTGGGCAGGACGCTGCTCCTCAAGCTCGGCTGCGCTGCGACAGGCACCGGACTGGGCGATGCCGGCGTACCTGCCTGACAATCCGGGACACTCGTGAACTGGGCAGTACACCCCTGGACGCTCACCGAACATCCTGCCCTACGGCCAACGACCCCGAAGCCCTTCAGCAGTTGCCGGTAGCCATTGGTCCGGTCTGTGCCGAGGCGTCGCGTCGCGGACCATCTCGACAGCCTGATGTATTGAATCGGTGCGTCCCAGACTCGTCATGTCATCGCGGCTTACAACTCTCTGCGCCTCGGCCTCTGGCTAACCAAAGCCGAGCTGCGCAGCGGGTGTCGCACGCGGCCATCCACGTTTGCGGACGTCGCCGTTGAGCTGGTGCCGCAGCCCTACTTACTCCGTCCTGGACACCCGAGGCGCAGGCGTTCCGCGCGACGCGCGCCGCACGACTGGCGGAAATGTCCTTGAGAGCCGATAATCTTTGGTCATGGTCGGAGAGAAACCTGTCACCGTCAGACCCTTGCTTCGGTGGGCGGGAGGGAAGCGGTGGCTGGTGCCAACTGTGGCCAGGCTGCTCGGCGACACCGAGGTCCAGAATTATCACGAGCCATTCGCGGGGGGCGCCTCGGTGTTCTTCGGATTGAACATCAACGCCAAGGCGTACTTGTCCGATCTGAATACAGCTCTGATAGACACTTATCGCCAAGTGCGTGAAGCGCCAGAGGACGTCTGGAGGTTCTTGCGGTCTTATCGCAACACCGAAGAGGCGTACTATGCCGCACGATCCGGGAGACCGCGCCTGCCAGCGTCAAAGGCAGCGCGGTTCATTTTTCTCAACCACACATCGTTCAACGGCATCTATCGCGTGAATCTTGAGGGCAAATACAACGTACCCTACGGGTACCGAGATCATTACAATATCCCGTTGCTGCAAGATCTCAAAGCCGCTAGCAAACGCCTTGAACGCGCTACTTTGACCGCAGGGGATTTCGAGACCGCGCTCGACAACGTCGGCCCGGGCGATTTGGTTTTCCTGGATCCGCCATACACCGTCGCGCACAACTTTAACGGCTTCGTCAGATACAACGACAAACTCTTCCGCTTCGCAGATCAGTATCGCCTGAGCGACATGGTCGACACTCTTCGCGAGAGAGGTGCTTACTACATTCTCACAAACGCCGCACACCAGTCGATTGCTGAGCTCTTCGAGAAGGGCGACCGACGGATCGAAACTAGCCGGAGGAGCGCTGTGGCCGGCAAGAAAAGCAGCCGCGGCCGCGCGACCGAGTACCTATTCACGAATCTTCCTGAGTCATGACGCTGCCGCCATCAGGAGCCCCGTTGAGGGACGCGCTGCTATCTCCAAGAAGCATCCCGGCCGAAGTTCGAAAGAGGATGTCGCCGGACCACTTCATTACGGTCCAGCCAAGGCAGATCCCCGAGCGTGAAGCCGACGGCTGGGTGATCGACAAGCGGAACAAGAGGTCCGCACGGATGCGCAAGCCCAAACTACACGATGTCGCGTTTGAAGACCGCGTCTGGGCCGCGTTTGCAAAACTGAACTTCACCTCACTAAACAAGGATCGAGATTTCTCTCTCAGATTCGGGAATGACGCCAGAGAAGCGCAGCACGTCGATGTCTTCGCCGCCGATGACGAGGTCGTACTCATAATAATATGCAGGTCGTCGGAGACTGTGCGCACAGGGCAGTTCAGGAAAGAACTTGAGACGGTCCAGTCACAGCGGCCGGCGCTCCTGAAGGAGATCAAGAGGGACTTCCCTTACCACAAGGTAAAGTTCATCCTTGCGACGAACAATTTTGGCGTGACACAGCAGACTGCTGAACGTATCGAGCAGGCTGATGTCATCCACATGGACGAGGATGTCATCGACTACTACATTGGGCTCGCGGATCACCTAGGTCGTGCTGCGCGCTATCAACTCCTCGGAAACCTGTTTCATGGCACAAAGATTCCGAATCTCGACCCAGAAGTTGTGGCTATCGAAGCTCACATGGGTGGACATAAGTATTACTCTTTTTCAATCGAGCCGGAACGGCTACTGAAGCTTGCATATATCCTGCATCGCAATAAAGCAAACTCGAGCCTAATGCCGACATATCAGCGGCTGATCAAGAAGACTCGACTCAAGGGCGTCGCGCAGTTCGTTGACGACGGCGGATATTTTCCCAACTCGCTCATCCTGAGTCTGGATTCTGTTGGCAGGGGTTTGAAGTTCGAGCCGTTCCCGAAACACGCAGGTGGGACCCGAGCCGGCGTCCTTCATCTGCCACAAACCTTCCGCGCCGCCTACGTCATCGATGGGCAGCACCGCCTATACGGCTATGCCGACAGTTCGCGCGCAGCCACAGATCTGATCCCGGTCATCGCCTTTGTGAATCTTGAGCGCCCTGATCAGGTTCGGCTGTTCATGCAGATCAATGAGAACCAGCAAGCCGTTCCCAAGAACCTTCGGAACACGTTAAACGCGGACTTGCTGTATGACTCGAAGGATCTGCGCGAGCAGATCAGAGCGCTTAAGCTGCACATTGCACAACAACTCGGCGAGGATAAATCCTCTCCACTGTACGGACGTATTCAGATCGGAGAGAATCCGAAGACGGCCTTACGGTGCCTAACGATCGACGCAATCAGCCGCGGAATTGATCGCGGAGGTTTCCTCGGATCGTTCTCTAAGACCGAGGTCAAGGAAGTGGGCACATTCTACCGCGGCTCGAACGACGCGACCGCGGGGCCACTCATTAGCTATCTCACACTGGGACTTGCATACTTACGTGACGGACTCGACACTCAGTTCAAGCTTGGCAGCGCTGAGGGCGGATTCGTTTTCATCAATAACGGCGTCGAGTCGCTGATCCGGATTCTGGGCGATATCGCCCAACACCTCACGTTGGTGAATTCCTACAATCCACGAGAATGCGCGCCGCAAGAATTGTTCGATGCGGCACGACGATACATGGACCCGCTTATCAGTCACTTGGCGTCCCTTGACTCAGCCCAGGGCCTAGAGTTTCGGCAAATGTATGGGTCCGGTGCTGGCACGAGGTACTGGCGACGTCTGCAGCAGGCAATCAACGTCGCTTGCTCGGACTTCTTGCCACCCGGCTTGATCGAATATCTCGAAAGTGAGGAGAAGCAGTTCAACGACGAGTCGCGGGATATGGTTGCGGCATTGGGACAGTTCATGAAGGGCGATATTCGCAAGCGCCTCGAGGACGAATATGGATCCACGTGGCGCAAGGACGGCGTCCCACGCAGGATCATGATCGAAGCCGGGAAACTGGCGGTCGAGAAGAATGCCGATCTAGACGCGGATCATGAGCTTGAAGCTTGGGATTGCCTCTACATCGTCGACTATCGAGCGATCATGACGCAGAGCCAGGATCTGTGGAAACGGCTCTTCGAAAAGCAGTACACGCGACCGGGCGACGAAGATAAGCCCGGTGGCTGGAAGGCGCGTTCGGATTGGCTTCAGCGCCTGAATGATCTGCGCAACGACGTGATGCACGAACGTACGGTCACCTCCGAGGACCACGACTTTCTCGTGACGCTGACCACCTGGCTCATCAAGGGGCAGGCTGACAACGACCTCTGACCGCTTCGTCATCTGGCGGACTGAGGTACTGGAGTCGGGCCAGGGTGTCGTCGTGACGCATCTGAGCCTGAAGCTCTGGCGAGTAGGACGCGAATGGGTCCTACTCTTCCGGCAGGCATCGGCCGGAAGAATGGGGACGACGACGAGGCAGAGGTTCGCCACGTAGCGTCGTAGCCGCTGTTATATCAACGGCCTGGTGCCCTGTCGCAGGTGCCCGGTCGGGCTGTGCGTCGAGCACATAGTTGCTCATGATCGCTGCCTGCCGTCGAGAGGTCAGGCGGATCTGCAGTCGCGCAACGGGAGGATGTCGATGTCCTCAACAGGCCACTGTGCGTAGGTCCGCGTGGTGCCGACCTTCTCCCACCCCCAGCGTTGATACATCGCATGGGCTTGTGCACCGGGGCGGGAGATGAGTCTCGCGAAGGCCTCCGGGCGATCAGCGAGGAGAGCGTCGACGGGTTGGCGAGAGAAAACCACGGCGACGGAAGTCCGTGTGCACGCCGAGCTCGATGACCGCGAAAACGGGGCCTGAAGCAACATCAGCAGAAGGCGGGTCAGTCTTGACACCGGTCCACCATCGTCCCGGAGGAAAGGTGAATCCGTACGATAATCCCACGAATCGCCCGTCGAGCTCTCCGGCGACCAGGACGAAGCCGTCCAGGCCCGCATGCTTCGTAATCCGGATCTCGAACCGACAGATGTCTTCGTCCGACATCTCGTACGGCGGTTCGGAGTACGCGTTCGCATAGAGCGGCTTGAGTCTCGGGACGAGGTCGAGCGTCTCGAAGCCCGTATGGCAAGCCAACTCCAGGGTCATGCTGTCTCCCTCGGGTCAGGAATCAATGGCTGGACCTGGAGACAGGCGTGCCCCTCAACCTGAGCGTCAGCCCTAAGTGGCAGCGCGGCGGCAGTTCGACAGGACGAAGCCTCGACCGGCCAGGCCACAGAACACACATGATCGACCTTCGCCATCTGCAGCTCAGTCGAATGCCAACTCCCACACCACCAAATCGGGACGTCTGCCAGTGGCGAGGAACTCGGAGGCCGCCGCACGGGCATCCTTCACGGTGATTGCGCTGCCTTTGCCCATGGTCGTTGGCACGCCGCCGTAGTCGAAGGTTGCCTCCTGCGGCTCACCGAGGGTGCCAGCTGAGCAGTACTTTGCGGAGCCATCGACGTCGTCGTAGAGCGTCAAGGAACTGAAGGCCGCCCCTAGCCCAATGTTCATTGTGACGAGCTCGTCCGCACTGACCAGTTCGACCCAGGTCGGCCGGGGCAGACTCGCGACTCGGTCGAGCAGCTCGTCGAGCTCGGCCTGGCTGCCGATGCGCTGCTGCCCCGCCTCATCGTCGTAGTAGGCCGTCAAGAAGTCGTTCATGCGAGTCCTCTCCCATCACCGATGTAGACCTTATAGCCGCCTGGCCAATAGACCGCCAGCTTCGCACCGCGCGGCAACTGCCACGGCAACGTGTTGTCGCAGCCGTACCGCCCACCGCAGGGACGCTTGTTCACGTACAGGGTCATTTCTCGAGCCATGCCGGCACGGCGCATGAGGGCGGCCGCGTGGCCCTCAGCGTGTTCTCGCGCAGAGTCGAGACTGGCGGTTCGGCCGCCGAGACCTGGCGCCGTACCTCCGGGGCCTCGCGTCCCGCTGCGCACATGAATCAGGCCGCCACCGTCCGGCCTGGTCAGAATGCCGGATGTCGGCCCGACGTCTCCCGGCCGCTCGGGCAGTCGCCGAAAGATCTGCTCGATGAAGGGCGCGGGCTCCGGCTGATCTCCAGCTCCATCACTGCCGCCGCTGCCCTGCGTCCGATCGTCGACCGCGCCCCGCGACGGCTGTCCATCGTCCCCCGAACTCGTCCCTTCACTGACTCGCCCATTCCTGTCCGGGCTCTTCGCATCCGCTTCGTCGTCATGATCGTCACGCCGGCGGTCCGTGGAAGGCGTTCTGCCACCTGTTCCTGGCGACCGTCCATGCCTCGAGCCACCGCCGAGGGCGGTTCGAATGCCGCTCACCATCTGCTCCACCCATTGCTTCGCTCGAGCCTCCACCTGAGACAAGTAGTGGGCTGCCTCTTCACAGCGCCTTGCCGCTTCATCGAGCTGTGTGGCGGCGATTCGGGTGGTTGCTGGTGCTCCCTTCCTGGCTCGGTCATGCAGATAGCCGACCGCCCGCGGTGCCTCGTTCAGGCAGGCGAGCAGCTGTTCGGCGACCCGCTGCAGCTCGGAAGGCATGCGCTGCCTCGGCGCTAAGTCTGGTCGGCGTAGCCGCGGCACCCGGCTTCGGCGATCTGCAACGACTGGACGGCCTGGTCAACCGACTTGGCGGCGGCATCCAGCATCGTTGCAATGTCCTGATCAGCCCGTGTCGCTGTGCCGCGAATGAGGGCCTGAACCTGCTGGCTGGACTGTTCGAAAACGCTGCTTGAACCCAGCCAAGCTGGCTGCGCCCTGCCTCGACTGATCAGCCAAGCCGTGCAGCTGCATCTTCATCTGTTCGACTTGGGACATGTACGGCTCCTCACCTGGTTGGACAATCAGCGATCTGCTGAGGTCCGGATTGACAAGCCGCGCGGTGGCGCGGCAATGATGTTCCCGATACGGGAGGACGATCAGGCACATGATTCGACGCAAGAACGCCTTGTTGGACACGGCTCTCGCCTGCGTGGAGCGTGAGATTCCGGTGCGGGCGGCAACTATCGCAGGTACGCCGGACGGCGACTGGATCACCAATGTCGATGCAGCCCGCGTCCTCTGGGACGTCGCCGAGCCGCCGAACCTGGCGGTCACCTCTTGCCCGACCGTGGCGATCTGGCGCCTGCCGCGGATCGCCGGCGCTTATGGCAAGCGGCTGTACGAACAGGAGCGACCTGGAATCTGGCCGCCGACGATGAAGCTGCCGGACGGCGACTGGATCACCTGCACGCTCCAGCCCGAAGCCGACCTCGGACCGCTGGCTACCGGCGTCGAGTACTTCGAGCCGGGGACACCCGTAGTCATCCCGCCGTCGACAACCGCGGATGGCCGGCTCAGGTCGGACGGGTCGAACTTCCCACTCCATCCGTTGCCGAGCGCCGATGCGGTCTTGTCGAAGGTGCTGCGCGCCGAAGAGGAGTACATCGAGTTGCACGGCCAGCTCGGCTGAGATCTCGCCAGCTGTGCAGCAGGACGCCACGACTCAGCCCTTCTGCCCCACGGCCAGGAACAACGAGCTCGCTGCCACCAGTTCGGGCATCCGATCCGCCAGGCGCGAGCACTCCAGTGCCGTGTCGAGCGGGTCGTGCTCGGCCAGATTGTCGGCGTAGGGCTGGTTCTTAAAGTGGGCGTCGATCATGACTGTGAGCCAGCCACCGGGACCGGTGAGGCCGAAGATGTTCACCGGCCGCAGCCCAGCGCTGACGAGCTCGCTGCGCAGCTCGCGCTCTCGGTGGTAATAGCAGTGCGCCATGCGCTCGTTGTCGACGCTGTGGCCCGTCTCCAGGATGTCGCGCACGATGCCGTGACGCGTCAGAAGCGTGTTGGCCAGCGTCGAGCCAATCAGGTTCGCTGCTCGGTTGATCGCTACCGCAGCCAGTACGCCGCCGGGGCGCAAGACCCGCAAGGCCTCACGAAGTGCCAGTCGACGGTCGCTTGCCTCCGGCAAATGGTAGAGCGGTCCCGCCATGAGCACGGCGTCGAACGATTCGTTCGACCATGGGAGTCGGCGGCCGTCGCCAAGTTCGGCGGTGATGC
Source organism: Kribbella sp. NPDC004875 (assembly GCF_042873375.1). Classification (NCBI taxonomy): domain Bacteria; kingdom Bacillati; phylum Actinomycetota; class Actinomycetes; order Propionibacteriales; family Kribbellaceae; genus Kribbella; species Kribbella sp. NPDC004875. Next base: position 267,583 of record NZ_JBIALI010000001.1, read on the forward strand.
CCGCCGCGTTGGCTTGGTCGACGTGACGCTGGACGGGATCGAGTAGTACGACGTCGTGCCCTTGATCGCGGAGCCAGCCAGCGTGCACACCGGGACCACCGCCGATGTCGGCAACACGAGCCGGAGGCGGCGGGAACCACTGGCCAAGGAAGTCGTAGAGCCGGGCCTGTTCCAAGCGCCCCTTGACGGTCGAGCTTAACCGGACGGACTCGTCCCAGCGGCTCGAGTAGTGCGTCTCTATCGCTGGATCGACGGTCGGCCCATCCAACGAGATTACGGGCGTATCCACTGCGCTCCTATCATCGGGGTGGAACAGCGGGCGGGCGTCCGCTCTGCAGGCTGTGCGCCCGCCCGCTGGTCTCGAACGGCGGTGGCTGAGTGGTTGCTCGCCCGGGCACTTACGCCCCAACCACTCAGCCGACCGGGACCGAGGCGCCCGTCCGCGCCTCGGTGTTTAAGCGGCTGACACGGAACGGACTCGCTTCCGCGTCCCGTGCCAGCCAGCATCCGAGCGGGCCCTGGCCGAGCCCTCCACAGGGGAGAGGAGGACTCGGACAAGGACCGCAGTACGACGGAGCCCATGGGTGTGCAGCGATCGTCTGCACGTGCGGGGCTGAGGACGATGACTCCCCCACCGACTCCGCCAGTTCACAGGGCGGCCTCGTGCAGCATGATGCGAGCCCCCTGACCCGCTCGAACCGCACACGTACCTCTGCCGGATCTCCCACCAAAGGCAGGTGCCGCAGACCTGGCAGCACGACCGCTGTGATCTGGCAGCGGTTGACCGAGGCAACCAGTGCCTCGGAGGCCTGCGGCACAGTTTCGGGGTCTTCGACGTACACCGACCCCATGGCGAAGCCTTCGAGCCGGGCGAACTCCCCGAGTTCGCGCTTCAGGTCGTCAACGTGTTGGCCGGACAAGTACAGGTCACGTCGTGCATATCCGAGCAGCAACGGCCGGCTGTAGTCGGTCACCGATCGTCGTCCATCCAGCGACGGAAAGCCGCGACCAAGCGCTCCCAGAGCCGGGACCACCAGCCGCGGCGGTGCTGGCCGTTCACGAGTCGGCAGCATCTTCATCCACCGCCGCGGATACCGACTCGATCGTGATGCGAAGACTGGCGAACCGCCGAGTCATGCCCGCGTGGTACAGGATCGCTTTCGCCGGCTCGGCGGTGTAGTCCGCGATGACGTGCTCACCGAACCAGACCCGGACGCGACGGTCAGTCGGCTGTGGCAGCTGAGTGACGGTCATTCGCCCGTCACCTCCTGGATGATGTCTCGGATCATGAAGGCGTAGAGCGCGGCCGCCAGCAGCCAGAGAGCCCACATTTCTGGTATCACGTAGCGTCACCCTGTCGTCGCGGTTAGCACTTTCGGTGACGAGAAGCTTCCCGCCGGTCTGTCTGCCGTCACCATGAACGACACCGGACACTCGGCTGCCATCTGATTGCCATTTGGGACTGCAATGGACGGCAGAGGCGCATCTGACGCCGAAATGCCAGAGGTCAGGGCATGACGTCTGCCTGCCATCTGGCGGACGTTCGGCTGCCATCGACGCGCGGAACCCGCTTGCTACCCACTGGCCTGACGTACGGTGAATGCGTGGCTACGGCGCAGTACAGAACGCTGTTAGAGCAGATCGTCCACGAAGGCCCCTGGACGGTCGAGGAAACGTGCCGTGAGTTCGAGATCAAGGCACGGCAGATGAAGGAGTCGGCGACGTTGTCCCCACGCCAGTTGGCGCGGTGGATGCGCGGCGACGTCGGTCACGCGAGAGCAGTCGCGCAGCGCGTGGCCGAAGCGTTCTGGGGTCACCGTTTCGAGGTCTTGCTTGGCTTGCCGCATGAGTTGGCAGAGTTCGAGCTTCGCAGCGGTACGGCCGCGCCTGGCCTGTCCGTTGACGTCGAATCGTTGGAGGCAGCGGCAGTTATGGCCGCCCACGAGAGTTTTGAGCACGCAGCCCGAATCGCCGGCACTGTTGACTCGGACGACATTTCGTTGCTGCAGGAGTCAGTTCTTGAACTAGCCCGCGGTTACCAGACCAAACCTCCGTTGCAGTTGCTCACCGAAGCCCGCCACATCCGCAATGTGGCCTACCTGTTGCTCGACAAGACGAGACGACCAGCGCAGACCAGCCAGCTCTATCAGGTGGCAGGACAAGCCTGTGGACTGCTGTCAGTCGTGTCGTTCGACCTAGCGCGTTGGGACGCCGCCGAGGAACAAGCCCGCTCAGCGCGTACCTACGCCGAGCTGATTGGTGATGCGCACCTCGAGGCATGGTCCCGGGGAACGCAGGCTCTCATCGCTAACTGGCGTGGCCAGAGTCGGCGGGCGGTCGAGCTGATCGCCAGCAGCATCGATGCTGCCCCAGCCGGTGCCTCACCCGCGAGACTCAGAGCAATTGAAGCACGGGCGTGGGCCGAGCTAGGGCGGCCGGACCAGGTTAAGGAATCCCTGCGCCTGGCCGATATAGAGATGGAGAAATCACAAGACAGCGAGCTGTACAGCGCTGCCGGTGGAGAGTTCGGCTGGGGCCAGAGTCGCCATTCGGCGTGCGCTGGAACGGCCCTACTGACCGTGGGTCAAGGAGAACCGGCTGTGACTCGCATTCAGAACGCCATTGCCCTGGTGCCGGAGGACCCACTGGGCGGCTTGGCGCCTGCACGGGCGCAGGTCGACCTGGCAACCGCGGAACTCCTCGCCGGCCGCCTTGACGCCAGCGTGAACGCGCTGGAGTCCGTCTGGACAATCCCAGCGCCAAGCCGCCGACATGGTGTGACCGGACGAATGGAGCAGCTGTCTCGTCGGCTCACCAGTCGCGACTGGCGCGACTCCAGAGGCTGTGGACTTGCGCGATCAGATCGAGATCTTCAATTCCGAGGCGGTCTCGCGACTGGCGCTACCGAGCGCTTGACGACTGGGCGTCATCCCAAGCGGCGAGGAGTTCAGCTTCCCGTTCGGGACGCATCCCAAGCTGGTCTTGCCGTGGGTGGTCGATGAGCCCGTCGCGGTCAAGCACCTCTTTGAAGTCGTACAGCGTGTCGCGGAGTGGTCTGCAGACGAATCCCGCCTCCGCGGCGCGCCGGCCGTCCACTTGCCAGGTGCCTTGAGGCACCCGCCATAGCGGGATCTCCGTCCACTGCCGGACGCCCTGCTCATCCAGCCATCTCGGATCCACCCATACCAGTTGAGCACGGTGTCCGGTCAATGCCAGGCAGACGTCGATCAGGGCGCCGTACGTCGAGTGGCCGATCGGGGCGACGAGGTTGAAGACGCCGTCCCGTTTCGCCTCAACGGAGTCGAGGAGGAACGTTGACACGTCGCGTACGTCGACTGGCTGAATGGGCTCCCCAGGTGGCGCAGGGAGCAGCCACCGACCACCGCGTGCGGCTCGTTCCAGCAGTTTGAGACCGCGGCCGACGTACTCACCTGGCCCCAGGATGACGCCCGGCCGCACAATCAAGCTGCGTACGTCTCCGTCCATCGCCGCTGTCTCGCAGCCCGCCTTCAGCGTGCCGTACTGGCCGCCTATCGTGAGGTCGGCTAGCTCGGGGGAATCTTCGGTGTAGGTCGGTGACGATGGCCAGAGCGGCGAATCCTCGCTGACAGGGACAGCCGGCCACTCGAGATAAGCACTCACGGTCGAGATGAGCACGTACTGCTCAATCTGCTTTCCGAGCGCCTCCGTCACCCGAGTGACGTCGACGGGTTCATACGCGCTGGTGTCGATGAGCGCGTCCCATCGGCCAGACTCGGCCAAGCGCTGGAGGTCTCCGTCCTTCCTACGATCGCCGAGAACATGTGTCGCCCCAGCCGGCGGCTGACCATTCTTGCCACGAGAGAAAGCCGTGACCTCCCACCCCCGGGCCAAGGCATCGACGATCAGCGTTCGCCCCAGGAACCAGCTGCCACCGAGGATAAGGAGTCGCATGAGGCAATCTTGCCTTCTGACTGCGTGCCGGGCTGACCCCGGCCGCCCCTCGTCAGCGAGCCCACACTGATCACACCACTCCGCGAACTCGAATCTCAGATAGTCGAACGCGCCGCCTGGGTCGAAGACGAACTATCCGCCAGTCCGCCCGGCTAGTATCCCGATTTGCATCGCGCAGGCAGCGCGACACCGGACCCGAACCTCACCGAACTCATCCGGAAGATCGCCGCCTACACAGAGAGCGCCACCAGATTCAGGGCCGATCAATCCTCGGAGACGCCCCAACAACCAACGCAGTCGAGCAACGCCGCCAGCACCTAGGCCTCATGAACATCTCCCTGGCTGCTCAGCAGAGCCATCGGCATCCGGTCCGGGATTCGCTAGGGTGCCAACATGGTCCGTCCACAGCTACAGCCTGAACTGACATCACCAGGCAGACGATCGGTCGGACCCTACCAACCATGGCCGGTAGGGTCCGAGGAATGACGGTCACCCACCTCTACGCTTCCAGCACTGCGCCGACCGCCCGACGGCTGGTGATCGAATGACTGTGCCCGAATCGGATGTCGCGCGAGTGCAGCGGTGGTGCGCGATCCGGGTGCCCGAGAACGCCCGCGACCAATTGCGCATCGAATGCGAACTCGCTCAGCGCCACCTGACGATCGTCGAACGACGACCGCCATGGCACGAGAACCTCGGGCCAGACTGGACCACCTCCGCGATCGCACGCCTGCGCTACAACACCACCGACAAGTCCTGGACGTTGCACTGGAGCGACCAGCATCAACGCTTCCACCTCTACGACCAGCTCGCCCCGTCACGGAGTATCGACGACCTACTGGCTGAGATCGATCGCGACCCCACCAGCATTTTCTGGGGCTGACGCGAAATCGTCCTTAGCGCCACGAAATTGGACGGTATGGTTCGACGCACACCGATGGCATCCAAGGCAGCCTGCTGGTAAGCCTCTGCCATCGCGGTTGTCTGCGCCGGCAGATCCGCCCTGAAACGGCTCCGGTTTACTGACACACAACCATTGGCACGCCGGCATCTGCGTGAACTGGGCCAGGAGGCTGGTCAGGCCGGAATGGCATACTCCGCCGGGTGAGCTATGACTTCGCGATCTGGGAGAGCGACGCATCCACCGGAGAGCCCGATGCGGCGGCGACCTTCGAAGAGCTGTTTTACCCGGTACCTCGAGGTCGATCTGGTCGCACCGACCGCAAAGATCCAGGCGTACTCCGATGCCTTGGCCGCCCGGTTCCCCGACGACGAGAGCGAGGACACTCCCTGGGCAGCGGGCGGTCCAAGCAGCAATTGTTCGGGCCCGATCCTGTACATCGCGGTCAGCTACAGCCGGGCCAACGAGGTCGGCGTAGTCGCAGAGCGACTCGCAAAAGAACACGACCTGGTCTTCTTCGACCCACAGAAGGCGCCGAGGTAGCCCGCCAACGACGGTGAAGTGACCATCACCACCTCGAAGGGGACAGTAGCCGTACCCGACCGCTGGGTGTCCTTCTTATCGCAAGAACTGAGCAATTTCGATGGCTACGTAGTCCTGGACAGCGGCCGGGACCACAACCCGCGGATTGGGTATCCACGTTGTGCAGCGGTCCGCAGCGCTGGTCGGACTTGCTCCTGACCTGGGAAGCTTACTCAGAGAGAGCAGACCTCGTCAGTTCTCATCGACTGGCGCTAGTTCGCGTCCAAAACGGTGGGGAATCTGGTGGCCGGCAACCGGCGTTCGCGCGATGCGGCTGTTTGCCGACTCGCCTCCCCCACAGCTCGTCAGTGACACGTAGGCGTCAACTCACCATCGAACATACGTTCCATAGTTCTCAGCATGGGGAGCAATCGGCGGTACCCTCCGGGAGTCGCGTCCGATCCTGTCAATACGGCACTGGTGGGTCCTGCGGATGGCTCGGGAGCGTGGGCCATGGCCTGGTTTGCTCTTGGAGTAGAGGCAGACCAACTCCGGTGGCTGCGCTGCCCGCGTGGTCTATGTTCCGGACCATCGCGCGGGACGGTCCGTCGAGGGCTGGTTCGCCGATTACCACCTGCGGCTGATCGACGCTTGGCCCAGCGAGGCGACACAGCAGGCAGCACGCCGTGCCTGAATCTGTCCAGTGTGTCCAGCCAGGTGTGATTACGTCAAGATTCTTTGTCAGCCTCGGTTGATATGGGGTCAATTTGGCTCGACCTTGAAATCAAGAGAGAAACGAACGCTGAACAGGCAATCAAGAAGTACTTTGCCGTCGCCTGGTCCACCGAGGGCTCGTCAGATGCGAAGTGGCGAATTCCATCATCGTCGCTCGTGTAGCCATAAAGATTCGACCACCCCTTCTCCAGAGCCGGGTGAATTTCGACGCCCGCAGTTCTTAGTCGCACAAGCGCCCGGCCCAGCGTCTTTTCGCCGGTGATCTTATGGCAGACTGATTCAACTGCACTGATGCTTTCCTTGACACTGTTTGCATAGTCCGGTGATTGGCGGTCAGCCAGATGCTCGACGGCCCGCGCGAGATGGTGCTTCGCTCCTATGAACGGAGTCGCGGCATCCAGTGCATCCTCAATCGCACTCAGATCTAGATCGGAATCGATGGGTACGAGTTGATTCCCTATGAATCGATAGGCGCACAGATTCTTCTCAAGAATAGTGTTGTATAGCTGTCCTAATTGACGATTGAGGGAGCCTGCGTTCTCTGAGACGAACTCGATGAGGTCGAGGACCTCATACCAAAGTCCATCGATGATCGTCATCTTGATGGCATTTTGAAACAGGCTAGGATGATACGGTATCTCGTCAACATTGCGTCGCCACAACTGCGTCCATATCTGCACCGACAGCTCGGAGTGTTCCGAGTATGTTGTATGCTCAGTTTCGGCCTTATGAACGGCTAGCGTGAGATTCCAGATTTCACTTCTGGTTGGCCCGTCGAGTGACTCGTGCTGGATCGCCGAGCGGACAGGCTGGTATCCATGGCGTTCTGAAAATCTCAATGTTCCCCCACGTTGCTGAAACGACGAGCACCTGTTGCGAGGTGTCCGCTGTGACGATATCAATCCCAACACCCAGGGGTTGACGGTTACGTGTCAAGCGCACGGACAGGCCTCCCGCATCGCCCCGATAGCTGCCGACCTTAGGTCCGGCGCGGTGCGGGTCAAGGGTCGAGCTTGCTCGATCGCTTGCGACGCGGAAGGCGCTCTTGACGCGCGCCGCACCGGACCGTCCCTTCCATGATTGCTAGCGGGGCGATGCCGGAACGCACCGGACAGCGGTGGCGCGGACAACCGGGCGCGAGGCAGGTAGCCGGCCGTTCCGGCGAGTGGGTGCACTGAGAGGGTGTCGGGCATTGATGGCGAGGTCTGCTGTCATCGATCCAGCGCCATTTGGCACGTGCGCGCCATGCCAAGGGAGGCGCCGGGAGCGCAGCGAAGCGGGGGGCAGGCGTCCCGCCCTGCGGTGGCGGCGCGGTTTCGGGCCCTGAAGGGGCCCGTCTTGAGGACGTAGAGAAAGTTGTCAGAGACTCGAATACCCCTAGCCACCGCGAGTTATGCAGGTGCGTGTACAACTGCGGCCCCTCCTGCTCCATGCGCCTCGATTCGCGCAATCAGCGCCTCAAGATGCTCGGATGCCCCCTGCAAGTATCCGGGTGAGTAGACCTTAATCCCGTGGACTACTTCGTTGCGAATCTGGCGGAGGTGGTCCAAATCAATGATCATGTCGGGCTCAAGAAACGACAGTCTCTCCATAGCTCGACGATTCCAAACAACAGGTCGGTGAGCGTCTTGGCCCGGAACCAGCTCCCTCATTAGACGTTCGAACCTTACCCATTGTGTAAGGAAGTACCCGACTTCCTTGTAGATGGATGAGTCTTCGAAATGACTACCGCGCCGAGATGCATCCTGATCCTGGCGAACGGACTGATAGATCTCGTAGCGCGAAGGGTCCTCAGCGAGTAAGGCATCGATGACCTGCTCAGAGAGCGGCCGTCGCTCTACGTCGGCATGCAGGCTCTCTAAGTACGGCTCCAGACAACCTGGAGTTTCGAGATCGAGGCGGGCCAGGAGTCCGAATAGCAGGTCGACGCGCCCGAGGCCGGCCGTCGTGACGGGCCGATCCTCCATAGTTGCTTGGCTCAACAGGTGGGCCGCTAGTTCGTAATGATTGGCGAAATGCCGCCCCGTAGGCGCAACTCGTGCCTCTCCGGCTTTTTGCAGACGTTCAAGTGCTATCTCTCCGGCAAGAACCAACCCATTTAGCTGATCGAGCAGATCATACTCTTCGTCCGACAGCTTGCCTTCATATGGCTTATAGACAAGGTCGTGCTCCACCTCAGACCATGCATGCATCAAGACCGACGCGATTTGCACTTCGATATTGGCTGATAAGTAGCGCGCTTCGGGATCATTTGGCGCAGACGCCCGGAGACGGACGCGATAGTGGACAGCAGAATATCCTGAGAACCGTTTGGATTTGAGTGGAGGGCTTGCATTTGGAAATTCTCTGCGCGAGTCATATTCCGAGAACAGTCGCTCGATCACCTTTCCGACCTGGTCACGCTCCGCCGGAAAATATAGGGCTACCCTAACACCGGCTAGGTCAACGATATCTCCATAGATAGCATCCAGCGACCTATACGGCGTCTTGGAATTTCGTTGACGAACTTTTTCTTCTAACCGCAACACCGACTTTGCCCGACTCGTGACGATGCATCGGATACCCTCCGATTGCAGTTCCGTCTCCAGCTTGCTTGCCGCGAGCCGCGCCGCCTGCTCGTAAAAATCGATCTCTCTCACGTATTGCGAAATGAACCGGTCAACTAACTTCACGGCATCCCCCATCAACGTCTCTAACCAATCTGCCCCGGCCCTCAGGGACCTTCTACTACACCCTCTGGGGTCTATCGATCCTGACCTGCAAGTCGTTACTGCGCGTGATAGCCGGTCTTCCCGAACAGCATCGGCGGATTCCGCGACCCCCACAACCCGCTCCGGGATCTCCGCGACGTGCGGGCCGACATCGACTCACCGGAGTGGGTCAAGTCACACAGCTTCCGGAAGACACTCGCGACGCTCCTGGACGACGTCGGCCATTCCGCGCGGCAGATCGCGGACCAGCTCGGGCACAGCCGGGTCTCAATGACACAGGACACCTACCTCGGTCGGAAGATCCGCAACACCAAGGCGGTCGAAGCCATGAACAAGGTACTGGGCACCGACCCCGAGCGAGGCTCGGAGACTCAACGTGGTGGGTAAGTGGTGGATCGAGGTGGTAGCCACGGTGGCCATGTGCGCTATGACCTGCGGAAACAGGTAGGCCCCGTGGGACTCGAACCCACAACCCGCGGATTAAAAGTCCGCTGCTCTGCCAATTGAGCTAGAGGCCCCTCAGGGGGTGAGGGGAACAGTGTGTCAGGTTTGGCGGGGGTTTGCTTGGGCGGGGGGTGACCCTCTGGTCGCTTACGGTGTGTAGTTGTAAGCGGTCGGGTGGTGACGTCGGGGTGGGTTTCGGCGTCCTGCTTCCTCGGGGGAGGAAAAGGCGATGGGTTTCCGGATCCGGTTCGGGTGTGTTGATCTGGCGCGTACGACGATCTGTCGGGAGCCGGATCCGCTGTGGGAAGTGTTGCTCGGGATGCACATGGTGCAGACCGATGACGAGCCTGAGGTGTTCGGTGCGTGGCGGCAGCGGACGCGGGCGCGGTTGACGCCGCTGGAGCGGGAGTTGCTGGTGCTGGCGCCGCCGGTCGGGTACTCGCCGGACTTCCTGACGCCGGCGGAGAGCGTCGACGGGCTGGAGGCGGGGCTCAGCGCGGTCGCGGCGACCCCGCAGCCGCAGCTCGAGAGTGAGCTCGCGCTGCTGGCGGACCAGGACCAGGTGCGGCTGCCGAACTGGACCCGTCGCCTCGCGGCCGGCGATCCCGCCGTACTGGCGAAGTTGTGTCATGGGCTGCGGCAGTTCCATCGGTCGCATATCGCGCCGCAGATGCCGATGATCACCGCGATGATCAGCCGGGAAGTGAAGGTACACAGCGACACCGTGACGACTGGCGGGTTCGAGTCGCTCGCGGGCACGCTGCATCCGGTGCTGCAGTGGGAGCCGCCGTACCTGCACGTCGACATGGGGCATGTCGATCGCGACCGGGATCTCGACGGGCGCGGCCTGCGGCTGGTGCCGTCGTACTTCTGCTGGCGGCATCCGATCATGCCGGCCGACCCCGAGCTCCCGCCGGTCCTCGTCTTCCCGGTGCACCACGACCCTGCCTGGGCCGAGCGCGGCGTCGACCCGGAGCGCGCCGTCGCCGATCTGCTCGGGCGGACGCGGGCTGCCGTACTGCGGACCATCTCGAAGCAGGCGTGTTCGACCAGTGAGTTGGCTGCCCGTGCCGGGATCTCGCTGGCGTCCGCGAGTGAGCACGCCCGCGTCCTCCACCGCACCGGCCTGGTGACGACGCGCCGCGCGGGCGGCGCGGTTCGGCACACGATCAGCCCGATCGGCACCAACATCCTCACTGGAGCGCAATTCTGAGCCTTGCGAGTCTCTGAGCGCGGCTGGTAAAGATCGGTGTTCGCTCGGGAGGTCCGGGCGCTGACAATCCCGCCGCGGGGGGACCGACGGCGGGTTGGGGGGAACAACGTGTCATTCTTCCGTGCTGCGCTGGTTCCGGCCGCCCTGACGGCCGTCTGCGCGCTCGCCGCCGGATGTGGAGCAGATTCCGGTACGTCGGCCAACAGTGAACCGGCCGCCATCGCCACCGTCTACGTCACCACCACGCCGGCACCCACACCCACCACGACACCAACCAGCACCACCGCAGCCAGCGCGACACCAACCAGCACCACGCCAGCCAGCACCACCGCGCCAATCAACAAGCCCACGACGATCACCAAGGAGGTCGTCGAGCTCCGCACGATCCCGTTCAAGAAGAAGACCGTCACCGACGACTCGCTCCCGAAAGGCGAGCGGACGATCCGCACCACCGGCGTCAACGGCACCCGACGCCTGACCTACCGCGTCACCTTCGTGAACGGCGTACAGACCACGAAACACCTGCTCCGCGAGGAAGTCGCCAAGCAGCCGCGCACCCAGATCACCGTCGTCGGCACCAAGGTCGACGAACCGAAACAGTCCTCCGGCTGCGACCCGAACTACTCTGGCTGCGTCCCGATCGCCAGTGACGTGGACTGTTCCGGCGGCAGCGGCAACGGGCCGGAGTACGTCGACGGCCCGATCGAGGTCATCGGCACCGACATCTACCGCCTCGACGCCGATCACGACGGCATCGCCTGCGAGTAGCCAGGCCGGGCCGACCAGGCGGGCCAGGCGGGCCAGGCGGGCCAGGCGGGCCAGGCGGGCACAGCCTCACAGGTTCACGGCCGCGTCGAGTTCGAGGACGACGTCGGCGCGCACCAGCGCCGTGGTGAACAGATTCCAGTTCACGTTCCAGTCGTGCCGATCGACAGTCAGCGCGGCCGTGAACCGCCCCGCCTCGGTCAGCTCGAACGGCACGGTCACCGCCCGCGTCGTACCGCGGATCGTGAGCTCACCCGTCACGTCGTACCGCCGTGCCGAGACCTGCGCCACGTCCGTCGACACGAACGTCATCACCGGGTACGCCGCCGCGCCGAAGAAGTCCTTCCGCAACTGGGCGTCCCGCCGCCGATCGCCGGTGTCGACGCTGTCGGTCCGCACCGTCAGCCAGGCCGACGACGCCGCGGGATCGGCGCTGTCCAACCGGACCGCACCGTCGAACTCCGCGAACCGTCCACGGACCTTGCTCCCGACCCGATGCGCCGCCAGGAACCCGATCCGGGTCCGTTCACCGTCGAGTTCGTGCTCTCCCTGCAACTCCGCGAGCTTCGTCATATCCGGTACGACGGGGCAGCGCGGCGAACTGTCAGCCGATGACGCCGGTGGTGATCCGCCGCGGGGTGATGTCGAACATCGAGTCCTCGGGTGGGTCGGCCAGATAGGCGGCGCGGAACTCCTCGGGGAGGTACTTCTCCACCATCGCGTGCAGCAGGTCGTCGGCGAGTGGAAGCAGCCGTGCCTCCCCCTGCATGTTGAGGTACTTCGCGGTCGGGCCGTCAGCCGTCTGCACCGACAGCGACAACCCGCCGGAGCCGGTCCGGTGCAGCCGGGCCTTCTTCGACTTGGCCGGCGTCATCACCTGGAACTTGTTCTGGTCCGGCAGGTGATGGAACCAGACCGGCGTCACATGCGGCGACCACCCCGGATCGTCGATCGCCAGCACGGCCACCAGCGGCTGCGCCAGGAACTCGGCTGCTTCCTTGTCATCCATCGTTCGGAACCCCATGCATCGACCATCTCACCGACCACCGACAGTCGGTCGATTTAGGATCGGTCCACATCGACGAAGGGGAACGGAGTGCTGACCTACCTGCTGGACTCGCAGGACCTGGCCGACGTCCGGTTCGCGGTGTCGCCGGTGGCGGAGATGGTGCTGTCGATGCGCGCACTCCGCGATCCGGGCCGCTTTCCCTTGCAGCTGGGCTGGGTCCGGGCCGTGCAGTCGCAGGTCGCCGACCTCGATTGGAACGTCCTGCGCCGGCTGGTCAACGACACGATGGGCAGCCCTGACTTCCTGACGCCGCGCCCGATCTCGCCGCTCACCCAACTCACCGACGAGCTAGATGTGATCACGTCTGTGGACCGGCGTACGTTCGAGCGCCAGATCGTCGCGGTCAACGGCGAACTCCCCGAGGACCTCACGGTCGAGGAGGTCGTCGAGGTACTGCGCCAGTACTGGGACGCCGCGATGGCGCCGTACTGGAACCGGATGCGCACCCTTCTGTCGGCGGACATCAGCTATCGAGGTCACATCCTCACCCAGCAAGGCACCGGCGCGATGCTCAACGACCTCGGCCCCGCGATCAGCTACGCGAACGGCGAGCTGAAGGTCGAGCGGGTCGCTCACCTCAGCCGCACCGAAGCCGTCGCTGGTCGCGGACTCGTCCTGCAGCCAACGCTTTTCGGACCGCACGCGGTCATTCCGTTCGATCCCGGCGCCGATCCACTGCTCGGTTATCCCCCACGCGGCCAGGCGAACCTGTGGTCCGTCGTCGAGCCACCGTCCCGCCAGGATCTCGCCCAGTTGATCGGTACGCCGCGCGCGCACATCCTCGAGCTCCTGACATATCCCCGTACGACGACCGATCTGGCCGGCGAGCTCAAAGTGACACCGTCCGCGGTGAGTCAGCACCTGCAACTGCTCCGCCGTACCGGGCTCGTCGAACCGCAACGCACCGGGAAGCAAGTGCTCTACCGGCCGACCGAACTCGCCGCCCTGCTGACCGGAACCGATCTCGCTTGAGCTGTTGACAGCCCGATCACCCACAGCGATAGTACAAATCGATTTGTACACGTCGTGGCAGCCGACGTCTCACCCACACCGCCCTGATTCAAGGAGTCGGCATGAGACGTACCCTTGCCCTCGTTCTCGGAGTTCTCCTCCTCGGCATCGGCACCATCGCTCCCGCGCACGCGGCGACCCTCGCCCTCACCCCGATCACCCTCGGCAACGTGTTCACCGACGGCCAGCCGGTCAAGGTCGGCCTGAGCACCGACGCCGCGTCCGTCACCTGGTCGGCCGCCGACGTCAACGGCACCGTGGTCGCGACCGGCAGCCAGGCGGCCGCGAGCACTCTGCAGGTCTCGGTCACCAACCGCGGCTGGTACCAGCTCACCGTCCAGGCGGGAACGCTGACAGCCAAGACCACGTTCGCGATCCTCAGCCCACTCGGTACGGCGCCGGTCGCGGGCCTCACCACCAGTCGCGTCGGCGACTTCGAGAACGCGGCGGAAGGCTGGACCTTCTACCCGGGCAGCGAGTTCCCCGGAGCCACCGGAGACTTCGTACTCGACAGCACCGACAACCATTCCGGAACCAGTTCCGGAAAGCTGTCCGGGAACTTCGGTGCCGGCGGCGCGTACGTGAGCGTGAACCGTACCGTTCCGGCGGTCGCGGCCAGCAGCCTGAGTTTCTGGGCGAAGTCGCCGAACCTGACTTTCCTGACTTTCCGTATCACCGACTCGACCAACCAGGTACACCAGCAACGCCTGACGTTGTCGGGGGCAACTGATTGGCAGCCGCTGACCGTCAGCCGGTTCGACGGCGGCAAGCAGTACGTCCACTTCGGCGGCGCGGACGACGGCGTCTGGCACGGTCCGGCCAAGCAGATCGAGGTGGTTCTGGACAAGGGCGCGATCAGCGGCGCGACCAGCAGCAGCGTCAGCCTCGACGACTTCACTCTCAACGCGCCGGCGAGCACCCCGACCACCCCGCTGGGCGATTTCGACAGCGCCGCGGAGGGCTGGTCGTTCTATCCGGGAAGTGAGTTCCCGGGAGCGACCGGCGGTCTCGCCTACGACACCGCGTCCCCGCACGCCGGTGCCCAGTCCGCCAAGCTGAGCGGCGAATTCACCGGCGGCGGAAACTATGTCGCGCTGCAACGAAACCTCGTCCCGATCGACCTGAAATCCCTGAGTCTGTGGGTGAAGACGAGCCAGATCTCCGCACTCGGACTCCGCCTCACCGACGCGACCGGTCAGGTCCACCAGCAGCGCCTCGCCCTGTCCGGTTCCACCGCGTGGCAGCAGCTCACCGTCACGCGCTTCGACGGCGGCACCGGGTACCTGCACTTCGGCGGCGCCGACGACGGCGTCTGGCACGGCCCCGCCAAGGCGATCATGCTGACCCTCGACAAGAGCTCGATCATCGGCGGCGGCACGACGGCGGTCGCCAACGTCGACGCCGTCGCCGCGACCACGGCCCCGACGTACCAGGGAGCGGGGACGCACTTCGCGCAGTCGTGGAACCCGGACGTGATTCCGCTGGTGAAGCAATCCGGAGCCGGGACCGCCCGCGACGAAGCCTATTGGCAGGACGTCGAGACGACGCAGGGCGTCTACTCGTTCCCGGCGAAGATCACCAACTACCAGCAGGCGTTCCAGAGCAACGGCCTCGACCCGTTGCTGATCGCCGACCGCGGCAACCCGTTCTACGACGGGTTCAAGCCGCCGACCACCGACGCCGGCCGGGCGGGATTCGCCAACTACGCCGACAAGGTCGCGACCCAGTTCCCGCAGATCAAGAACATGGCGGTCTGGAACGAGTGGGACATCAACGGCGAGGGCGCGGCGTACCAGACTCCCGAGGCGTACGTCGCGTTGCTTCAGGCAACGTATACGAAGCTGAAAGCGAACCACCCGGGCCTGACGGTCGTCGGCGGTAGTGACACCGACGTGACGCAGCAGGCCTGGTTCCAGCAGTTCTGCCAGCTCGGCGGGCTGAAGTACCTGGACGTGGTCTCGATCCACCCGTACAACTACCTCCACGCGCCCGAGAGTCTGGGCACCTTCATCGATCAGGTGCGCGCGACGATCCGGCAGTACAACGGCGGCGTGGACAAGCCGATCTGGATCACCGAGGCCGGCTGGTATACCGGCTCCGGCAGCGCGGCACCGGTCACCGAACCGACGCAGGCGATGTACATGGCGCGGGCGATGCTCAGCGTTCCCGGGCACGACGTCGACCGGTTCTACATGTACGACTTCAAGAACGACGGCATCGACCCCGCCGCCCAGGAGAACAACTTCGGCCTGATCCACCACGAGACCGATGCCCTCGGCAAGTACACCCCGAAACCGTCGTACGTCGCCTACGCGACCGCCGCTCGTCAGCTCCGCGGCGCGACGTTCCTCGGCAAGGAGTTCCCGGGCAACGGCCTGATCGACCAGGTCTACGCGGCCAACGACGGTACGCCGTTCCGCGCGATCTGGGCCGCGAGCGGGTCGAACACGACCGTGACGGTGAACGCGACCGGACCGGTCCAGGTCACCAGCCTCTACGGCCTGTCCAGCACGTTCACGCCAGACGCCAACGGTCAGATCACCGTGACGGTCGGCGTCTGGCCGACGTACATCTCCGGCGCGAATGTGACCTCGGTGACAGCGCCTTAGTGTTCGGCAGCGCTTTGCACGCGCCGTCGTGGCGCCGTTTGGGTGGTTCACCTCAGAAATGGTCCGTTCCCACGCCGCATACCAACTGCTCACGGACAACATCAGGGGTGAACCGCTCAAATGCCTGGCCGGGGTGCCTGGCCGGGGTGCCTGGCTGGGGAAACCGGGGGACGCGCTGGGCTGAGGGACGACCTCGACGTTTCTTGTCACGGCGCTAGGCCGAGTCGCGGCGTACGACGGACGGCGCGAACAGGATGCGCTGCGGCCGGCTGGGGGCCGTTCCCTCCAGCCGGCCCAGCAGGACGCGGCCCACCGACCGGCCCTGCTCGCGGGGATCGCCGGAGACCGTCGTCAGCGCGGGCGACACCAGCGCGGCGGCCTCGATGTCGTCGAACCCCATCACGGCGACGTCGTCCGGGACCCGCAGACCGCGGTCCCGGACGGCGTCGAGCGCACCGATCGCGACCATGTCGTTGGTGCACAGGACGGCGCGGGGAGGGTGCGCGAGGTCGAGCAGTTTGCGCATTCCCGCCGTACCGCCGGCTCGGGAGAACTCCTCGCGGACGATCAGCCCGCGCGGGGCGCTGCCGAGTGCGCGGCGGTAGCCGAGCACACGATCGGCAGGCGGGCCGTCGCCGGCCGGACCGGTGATGAACCCGATCCGCCGATAGCCGCGTTCGATCAGGTAGCGGGTCGCGAGTTCGCCCGCGGCGAGGTCGTCGGACGACAGCACGTCGATCCCCGGCGCCGCCTTGCGGCCACCCATCAGCACGACCGGGATCCCGGCGGCGACGGCGGGCGCGACGTCGGCGGCCTTGCTGTAGTACCCGGCGAACACCATCGCGTCGACGCTGCGGGTGACCATCCGCGCCACCAGGTCCCGCTCGGCTCGCGGCTCGCCGTCGGTGTTCCCGATCAGCACCTGGTACCCGGGTTCACTGACGACGTCGAGCAGCCCGCGCGCGACCGACGGGTAGAACGGGTTGGTGATGTCCGGCACGATCAGCGCGATCGTCCGGGTCCGCTGGGTCCGCAGACTGCGCGCGACCTCGTTCGGCGCCCACCCGAGCTCGTCCATCACCGACCGCACCCTGGCCCGCGTCGCCTCCGACACCGGCCGCCGCCCCGACAACACGTGCGAGACCGTCGTCGGACTGACGCCGGCCCGAGCGGCCACGTCCGAGATGGCGACTCGCCTGCCAGCAGCCACGACATTCCTCCCGCAGGGATCTCGTCACGATGATGACAGGATCGACTGCGTGACGAACGATGTACTGATCGTGGTGGCGGCCGCTGTCGTGCAGGACGGACGTCTGCTCGTCGTGAGCAAGCAGGCGGCGCCGGACGTGTTCTACCTCCCGGGCGGGAAACCCGAGCCGGGTGAGGCACCACTGGAAACACTGACCCGCGAGTTGCGGGAGGAGCTCGGCGTCACGCCGTACAACCCGCGGCTGCTGGCGACGGTCGAGAACCGGGCCGCGCTCGAGGACCAGCAGATGCGGATGACGGTCTACACCACCGACCTGGACGACGTCCCGCAACCGGCCGCCGAGCTCGCCGCGCTGCACTGGATCACCTCTGAGTACGACGTCCACCTCGCGCCCGCAGTACGGGAGCAGGTCCTGCCCCTGATTCGTCAGGCGCTATAGTCGACACGTCCGCGGGAGCTCGCAGGGAGTGGGCTGAGAGGGTGACTACGCCGTCACCGACCGCTGAACCTGAATCGGGTAATTCCGGCGTAGGGAGGAAGCGTGGAATCCGTCTGGGTGAACGGTACGGCGGTCGACGTGCCGAGCGGCAGGTCGGTGGCCGAGCTGATCGCGGAGTACTCCGATCGCGTCACCGGCATCGCGGTCGCGGTGAACCAGAACGTGCTGACCAAGGCCGAGTGGGCGCAGACCACGCTGCGGCCCGGCGACCGGGTCGAGATCGTCAGCGCGACGCAGGGAGGCTGAGATGGACGACCCACTGGAGCTCGGCGGCCGCACGTACACGTCCCGCCTGATCATGGGGACCGGCGGTTCGGCCAACCTGGAAGTGATGGAGGAGGCGTTGATTGCCTCCGGCACCCAGTTGACCACGGTCGCGATGCGCCGGCTCGGCACCGGCCACGAGGGCTCCGTGCTCGACGTGCTGAAGAAACACAGCATCGACGTGCTGCCGAACACGGCCGGCTGCCACACCGCCGCCGAGGCCGTGCTGACCGCGAAGCTCGCGCGGGAGGCGCTGGAGACCGACCTGATCAAGGTCGAGGTGGTCGCCGACGACCACCTGCTGCTGCCTGACCCGGTCGAGCTGCTGGACGCGGTGGACGCCTTGGTGGCCGACGGTTTCACCGTGCTGCCGTACACGAACGACGACCCGATCCTGGCCCGCCGGCTCGAGCAGGCCGGCTGTGCCGCCGTGATGCCGTTGGCCGCACCCATCGGTTCCGCGCTCGGCATCCGCAACCCGCACAACATCGCGCTGATCGCCGAGGCCGCGAATGTCCCGGTGATCGTCGACGCCGGCATCGGTACGGCGAGTGACGCCGCGCTGGCCATGGAGCTCGGGTGTGCCGCGGTCATGCTCGCGACCCCGGTGACCCGCGCGGAGAAGCCCGCGCTGATGGCCGCCGCGATGCGCGACGCGGTCTCCGCGGGCCGGAACGCCCGACTCGCCGGTCGGGTGCCACGGCGCTGGCAGTCCGCGCTGGCGTCCTCGCCTACAACTGGCCTGCCAGCGTTTTAGCCTCCGCCGCGTCGACCGCCCGATCCAGCAGCAGGGCGGTCAGCGAGAGCTGCAGTTCCTGATTCGGCTGCAGCACCAACGGCTCGTCCCATGCGAGCGCCGGGCACGCACCGACGTACTCACCGGTCCGCAGGAACCACGGCCGTACGTCGTCGTGCTGCATCAGCAGCAGCGTGACGTCGCCTTGGACGAAGGCGAGCCACGGGCTGGTCGAACCGAACGCGGCGTCCAGACCCTCGCCGTGGTCGGTCAGCACGGTCGTCTCGGCGGACGGCAGTCGCCAGAAGAGTCCGCCGTACGCCGCTCCCGCGCGGCCGTTCGTCGCGGGACTCTCGATGCGGATCGAGCCGTAGCGGGCGGTCAGGACGCTGCGCCAGTCGAGTCGCCAGCCGCCGGAGGCCAGGTCGCCCGTGAGGCGCCGGCGTTCGACGAGCTGCGGCCGGCCCTGCTCGTCGTACCAGGTGATGTCGTCGTTGAGCGTGCGGCCGTCCTCGATCGTGACGCCGCGGCTGCGTTGCTGACCGTGATTCGTGAGCAGCGCCGGGCCTTGTCCGCGGACGTAGGTCCGGCCACCCCAGTGCGAGGTGCCGTTGACCTGCGCGACCGCGAGCGAGACGCCGTAGTGGTGCCGGTGGTCGACCGGGCTGACCTCGGTCAGTGGATGGCCGCCGAGTGTGCGGACGGGATGCAGGTACGGCCGCGGGGCATGCACCTGCGGCATCCGCCGGCCGAACTCGTACCGCGCGAGCAGCCCCGCGTCGCTCTCGAGCGCGCAGATGTCCCCCTGCTGCTGCCAGCCGACCTGACCGGCCGGACGTTCTCCTTGCAACCGTGGCTCCTGAGGCACCGGCCCGGTGCTCGCCCGCACCGCCAGCCGCAACTCGGGTACGTCGTCCGCCACGCCGCTCGGCGCCCCGATCGACGCGTGCAACCGCTGCCACGCCAGCTCCCCGAGATCCTTCTGCGGGACCCGCACCGTGGTCAGCGACGGTACGGCGAACCGGGCCAGCCCGATGTCGTCCATCCCGGTCACCGAGAGATCGGCCGGTACGGCGACCCCGACCTCGTTGAGCCTGGCCAGCAACCCGAACGCGACCAGGTCGTTGAACGCGACCACCGCGGTGGCCTGCGACTCGAGCACCCGCTCCACCGCGGCGTACCCGTCCTCGATCGAGCGGCCGCACTCCAGCCGGACCAGGTCGAGCCCCGGGATCTCCCGCTCGGCGACCTCGAGGGCCTGCAGCCGGAGCGCGTTCGAGGCGCTCGCCGCCGGGCCGGACAGGAACGCGAGCCGACGATGTCCCAGCCCGACCAGGTGGTCGACGACGATCCGGACGCCGCGGCCGTAGTCGACCACCACCGACGAGACCTCCGGCGGGCCCTGGCGATTGACCAGGATCACCGGTTGCACCTGCGGCAGCAGCTCGCGCAGCCGCTCCTCGTCCAGCCGCGGCGAGACCATGATCAGCGCGTCACAGCGCCGCCGCGCCTCGATCGCGATCGCCGCCTCGGCGCTCGGGTCCTCGTCGGTCTCGGCGACCAGCACCTGGTACCCGGCCGCGGCGGAGGCGTTCGTGATGCCGCGGAGGATCTGCTGGAACAGCGGGTTGCCGAGGTCCGGGACGACCAGCGCGACCATGTCCGTCCGCCCGAGGGACAGGCTGCGCGCCAGGTCGCTCGGCCGGTAGTTCAGCCGGTCCGCGGCGGCGCGCACCCGGGCGACGATCTCAGGGGCGACGCTGAGCCGCCCGTTCATCACCCGGGACACGGTCGCCCGCGACACCTCCGCCGCCCGCGCGACGTCGGCAATCGTGATCGAGTCCTTCGGCGTCCGTCCCACACCGGTATCTTCTCCCGCTGGAAAGCGGTTTCTCAACCCCGGTCCGCGGTATATCTGGGGCATGAGCGAGCTGCGGTATCCACCGGCCGAAGGTGTTGCTCCGGGCAACGGTTACAGCCACGTCGTGACCGGGCACGGACAGTGGGTGGCGATCTCCGGGCAGGTCGCCCTGGACGTGGACGGAAGGTTCGTCGGCCTCGGCGACCCCGGGGCACAGGCCGAGCAGGTCTTCGCGAACCTGCAGGCGTGCCTGACGGCGGCCGGCGCGACCTTCGAGAACGTGGTGAAGCTGACGTTCTTCGTCACCGACATCGGTTTCCTGCCGGCCATCCGCCCGGTCCGCGACCGGTACGTCCCGGGCCCGAAGCCCGCGACCACGGCGGTGCAGGTGGCCGCCTTGTTCAGTCCGGACGCCCTGCTCGAGATCGAGGCGTACGCGGTGATTTAGCGCAGCAGGTCGACGGCGACCCGGGCGGCCTCACCGATCGCCGCGTCCACCCGCGGTTGCCGGAAATCGCCCCGGGCCGCCAGCGTGTAGACCGCGATCGCGAACGCGGACCCACCAGGCAAGGTGACCACACCGGCCTCGTGCCGCAACGCACCGAACGTGCCCGTTTTCCCCGCGACCCGGACCTCGTCGTGCGGGAAGCCCGACGCCAACCGGTGCAGGAAGACCTGCCGGTGCATGGTGGTCTTCAGGTAGCCGGTCTGCTCGGGTGACAGCAACTCCCCCGCCCACAGTCGCCGGAGCAGGAACGTCATGTCCCGCGCACAACTCGCCGACCCGTTCGCCGCTTCGTAGACCCCGGCCGGATCGGTCCGGTCGTTGTCCGCGAGTACGGCGAGCGCCGCATCCGGATCCGGGGCCCCGGTACGGCGTTGCAGGTCGCGCAGGTTGGCCGCCGTACCCCGTCGTACCCAGGTGCGATGCAGGCCGAAGGACTTGAGGATCTCGGCCAGCCGGGACAGTCCGACGATGTCCAGGAGGGCGTCGGCCGACGCGTTGTCGGACACGGTCGCCATCGACAGCGCGAGATCGCGCAACGACACCGTCACCGGGTCAGCGAACGCCGACAGGCCAGTCGGCCCAGCCGTCCGCGCCGATGGCTCGAGCGTCACCCGCTCGCGTGGATCGAGCTCGCCCAGGTCCACCAAGCGGCAGAACCCGGCGAGCAGCGGCAGCTTGTAGACCGACGCCATCGGTACGACGGCATCCGCGTCGAGCTCGACCGTCTGCTCGGGATCGTCGAGCGACACCGCGTGCATCCACCCCCGAACGCCCGCATCCTCGAAGATCCCGCGGATCCGGGCGCTCATGACGCCACCAAGGCTTCCGTGAGCTGCGCCATGACGTCGTTCGGGCGGAGGAACGGCGTACGTGTTCTCGACCAGACGAGGCGGAGGCGGAGCGGCAACGGGTCGTCGGCCAGGCGACGACGCTCGACACCGGGGGCGGTCAGGCCTGGATCTGCCGTCACCACGATCGCCTGACCGGCCGCCGCCATCGCCAAGCCGGCTCGCTCGTCGGTCACCACGACCGTTCCCCCGTCGGGCCGGTGCAGCGCCAGCGTGTCCAGGAACAGATCCCGCGCGGCCGGCGCCTCGGCCCGCGGCCGCACCGCGACCGGCAAACCCTTGAGCTGCCGGAGCGTCACTTCCTCGTCGTCCACCATCGCCGAAGGCACCAGCGCCCAGGTCGGCAGCAACGACACCGGCCCGGCCTCCAGCCCGTCGAGTACGGCGGGATGCTGTACGGCGGCCATCGTCAACCGGCCCGTACTCACCTGGTTCACCAGCGAACTCGTCGGCGCGGTCACCACCGTCACGCGACTGCCCGGAATCACCGCGCCGCACGCCGCGGCAACCGCCGCACCCGAGGACGGCGGAACCTCCGGCGCGAGCCCGATCCGGATCTCCGGGCCTTCCGGATCCCGCGCTACCGCCGCCTGGTGCAGTTCCTCGATCGAGGTCAGCGCCCGGCGCGCATACGGCAGCAGGGCGGCCCCGGCCGGGGTGAGCTCGACACGACCGGCGCCCCGTTCGAAGAGCTTGGCGCCGACCAACGCCTCCAGCCGGCGCAGCCCCTGGGACAGCGGCGGCTGGGTGATACCGACAACTCGCGCCGCATCACCGAAGTGCTGCTCCTCGGCCAGCGCGATGAAAATCTGCAGATGCCTTTCAGTCAGCATGACTGTGTCATGCCGCGCCTCCGGCGCGGGGGTCGTGGGGCTGTGACTCCCGGCCTTCCCTCGTCGCTCCAGTCGCTTCGCTCCCTGCGCTCCTCAGTCCAGGCCGGGAGGCCCCACGACCGGGCTGACCTGCGTTGATATCTCCAGACAATCGCCCCATGCTCAAGAGCATATTCGACACAGCCGATCACCTTCGCCTTGACTGCAGGTCCAGGGACGACGAGAGGAGACAGCGTGAAGGTGAGTCGGAGGGGAATGTTGACCGGTGCGGCGGCCGTCGGGGCGGCGGCGGTCGGAGCGGCCGGCGTGGTCGGTGTCGAGGGGCGCAGCGAGGCAGCCACGGCCGACACCGAGCGGGAGCCGGTCGAGCTGACGTGGTTCGGCACGCACGCGTGGCAGATCCGCTGCGGGAAGAGCGTCGTACTCACGGATCCGTGGCTGACCCGGTTCCACACCGGGACGTTCACGCCGGAGGGAGCGGACCCGAAGACCAAGCTGGTGATCGATCGCAACGTCATCGACCGGCACCTCGGGACGGCGGACGCGATCCTGGTCCACCACGCGCACTACGACCACATGGCCGACGTACCGTACGTCGCGGAGAAGACCCAGGCGACGGTCGTCTGCACCGAGACGCACGCGAACCTGCTGCGTGCGATGAAGACGCCGGACGACCTGCTCTCACCGGTCCGCGGCGGCGAGTACTTCCCGTTCGAGGGCTTCACGATCGAGGTCTTCCCGTCGCTGCACTCCTGCGGCGGCAAGCGCCACGACTACGCGTACCCGGGCTACCGGTACTCCGTCCCGCCGCGCCCGCGCGTCATCGAGGACCTCGTCGAGGGCGGCACGCTCGCGTTCGTGATCACGATCGGCGGCCTGCGCATCCTCAGCCTGAGTACGGCGAACTTCGACCCGAACGCCCTGCGCGACCTGCAGGTCGACGTCGTCTTCGCGGCCCCCGGCGGCGAACCTGGCATCACCGACCGCCTGCTGCGCACGATCAAGCCGGTCAAGAAGGTGATCGCCACGCACTGGGACGACTTCGACAAGCCGCTCACCGAGCCCGGCGTCCCGTGGACCGACCTGACCCCACTCCGCACGTCGGTCGAGAAGACCGGAGCCGAGTTCGTCCTCCTCGATCACCTGCAGCAGATCACGCTTTGACGCGGTAGTGGTAGTGCGAGACGGCCCGGAAGCCGAGGCGGTCGTAGAGGGCGCGGGCCGGGGCGTTGCTTTCCACGACCTGCAACCAGACTCGGTTGACGCCGAGGCTTGTTGCCTCCTGCAACAAGCCGTGAATGACCGTCTGCGCGAGGCCCTGGCGGCGGTGCGCGGGGTCGACGGCGAGGCAGTACAGCCCGGCCCAGTCGTCGACCAGCGCCAGTCGTCCGATCGCCTTGACCGGCTCGCCGGACGGGATCACGGCGTACAGCGCGCGGGCGCGGTTCAGGATCTGCCGGGCGGCGGCCTGCGCGGCCGATCCGCCGCGCCCGTCGACGGACCACCAGAAGTCCATCCAGGGGTCGGTGGGCGCCGCGGATATATTCACCGGCGCACTCGGCTCGGCAAGGTTCGCGAGGACGTCGGCGACCTCGGCGCACATCACCAGCGTCGGGTTCCGGACCTCGTAGCCACGTGCCGCGAGCCGGTCGTCGAGGTCACCGGGCTGGGCCGCCGGACCGACCTGGAAGGACGGTGCGATGTCGTGCGCGGCGTACAGGTTCTCGACGTAATCCAAGGCGCGGCCGAGGTCGAACGGCGCGCTCGCGGGCAGCACCGAGTTGGCGCGCAGGGTCACTCCGGCGTTGTGGCGGACCAGCCAGCCGTCGAGTTCGGTGCTGTGCGCGGCGGGCCAGCCTTGATTCATCAGGGAGTCGATGCGAGCTGCGGCGATCACTCCACCAACAGTAGAACCGGCCGAATCAAATTGCAATGAAATGGATAGTTATTCACGAATTGCGGATCGTCGCGACCGCGTCCGCGAGCAGGTCGATGCCCTCGACAACGTCCTTCCGGCTGAGCGACCCGTACCCGAACACCAGCCCGGCCGGCCCCGATCCGTCGCCCCAGTACGGCGCCAGCCCGTACACCCCGACCCCACGCTCCCGCGCCGCCGCCTGCAACGTGTCCTCGCCGAGATCCGGCGGCAGCCACGTCAGCACGTGCAGCCCGGCCGACACCCCGACCGGCTCGAGCTCGGGCAACCGCGCCGCCAGCCGCTCGACCAAGGTGTCCCGCAGCTCCCGGTACCGCGGCCGCATCCGCCGAAGATGCCGGTCGAACTCGCCGCGCGCCACGAAGTCCGCGAAGGCCAACTGGTCGAACACCGGCGACCCACGGTCGTCCATCAGCTTCGCCTGCGCCATCGGCTCGACCAGCCAGGACGGGAGGATCAGCCAACCGAGCCGCAGCCCGGGCGCCAGCGTCTTGCTCGCCGTCCCGGCGTACGCGACCCGATCCGGCGCCAGCCCCTGCATCGCACCGATCGGCTCGCGGTCGTAGCGGTACTCCGCGTCGTAGTCGTCCTCGATCACCAGCCCGTCCCGCGCGGTCGCCCACGCGATCAGCGCGGCCCGCGTCTCCGCCGAGGCCACGGCCCCGGTCGGGAACTGATGCGCGGCGGTCACCAGGACGACGTCCGCACCCGACTGCTCCAGCGCGGCGACATCGATGCCCGACTCCAGCATCGGTACGCCGATCACCTCGAGCCCCGCCGCGCGCGCGACGTCCCGCAGGTCGTTGTCGGACGGGTCCTCGACCGCGAGTCGCTTCCGGCCCTGCGCGGCCAGCACCTGCAGCAGCAACCGCGAGCCCTGCGCGAACCCGTTGCAGATCAGCATGTTCTCGGGGCGCGCCGCCGTACCGCGGACCCGGTTGAGGTAGTCGGCCAGGGCCGTCCGCAGCTCGATCGTCCCGCGCCCGTCGATATACGCCAGACTCCGGCACGGCGTCTCGTTCAGCACCCGGCGTACCGATCGGAGCCAGGCCGCGCGGGGGAACTGCGAGACGTCCGGGCGGCTGTAGCGAAAGTCGATCCGAGGCGGACCGCCGGTGGACTTGAGGGCGGCCGCCGTCTCGACCACTGCGATGTCCGCGACCTGCGTGTACCCGCCGCCGCGGCTGACGAGATACCCCTCGGCGACCAGCTGCTGGTAGGCCTCGACGACCACGCCGCGGGACAGGCCGAGATCCTGCGCGAGCGCCCGGGTGGACGGCATCACGGTCTCGGGCCGCAGCAGGCCGGCCCGGATCCGGGTCCGGATCCCGCTCTCGAGCTGCTGATGCAGCGGGACGCCGCTGTCGCGCCGGAGCTCGACCAGGAGTTCACCGGCTCCGGAACTGGTCCTCATTCGGCTCACGCAACTGGACCTTATCGGAGTACCGCTTCGCTGTCAGGGTAATGACGAGAACCCGATGACCAGGAGTGAGCAGGAGTGAGACCGATGACCTACCTGACCGCCGGTGACCCCGGCTACGACGAGGCCCGCAGCGTGTGGAACGCGATGATCGACCGCCGGCCGGCCGCGATCGCCCGCTGCTCGAGCACCGCGGAGGTCGCCGACGCGGTCCGCTTCGGCCGGACGCACGGCCTGGAGATCGCGGTGCGCTGCGGCGGGCACAACATCGCCGGCCTGGCCGTCCCGGAGGGCGGGCTGATGATCGACCTGACGCCGATGAACGCGGTCCGCGTGGACCCGGCACTGCAGCGCGCGTCGGTGCAGGGCGGCGCCATGCTGGGCAAGCTCGACAAGGCGGCACAGGAGTACGGTCTCGCGACCACAGCGGGCAACGTCTCGCACACCGGGGTCGGCGGGCTGACGCTCGGCGGCGGCATGGGCTGGCTGGCGCGGCGCTTCGGGCTGGCCTGCGACAACGTGGTGTCGTACGAGGTGGTGACCGCCGACGGTGACGTCGTGCGGGCCGCCGCGGACGAGAACGCCGAGCTCTTCTGGGGCCTGCGCGGCGGTGGCGGGAACTTCGGGATCGTCACCAGCTTCGAGTTCCGGCTGCACGAGATCGGGACGCGGGCGATGATCGTCGAGTTCACCTATCCGGCGTCGGCGGGCCTCGACGTACTGCGCGGCTGGCGCGACCTGAATGCGAACGCGCCACGGGAGGCCACCTTCACCGCGAGCATCACGCCGGACTCGGTCACGGTCGGGTACGTATGGGTCGGCGCGGGCGGGGAGGACCTGCTGCCGGCGTTCCGCGAACTCGGTCCCGTCCAGGACGAGGTCGTCGCGGAGACGACGTACCTGAAGCTGCAGACGCGGGAGGACAACGTACAGGGACACCGGTTCCGGCGGTACTGGAAGGGGCACTACTTCAAGGCGCTGCCCGACGACGCGATCCGCGCGCTGCTGGCGACGCCGGGTCCGTCCGCGAGTCTGCAGGCGTACGGCGGCGCGATCGCCGACGTACCGGATGAGGCGGCGGCGTTCAGTCATCGGGACACGCTGTTCGAGTTCGTCACCGCCACACGCTGGGACGACCCGGCCGAGGACGAGGCCCGGATCGATCAGCTGCGTGGGTACGCCGCGACGCTGGCGCCGTACGCGAGCGGGGCGTACGTGAACACGCTGAACGACGACCCGATCCATCGCGCGTTCCCGCCGGCGAAGCTGCAACGGCTGGTCGCGCTCAAGACGGCGTACGACCCCGGCAACGTCTTCCACCTGAACCAGAACATCCGGCCCGGCGAGCCGACCAGCGAGTCCGTCGCCTGACTGGTACCCATGGAGGGTGGACTTCGCGCAGGTCTTCGAGCACGTCGCGCGCGTGATCGAGAGCGTCGGCGTGGCGATCATGGCCGTCGGGCTCGCCGTCGTCCTGCTCCGCTACGCGTACGACGTACTACGCAAGGGCACCGGCAGCTACCAGCAGCTCCGGGTGAATCTCGGCCGGGTGATCCTGCTCGGCCTGGAGATCCTGATCGTCGGCGACATCATCCGCACCGTGATCGTCGCGACGACACTGGAGAACGTCGTGGTGCTCGGCCTGATCGTGGTGATCCGGACCGTCCTGAGCTTCGCACTCGAGGTGGAGATCTCCGGCGCCTGGCCGTGGCAGCAGCACCGGACCAACGGCCGCGACGCGGCATGATGGAACCGTGACTGGCAAATACCTTCCCCGCCCCACCACCCCGGTCGAACTCACTGCGGAACTCGCAGCAACCATCGAACAGGCCTTCGCACGCCGGGACCGGGCGAACATGGGCCCGACGATCGACTTCTTCGAGAAGCTGCTGACCGAGCACCCGGACAACCCGTACGTGCTCTACGAGGTCGGCGGCTCCTACGACACCGCCGGCCTGGAGGAGAAAGCGGTCGGGTACTACGAGCGCGCGCTGCCCGGACTGACCGGGGAGACCCGCCGCAAGTGCCTGCTGCAGTACGGCAGCACCCTGCGCAACCTGCACCGGTTCGACGAGTCGCTGGCGGTGTTCAAGGACGCCTGCGCCGAGTTCCCCGAGTCCGACTCGCTGCGGGTCTTCAAGGCTCTGACGCTGCACGCCGCCGGGAACCAGGACAAGGCGCTGGCCACGCTCCTGCTGCTGATCGCCGACAAGGTCGACTCCGCCGAGATCAAGCGCTACGAGGCCGCGATCCGCGGCAACGCCGACTACCTCGCGAACCTGGGCTAGAACCGCTCAGGACTTGCGGGCGACGGCGCCGTAGATCGCGTCCCGGACGCCGATCGCCGGGTCCTCGGCGACCCGGCCGCCGGGCACGTGCCAGTCGGCCAGCCGGACGACGCCCGGCTCGAGGATCTCCAGGTCACCGAACAGGGACGAGATCTGCTCGACCGACCGGAACGCCAGCGTCGGGAAGGCGTGCCTGACCTTCTCCGCGAGCTCGGTCACCATCAGGTCGACCGGCCCTCCGTCCCCCGGATTGCACGCGTGCGTGATGGCCAGGTAGGACCCGGGCGGCAGCGCCGCGACGTACTGGCGGGCGACCTCGCGGGTCTCGTCGTAGTCGGCGATGTGGTGCAGCATCAACGCCATCACCAGCGCGACCGGCTCGCCGGCGGCCAGCATCGTGGCGACGGCCGGGTCCGCCAGCACCTCCTCCGGCTTCGTGAGGTCCGCGGCGGTGAACTGCGTCCGGTCGTTGTCCAGCAACAGGGCCCGTCCGTGGGCGACCACGGACGGGTCGTTGTCGATGTACACCACCGCGGCGCCCGCATTCACCTTCTGGGCGATCTGGTGGGTGTTCTCGGCGGTCGGCAGCCCGGAGCCGGCGTCGATGAACCGCCGGACGCCGGCCTCCTCGGCCAGCCAGGTGACCACCTCACTGAGCCAGCGCCGATTCGCCCGCGCCCAGACCGGGGCCTCGGGCGCGATCTTCATGATCTGCTCGTACAGCTCGCGGTCGGACGCGTAGTTGTCCTTGCCGCCGAGGAAGTAGTCGTAGACCCGGGCGACACTCGGACGCGTGGTGTCGATCCCGAACGCGACCAGCCCACTGTCGTTCACCGGCTGATCGGTCACACCGTCTCCTCGCCTCGCGGACCCCTCTTCCGAGGGTAACGTACGGAGAGTCAGCGTTTCACCACGGCGGGTTCAATCTCTGTAAAACCTCAACATTCACAGGGGTTTCAGCACGCGCAGGCCACGCCGCGCGGAGCGACCAGCGGATCCTGCGCCCGGCGCTCGATCCCCGCCGCGGTCTCGATCGGCCCACCCTCGCGCGCCCAGTACTCGAACCCGCCGATCATCTCCTTCACCGGATACCCGAGCCGCGCGAACGCCAGCGCCGCCTGGGTCGCCCCGTTGCACCCCGGCCCCCAGCAATACGTCACCACGGTCACCCCGTCCGGTACGACGCTCTTCGCGCGCTCCGCGATCTCGCGGTGCGGCAGGTGGATCGCGCCCGGCAGATGGCCCTGGTCCCAGCTCTCCTGACTCCGGCTGTCGACCAGCACCCAGCCCGTCACGCCGGCACCGATGTCCGCGGCGACGTCGGCCGCGTCCACCTCGAACGCGAGCCGGCCGGCGAAATGCGCGACCGCGACGGCCTGGTCGGCGGCGCGGGTGCGCAACACTGCGGATGTCTCCATGGGAAGCCTCCTCGAGGATCGGGAGGCACCAGCGTCAGCCATCCGCGAAGACGACGACAGTGGCAGTAATGACCTAGTTCATCAAGATTCAGCCATACCCTCGTGGCGTCAGCCTCGCCGGGCGCTGATCTTCGCCCGCGCCCGCGCGACCTTGATCGCCGCCTTCAGCGTCTCGACATCGTAGGCGCCGTAGTGCCGCTGACCGTTGATGAAGAACGTCGGCGTACCGGAGACGCCGCTGGTGTCCGCGGACTCCACGTCCTGCGCCACCCGGGCACCCGCCACGTGCCGTTTGACGTCGTCGTGCAACCGCTCAGTGTCCAGCCCGAGCTGCTCGGCGTACCTGATCAGGTCCTTGGGCTGCAGGTTCTCCTGGTTCGCGAGCAGCAGGTCGTGCATCTCCCAGAACTTGCCCTGCGCGGCCGCCGCCTCGGCCACCTCCGCCGCGATCTGCGCCCGCGGGTGGACGTCGGACAGCGGCAGGTGCCGCCAGACGAAGCGCAGGTCGTCGTCCTGCAGCACGCTGCGGACGATCGGCTCGGCCATCCCGCAGTACGGGCACTCGAAGTCGCCGTACTCGACCAGGGTCACCGACGCCGTCTCCGGACCGCGGATGTGGTCCCGTTCCGGATCGACCGGGTCGGTCAGGTCGACCAGCTGCTCCGCGTCGCCGAGCAGCGCCAGCGCCTTCTTCGGCGGCGACAGCAGCTTCGCCGCGCGGAACACCGCCCAGGTCAGCCCGGACGCCACGATCACCGCCGAGAGCAGACCGACCTTCGCCTCGGCCAGCTGCGTCCCGTCGAACGCGATCGTCGCGATCAGCAGCGAGACCGTGAAGCCGATCCCGGCGATCGTCCCGCTGCCGACGACCGCGGCCCAGCCGACACCGGGCCGGATCCGCCCGCCGGACAGCCGTTCGAGCAGCCAGGACACGGTCGTCACCGCGAGCGGCTTGCCGACGACGTACCCGACCAGGATGCCGAGGGTGATCGGTGAAGTGAACGCGTGGCCGAGGAAGTTCGCGTCGATCGTCACGCCGGCGTTCGCCAAACCGAACAGCGGGACGATCAGGTAGCTGGTCCACGGGTGGTAGAGGTACTGCAGACGTTCGTTCGGCGAGATGGTGGTGGTCAGCCCAACGGTCGCGGACCGCGCCAGCTCCGGCGTCGGCTGCTCGCGGAACAGCCGGAACAGACCGGTCGCCTCCTCGAGCGCTTCCCGCCCGGGCGAGTACGCCGGTGCGGTCAGGCCGATCGCGAGTCCGGCGACCACCGGGTCCACGCCGCTCTGCAGCAGCGCTGCCCACATCAGGACGCCGAGGATCACGTAGATCCACGCCTTCCGGACGTGGAACAGCGACAGCACCAGGACGACCACGAACGCGACGATGGCCAGCGTCAGCGGCATCAGCCGGATGTCCTCGCTGTAGACGACCGCGATCACCACCAGCGCGAGCAGGTCGTCGACCACGAACACCGTGAGCAGGAACACCCGGACCCGATCCGGGACACCGCGTCCGACGAGTGCCAGCAGGCCGAGTGCGAGCGCCGTGTCGGTGGACATCGCGACGCCCCAGCCGTGCGATCCCGGTCCGCCGGCGTTGAACGCCAGGTAGATCAGCACCGGCGCGATCATCCCGGTGATCCCGGCCAGCATCGGCAGCACGAACCGGCTGCGCTCGCGCAGGTCCCCGAGGTCGAACTCGCGCCGCGCCTCCAGCCCGACGACCAGGAAGAACAGCGTCATCAGCCCGCCGTTGATCCACTCCCGCAGGTCCAGGCTGAGGACGTCGTGGCCGAGCCCGATCGACAGTTCGGTCCGCCAGAACTCGTCGTACATGCCCGGGGCGACGTTGGCCCACAGCAACGCGAGCACGATCGAGGCCGCGAGGACACCCGAACTCCCCGCCTCGGTCCGGAGGAAGGCACGCATCGGTGCCGCGAACTCCCGCCGCCAGTTCGTCCGGCCGCTCAACAGGCCGGAGAAGTCCGTCATGCGGATCACTGTAACCAGCACCAACGGGAACTCGCGCCCTACCGGCTAACACTCTGCCGGGCTGTGGCTGCATGATGTGCGTGCCCTACTGCACGTCCCTGTTCTGGAGCCTCCGTGACCGAGCCTGACCTTGCCAATTCGGCGGACATGTTCGCCCGTTTGGCGATCGAGCTGCACGACGCCCCCGGCGTCGAGGAGACCGTCGATGCCGTCGTCCAGTTCGCCCTCCAGGCGCTGAACTGCACGTACGCCGGAGTCGCGCTGTACACCCGTGGTTCACAGGCCGAGATCGCCGCGGTCACGGACCCTGTCGTCGCCGATGTGTACGCGCTGCAACTCAGTACCGAGAGTGGTCCCCTGGTCACGGCGCTGCGAGATCGGACCACCGTCCTGATCCGCGACACCGGCACCGACGACCGGTGGCCCGAGTGGGCGGACAAGGTCGCAGCGCTCGGGGTCCGCAGCGTTCTCGACGTACCGTTGGCGACCGGTGACGCGTCGCGACCGACTGTCGGCGTCCTCGGGTTGTACAGCCCGTCCCCGGACGCGTTCACCGCGGACGACGAGGCGGTCGCGCACATCCTCGCGCAGCACGCCTCGGTCGCGCTGGCCTCCGCGCGCCACGAGGAGACGATGGCGCAGGCCGTCGACGCACGGAAGCTGGTCGGTCAGGCGATGGGCATCCTGATGGAACGCTTCGACGTCGACGGGGACCGTGCGTTCGCGATCCTGAAGCGGTACTCGCAGGACACCAACACCAAACTGCGCGACGTCGCGCAGCAGCTGATCGATACCCGCAAGCTTCCGCACTGACCGTGAGGTGACTGGGATCTGACAGCGTTGTCCCGCAGCCAAGGACTGGAAACCGTTGCATACTGCGAGATGAGCCTGACGCCGGGGCTTGTGCGGCCAGAACCGCGGACCGGGTCACGCCCCGGCGTCTCCAGCCCGGCGTGTCCTAAGCTGTCGCAATGGGTCAGTGGCGGCCGTTGGCGGGTCCGTCGCGACAGGTCGCGCTGGAGATCTTGCTGGACGGGCCGCTGTCGCGCGCCGAGTTGTCACGCCGCGTCGGCCTGTCCCCCGGCAGCCTGACCCGGTTGACGAAACCGATGGTCGAGTCGGGGCTGCTGGTCGAGGTCGAGGGCGGTCCCACCGACGCCCGGGTCGGGCGCCCGTCGCAGCCGCTCGACCTGGACGCGACCGCGCACCACTTCATCGGCATCAAGCTCACCGGCGACTCCGCGATCGGTGTCCTGACCACGCTGCGCGCGGAGGTGCTCGCGAGCGTCGAGCGCCCGATCCCGGACCCGACACCGTCCGCGGTCGCCGAGCTCGTCCTCGAGCTCACCGACGCACTCGCGGTCCAGGTCCCCGGCGGTACGCCGATCACGGGGCTCGGCATCTCGCTCGGCGGCCGGGTCGCGGACGGTTTCGAGGTCCGCTGGGCGCCGTACCTGAACTGGGTGGACGTGAAGTTCGGCGAGCTGCTCGCGGCGCACACCGACATCCCGGTCGTGATCGCGAACGACCTGACCTCCCTGACCGAGGCGACCCACTGGTTCGGCGCCGGACGGAACTCGGACCGCTTCATCCTCGTCACCATCGGCGCGGGCGTCGGCTACGGCCTCGTCGTCCACAACCGGACGGTGGACAGCCCCGACGTCACGCTCGGCCTCATCGGTCACTACCCACTCGTCCCCGACGGCCCGCTCTGCGACCGCGGCCACCATGGCTGCGCGCTCAGCCTGCTCACGGTCCGCGCGGTCACCGAACAGGTCGGTACGGCGCTCGGCCGGCCGGTCGGCTACGACGAAGCCCTCGACCTGGCGGCGAAGGGCGACCCGGCCGCCGTCGCGGTGGTCGGCCGGGCGGGCCGGGCGCTCGGCAAACTGATCGCCGCGGCCGCGAACTTCACGCTGCCCGAACTGGTCGTCCTCGGCGGTGAAGGCATCCGCCTCGCCGAGGTCGCACACGACGACCTGCTGGCCGGTCTACATGCCGATCGGCATCCTTCCGCGGCCGAGCTGCCGATGGTCCTGCAGCCCGCGGACTTCAGCGAATGGGCCCGCGGCGCGGCCGTGGTGGCGATCCAGACCTTCGTACTCGGCACGGAGTAGCGGTCCGGCGTCGCCGGAAAGTTCGTCCCCGCGGGCGAATTCATTCATCGGGATGAGGGCCGTCATACCAGGGTCGTAGTCACCACGCGCAGACATCCGTCCGCGCTCCGATGATCGCGATCGTTGCCAAAAACAACAATAGCGGGCATGTACCTGGTCCAGTCCCGCCACCGCCCGGCAGCCCGTGGGATCGCCGGATTGACCGAGGCCGTCGTCGACCTGTCCGCCATCCGCGCCAACATCCGCACCTTTCGCGGACGCATGCCCCACGACGTCCTGGCGGTGGTGAAGGCCGACGGTTTCGGCCACGGCGCCGTGCCGGTCGCCCGCGCGGCCGTGGAGGCCGGCGCGACCTGGCTCGGCGTCGCGCACGCCGACGAGGCGCTGCGACTACGCGCCGCCGGGCTGACCGTACCGATCCTGGCCTGGCTGTACGACGCGGCAGAACTCATGCTGCTCGGCGATGTCGACGTGGACGTGAGCGTCTCGACCGTCGCCGAGCTCCAGCGCGTCGCGTCCACACCATCCGTCCAGTTCGTGCATCTCAAGCTGGACACCGGACTCCATCGGGCCGGCTGCGCGCCTGACCAATGGATCGAGCTCACCCGAACGGCGGCGCACTACGAGGCGCTCGGCGCCGTCACGGTCCGCGGGATCTGGTCGCACCTCTCGCACGGCGACTCCGTCGACGCCGTCCGGAGCAGGCGGCAGCTCCAGCTCCTGCGGACCGGGGTGGGTCTCGCGCGAAGGGCGGGCCTGCGGCCCAGCGTCGTACACCTGGCCAACTCGGCCGGGGCCATCACTCTGGACGCGCCGGACTGCGGCCTGGTCCGGATCGGCGCCGGGCTGTACGGGATCGACGAGGTCGGTCTCGGGCTGCGGCCGGCGATGCGGCTGATGAGCAAACTGACCCAGGTACGCCGGATCCGCGCGGGGGAAGGCGTTTCGTACCGGCACGAGTTCGTCGCCGATCGGGACACCACGATCGGCCTGGTTCCGATCGGGTACGCCGACGGCATCCCGCGGGTCGCCGGAGGACAGGCGAGTGTGTGGTGTCACGGCGTCCGGATGCCGGTGATCGGGCGGATCGCGATGGACCAGTTCATCGTCGACGCGGGTGACCACACGGTCGAACCCGGTGCGCCGGTGACGATTTTCGGCGACGGTTCCGCGGGTGAACCGACCGCCGCGGAGTGGGCTTCGTGGGCCGGGACGATTCCGCACGAGATCTACTGCGGCATCGGCAGCCGGGTGCCGCGACGGTACGAGGAGGGCAACCGATGAAGGTCGCAGTGGTGATGGGCGGCAACAGCCCGGAACACCAGGTGTCACTGGCCAGCGGCCGGGGAATCGCGAAGGCCGTCGAACTCCTCGGCCACACGGCGATCCCGCTGGTGATCGATGCCGACGGCAACTGGGTGGACGGGCAGCACGAGGCGATCGAGATCCTGCAGGCCTGCGCGGTGGCGATCCCGGCGCTGCACGGCGAGGGCGGTGAGGACGGCCGCATCCAAGGCTTCCTCGAACAACTGAAGGTCCCGTACGTCGGCAGCGGGATCGCGGCCGGCGCGGTGGGTCTGGACAAGCACCTGACCAAGGCGATTCTCGCGGCGCACGGCATTCCGGTCACGCCGGGCGTCACCTTGCGCGGCCGGGACCTGATCGACACCGAGGCTGCACTGCAGCAGCTCAAGTCGGCCGGGCTGGAGTTCCCGGTCTTCGTGAAGCCTGGGAACGGTGGGTCGAGTTTCGGCGTCACCCGGGTGACCGATCAGGCGTCGCTGGAGGCCGCGATCGCGGATGCGGCGATCATCGATCCGCACGTCCTGATCGAGCGGGCGATGGTCGGGCGCGAGATCGATCTGGCGGTGCTGGAGTTCCCGGACGGGCGGGTCGAGACCGCGCCCGCGTTGGAGATCCACGCCGATCCGGAGCAGCCGTTCTTCAACGCGACCGCGAAGTACGACAGCAGTACGACGCGATTCGTCGTACCGGCGCCGCTCGAGGCCGGGTTGGCCGAGCGGCTGCGGCGGACGGCGCTCGACGTGTTCGAGGTCCTCGGGTGTGCGGGGCTGGCGCGGGTGGACTTCTTCGTACCGCGGGACGGTGAGCCGGTGGTCAACGAGATCAACACGTTCCCCGGATTCACGCCCGCGTCACAGTTCCCGCGGATGTGGGCCGCGGCCGGGATGTCGTACGCCGAGGTCGTGGACACGTTGATCCGGACGGCGGCGGCGCGCGGATGACCGTCCTACTGAGTGACGACCGGATCACCGGTATTCCGGCGATCGAGAACCGGGAGCCGCTGGTCGATCTGTTCACCCGTGACCTCGCGACGACCGGCCGGCAGTTCGCTCGGGAGGGCGTCGCCGATCGGCTCGCGCTGGCCGACACGTTCCTGCCCACCGGCATCCGGTTGCACGTCGTCGAAGGGCTGCGGCCGGTCGAGAGGCAGCAGGAGATCTACGACGGCTACCGCGCCGGGCTCGAGCGACTGCATCCCGGCATCTCGGACCACGACGTGCACGTCCTGGCGAGTCGCTTCGTGTCACCGGTCGAGGTCGCGCCGCATGTCGCGGGCGCGGCGGTCGACCTGACACTCGTCGGCGCACACGGCCCGTTGGACCTCGGTACGCCGATCGACGCGACGCCCGAGCAGAGCGACGGGGCTTGCTTCTTCGCGGCGGCCAACATCAGCCGGGAGGCGCGCACGCATCGCGCGTTGCTGGCCGACGTACTGACGGCCGCCGGTCTGGTGAACTACCCGACCGAGTGGTGGCACTGGTCCTACGGCGATCGGTACTGGGCGTTCCTGGAACAGCGGCCTTCCGCTGTCTACGGGCCGGCGTACAGCCTGACCTGATAGCCGGTGCCTATCAGGTGATAGGCAGCATTGCTTTGACCGTGCCGCGCTGGCGACGGAATGTTGTATACATGACGAGTGAGATCGTGGCCGCCGCCCCCGTCCCGGTCCCCGGGCGTGCCGAACGCGTACGCCGGATCGCCGAGCAGCTGGCCAGCCTCCGCGGTCCGCTGATCCCGATCCTGCACGCGGTGCAGGAGGAGCTGGGGTACGTCG
Organism: Kribbella sp. NPDC004875; assembly: GCF_042873375.1. Classification (NCBI taxonomy): domain Bacteria; kingdom Bacillati; phylum Actinomycetota; class Actinomycetes; order Propionibacteriales; family Kribbellaceae; genus Kribbella; species Kribbella sp. NPDC004875. The sequence goes on from NZ_JBIALI010000001.1 coordinate 304,508, forward strand.
ATCAGTCCGACGTACCCGTGATCGCGAACGTGCTGAACCTCGCGGTCGCCGAGGTGCACGGCGTCGTCACGTTCTACAAGGACTTCCGGCGTACCGCGGCCGGGCGCACCACGGTGTCCATCTGTCAGGCCGAGGCCTGTCGCTCGGTCGGCGCCGTCGCGCTGGCCGGCCATGCGCGACGGATCATCGGCTGCGGGTTCGGTGAGACCACCTCCGACGGCCGGATCACGCTCGAGGAGATCTTCTGTTTCGGAAACTGTGCCCTCGGCCCGGCCGTGCAAGTTTCCGGAAAGCTCTACGGCCGGGTGACGCCGACCCGGCTGGACGCACTCCTCGGGGAGGTCCGGTGAGGGTCTACGTTCCGAGAGATTCCGCCGCGCGGTCGGTCGGTGCCGACGAGGTTGCGGAACGGATTTCCGCCGTTTCCGGGACCGTCGAGGTGGTGCGGACCGGGTCGCGGGGGATGTTGTGGCTGGAACCGTTGGTCGAGGTCGAGACGGCTGCGGGGCGGATCGGTTACGGACCGGTGGCTCCGGAGGACGTGGACGGGCTGATCGCGGCAGGGATGCTGCGTGGCGAAGGGGACAGCCTCGGGGTCGTCGACGAACTGCCCTGGATGAAGCGGCAGCAGCGGTTGACGTTCCGGCGGGTCGGCGTGGTCGATCCACTCTCGACCACGGACTTCGTGGACCACGGCGGGACCAGTGGACTGCGGACCGCGCTGGCAATGTCGCCTGCCGACGTGGTCGAGACCGTTGTGGACTCGGGCCTGCGCGGCCGCGGCGGCGCGGGGTTTCCGACCGGGATCAAGTGGCGGACGGTGCTCGGCGCCGACGCCGATCTGAAGTTCGTCTGCTGCAACGCGGACGAGGGCGACTCCGGGACGTATGCGGACCGGATGCTGATCGAGGGCGATCCCTTCACGCTCATCGAGGGCATGACGATCGCCGCGTACGCCGTCGGCGCCGCGGAAGGCTACGTCTATCTGCGCTCGGAGTACCCGGACGCGGTCGCGACGCTGCGATCGGCGATCACGCTGGCCCGGGCGGAAGGCTGGTTGGGGCCGGACGTCCTCGGCTCAGGGTTCGGCTTCGACCTGCACGTCCGGGTCGGCGCGGGTGCGTACATCTGCGGCGAAGAGACCTCGATGCTGGAAAGCCTCGAAGGAAAACGCGGGATGGTGCGGGCGAAGCCGCCGATCCCCGCACTGGAAGGGCTTTTCGGCCGCCCCACGGTGGTCAACAATGTGTTGTCCTTGGCAACCGTTCCGGAGATTCTGGCGTCCGGCGCGGCCGCGTATGCGGCGTACGGGACGGGCCGCTCACTCGGCACCAGCGTCTTCCAGCTCGGCGGGAACGTCGCGCGCGGCGGAATCGTCGAGACCGCTTTCGGGATCACGCTCGGCGAGCTGGTCGACGATTTCGGCGGCGGCACCTCGTCCGGGCGTCCTGTCCGCGCCGTGCAGGTAGGCGGTCCGCTCGGGGCCTATCTGCCGGTCGAGCAGTTCGATCTGCCGATGGACTACGAGGCGTTCGCCGCGGCCGGCGCGATGGTCGGGCACGGCGGGATCGTGGTGTTCGACGACACCGTGGACATGGCCGCGATGGCGCGGTTCGCCTTCGAGTTCTGCGCCGCCGAGTCGTGCGGAAAGTGCACACCGTGCCGGGTCGGCGCGGTCCGCGGCGTGGAGACCATCGACCGGATCGTCGCCGACGAGGACCGCGCGAAGAACCTGGTCGTGCTCGACGACCTCTGCGAACTGATGACCGACGGCTCGCTCTGCGCGATGGGCGGGCTGACCCCCATGCCGGTACGTAGTGCCGTCCGCCATTTCGGAAAGGACTTCGGCGCATGAGCTTGCTCAAGGAACCCGATTTCGGCACCCCCGCCCGCCCCGGCGCGGCGACCATCGAAGTGACCGTCGACGGAGTGCCGGTGCGGGTCCCACCCGGGACGTCGGTGATGCGCGCGGCGAAGGAGGCGGGTGTCGACGTACCCAAGTTGTGCGCGACCGACAACCTGGAGGCGTTCGGGTCCTGCCGCCTGTGCGTGGTGGAGATCGACGGCGTGCGGGGTACGCCGGCCTCCTGTACGACGCCCGTCGCGGACGGCATGGTGGTGCGGACCCAGAACGAGCGGCTCGGGAAACTGCGCCGCGGCGTGATGGAGCTGTACATTTCGGACCACCCGCTCGACTGTCTGACCTGCTCGGCGAACGGGGACTGCGAACTGCAGGACATGGCCGGTGTCACCGGACTGCGTGAGGTCCGGTACGGCTCCGGCGTCGAGGCCGGCGCGAACCACATGGACCTACCGACCGACAGCTCCAACCCGTACTTCGACTTCGAGGCGTCCAAGTGCATCGCGTGCTCGCGGTGCGTGCGGGCCTGTGACGAGGTCCAGGGGACGCTGGCGCTGACTATCGAGGGACGCGGGTTCGACTCCAAGGTCGCCGCGGGTGCGGGCGTCTCGTTCTTCGACTCCGACTGTGTGTCGTGTGGCGCGTGCGTGCAGGCGTGCCCGACCGCGACGTTGCAGGAGAAGTCGGTGGTCGACCTCGGCATGCCGACGCGGACCGTGCTGACGACCTGTGCGTACTGCGGCGTCGGCTGCTCGTTCAAGGCGGAACTGCGGGGTGACGAGCTGGTCCGGATGGTGCCGTACAAGAACGGCGGCGCGAACGAGGGGCACTCGTGCGTGAAGGGCCGGTTCGCGTTCGGGTACGCGAGCCACCCGGACCGGGTGCTCGAGCCGATGATCCGGAACACGCTTTCGGACGACTGGCGGAAAGTTTCCTGGGCGGAGGCGATCGCGTTCACCGCGAGCCGGTTGCGGGAGATCCAGGCGACGTACGGGCAGGGGTCGATCGGCGCGATCACGTCCTCGCGGACCACGAACGAAGAGGTGTACGCGGTCCAGAAAATGGTCCGGGCGGTGTTCGGGAACAACAACGTCGACACCTGCGCGCGGGTCTGCCACTCGCCGACCGGCTACGGGCTGAAGCAGACCTTCGGGGAATCGGCCGGAACGCAGGATTTCCGTTCCGTCGACGAGTCCGACGTGATCCTGGTGATCGGCTCGAACCCGACCGACGCGCACCCGGTGTTCGGGTCCCGGATGAAGCAGCGGATCCGCCAGGGTGCCCAGTTGATCGTGATCGACCCGCGGCGGATCGACCTGGTCCGGACGCCACACGTCGAGGCGACGTACCACCTCGAGCTCCGGCCGGGGACGAACGTCGCGATCGTCAACGCGCTCGCGCACGTGGTGGTGACCGAGGGGCTGGTGGACTCCGAGTTCGTCGCCGACCGGTGCGAGGACTTCGCGGCGTGGGCGGCGTTCATCGCGCGGCCCGAGCACAGTCCCGAGGCGGTCGCCGAGATCTGCGGCGTACCGGCGGACAAGATCCGGGCGGCGGCCCGGCTGTACGCGACCGGCGGGAACGCGGCGATCTATTACGGTCTCGGCGTCACCGAGCACAGTCAGGGCTCGACCATGGTGATGGGGATGGCGAACCTCGCGATGGCGACCGGGAACATCGGCCGGCCGGGTGTCGGGGTGAACCCGATGCGCGGACAGAACAACGTCCAGGGATCGTGCGACATGGGTTCGTTCCCGCACGAACTGCCCGGGTACCGGCACGTTTCCGACGACGACGTCCGCGACATCTACGAGAAACTCTGGGGTACGCCGATCCTGAACGAGCCCGGGTTGCGGATCCCGAACATGTTCGACGCCGCGATCGACGGTTCGTTCAAGGCCCTGTTCGTCCAGGGTGAGGACATCGCGCAGTCCGACCCGAACACGCAGCACGTGTTTTCCGCACTCGGCGCGCTCGACCTGCTCGTCGTCCAGGACCTGTTCGTCAACGAGACCGCGAAGTTCGCCCACGTACTGCTGCCCGGAACGTCGTTCCTGGAGAAGGACGGAACGTTCACGAACGCCGAGCGGCGGATCAACCGGGTCCGGCCGATCATGGCGCCGCGGACCGGGAAGCAGGAGTGGGAAATCGTGTGCGAGATCGCCCAGGCGATGGGGTACCCGATGCACTACGACTCGGCCGCGCAGATCATGGACGAGATCGCCCTGACCACCCCGACGTTCATGGGGGTGTCGTTCGCCAAGCTCGACGAGCTGGGCTCGATCCAGTGGCCGTGCAACGTCGAGCATCCGGAGGGGACGCCGATCATGCACGAGGACGAGTTCACCCGCGGCAAGGGCCGGTTCATGGAGACCGTGTACGTTCCGACGTCGGAACGGTCGACGCGGAAGTTCCCGTTGATCCTCACCACGGGCCGGATCCTTTCGCAGTACAACGTCGGCGCGCAGACCCGGCGGACGGCGAATGTCGCCTGGCACGCCGAGGACGTGCTCGAACTGCACCCGCACGACGCGGAGGTCCGCGGCGTGACCGACGGCGATCTGGTGGCGTTGTCGAGCCGGGTCGGACGCACGGAACTTCGCGCGAAGATTTCCGACCGGATGCCGGTCGGCGTCTGCTACACCACGTTCCATCATCCGGTGAGCGGCGCGAACGTCGTCACCACGGAGAACTCCGACTGGGCCACCAACTGTCCCGAGTACAAGGTGACGGCGGTCCAGGTCGATATGATTCCGGAATCCGTCAGCACCGACTCCGCAGCCGACCGCGAGCCTGTTGTTGCTGGGGGCAACCGGTGAGCGGCGGCGTGCCGCCGTACGTGCGCCTGGCGAACGAGATCGCCGCGCAGTTCGCCCACCGCGCACCCGCGGACGCCGCCACCGCGGTCGCCAACCACCTGAAGGCCACGTGGGACCCCCGGATGAAGCAGGCCCTGATCGCCCATGCCGAATCCGGAGCGACCGACCTGACGCCCGTAGCAGTCGACGCCGCCCGCCGCCTCCAGGCTCTCTCGTGATCCACCCCACTCCGGCCGGTGCCTCGCCGTCCGGGGAACGGGATCGGTTCGACAACCCGGGCCGGGTTGGAGAGGGTGGTCCGGTGGAGGACGGGCCGGGTGGTGCAGCCTCCGGAGGCCGTGGTCTTCGGGCGCAGCGGGATGTCGTGCCGTGGGATGTCGCCCGGCGGTTGGCACACGCGGCGGCGCGCCCTGGGAAGGTGGTGAGCCGCGGCCTGGACACGGCCGGCGAATGCGTCCTGGCGACTCCTTTGGTGTCCCCGGTAGCGGTTCCACCCGTGGATCGGGCCGCGATGGACGGGTACGCCGTGCGCGGCGCCGGACCGTGGCGCGTGATCGGCCAGGTGAAGGCCGGGACCGCGGATCCGGGGGCGCTCGAGGACGGTGAGGCGACCGGCATCGTCACCGGCGCGGCTCTGCCGGACGGCGCGACGTCGGTGGTGCGGTCGGAGGACGCGGCGGTGTCCGGTGACCGCCTGGAGGGTGCGGCCGAGGACGGCCGCCACATTCGCCGAGCAGGCGAGGAATGCCGGCCCGGCGACCACCTGCTGCCCGCGGGCGTAGTCGTCACCCCTGCGGTCCTGGGCCTGGCCGCGACAGTCGGCCTCAACCGCCTCACCGTCATCCCGTCCCCCACCGTCGCCGCCCTGGTCACCGGCGACGAACTGGTCCACCGAGGCCCCTCCACCCCCGGCCGCGTCCGAGACGCCATCGGCCCCATGCTCCCCACCCTCATCACCCGATCCGGAGCGAAACCGACAGCTGCTACCGGGGAGGAGTACGGCGCGGTTCGGCATCTGGGGGATTCTCGGGAGGAGTTGATCGACGCGCTGCGGGAGACTCGGGCTGATCTGATTCTGGTGTCCGGCTCGTCTGCCGCCGGCCCGGCGGATCACCTTCGGCCGGCACTGGCCGCGCTGGGCGCCGAGCTGATCATCGACGGTGTCGCCTGCCGCCCCGGGCACCCGCAGGCGCTGGCGCAACTGCCCGACGGGCGGCTGGTTCTCGGCCTCCCCGGCAACCCCTTCGCCGCGCTCGTCGCATTCCTCACGCTGGGCGTCGCGGCGATCCGCCGCCTGCGCGGTCTCCCGCTCCCCGAGCTCACCCACATCGCCGTCCCCGGTGCCATCCCCTGCCACCCGACCAGCACCCGGCTCGTGCCGGTCCGCCTCACCCCACAGGGCGCCGTACCGATCGGTCATGGTGGTGCCGCCATGCTCCGCGGCCCCGCCACCGCCGACGCCCTCGCCGTCGTGGCCCCCGGCCCGTCCGAAGCCATCGCCGCCCGCCTGCTGCCGCTCGACCCAGGAGCCCGCCCATGGGCCGGCTGATCGCTCGCCGTCCGGTCGTCCGGATCACCCCCACCGGGGAGCACTCCCGCCCGGACTCGATCGCCGTCGAGGAACCGCTCGAACTCCGCGTTGACGGAAAGCCGCTCGCCGTCACCATGCGAACTCCCGGCCACGACGTCGAGCTCGCACACGGTTTCCTGCACACCGAAGGCGTGATCGGAAACCCCGACGACATCCGTGACGCCCGGTACTGCGATTCCCGCGACGACGAGGGCCGCAACACCTACAACGTCCTCGATCTCGGCCTCGCCCCCGGCGTCCCGGCACCGGTCACCGGCGTGGAGCGCAACTTCTACACCACGTCGTCCTGCGGTGTGTGCGGAAAGGCCTCCCTCGACGCGGTCCGCACGAAGACCCGATTCTCCCCGGCCGAAGACGACGTACAGATCGCGTACGACGTCCTCGCGACCCTCCCCGACGCTCTCCGCGCGAGGCAACAGGTCTTCGACCGCACCGGCGGCCTGCACGCGGCCGGGCTCTTCACCGCGACCGGTGACCTGCTCGTCGTCCGCGAGGACGTCGGCCGGCACAACGCGGTCGACAAGGTCGTCGGCTGGGCCCTGCTCAACGGAAACATTCCGGCGCGTGGCCTGATCCTGATCGTCTCCGGCCGGACGTCCTTCGAGCTCGCGCAGAAAGCCGTGATGGCCGGTGTTCCGGTTCTCGGCGCCGTTTCCGCCCCGAGTTCCCTCGCGATCGACCTCGCCACCGAGTCCGGTCTGACGCTGGCCGGCTTCATCCGCAACGGGAACCTGAACCTGTACAGCCGCCCGGATCGGGTCAATGTCGAGTCCGTCGAGGCGCGTCCGACGTACCGGGCATGAACGACTACGGAGTGACCGGTGCGACCACCGGTGTCGAGGTACTGATCGACCTGCCGATCGACGAGTTCTGGTCCGGCATCACCGCGATCGACCGGTACGGCGAGTGGAGCCCGGAGTGCTACTACGGCGCCTGGCTCGACGCCACGATCGAGAAAGGCGCCCGCTTCGAGGCGCGGAACCGCTTCGCCAACGGTTTCGAGACCTCCGTGGTCTGCACGGTCACCGTCGCGGAGGCGCCGTACCGCTTCGGATGGGACGTGTACGGCGGCGAGGAGGCACCGTTGGCGCACTGGGAATACGAACTGGAGAGCCGCGGCTCGCGAACGCTCGTCCGGCAGACCTTCACGCACGGTCCCGCCAACAGCGGGATGCGCATCGGCGCCGTCGAGAACCCGGACCGGGCCGCGGAGATCATCCAGGGCCGGCTCGACCAGCTGGCGGCGAACATGCGGACGACGATCGCCGCGATGGCGTCGGCGCTTCGCGCGTAGCGGGTGCTCAGGAGGCTTCGCTGGCTGCTTGTGTGGACGGGCTCACCCACAGGCAGTCGGCGGTGCCGGCGTCGACGTGTTCCTGGTAGATCGTGACCTTGTGGGTGATCACGCCGAGGCACTCGTTGAGCTCCTCGATCTGCTGGCTCACGTAGTCCTGGTGGCTGCGCAGCAGCGCCAGCCGCTCCTGCTCGTTTCCGGGACCCTGGCGAACGAGGTCGGTGTATTTCCGGATCGTGTCCAGCGGCATGCCCGACGAGCGGAACTTGATGCACATGTTCAGCCAGTCGACGTCGTCCTCGGTGTAGACCCGCCGCCCGTTCGACTCCCGCCGTACCGGATCCGCCAGCAACCCTTCACGCTCGTAGAACCGCAACGCGTGCACGCTCAACCCGGTCCGCTCGGCCACCTGCCCGATACTCAGTCCAGCACCCATAGGCGGCACCTTAACCCGGACCTAGATCACCCTCTAGATCTCACAAGAGAGGCTTCAGGGCCTCGAGGGCCAGTTGCACGTCGTCGTTGGTGGAGTAGATGTGGAACGACGCGCGGAGTTTTCCGTCGCGGACGGCGGCGCGGATTCCGGCGGTGTCGAACGCCTTCTGCGCGCCCGGGAGGCTGGTGCTGACGATCGCACTGTTCGACGGTGGGAGTCCGAGACCGGCGCGGAAGGCGTTCGCGAGGGCGAGGTTGTGCCGGTTGATCGTCTCGACCCCGATCTGCTCGACCAGTTCGAGGGCCGGTGCGGCGCCGACGAAGCTGAACCAGGCCGGTGACTGGTCGAACTTGCGCGCTCCGGGATCGAGGTCCATCACCGGGCCGTAGTACGAGCCGTGGACGTCGCGGGCGGCGTACCAGCCGGCCGCCGACGGGCGGCAGCGCTCCTGCAGGCGCGGCGACAGGTAGCCGACCGTCGCGCCGCGCGGCGCCATCAACCACTTGTAGGTATGGGCGATCAGCGCGTCGACGCCGTCGACGGTGATCGGATGCCAGCCCGCGGCCTGGCTCGCGTCGATCACCACCGACGCTCCGACCTGCTTGCTCGCGGCAACTACCGCGGCGAGGTCGAGGACGGCGCCGGTGGACGACTGCACAGCGCTGACAGCCACCACGTCGATCCCCGGCTTGATCTCGGAGAGCAGCTGATCACCCGGTACGGCGATCAACTCGACGCCTCGGTCCGCGTGCACCTGCCACGGGAAAACGTTGGACGTGAACTCGACGTCGTCGGTCAGCACCTGCGCGCCGTCCGGTATCGCGGCGGCGATCGGCGCCACCGCCGCGGACACCGTGCTGCCGACGAACACGTCCGCGACATCGGCCCCGACCAGCCGCGCGAACGCCGCGCGCGTGCGGGTGGTCGACTCGTCCCACGGCTCCCAGCTCGTCGCACCGGACCGCCAGTCGGCGAGCACCGCCTGCAACGCCTCCCAGGCCGGCTTCGGAGGCAGTCCGTACGAGGCAGTGTTCAGCCACCCCGGCTCGGCATCCCACAGCCCCGCAATGTCCGGCCCAACGATGTCCATGGCGCCCACTGTAGGCGGGACTTGACCTAGACAGCGCTCTAGCTCCTACCGTGCGGGCATCATGAATCGGAACAGCTAGGAGCTGCTTTCATGCGCTATCGCACGCTGGGTGGGACCGGGATCGAGGTCAGTACGCACTGTCTCGGGGCGATGATGTTCGGCGCGGTCGGAAATCCGGATCACGAGGACTGCGTCCGGATCATCCACCACGCGCTGGACCAGGGGATCAACTTCGTCGACACCGCGGACATGTACTCCGCCGGCGAGTCCGAAGAAATCGTCGGAAAGGCGCTGCAGGGCCGCCGGGACGACGTCGTGCTCGCGACCAAGGTGCACTTTCCGTTGTCCGAGGGCCGGAACCGGAGCGGAAACTCGCGCCGCTGGATCACCCGGGCCGTCGAGGACAGCCTGCGCCGGCTCGGCACCGACTGGATCGACCTCTATCAGGTACACCGGCCGGACCACACCACGGACATCGAGGAAACGCTGTGGGTGCTGAGTGACCTGGTCAGCGCCGGGAAGATCCGCGCGTTCGGCTGCTCGGCGTTTCCGGCGGAGGACATCGCCGAGGCGTACCACGTTTCGGAACGCCGCGGCTACGGGCGTTTCCGGACCAACCAACCGCCGTACTCGGTGATGGCGCGCGGAATCGAGCGTTCCGTGCTGCCGACCTGCCGGAAACTCGGAATGGGCGTTCTGACCTACAGCCCGCTCGCCTTCGGTTTCCTCTCCGGAAAGTTCCGGAAAGGAAAACCGCTGGACCCCACCTCGAGTCGCGTCACCCTCGCACCCGAGCGGTTCGACCCCACGCTGCCCGCGAACGCGGCGAAGTACGACGCCGTCGAGCACCTGGTCGAGGTGGCCGACGGCATCGGTACGACGTTGCCCGAGCTGGCGATGGCGTTCGTCACCACGCATCCGGCGGTCACGTCGGTGATTTCCGGACCGCGCACGATGGAGCAGCTCGACGGTCTGCTGAAGGCAGCCGAGCTGACTCTCGACGACAAGACCCTCGACCGGATCGACGAGATCGTCCCGCCTGGCACCGACCTGTACCGGGCGGACGCCGCCTGGCAACCCCAGTCCCTGACCGACGTCACCCAGCGGCGTCGCGCTCTGACCGATCGCTGACTACTTCCGGCCTGGAGTGACGTCCAGGGCACCGGACCGACGACGCCGTCGGCTGCCTTCGTCTGGAAACCCTTCACCGCGTCAACCGTCGCGGCATCGAAGGTCCCGGACGGCTCACGAAGGCGTTGGCCGCCGTCTCACCTTTGCTCGCCGCATCGGCCGCGCTCTCGATCGGCTCGGCCGTCACACCAGGGAACAGGATGTACGTGACGACCGCACCGTCCACACCACCGGACGACGGATCCGGGTCGATCCCGAGCTGCTGCGCCAACTCGTACGATCCCTCGCCGATGATCCCGGCCGGACCTTCGTCGCCGACCACGGCGTACGCGACCTTGTCCTGGTAGACGACCGCGGCCACCGTCCCACCACCGATCCCGGCGGACCCGTACTTCCAGATCGAGCTCGGCAGCGGTACGACGACGAACGGCAAGCCGGCCGAGTTCAGCGGCGCCCCGTCGGACTGATGGAACGAGGTATCGGGCTGGAACGACGGATCGGTGTCCTCGTTGCACTGCGTCGTTCGTTGCCCGTCGCAATCGATGTCGAGGTCGGCGGTCCAGTGCACCGCGTCGCCGGCCTCGCACACGGCAACAGATGTGGACCCGCCCTCGTCGTCGGCGTACTTCCCGTTGGACAGTTGCGACTCGCACGAAGCCCGGGCGCGGAGCTGGTCCGCGGTCGGGCCGGCCAGCTCGCCGGCTCGGGAATCTCGCACCGGCACCAGCAACGCCAGACCGGCCAAAGCCGGCGCCAGGCACAGAACAGTCAGTCGGCGAACCATCGCAACCTCCGAGGGGCGGAACGGAAGATGAAGGTTTTCGCCCAACACAGTACAGTCAGTAGTTACTAATTAACAGGCCGTATCGTGGTGGGCAGCAACGATTGCCAGGGAGGGTGCCATGAGCTTCGACAGGCCCGGCCTGCCACACCCCGGCCGTGAACTGGATCCGGCCGTCGAGGACACCTTCCGCGAGGAAGGCGTCGAGATCACCGAGGACGAGTACGACGTCCCGGAGCACCCGGGCGGCCGCTCGGCCGGCCCGCAACCCAACCCACCGCGCCGCCCGCCCCACAACCCGCCGCCCCAGGACACGGCGCCCCAGGACACGGCACCGCACGACACGGCGCCGCACGACACCGCACCGGAGGACTGATCCCACACCTGGCGGGTGCACTACCGTGGCTGCCCACGACGACCGGCAGCCCGGGGGTGATCTGATGGCGGTGACGATGCGCGATGTCGCGCGCGCGGCCGGCGTCTCCCCGAAGACGGTCTCGAACGTGATGAACGGCTACCCGTACATCCGCGACGAGACCCGGACCAGGGTGCTGGCCGCGATCGACACGCTCGGCTACCGGATGAACATCTCCGCCCGGAACCTGAAATCCGGCCGGACCGGCGTCATCGCCCTCGCCGTCCCCGAGCTCAGCAACCCGTACTTCGCCGAGCTGGCCGACGAGGTGATCGAAGCCGCCGGCGCGCACGGCCTCACCGTGATGATCGAGACCACCGGCGCCGATCGCGATCGCGAACTGACCGCACTGGCGCGCCCCCGCGGCCACCTCGTCGACGGACTGCTCTACAGCCCGCTCGGCCTGGGTCCCGAAGACGTCGACGAACTGCAGACCTCCACGCCGATCGTGCTGCTCGGCGAGCGGATCTTCCACGGCCCGGTCGACCACGTGATGATCGACAACGTCGAGGGCACGAAGGCCGTCGTACGCCATCTGCTGGACCAGGGTCGCCGACGGATCGCAGTGCTCGGCATCCGTCCCGGCGAGCAGGTCGGCACCGCAGCCATCCGGTACGCCGCCTACGCCGAGACACTCACGCAGTACGGCGTACCCGTTCCCGCGGAACTCGCGGTCTCCGGAGGAGCGTGGCGCCGGTCGAGCGGGGCCCAGGCGATCGCGGAACTCCTCGATCGAGAGGCCGAGTTCGACGCCGTGTTCGCGCTGAACGACCTGCTCGCGCTCGGCGCGGTCCGCGGGCTCGCCGGACGCGGAATCCGCGTTCCGGAGGACGTCGCGGTGGCCGGCTTCGACAACATCGACGAGTCGGCGTACAGCAGTCCGACGCTCACGACGGTCGACGCCGGGCGGGTGCAGATCGCCCGGACCGCGGTCGACCTGCTGGTCCGGCGGATGAGTGGTGACGACTCAACACCGGAGGAGATCGTCGCGCCGTACCAGCTGCACATCCGCGAATCGACCTCTTGACCGACCACCGACCGGCACCGGATGATCTTCTACATCGATGTACTACACCGATGTAGAAAGGCCTTCCCCGTGATTGCTGCCACCATCACCGTGGACCCCACTTTCCGGATCGCGCCGGTCAACCGGCGGACGTTCGGCACCTTCGTCGAGCACATGGGCCGGTGCGTCTACACCGGCATCTACGAGCCCGGCCACGCGACCGCCGACGAGGACGGTTTCCGCAAGGACGTCCTGGAACTGACCCGTGAGCTGGGTGTTTCCGTGGTCCGCTACCCCGGCGGAAACTTCGTTTCCGGCTACCGCTGGGAGGACGGCGTCGGCCCGCGGGAGTCCCGGCCGCGACGGCTGGACCTGGCCTGGCACAGCATCGAGACCAACGAGTTCGGGCTGGACGAGTTCAGCCGCTGGTGCGCGAAGGCCGGCGTCGAGCCGATGATGGCGATCAACCTCGGCACCCGGGGCGTCCAGGAGGCGCTGGATCTGCTCGAGTACACCAACCACCCGGGCGGAACGGCCTTGTCCGACCTGCGCGAGCAGCACGGCGCGTCGCCGTACGGGATCAAGCTGTGGTGTCTCGGCAACGAGCTCGACGGTCCGTGGCAGGTCGGGCACAAGACGCCGACGGAGTACGGCCGGCTCGCTGCCGAGACGGCGCGCGCGATGCGGATGATCGAGCCGGGTCTGCAACTGGTCGCCTGCGGCTCGTCGTCGTCCAGGATGCCGCTGTTCGGGACCTGGGAACGCGACGTGCTGCGGGAGACGTACGAGTTCGTCGACTACATCTCCTGCCACGCGTACTACGGCAACGACGCCGGTGACACCGCCTCGTTCCTGGCGTCGGCGGTGAACATGGACCACTTCATCGACTCCGTGGTCGCGACCGCGGACCACGTCGGCGCGGAACTCAAGAGCAGCAAGAAGATCAGCATCTCGTTCGACGAGTGGAACGTCTGGTACTCCGACCGCTCGCGCAGCACCGACGGTCCGGGCGACCAGTGGGAGGTGGCGCCGCGACGGATCGAGGACCAGTACAACGTCACCGATGCCGTTGTCGTCGGCAACCTTCTGATCTCACTGCTGCGGCACAGCGACCGGGTCGCGGTCGCCTGCCTGGCTCAGCTGGCGAACGTGATCGCGCCGATCATGACCGAGCCCGACGGCCCGGCCTGGAAGCAGCCGACGTTCCACCCGTTCGCCATCACCTCGAGGCTCGCCGCCGGCGACGTACTGCACCTGCAGACCGAGTCGCCGACGGTCAGCACCGCGGCGTACGGCGACGTCGCGGCGGTGGACGCGGTGGCGACGTACGACGAGGGGCGGCTGGCCGTCTTCGCAGTCAACCGCTCGACCGAGGGCCCGGTCCAGCTCACCGTCGACATCAGCCGCGCCGGTGTGACCACGATCGACGAGGCGGTGATCATCCACGACTCCGACCCGCTCGCGACGAACACGGCCGCGGACCCCGACCGCGTCACCCCGCAGCCGGTCGACGCCCGGCTGCAGGACGGAAAGCTGACGATTACGCTACCGGCGATCAGCTGGACAGCGGTTTCTCTGTCGACGGATCGATGATGCGGGCTCAGACTATGTGCCCGTGAACAACCCGTCCGACCTTGCCGAGACCTCGCGACTGGAAGCCTTCAGCGACGGCGTCTTCGCGATCGCGATCACCCTCCTCGTGCTCGAGCTGCACAGCCCCGAGCTCGAGGAGGGTCAACGCCTCTGGCCGGCGTTGCTGAACGAGTGGCCGCAGTTCGCGGCGTACCTGACCAGCTTCGCGATCCTCGGCATCATGTGGATCAACCACCACTCGATGTTCCGGCAGATCAAGCGCACCGACCGCGGCCTGATGTTCCTGAACCTGTTGCTGCTGCTCTGGGCGACGCTGCTGCCGTTCCCGACGAGTCTGTTCGCGGAACACCTCGAGGACGACTCGATCAACGCGAACGTCGCGGCCGCCGTGTACAGCGCGAACCTGACCCTGGCGGCGATCGCGTTCAGCCTGATCTGGTGGTACGTCCTGCGCAACCACCTGGTCGAGCACCAGATGACCAAGCGCCAGATGCGCACGTCCCTGATCCGGTACTCGATGGGCACGGTGATCTACGGCGCGATGATCGGGGTCTCGTTCATCTCCGCGCAGGTGACACTGCTGGTCGTGTTCCTGCTCGCCGTGTACTACGCGTTCGAGCAGGTCAGGACCCGCGGCTGAACCCGGTAACGAAGATGCCGGGGGCAACCTCCACCCGGCCGGTCTCGGTGTAGCCGCGGGACGTGTAGAGGGCGGTGGCCGGGGCGTTGGCCGAGCCGGTGGAGACCAGGCTGACCGGTCGCGGTTCGATCCGGTCGAGCTCGTCGAGGAGCGCGCGGCCGTGACCACGGCGGGCGTGCGCCGGGTCGACGATCAGGCGGGAGATCTCGACGGTTCGATCGTCCGGAAACTCGTACGCGACCGCGCCGACGAGCAGCGTTCCGTCGTAGCGGCCGAGCCAGTGTTCGGTCGCCGACATCAGGCCGGCGAGGTCCTCGTGGAGCGGCGGGATGCCGTCGAAGCCGATCAGCTCGGCCTCCACGGCGTACGCCGCGTGCTGGATCGCGAGGAGTCGCTCGGCGACCGCGCGGTCGGTGACGTCGAGCGGAGTGATCACGCCGATCAGATTACCGATCCGGAACAGCAGTTCGTGATCGGCACGACGCCTTCCCCGCCATGCCTCACGATGGACCTCCAGCGAGAATTGCTCTTGCGGTGGCGGATAGCTGCTGCGTAAGTTAGCGCAGCCTAACTTAACGTGAGCGAGGAGTCGCAGTGAACGCGAGGGTGTTCCGGGACACGTACGGCGTACCGCACCTGGAGGCCGGGGATCCGCTCGCGTTGGTGTATCTCCAGGGCGTGAACGCCGCGCGCGACCGGGCCTGGCAGATCGAACTGGAGCGCCGCCGGTACCTCGGGACGAGCGCCGCCTTCCTCGGGGCCGAGGCCGCGCCGTGGGACGTCTTCGCCCGCCAGGCCCGGTTGGCGGACACGGCTCGGCAGTGCTTCGAGGCGCTCGACGACGCGACCCGCGAGTGGGTGACGGCGTACGTCGAGGGTGTGAATCACGCGCTGCCGGGTGGGGCCGCTCGCGCTCCGGAGTTCGCGCAGACCGGGCTGACGCTGGAGGAATGGGAGCCGTGGGCGCCGCTCGGGATCTGGCTGGCGGTGCACGTACTGTTCGCCGGGTTCCCGAGCAAGCTGTGGCGGACCCATGTCGCGGAACACCTCGGGGACGACGCGCTCGAGCTCTTCACGTCCGAGGGCCCGCATGGCGCCGGGAGCAACGGATGGCTGATCCCGGGGTCGCATACCGCGACGGGTCAGGCGATCGTCGCCGGCGACCCGCACCGCTACGTCGAGAGCCCTGGCGTCTACCAGCAGATCCAGCTCACGTGTCCGGAGTACGACGTGCTTGGTCTGGCCGTCCCGGGTGTCCCCGGCCTCGCGCATTTCGGGCACACCGGGACTGTCGCGTGGTCCATCACGAACGCGATGGCCGACTATCAGGACTTGTACGCCGAACAGCTGCGGCGTACCCCGGACGGCGTCGAGGCGCTCGGCCCGGATGGCTGGCAGCCGGCGACCAGCCACACCGAGATGGTGGAGGTGGCGGATGCCGAGCCGATCACGGTCGACGTCATCGAGACCGATCGCGGGCCGGTCATCATGGCGACCGTGTCCGGGGCAGTCTCGTTGCGTTATCCGCCGCGGGTGACCGGCCGGTTGGGATTCGAGGCGCTCGGGAACTTGCTGCGGGCAACTACCGTGGGCGATGTCGATGCCGCCTTCGACGAGTGGGTCGAACCGGTGAACGTCGTACTGGCTGCTGATACCACGGGCGGGCTGTTGCATCGAACCGCGGGGATGGTCCCGCGTCGCGAGCGGGCGAACATGCTGCGGGTGGTGCCCGCGTGGGATCCGGCGTACCAATGGGACGGCTGGCACCAGATGCCGCGGACGGATGTCAACGGGCCCGCCGTGATGGCGAACGCCCGTGAACTGGCCGCCGAACTGGGTGTCGAGTTCGCGGCGCCGCACCGCTCGAGCCGGATCCGCGAACTCGTGACCGCCCGCGACGACTGGGCGGTGGACGAGATGCCATCCATCCATACCGACACCCACCTCGGTTCGGCCGGCTCCATCCTGGACCTGCTGACCGATCTCGCCGATCTCTCCCCCACGGCGGTTGCCCTACGCACCGAACTGCTCGCCTGGGACCGGCGCATGGACGCCACGAGTACGACGGCCTCGTCGTACGCCGCTGTTCGCAAGGCGCTCGTCTCCCGGCTGACCGACCACTTCACGAACCTGGAGAACGCGGACGTCGCGGAGATCTTCGCGCCGTGGATGGACCCGCTGACGCATGTCTCCTTCGCCCTCGAGAACCTGCTCGCCACTGACCTCATCCCGGACGTCAACGTCCGCTGGCTGGCTCGGGAAGCACTCGAGGAGGTCGCCGCCCGTAAGCCGCGGCCGCCGTGGGGCGAGACGCATCAGATCGCCCCGTTGCATGCGCTGCGCGGGCCGGTGTTCGCGCCCGGCGAGGAGCCGTACGACCTCGGGCTGTCCGGCGATCACCATTGCGTGCTGTCCACGTCGAGCCTGCCGGGACTGACGGACGTCTGCGTCCGCGCGTCCGCGGCCCGGTATGCGTGGGACCTCGCCGACCGCTCGGCCAGCCGATGGGTGGTGCCGCTGGGCGCGTCCGGCGTACTCGGAGATCCGCATCATCACGACCAGCTCCCGTACTGGTTGCGCGGGTCGCTCCTCCCGGTCGACGGTGCGACGGTCCGCGAGGAACGGACCTACAAGGTCACCGTCGGCGGCTTCGGCGCGGTCGAGATCGCGGAGGCGGATCCGGAGCAGGACCTCGATCTGATCTACGAGTGGGTGACGGCCGAGCGGGCGACGTTCTGGGGTATGCAGGCGTTGTCGCGGGAGGAGATCGCCGCGACGTACTCGTTTCTCGACTCGGTGCCGACGCATCACGTGTACATCGTTCGGCTGGACGGCGTACCGGTCGCGTTGCTGCAGACCTACGATCCACAAGCGGATCCCACCGGGTCCGCGTACGAGATCCAGGCGGGCGACATCGGCGTACATCTGCTGGTCGCGCCCGGCGAAGCGCGGTCGGGCTTCACCGGCAACCTGGTGAACGTCCTCGCCCGCTTCGTCTTCGAGCACCTCGGAAACCCACGCATCGTGGTCGACCCCGACATCCGCAACACCCGGGCAATCACCCGCTTCCACCGCAGCGGCTTCACCCTCGGCCCGAAGGCGACAATCACCCACCCCGACGGCACGTCCAAGACCGCCCAGTTCGCTTTCCTCACCAGGGCAGGATTTGCGGGATAGCGTTGCCCGCGTCGGCGGCGACCCGATGTACCTGTGCCACTGGATGCGCGAGTCCGGCTTCGCCGACCTGCTGCCGACGCTACCGAGCGAGATGGTGTACGTCGGAGTGAGCGCCGGCAGCATGGCGGTCACCGCGAGCCTCGGCGCGCTCAGTCCTTGACGGCGAGGACCGCTGCGATCAGGCGCTGGTAGTCGGTCAGGTCGTCGGGGGCGTCGTCGTTGCGCCACTCCACCGCCGGCACCAGACCGGGCTCCTGGATCGTGAACCCGTCGCCGAACAGCGCCAGGATCTGGTCGTCGGTCCGCCAGCGGCCGCGGCCCAGGGAGCCCTGCAGGACCTGCTCGAGCTCCTGGCTGCGGGGGTCGTTCTCGCTGCGGAAGTGGCTGATGAAGACGTGGCTGCCGGAGGCGATCCGGTCGCTCCAGAACCGGACGATCGCGGCCGGGTCCTCGTCGTCGTTCACGTGGTGCAGAGTCGCACTGAAGATCACGCCGACCGGCAGCGAGAAGTCCACCAGCCTCAGGGTGTCCGGGTGCTCGATGATCGCCTTCGGCTCCCGCAGGTCGGCCTGGATGACCGTGGTGTTGTCGTTCTCGGCGAGCAGCGCGCGGCCGTGCGCGAGCACGATCGGGTCGTTGTCGACGTACACGACCTTGGCGTCCGGCGCGTATCGCTGGGCGACCTGGTGCACGTTGTCCGCGGTCGGCAGGCCGCTGCCGAGGTCGATGAACTGCCGGACCCGCGTGTTCGTGACGATCTCGCGGACCGCGCGGATCAGCGCGCCGCGGTTGTCGTGCGCGATCACCGGCGAGCCGGGCAGTTCGTTGATGAACCGGTCGCCGAACGTGCGGTCGACGGCGAAGTTGTCCTTGCCCCCGAGCAGGTAGTCGTACGTCCGCGCGATGCTCGGCCGACTCGTGTCGAAGTACGGCAGGTTCCCGTTCTGCTGCTTGTCTGCGTCGGCCATCGCACGGACCCTTCCTGTCGAGACAGAGGTCACTCTATGCGACTCGGAAACTACCTCGCTCCCGGCCCGGGCCTGTCCTGGTTGCCCGCTGGGCTGATGGGTTGCCCCCTCGGATTTTCAGGGGGCAAGCCACCAGCTCAGGAGGTAGCCCCTGAGCTGGTGGGTTGTGCGCGCGCCGGCGGTGGCCTGGTCTGGCGGGCCCTGCCACCGGGTGTGTCGTCAGGTCAGCGCGTGTTCCGGTGTGGCGTGGTCGCGGCCGCGGACGGGCGGCGTTCGTGGTTCGTGTCGTGCGCCGCGTGATCCGCGGTGCGTGGGGCCGGGCAGACCGGGCCACGGCGGATCGGCCCGCCGCCCAGCCTCCGGCTCTTCCACTGCTTTTCTTCGTAGTCGTAGTAAGTGTCGACGCCTCCGACTGTCATTCGACCCTCCCGTCGATCCCCCCGTCCCCTGCTGGCCCATCAACGGTCGGTCACGACAACCCCCGCAGACAAGCAATTCCGGAAATCACCACGGATCAACAGGGTTCAACGCAAAGTTCTGTTGGTTTGGTCCACAAATGTGCGTCTTGGAAACTCTCAGACGGAAACAATCGCGATCCCGTGACCGGGCAACCGCACTCCGCCGACCGTCACCTCGGCGCCGCCGAAGGCCATCACCAGGTACTCCGGTGTGTCGGCGACCGGCACCTCGGCGGGCTCGGCCGCCAGATTCGCGACCACGCGCAGACTGCCGCGCGCCACCACCAGCCAGCTCCCGGCCGGATCGTAGGAGATCCCGACGGATTCCAGCCGGTCGTCACGCAGCTCCGGCATCCGGGCGCGGAACGTCAGCAGGTGCCGGTACCAAGCCAGCACCTCGTGGTGCGGCGTCTCGTCCAGCTCGGACCAGTCCAGCACCGAGCTTCGCCAGGTTTCCGGGTCCTGCGGGTCCGGAATCTCGTCGGCATCCCAGCCGAACTCCGCGAACTCCCGCCGGCGCCCCGTCCGCACCGCGTCGGCCAGCGTCGGCTCGTCGAAATCGGTGAAGAACCGCCACGGCGTCGAGGCACCCCACTCCTCGCCCATGAACAACATCGGCGTGTACGGCGAGGTGAGTACCAGCGCCGCGCCGATCGCGAGCTGTCCGGGGGTCAGCGCCGGGCGGTCGCCGAGCGCCCGGTTGCCGATCTGGTCGTGGTTCGAGGTGTAGGCGAGGAACTGGCCACCCCGGTGCGTACGCGGGTCGACGGGTCGTCCCCAGTCCTTGCCGCGGAACGTCGAATAGGTCCCGTCGTGCAGGAACACCCGGGTCAGGGTCTTCGCGAAGACAGCGGGGTCGCCGAAATCCACGTAGTACCCGAACCTTTCGCCGGTCAGGAGCGAGTGCAGCGCGTGGTGGAAGTCGTCGCTCCACTGCGCCGTCATACCCATCCCGCCGGTCGACACCGGCTCCACCGTGCGTGGGTCGTTCAGGTCGGACTCGGCGACCAGGCCGAGCGGCCGGCCGAGCTCTCGCGACAGCGCGGCGGTCTCGGTCGAGAGCTGCTGGAGCAGATGCGTCGGGCTGTCGTCGACCAGCGCGTGTACGGCGTCCAGACGCAGTACGTCGATGTGGAAGTCGCGGAACCAGCGCAGTGCGTTGTCGCAGATCCACCGGCGTACCTCCGTGCTGCCGGTGTCGTCGAGGTTGACCGCGGGACCCCACGGGGTGGTGTGGCGGTCGGTGAAATACGGACCGAAGCTCGCGAGGTAGTTGCCGCTCGGACCGAGGTGGTTGTAGACCACGTCGAGACAAACGGCCAGTCCGGCGTCGTGACACCGGTCGACGAACCGCTGCAGTGCCTCCGGGCCGCCGTACGGGTGGTGGACGGCGTAGAGGTCCACACCGTCGTACCCCCAGCCGTGTACGCCGGGGAACGCGGCGACCGGGAGGAGTGAGACCACCTCGACGCCGAGCACCGCCAGGTAGTCCAAGTGCTCCGCAGCGGCGTCCAACGTTCCTTCGAGCGTGAACGTGCCCAGATGCAGCTCGTAGAACACCGAGCCGTGGACCTCACGACCGGTCCAGCTGTCGTCGCTCCATTCGAAGCGGTCCGCCTCGAAGACCCGGCTGAACCCGTCGACGCCGTCGGGCTGCCACGGACTGCGTGGATCGGGCAGGGGGTCGCCGCCGTCGATGGAGTACGCGTAGTCGGTGCCGTGGTGCGCCTCGACCACCTCACGCTCCCACCAGCCGTCGTCGGCCCAGCGCATCGGCAGTACGCCGTCACGCAGCACCAGGTCGACGTTGGTTGCCTTGGGCACCCAGACGCGGAAGGTGTGCACGAGCCTCAGCTCCTGACCAGCAAGGCAACCGGCAGGTCGGTCAGCAGGTCGTCGATCCGCGCTGCGCCACTGCCGACCTCACGACCGGTCAGCACGTTCTTCCATTGTCCGGCCGGCAGTACGACAGTGCTGTCCCCCCAGCCACCCAGACGCCGCAATGCGGCCGGCAGTCTGGTCGCCACGGTGATGACCGCGTCACCTCGAGCGAACGCGACCGCGTGTCCGTTGGACGTCGGAAGCGGCGTATAGCTGCCTCCGAAGGCGTCCGGGTACTGCCGACGGAGGCGGATCGCGCGCGACGTGACGAGCAGCTTCTCGTCGGACAGGTCCTCTGGCTTGCCCCCTGCGTCCAGGCGCTGCAGCCGCGCGACGCGGTCCTTGTAGTCCACCGGGCGCCGGTTGTCCGGGTCGACGAGCGACAGGTCGACGAGCTCGGAGCCCTGATAGACATCCGGTACGCCGGGCATCGTCAGCTGCACCAGCTTCTGACCCAGCGTCGCGGCCCGGACGTAGTCGGTCTGCTCCTCCGCAAAGCGACGTACCGCGGTGAGCACGTTGTCATCGTGCAGCACGGCTGTGGCGAAGGCGGCGACGGTCTGCTCGTACTCGTCGTCCGGCGAGGTCCAGGACGTGTGCCGCTTCGCTTCGCGGATCGCCTTCAGCAGATAGGCCTGCAGACGGTCCTCGGCGAGCGGTCCGTCGTCCCAAGTGCCGAAGAGCGTCTGCCAGAACAGGTACTCCGTGCTGCCGTCCAGCGCCGGACTCCGGTGGTCCTCCGACAGTCGTCGCCAGTCACGGACCGCCTCGGACCAGGCCGCGGGCCGCTCGGACAGCACGCCGAGCCGGGCCCGGACGTCCTCCGACCGCTTGGTGTCGTGCGTCGACAGCGTGGTCATCGTCTTCGGCCAGTGCTTGTTCAGCTGGGTCGAGTACGCGTGGAACTCCTCCGGAGTGACGCCGAAGTGCTCCGGATCGCCACCGACCTCGTTCAGTGACGTGAGCCGCAGCCACCGGTAGAACGCGGTGTCCTCGACCCCCTTCGCCATCACCGGTCCACAGGTCTGCTGGAAGCGCACGATCAGCTCGGCCCGCGCCTGCTCGTCGATCGTGCTCGTCTCCCGCCCGAGCAGCAGGTGCAGTACGACGTCCAGCGTCGCGTGCCGGTCCTCGGCGAGATTCGCCCGCGCCTTGTCCGCCGCCCGCTCCAACGCGGCCACCGCCGTCGGGGACGGCTCCTCCCCAGGGACGACGTACGCGCGGTAGACGTCGAACTGGACCAGCAGCTCGGCCACGACCTCGTGGAACGCCCGCCGGGTGTGATCACGCAGCCGTACATCGTCCTGACAGATGCGGGCCAACAACTCGACCAGCCGATGCACCTCGGCGTACTGCCCGTGCTGGACGATCTCGCGCTTCGCCTCCTCCACCACCGGCCCGAAGTCGGCCGGCGCACCCGTCAGCTCGGAGTGCAGCGCTGCGAGCGGCGCAGCGCCGGCGGGGTCGATGAACAGACCGCCGACGCGAAGCAGAGCGTCGTACCCGGTCGTGCCGGCGCAGGGCCAGTCGCGCGGGAGCTCCTCCTCGCCCTCGAGGATCTTCTCGACCACGACCCACGCACCACCGGTCCGCTCGGCCAGACGGCGCAGGTAACCACGCGGATCCGCCAGCCCGTCCGGATGGTCGATCCGGTAGCCGTGCAGCTTGCCCTCGTGCAGCAGCGCCAGCAGGAGCTCATGAGTCGCGTCGAAGACCTCCTGGGTCTCCTGACGGACCGCGGCGAGTGTGTCGACGTCGAAGAAGCGCCGGTAGTTCAGCTCCTCGTCGGCGACCCGCCAGTGCGCCAAGCGGTACCACTGCTCGGTGACGAGCTCCTCGAGCGGCAGCTCCTCCGTCCCGGGCCGCAGCGGGTACTCGTGGTCGTAGTACCGCAGTACGTCGCCGTCGACCGACAGCTCGCCGTCGGCCAGCACCTTGCCGATGCGCTGCCCGAGCACCGCCATCAGCAACGGCTGGTTCCCTGAGCCCCAGTCGACGTCGAACCAGTCGGCGTACTGCGAACCGGGCCCGAGCCGCAGCACCGACCACAGCGCCTTGTTCAGGCTCTCCGGGGTCGGCACGGCGACATGGTTCGGTACGACGTCCGCGATCGCACCCAGGCGGTGCTGGGCCAGCTGGAGCGAGAGCCGGTTGAACGCGGCGCGTCCACCCATCGGCTCGGACAGCCGGCTGTGGTCCACCACGTCGTACCCGTGGGTGGACCCTGGGGCGGCCTGGAGGATCGGGGACAGGTAGGCGTGGGAGATCCCGAGGCTCGACAGGTACGGGACTACCGCGGCGGCGTCGTCGAAGCCGAACTCGGCGCGGAGCTGGAACCGGTAGGTGGCCTGCGGGACCCCCATCATCCGGCGGCCTGCCGCGGACGGGTCAGGACCATCGTTGCGCGGGCCTCCAGCTGGACAGTGGTGCCGGCCGGATGCGGCTCGGCGGCCGGTTCACCGGCAACGCTGGTCGTGTCGACCGCGACCGTCCAGCTCTCGCCGTACTCCTCGGGCGGGAGGAGGAAGTCGACCGGCTCGTAGTTGCCGTTCAGCAGGACCAGGAACGAGTCGTCGACCACCGGCTCGCCACGCAGGTCGGGCTCGGAGATCGCGTCGCCGTTCAGGAACACCGCGATCGCCTGGGCGTCGTCGCGCTGCCAGTCGCCACCCTGCATCTCGGTGCCCTTCGGCGTGAACCAGACCAGATCACCGAGTCCGTCGATGCCGGTGTCGCCGTGGAAGAACCGGCGGCGGCGCAGCACCGGGTGGTTGTTGCGCAGCCGGACCAGCGACCGGGTGAACTCGAGCAGGTGCTTCTGCGGCTCGGTGAGCTCCCAGTCGATCCAGGAGATCTCGTTGTCCTGGCAGTAGACGTTGTTGTTGCCGCGCTGGGTGCGGCCGAGCTCGTCGCCGTGGGCGATCATCGGCACGCCCTGCGAGATCATCAGCGTGGTCAGGAAGTTGCGTTCCTGCTTGGCCCGCAGCCGCAGTACCTCGGGATCGTCGGTCGGACCCTCGACGCCGCAGTTCCAGGAGCGGTTGTGGCTCTCGCCGTCGTTGCCGCCCTCGCCGTTCGCCTCGTTGTGCTTCTCGTTGTACGAGACCAGGTCACGCAGGGTGAAGCCGTCGTGGGCGGTGACGAAGTTGATGCTCGCCAGCGGCCGGCGGCTGTCGTCCTGGTAGAGGTCCGACGAACCGGTCAGCCGGGAGGCGAACTCGGCCACCGTGAACTTCTCGCCCCGCCAGTAGTCCCGGACGGTGTCGCGGTACTTGCCGTTCCACTCCGTCCACAGCGGCGGGAAGTTGCCCACCTGGTAGCCGCCGTCGCCGACGTCCCACGGCTCGGCGATCAGCTTCACCTGGCTGACCACCGGGTCCTGCTGGACCAGGTCGAAGAACGCCGACAGCCGGTCCACCTCGTGGAACTGGCGGGCCAGCGTGGCCGCGAGGTCGAAGCGGAAGCCGTCGACATGCATCTCGGTGACCCAGTACCGCAGCGAGTCCATGATCAGCTGCAGCACGTGCGGGTGCCGCATCAGCAGGCTGTTGCCGGTGCCGGTGGTGTCGTAGTAGTGCCGCTTGTCCTCGTCCACGAGCCGGTAGTACGCCGCGTTGTCGATGCCCTTGAAGGACAGCGTCGGGCCGAACTCGTTTCCCTCGGCGGTGTGGTTGTAGACGACGTCGAGGATCACCTCGATGTCCGCCTCGTGCAGAGCCTTCACCATCGCCTTGAACTCGGTCACCTGCTGGCCGCGGGTGCCGGTCGACGCGTAGGCGTTGTGCGGCGCGAAGAAGCCGATCGTGTTGTATCCCCAGTAGTTGGACAGGCCGATCTCCTGCAGGTGCCCGTCCTGGGCGAACTGATGCACCGGCATCAGCTCGATCGCGGACACCCCGAGCTCCTTGAGGTGCTCGATGATCGCCGGGTGCCCGATCCCGGCGTACGTGCCGCGGATCTCCTCCGGCAGGCCCGGGTGGGTCTTGGTGAGGCCCTTGACGTGCGCCTCGTAGATGACCGTCTCGTGGTACGCGTGGCCCGGCGGGCGGTCGGTGCCCCAGTCGAAGAACGGGTTGGTCACCACCGAGAGCATCGTGTGCTCCCGGTTGTCCATCGTGTTCAGCTCGTCCGGGTTGCCGAACCGGTAGCTGAACAGCGACTCGTCACCGTCCAGCTGGCCGTCGATCGCCTTCGCGTACGGGTCCAGCAGCAGCTTCGACGGGTTGCACCGGTGGCCTTCGGCCGGGTTGTACGGGCCGTGCACGCGGAAGCCGTACCGCTGGCCGGGCTGCACGCCCGGCAGGTACGCGTGGTGCACGAAGCCGTCCACCTCGGTCAGCTGCACCAACTGCTCGGTTCCGTCGTCGGCGAGCAGCGCCAGATCGACTCGTTCGGCAACCTCCGAGAACACCGCGAAGTTCGTCCCGGCGCCGTCGTACGTGGCGCCGAGGGGGTAGGGACGACCAGGCCATTTCTGCACTTGATGACAGTAGCCACCCGGACCGCCGGAGGCCGCACGCGGGGTGTTTCGGTGCCAAGAATTCACCCGGCAAGGGGTTGCACGAAGTTACAAGAGCTTTAACGTCCCAATTTCGGCTCGACTGAGCTAAGGTCTTGCGCTTGTGAAACCGCCTTCCCGGCGGCCTGTCTTTCTGGACTCGACCGGACGCCGCCGCCGCACCATCCGCAGGACCGGCGCTTTCCTCGCGGTACCTACTGTCGGTTACCTGGTGCTCATGGCCAGTAGCCTGCTCGGCGGCCCGCACCTGGACACGCCGCTGATCCCCCTCCCCGAAGCCCCCAAGCCGAAGAACCAGCCGACCCAGCCGGTCGAGGCCGCGATCCAGACTCCCCTCCCGACCTCCGTGGCCGGCAGCACGAAGCCGGGCGACGGGATCAGCAGCACCTCCACCACCGATTCGCCGTCGACGACCAGCGGTACGACAGACCCCACAAGCGCGCCGGCGACGACAGTTCCCACTACAGCGCCCGGCACGCCTGGTGTCTCCACGCCGGTCGCCCCACCGGTCACCGCGGTGCCTCCGACGCTCACCGTCGCACCGACGAGGCCCACGACCGGCCCACCAACGACCACCACCGTGCCGACGACCACGGCGACCACGGCGCACGGCAAGAAGCCGACCACGCCGCCGCCGGGTCAGACCAAGACACCAGGTAAGCCGTGAACGAATCGTGAGCAGACCGGTCGCTCGACGCGCGAAGCCGGTCCCGCTCCGGACACACTGGATCGTCCTGACGATGTTGCTGGTCTGCCTGTCCAGCATGCTGTTGCTGAACGGCTACACGCACCACATGTTCGGTGCGGCACCGGATGGCGCGGTCCAGCCGACCGGTGGATCCGGTGCGGTCCCGCGATCGATCATCACGGGCGGACCGGTGATCGACGCCGGTGCCGGTACGCCGCGCTCGGTGTCGCCGCACGCGCGCACCATCGCACTCACCTTCGACGACGGACCGGATCCCGTGTGGACGCCCCGGATCCTGGACCTGCTCCGCGACCAGCAGGTGCACGCCACCTTCTTCGTCGTCGGTACGGCGGTCGCCGCGCATCCCGACATCGCCCGCCGAATCGTCGCCGAAGGCCACCAGATCGCCGTACACAGCTTCACCCACGCCAACCTGTCGACCGCGGCACCTTGGCGGCGCGCACTGGAGCTCCGGCAGAGCCAGCTGATTCTCGCGGGTGCCACGGGTGTCAGTACGACGCTGCTCAGGCCGCCGTACTCGTCGGAGCCGCGCGCACTCACCGACCGCGACTGGGCCGCCCTGCAACAGATCCGGGAGGCCGGATACCTCTCGGTGCTCACCACTCAGGACAGTGAGGACTGGCGGCGGCCGGGAACCGATCAGGTGATCGCCAACTCGATGCCGCGCGGTACAGCCGGCCAGGTGCTGCTGATGCACGACGCCGGTGGCGACCGCGGTCAGACCGTCGAGGCGCTGAGCAAACTGCTCCCCCGGCTGAAGGCTCGCGGCTTCCGGTTCGCGACGGTCAGCGATGCGGTCGGCCTGCCGGACCCCACCCGCTCCGCAGGCCTGCTGGAACGCGGCCGCGGACTGACAGTCATCTGGGTGATGCGGATCAGCGACTGGATTCTCAGCATCATCACCTGGCTCCTGTACGCCGCCGGCGCGCTGAGCGTCCTACGGGCGATCACCACCATCGTCGCGGCCAGACGCCACGCGAAGATGCGTGACTGGACGTACGGACCGCCCGTGACCGAACCGGTCAGCGTCATCGTCCCGGCGTACAACGAGAGCGCGGGGATCGAGGCGGCCATCCGCTCGCTGGTGGCGTCGGACCATCCGCTCGAGGTGATCGTCGTCGACGACGGCTCGACGGACGGTACGGCGGACCTCGTCGAGGCCCTGCGGATTCCCGGGGTCCGGGTGATCCGGCAGGCCAACGCGGGCAAGCCGGTCGCACTCAACACCGGACTGCGGGCGGCGCGGTACGAG
This sequence comes from Kribbella sp. NPDC004875, assembly GCF_042873375.1. Classification (NCBI taxonomy): domain Bacteria; kingdom Bacillati; phylum Actinomycetota; class Actinomycetes; order Propionibacteriales; family Kribbellaceae; genus Kribbella; species Kribbella sp. NPDC004875. The sequence continues at coordinate 332,129 of NZ_JBIALI010000001.1, forward strand.
CTGATCGTGATGGTCGACGGCGACACCGTGTTCGAGCCGGACGCGGTGCGGAAGCTGATCCAGCCGTTCGGGCACCCTGCCGTCGGCGCGGTGTCAGGCAACGCCAAGGTGGGCAACCGCGGCGGCCTGATCGGTCGCTGGCAGCACATCGAGTACGTGATCGGCTTCAACCTGGACCGCAGGTTGTTCGACCTGGCCGAGTGCATGCCCACCGTGCCCGGTGCGGTCGGCGCGTTCCGGCGTACGGCGCTGGAGCGGATCGGTGGACTCAGTGACGTGACGCTGGCGGAGGACACCGACCTGACGATGGCGCTGTGCCGGGACGGGTGGCGGGTGGTGTACGAGGAGAGCGCGGTGGCGTGGACCGAAGCGCCGGCGTCGCTGGGCGCACTCTGGCGGCAGCGCTACCGCTGGTGCTACGGCACGCTGCAGGCGATGTGGAAGCACCGCGGTGCGATGGTGCAGGGCGGCCGGGCCGGGAAGTTCGGGCGCCGCGGCCTGACGTACCTCATGCTCTTCCAGGTTCTGCTGCCGCTCCTGGCACCGGTCGTGGACGTGTTCGCGATCTACGGACTCGTCTTCCTCAATCCGGTCCGCGTGCTGTCGGTCTGGGCCGGCTTCGTCCTCTTGCAGCTCGGCATGGGCTTCTACGCGTTCCGCCTCGACGGCGAGCGCCCAGGACCGCTGTGGACGCTGCCACTGCAGCAGTTCGTCTACCGCCAGCTGATGTACCTGGTGGTCATCCAGTCCGTCTTCACCGCACTCGCCGGCACCCGCCTCCGTTGGCAACGCATGGAACGCTACGGCAGCCTCCAAGCACCCGTGGGGCCCGAGGTTCGCTAACCTACAGCGATCGTCGAGTTACGCGGAGTGGAGATGCTGAAGCGGGCTGTGCTGTTGGTCGGGATGCTGCTGGTTGTCACCGCTGGGGCGAGACCGGTGGTCGTCGGGGGGACGCTGGCGAGTACGACCGAGGCGCCGTGGGTGATCGCGTTGAACAACAGCCAGTCCGGGTCGCCGAGTGGGCTGTACTGCGGCGCCACCCTCATCCGGCCGGACACGATCGTCACCGCCGCGCACTGCATGGACGAGCCGATGTCGACGTACTCCGCGGTGCAGGGGCGGGCCGATCTCGCGGACAGCTCGGTCGGGCAGGTCTCGAGGATCCGCAAGGTGTGGATCCACCCCGGCTACAACACGAAGAACAACCGGTACGACGTCGCCGTACTGACGCTGAGCAGGCCGTTCCGCGGCGTACCGGTGCTGCCGCTCGAGACGCATGCGCGGGCGGACCGCGCCGGCGCCGTACCGATCGTCTACGGGTGGGGTGAGACGCAAGGCACCGGGCCGGAGCAGACATTGCAGAAGGCCGCGGTGCCGGACCTCGGGGACGGCACCTGCTTGGCGAACAAGAGCTACGTCGCCGGCGGGTACGCCGCTGCGACCAACATCTGCGCCGGCTATCGCAAGGGCGGAATCGACGCCTGCCAGGGCGACTCCGGCGGGCCATTGGTCCTGAACGGCCGCCTGCTCGGCGTCGTCTCCTGGGGCTCGGGGTGCGCCCAACCGGACAAGCCCGGCGTCTACGTGGAGGTCGCGACCGTAGCCAAGGCCCTGCTGCAACACTGAACTGCAACACTGAGGGGTATGACCGAACCCGTCCGCGTCATCAAGGCCGGCGACCTGGTCGCGGCCGACCCGACGTCCGGCATGCTCCGGATGCGAGCCTTCGAGCTCCCGATCCTGTGGGCCGGGCAGGTCGTCACCCAGCCCGGCGCGATCTCCGGCTGGCACCACCACGACAAGAACGAGAGCAGCCTGTACATCGTCTCCGGCGTACTGCGGCTGGAGTTCGAGGGCACCGACGAGTACCTGGACGCGGTGGCGGGCGACTTCGTGCACGTGCCAGCGTTCACCATCCACCGCGAGAGCAACCCCACCGGCGACCCGTCGCTGGCGATCATCGCCCGCGCCGGCGGCGGCATCCCTACCGTAAACGTGGACGCGCCGCCACGCGGTTGAGTCAGGTTCGTCAACTCGCAACATACCTGTCAGTACGAGCGTCAGCTCGTTACGGCGCTGTCACGCCCCGAAAACACCGTCTCCTTAGCTTTCTGGTCAGCAACCCACTGCCCCCAGGGGTTGGCCCAGTGAGGAGAAGGTATGGCGCAGACCAGACGTCAGTTCCTGCAGCAGGTCGGCATCACCGGCGGAGCCGGGGTCCTGTACTCCACGATGTCGGCGCTCGGTCTCACGAGTGTCGCCGAGACCCCCGCGTACGCCGCCCCGTCGCGGGTCGAACTGAACGGCCGCCGCAAGCACGTCGTCGTACTCGGTGCCGGGATCGCCGGACTCACGTCGGCGTACGAACTGCTCAAGGCCGGGTACCAGGTCACGGTGCTGGAGGCCCGGAACCGGCCGGGCGGCCGCAACTGGACGGTCCGCGGCGGCACCGTGGAGACCGACCTGGCCGGCAACACCCAACGCGCGACGTTCTCGCCCGGTCAATACATGAACGCCGGTCCGGGACGGCTGCCGCAGCACCACGTGACGCTCGACTACTGCCGTGAGCTCGGCGTCGCGATCGAACCGTTCGTCAACCAGAACGCCGACGCCTACCTGTACCGCGAGGGCACGAGCGCCCTGTCCAACAAGGCGATCCGGCACCGCACCGCCAAGGCGGACGTCTACGGGTACGTCGCCGAACTGCTGGCGACCGCCACCGACCAGGGCGCGCTCGACACCCTGCTGACGGCGACCGACAAGCAGGCACTGATCGGGTTCCTCAGCAGCTTCGGCTCGATCGGGAACAAGGCGTCCGGTTTCGCCTACACCGGCACCGACGGCCGCCGCGGTTACACGGTCGAGCCGGGCGCCGGACTCGAAGCCGGTACGACGGCGGCGCCGTACGCCCTGAGCGATGTGTTCGCCAGCGGCGTCGGCAACTACTTCTCGTTCGAGTTCGGCTGGGACCAGGCGATGATGATGTTCCAGCCGGTCGGCGGCATGGACCGGATCCCGTACGCGTTCGAGCGCGCGATCGGCAAGGACAAGATCCACTACGGCGCCGAGGTGACCGGCCTGCGGAACACCACCTCCGGCGTCGAGGTCACCTACACCAGCGGCTCACGGACCCGGGTACTCACCGCGGACCTCGCGATCTGCACGCTGCCGCCACACCTGGCCGCGAAGGTCCCGTCGAACCTGCCCACGCCGATCCTCGAGGCGCTCCGGTACGCGCGACCGACGAACGCCGGCAAGATCGGCATCGAGTACGGCCGGCGCTGGTGGGAGGAGGACCACCGGATCTACGGCGGGATCACCAACAGCACCTTGGACACGGTCAACACCTGGTATCCCTCGTACGGTTTCCACGGCGAGCGCGGGACGCTGATCGGCTACTACAACACCGGGACGAACGCGAACACGTACGGCGCCCTGACCCCGGCCGCCCGCCTCGAACGGGCCCTCAGTCAGGGAACCAAGATCCACGGCGACGCCTACCGCAAGGACGTCAAGGCCGCGTTCTCGGTGAACTGGATGGGCACCAAGTACTCCGAAGCGTCCTGGGTCAGCTGGCCGTCCCAGACCGACGGGATCTACGCGCGGCTGCTCGATGCCACCGGCAACATCTACTTCGCCGGCGACCACCTGTCCCACGTGATCGCCTGGCAGCACGGCGCGATCACGTCGGCCCGGGCCACCGTGACCGCCCTGCACAGCCGGGTGGTGGCAGGCCGATGAAGACGCGTCTGATCGCCGGGGCCGTCGCCGTGGTGGTGTCCTTCACTGCCGGTGCCGGGACAGCGGCCGGCTGGTGGGACAAGCCGCAGCCGCCGAAGCCCGGCACGGTCGTCCCGGCGCTGCCCGCCGGGCAGGCCAACCCGATGATCGCGAGCGGCGTCGGGATCGGTGCGAACACGGCGGTCTACAAGACCAGCGGGATCGGCCCGTCGGCCCTCAACACCGGGGCGCCGGCCGGATCCGAGGCGTCGTACGTCGACACCGTCGTCTTCCCGGGCGGCACCCTGCCGGCGGGTGTGACGATCACCGAGGCGCAGGGCATCAACGTGCTGCGCCGGATCGGCGAGAACCTGCAGGCGGCAGGCCTGTCGTACGCCGACGTGTACACGATGCGCGTCTTCCTGCAGAACCCCGCCGGCGCCGCGACCGCCGACTTCGCCGGCTGGAACCGGGCCTACCGCCAGTACTTCGCCAACACCGACCTCACCACCGGCGCTTACGTCCCGGTCCCCCTCGGTACGGCGGCGCCCGCGAAACCGTTCGTCGTCAACAAGTCCCGTCCGTCCCGGTTCGCCCTGGAGATCGAGAATCTCCCGGTCGCCGGGTGGCTCGTCGAGGTCGAGGTGGACGCCGCCTACCCCAAGCGCTGACCCGGGAGGTACCAGCGAGGCCGCACCCAGCCGGATAACCTGGCTGGGTGCTACTCGTTCGCGCGGCCGGTCGCGGTCGCTGACATGGCCCCCCACGAACAGGTCACGGTCGGCCTGGTCGGCGCCGACCAGATCGTGCACCGGATCATCGACCTGGGCCGCGAGCTGGACAACCCGGCGCTACGCCTGGTCACCGCCGTGTACGCCGACGAACTCGACGCGCACGAGCAGGCGAGCCGGATCGCGTCCCGGGTCGACGTCTTCCTGTTCGCCGGGCCGCTGCCGTACGACATGGCGGTCGCAGGCGGGCTGCCGGTGCCGGCGACGTACGTGCCGAGCGGCGGTCCGGCGCTGTTCTCGACCCTGCTCCGCGGCGTGCTGGAGAAGGTCTTCGATCCGGCGCGGATCAGCGTCGACACGATGTCGCGGCGCGATCTCACCCATGTCTACGAAGAGGTCGGCCTGAGCGCGTCCGGCGTACGGCTGAAGGAGTACACCGGCCCGGAGTCGGCGGCGGAGTTCCTCGACTTCCATCGCTCCCTGTACCAGCGCGGCCGGACCACGGGGGCGGTGACGACGGTCCCGACCGTCGACGTCGCGCTGCGCGAGGCCGGCGTACCGACGCTGCGGATGACGCCGTCGTCGATGACGATCCGGCAGGCGCTGACGACCGCGATCCTGATGGGCGGCGGCGCCAAGCTCGAGGAGTCGCGGATCGTCACGATGATCGTCCGGGTGCCGGCCGCCTCGCTGCCGGCCAATGCCAGCGCGAGCGCGTACTGGTACCAGGAGCTGAAGTTGTCGCTGCATCGGGAGTTGCTCCGCGACGCCCGGCCGATGGACGCCGCGGTGGTGCCGCGCGACGAGCACAGCTTCCTGATCGTCACGACGATGGGCTCGCTGCGGCTGGCCACCGACAACTTGTCGATGGCACCGTTCCTGGACCGGATCTCCGAGGAGCTCGGGATCCGGCTGGAGATCGGCATCGGCCTCGGTACGTCGACCCGCGAGGCGGAGGTGAACGCGCAGTCCGCGGTCGACAAGGCAGCGGGCGGCAGCACCGCGTTCGTGGTCGGTCCGCACGGCTTCGTCCTGCAGGTCCCCGGCGAACGCGCCCGCGCCGCCGAGCGGCCGGTGCAGGAGGACTCGCGGGCGCTGCAGATCCTGGCCTCGCTGGCCGAGCAACTCGAGAACGCGAACGACACCGAGCGGATCGTCGACGCCGAGAAGGTCGCCGAGCTGCTCGGTGTGACCCTGCGCACCGCGCGCCGGACGTTGAGCACGCTGGTCGACGAAGGACTGGCCTGGCCGATGCCGCCACCCCGCTCGAACAAGCTCGGCCGACCACCGAGGCCGTACCAGCTCCTGGTCGAGAAGCTGCCTCATTAGTTATTACGGTCGTCCATAACAGCTATTTAGGTCTTGCCGAAGGTGAATGCCTCGGGCAGGGTAGTTCGCGTGCCAGAACCTCTTCCCGTAGTCGCAGTGGTGGACGACCAGGCGGCGATCGAGCGGGCTCACCAGGCGGGTCAGGATGCCTGGTGGGTCTACCTGACCGAGGTGCTCGGACATCTCCGGCTGCCGTACCGGTCGATCTCCCCGGACGCGGCGGCCGCGCCGCCCGACGACGTCTCCGTGCTCGTTTTCGCAACCACCCCGGACGCGAACCCGTCCACTGAACTCGAGCAATGGGTGCGTGCCGGCGGTGCGCTGATCATCGCGGGCGATCCCGGCCCGATGTCCACGCTCGCGGGTGTCTCGGCGTACGAGTCCGTGCTGGAGGACCACGTCACCGTCACCAACGGTTCGGTCTGGTCGTCCGTGCCGCCGACCGCCCTCCATGCGCATGGCGGGAGCCGGCTGACCAGCGAGGACGCCGAGGTCATCGCGCGCTGGCAGGACGGCGCCGCCGCGGCCACGGTTCGCCGGCTCGGCGCCGGCATCGTCCTGACGTACGGCGTCGACCTCTGGCAGACCATCGTCCGGATCCAGCAGGGGTACGCCGTCAGCGCGGACGGCGAACCTGCCGCGGACGGGACCGCGCCGATCGACGACGGCATCCTCAAGTGCGAGGACGGCATGGCGCTCAGCTTCGACCGCGACCGCGCGATGCCACCGGGTGAGCCCGACCACGTGACGCCGTACGAGCACACGTATCCACCGCCGAGCGCCGTACCGATGTTCGACCAGCCGCAGGCGGACTGGTGGTGTGCGCTGTTCGCGCAGAGTCTGTGGTGGAGTGCGGAGCACGCAGGTGCCGTCGTGCCGTGGCTCTGGTACTGGCCGTCCGGTGTCGACGCGGTCGCGCACATGTCGCACGACTCCGACCAGAACGTCGAGGACCACGGCCGCGCCGCCCTCGACGCGTTCGCCGAGGCCGGCGTTCAGGTCACCTGGTGCCACGTGTTCCCCGGTGGCTACTCGCAGGATCTGTATGCGGAGATCACGGCGGCCGGGCACGAGAATGCGCTGCATTACAACGCGATGGCCGACGCAGACCTCGCGGTCTGGGGCTGGCCCTTCATCCGCGCACAGTACGCGTGGGCGCAGGCCGTCACCGGGACCGAGCAGATCATCTCGAACAAGAACCACTACACCCGCTGGGAAGGCTGGACCGAGTTCTACACCTGGTGCGAGCGGCTGGGTCTGCAGATCGACGAGTCGCGCGGGCCGAGCAAACAAGGTGACATCGGGTTCCCGTTCGGCGCTTCCCACGTGTCGTTCCCGATCGCGCCGGTTGCTGAGGGCAACCGGTTTTACGACGTACTGAACCTTCCGCTGCACACCCAGGATCTCGCGTGGGCCGGGCACACCGCCGTCCGCGACGTGATCCTGGACGGCGCGCAGGCAGTACACGGCGTCGCGCATTTCCTGTTCCACGGGCCGCACCTTCACCTTCGCCCGCCGACCCGCGCGGCCTGCCTCGAGCTCGCCGAGGAGGCCCGCCGGCGCGGGATGCCGTGGTGGACGGCCGGGCGGATCAACGAGTGGGAGCGGGGCCGGCGCGGCGTCGTACTGTCGGTCGAGCCGCATCCGGACGGTCTCACGGTGCGGGCTGAGGCCGTGCAGCCGATGCCGGGCGCCGCGATCCTGCTCGCGGTGCCGACCGGCGGGGACCCGATCGTCAAAGAGGGCGAGGGATCGGCGCGGACGGTGCTCCGCTTCGGACGGACCTTCACCGAACTGACCGCGGACATCGTGGCCGGAAACAACAGATGGGTGATCACACCATGATCTCTGAGATGCCGGAGTGGCCCGAGTACGGCGATGACGAGGCGAAGGCGCTGCTGGACGTCCTGAATTCGGGCCAGTGGGGCAGCACCAGCGGGGATGTCGTCGCCACCTTCCAGCGGGAGTTCGCGGAGTACCAGCAGGCCGAGCACGCGGTCTGTCTGGCGAACGGGACGCTGGCGATCGCGGTGGCGTTGCGCGCCGCCGGGGTCGGCATCGGCGACGAGGTGATCGTGCCGCCGTACACGTTCATCGCGACCGCGTCGGCGGCGCTGTTCGTGGGTGCGGTGCCGGTGTTCGCGGACGTCGACCCGGATACGCACCTGCTGGATCCGGTTGCCACCGAGGCCGCGATCACCGAGCGGACGAAGGCGGTTGTCGTCGTGCATCTCGCGGGGCGGCCGGCGGATCTCGATGCGTTCACCGCGCTCGGGGCGCGGCATGGTCTGACGATCGTCGAGGACGCGGCGCAGGCGCATGGAGCGGCGTACAAGGGGCGCGCGGTCGGTGCGATCGGCGATCTCGGCACGTTCAGCTTCCAGAGCAGCAAGAACATCACGGCCGGGGAGGGCGGTGCTGTCCTCACCGATTCGCAGGAGTTGGCCGGGGCGGTGTACTCGCTGGTGAACGTCGGGCGGGTGCCGGGCGGTGGGTGGTATCAGCACGAGGCGGTCGGGTACAACCTGCGACTGACCGAGTTCCAGGCGGCGATCCTGCGGGTCCAGCTCCGGCGTCATCCTGCGCTGCAGGTCGTTCGCGAACGTAACGCGCGCTTACTCACCGATCTACTCGGTCCGGTCGACGGCATCCAACTCGCGCCGGAAGATCCCGCGATCACGGCGCATGGCCGGCATCTGTTCATGCTCCGGGTCCCTGGCCGACGCGAGGCTGTCCTCGAGTCGCTCACCTCCGCCGGCATCACCCGAGCCTCCTCCGGCTACGTCCCACTGCACCGAAACGCCGCCGTACTCCGGGAGTCCAAGGCGATCACGGACCGCCTTGGCCAGCCATACCCCGAGGCGAGCTGCCCCAACGCCGACCAGGTCTCCACCGACACCATCTGGCTCCCGCAGCCTTACTTACTGGGTACAGAGGCCCAAACCCACACGATCGCCGACGCGATCACCAAGGCAGTCACTCAGTAATAGCTGGTCTGGGGAGGATCTTCTACCCGAATCGGGCAGAAGATCCTCCCCCAGTCTCGCCACGAGATGCCGCGTGCGTGGGTGGTTACTGGCGGATGGGGAGGACGGCGGAGAGGAGTTGTCGGGTGTAGTCGTCTTTGGGGGCTCGGAAGAGGTTTTCGGCGGTGTCCTCCTCGACGACTCGGCCTTTGTTCATGACGGCTACTCGGTCGGCCAGCCGTTCGACGACCGCGAGGTTGTGGGAGATGAACAGGAACGACAGGCCGAGCCGATGCCGCAAATCCGTGAACAACTCCAAGATCTGCGCCTGGATCGACACGTCCAGCGACGACGTGGGCTCGTCACAAACCAGCAGCTCGGGCTCGAGCGCCAGAGCGCGCGCGATCGCGATCCGCTGCTGCTGCCCACCGGAGAACTGCCGCGGATAAAGCTCCGCGTGCCGAGTGTTGATCCCCACCAGGTCAAGCAACTCGAGCGCCTTCTGACGCCGCGACGCCTGATCTCCCCGTTCGTGCAACCGCAAAGGCTCCATCACGTTGCCGATAGCACTGAAATGCGGAAGCAACGACCCGTACGGGTTCTGGAACACCATCTGCATCCGCGGCCGCAGCACCCGCAGCTCCCGCGCCGGAAGCTTCCCGAGATCCTTTCCGTCGAACTCCACCCGCCCCGACGTCGGCGCCTGCAGACCCATCACCAACCGGGCCATCGTGGACTTACCGCTCCCGCTCTCGCCAACGAGCCCGAGCGTCTCACCACGGCGTACCGTCAACGAGACGTCGTCAACAGCGCGTACGTCGCCGGCGCGGGTCCGGAAGACCTTGGTCACGGACTCGGCGCGGACCAGTTCGTCAGGCATCGACGGCCACCTTCCAGCACGCAGCGTCCCGGCCGGGACCGATGGTCAAAGTCTCTTGTTCGGTGCCGCATCGCGGCATCTCGGCCCGCGTGCAGCGCGGATGGAACGGGCAGCCGGCCGGGCGCCTGGACAGGTCGGGTGGGCTACCGGGGATCGGCTTCAGCGGCAGGTCCCGGCCGCCGACCTCGACGCCGGACCCGAGCAGTCCGACGCTGTACGGATGACGTGGGTCGTCGAGCAGCCGATCCATCGGCGCCCGTTCGACCACGCGACCGGCGTACATCACCACCGCGTCGTCGCAGAAGTAACGCGCGACTCCGAGGTCGTGGGTGACCATGATGACGCCGGTACCGCGGTCCTTCAGATCCTTGAGCAGGTCGAGGATCTGCCGCTGTACGGTGACGTCGACGGCGGTCGTCGGTTCGTCGGCGATCAGCAGCGCCGGTTCGGTCACCATCGCCATCGCGATCATCGCCCGCTGCCGCATCCCGCCGGACAACTGGAACGCATAGGTGCGGATCCGCTTCTCCGGGTCCGGGATTCCGACGTCGCCGAGCGCCCGGATCGCACGTTTGCGCGCTTCCGCCTTCGTGCACAGGCCGTGCCAGAGCTGGTGTTCGGTGAGTTGCCGCTCCAGCGTCAGCGTCGGGTTCATCGCCTCCATCGCGCTCTGGAAGACCATCGCGATCTCCCGGCCACGGACCCGGCGCAGCTCCTTCTCGCCGATCGACAGCAGGTCCCGGCCGCCGAACATCGCCTGGCCTCCGGTGATCCGCCCGGTCCGCGGCAGGATGCCCATCAGGCTGCGCATGGTGACGCTCTTGCCGCTGCCGCTCTCACCGACGACCGCCAGAGCCTGTCCACGGCGGACGTCGAACGACACGCCATCGACCGCGGTCAATGAACCGCCGAACGTGGTCCGCAGGTCGCGGACGGACAGCAGGGGTTCCTCGCTCATCGCTGCTCCCCACTCGGGTCGAACGCGTCCCGTAGGCCGTCACCGATCCAGGTGAACGCCAGCAGGGTCAAGGCGAAAAGCACTGCCGGCGCGACCAGCATGTGCGGCGCCGCCAGCAGGTACCGGCTGCCCTCGCTGATCATCGCGCCCCAGGACGGTGTCGGCGGCTGGACACCGAGTCCGAGCAGCGCCAGCCCGGCCTCGGCGGCGATCGCGGCCGGGATCGCGAAGCTGGTGGTCACCAGGATGGGCCCGATCGCGTTCGGGAGGATGTAGCGGATCGCGATCGTGCTGCCCTTCGCTCCCATCGACCGCGCCGCCTCGACGTACTCGCGTTCCTTCAGCGTCATCACCTGCGCGCGGACCAACCGGGCCTGCGTGACCCAGGACGCGATCCCGATCGCGACCACCAACGCGAAGATGCTGCGGCCGAGCACCGTGACCATCACGACCGCGAACAGGTAGCTCGGGAACGCGTACATCACGTCGGTGAAGGCCATCAGCACCTGCTCGACGCGGCCGCCGAGATAGCCGGCGAGCAGCCCGATCGCCAACGCCAGTACGAGCGCCGTCAGCTCGGCACCGAACGCGACGGTCAGCGCCGTCTGCAGCCCGTAGATCAACCGGCTGAGAATGTCGCGGCCGAGCAGGTCGGTACCCAGCAAGTGCCCTTCCGCGCCCGGTCCGGCCAGCTTGTGCTGGATGTCGGTCTCTTCATAGCCGTACGGCGCGATCAGTGGCGCGGCGATCGCGGTGACGATCAGCAACCCGCAGAAGATCAGGCTGCCGAACGCCAACCGGTGCTTGCGAAACCGCGACCACGCCCGCGACCAGGGCCCGCGCGCGGTCGTCCCGAGCTCGATGGATTCGGGCTCGATCGGTTCGGGCTCTCCGGCGGTGCCGGTGGCCAGTTCGCCGGCCGCCTCGACGCCTTCAGTCGCCGTCATGGGACCCACCTCCCACGGTGCGGATCCGGGGGTCGAGGAACCCGTAGACCAGGTCCACGACCAGGTTGGTCAGCATCAGGATCAGTGCGAAGAACAGCGCCGTACCCATCAGCAACGGCATGTCCCGGCTGGCCGCCGCGTTGGCGAAGTACAGCCCGAGGCCGGGGATCCGCAGCAGTGCTTCGACGAACACGGTGCCCGTCATCAGCGCTGCCAACAGCGGACCGGCCACGGTCACCAGCGGGATCAGCGAGTTGCGCAGCGCGTGCCGGACGACGACGGTACGCCAGGGGCCGCCCTTGGCCAGCGCCGCGGTGACGTACTCCTCGCGGAGCGTCTCCAGCATGCTCGACCGCACGTACCGCGCCAGCACCGCGGCCGGACCGAGGCTGAGCGCGAGCACCGGCAGGATCAGGTCTTTCGGGCCGTTCCAGCCGCCGGACGGCAACAACTTCAGCGTCGCCGAGAACAGCAGGATCATGAACGCCGCGGACAGGTAGCTCGGCAGCGCATGCCCGAGGGTGACCACGAACATCGTCGTGTGGTCCGACTTCGAGTTCTGCCGCAACGCCGCGAACACTCCCACCGGTACGGCGATCAGCAGCGCGAGTACGACGGCCAGCAGCGCCAGCGTGGCCGACACCGGGAACGCCTCCGCGATGATGTCCTGCACGTTCCGGCTGGCGTACTTGTACGACGGTCCGAAGTCCCAGACGACCGCGCCTTTCATGAAGATCAGGTACTGCTTCCAGACCGGTACGTCGGCGCCGTACCTGGACTCGAGCTCGCCGACCATCGACTCGGTGCCGACGCCACCGAAGTTGGTGGCGCCGCTGTTCACCCGCTGCAGGTCCGCGAAGTTGCCGGGTGCGAGCTGCAGCAGGGTGAAGGTCAGGATCGAGACCGCGACCAGGGACAGCACCAGCCGGACCACCCGCTTGCCGAGGTACACGGCGAGGCCCACGTCACTCCCCTACGCTCAGCGGCTTGAGGTAGAAGTAGTCCGGGTACGCCCGGAGCTGCAGCCCGTGCACCTTCGGTTTGACCGCGTGGAACAGACTCAGCCAGAGCACCGGCAGATACAGGTACTGCTCCTCGCGCAGCTTCGCGGCCTGCTTGTACAGGTCCATCCGCTTCGCGTCGTCCGCCTCGAGGTTCGCCTTGTCCACCAGGGCGCCGATCTCGCGCGCGGGAGCCGAGGCGTGGGCCGCGAGGATCGCGTTCAGCTGCGCGGTCTTGTCGGCCGGCTTGAGGTTCTTGTCGTCCTGCAGCGCCTGGTACTTCTGCCACTGGTCGCTCGGCAGGCTGATCTCCTGCACGTTCTTCGGCGACCACAGCGAGCCCACCATCGTCGGCCACGTCGGCAGCCCGGCGAACGTGCCGTAGTAGAAGCCGATGTAGTTGCCCTTCTGGACCTGCCACCGCCGCTCGGTGTAGACGCCGGCCTCGACGTGGTCGACGCTCGCCTTGATACCGAGCTGCTTGGTCCAGCTGTCCACGATGGCGTCGGCGAGCGTCGTGTCCGGTACGCCGACCAGCACCCGCACCGGCGGCAGACCCTGACCGTTCGGGTACCCCGCCTCGGCGAGCAACCGCTTCGCCTCGGCGACGTCCTCCTTGATGCCGATGCTCTCGTCCCAGCCCGCCGTCCGGCTGGTCACCAGTGAGACGCCCGGTTCCTGCCCGGGCTGTACGCCGGCCAGCGTCTTGCGATCCAGCGCCAGCGACAGCGCCTTGCGGACGCGGACGTCCTCCATCGCCTTGTGCTGGCTGCGCAGCTTGGCGAGGTACAGGATGCTGTAGTTCGCGGTCTGCTGGAGCTGCTTCGACAGGTTCGCGTCCTTCTGGAACCGCAGGACGTCGGGCCCGGCGAGCTGGACCAGGTCGGTCTCGCCGTTCTCGTACGGCACCGTCGCGGTCGCGGCCGCGCTCGGTTCGACCAGGTTGACCTGGATCCGGCCGATCTTGACCTTGTCGCGGTCCCAGTACTTCTCGTTCGGCACCAGGATCAGCTTCGAGTTCGCCACCCACTCTTTCACCGTGTACGGGCCGTTGGACACGTAGTTCGGCGGGTTCTGCCACTCCTTCGGCTTGCCCTCGACCAGATCCATCGGCAGCGGCAGCATCGCCGGGTGGGTGAGCGCGAGCAGGAAGTCCGGGTTCGGGTTCGCCAGCGTGAGGACCAGCTCGTGGTCGCCGTTCGCGTGCACACCGACCTTCGTCCAGTCGGTCAGTACGCCGGCCAGGAAGTCCTGCGCGCCTTTGATCCCGGTCGCGGTCTGGTAGCTGTTCGCGCCGAGCGTCGTACCGCCGGCCGAGCCGCCGGCGGGGGTGAACAGCCGCTTGTAGGTGCGTTCGAAGTCCTGGGCAACGACCGGTTTCCCGTCCGACCACTGGGCGTTGTCGCGCAGCGTGAAGGTGTAGGTCAGATGGTCGTCGGAGACCTTCCACTCACTGGCGACGGCCGGCTGGACGCCGTCACCCTTCTCGTTCTGGGTGACCAGGCCCTCGGAGATCCCGCGGCTGAGGATCCACATGCCGTTGGTGATCACCTGCGGGTCGAGCACCTCGACCGGCACGTAGTCGATCGTCAGCGTCGACTGGCCGTCGGACGCCTTGCTGTCGTCGCCGAACAAACCACAGCCGGTCAGGGACCAGCTGCCGCCGAGCGCGGCCACGGTCAGTCCGGACAGTCGCAGGAAGTCGCGCCGCGTCTGACCGGCAGGGGAAACCGAGCGCTTCGTCAAGGGAGTGCCGCCTTTCTGGCGTCCGGAACTCGACTTATGGTCGGGACCGTAGGGCCGCCAGGGCGCGAAGTCAACGTTTTACGGCCATTACCGTAATAGTCCGTGGCTGGTCCTTCCGCGCCGTAGCGAGCAGGTGCTCGGCGCGGTAGCTCGGCGCGCGGGGGCGAAGGTCTCGATGCGGAGCATCGTGGCCTTTGCACCCGTGCGGCGAGATGCCGCGCCGAGTGCCGCGCAGTAGGCGGGGAAGGACCAGCCACGGACTGGTCTCGACCAGTGGTCGGCGGCGGCAGACTCCCTGTCAGGCGAAGCGTCAGGTGCGTCAGGTCAGGTGTCAGCTGAAGCGTTCGTACGCCGGCAGCGTCAGGAAGTCGACGTACTCGTCGGCCAGCGCCACCTCGAGGAACAGTGCGCGGGCGGCAGCGTAGCGCTCCGGCGTACCGAGCTTGGCGATCTCCTCGTCGGCGATGCGCTCGACCAGCTCGGTGGTGATGGTGTCGCCGGTGTCGAGGACGACCTGGTCCTGGCGCCACTGCCAGATCTGCGAACGCGAGATCTCCGCGGTGGCCGCATCCTCCATCAGGTTGAAGATTCCGACCGCGCCGGTGCCTTCGAGCCAGGCGGCCAGGTACTGCACGGCGACGCTGACGTTGTTGCGCAGGCCGGCCTCGGTCACGGCACCGGGCGTGGCGGCGACGTCGAGGAGCTGGTCGGCGGTCACCGAGACGTCCTCGCGGAGCTTGTCGACCTGGTTCGGGCGCTCGCCGAGCACCGAGTCGAAGACGGCGCGGCAGGTCTCGACCATGCCCGGGTGCGCGACCCACGAACCGTCGAAGCCGTCACCGGCCTCGCGGGTCTTGTCGGCCTGGACCTTCGCGAACGCCTGCTCGTTGACGGCCGGGTCCTTGCTCGGGATGAACGCCGCCATCCCGCCGATCGCGTGCGCACCGCGCTTGTGGCAGGTCCGCACCAGCAGTTCGGTGTACGCGCGCATGAACGGCACCGTCATCGTCACGCTGTTGCGGTCCGGCAACTGGAACGCCGTACCCCGGGTGCGGTGCGTCTTGATCACGCTGAACATGTAGTCCCAGCGGCCGGCGTTCAGGCCGGCGGAGTGCTCGCGCAGCTCGTAGAGGATCTCCTCCATCTCGAACGCGGCCGGGTAGGTCTCGATCAGCACCGTCGCCCGGATCGTCCCGCGCGGGATCCCGAGCGCTTCCTGCGCCGTCACGAACACGTCGTTCCAGAGCCTGGCCTCGAGGTGCGACTCCATCTTCGGCAGGTAGAAGTACGGTCCCTGCCCCCGGTCGAGCTGCAGCTGCGCGCACGCCGCGAAGTACAGCGCGAAGTCCACCAGTGCGCCGGACGTCCGCTCGCCGTCGACCAGGATGTGCTTCTCCGGCAGGTGCCAGCCGCGCGGCCGGACGACGATCGTCGCGAGCTCCGCGTCCGGCTTCAGCGCGTAGCTCTTCGTGTCGGTGCTGAAGTCGATCCGGCGGGTGATCGCGTCCAGCAGGTTCAACTGCCCGCCGACGACGTTCTCCCAGGTCGGCGTGTTCGCGTCCTCCTGGTCGGCCAGCCAGACCTTCGCGCCGGAGTTCAGCGCGTTGATGGTCATCTTCCGGTCCGTCGGCCCGGTGATCTCCACCCGCCGGTCGACGAGGCCCGGAGCGGCGGGCGCGACCCGCCACTCCGGGTCGTCCCGGATGTCCTTGGTGTCGGTCAGAAACCCCAGCGAGGCCCCGGCCGCGATCTCCGCGACCCGCTGCTTGCGGCGCTCGAGCAGCTCCCGCCGCCGCCCGTCGTACGCGCGGTGCAGCGTCTCGATCAGGCCGAGCGCACGCTCGGTGAGGATCTCGTCGTACCGCTCGTTCATCGGGCCGGTGACGTCGACTGACACAGGAGGCTCCTTAATCCAGTACTACGACTTCGTGATCGGTGATCCGGTCTACCCCGACCGTAATCCAGCCATCCGTCTCCTGCACCGCCACCTCACCGCCCGAGACGAGGAACCGGGCCCGCGAGCCGCTCACCCTGAGCGACACCGTGAACGGTCCGGCGGGGGTGAACTCCTGCAGACGGCCGCGCCAGGCGCCGCCCTGGTCGAGGTTCACCAGGTGCAGCACGTGCCGGTCGCCCTGCCGGTAGAGCTGGCAGTCCAGGACGCCGGCGCCGTCGACCCGCAGCGGGATGCCGTCGTGCCGGACCAGGTTCGCGAGCACCTTGCCGTGGTCCGGGTGGTGGTACTTCGCGTACAGCCGGTCCAGGTCCGCGGCGAGGTACGCCGTCCGCTCGCCCAGCACCAGCGCCGGTACGTCGCTGCGCGGCTCGGCCATCCACGACTTCTCCGGCGGATAGATCGGAAACGGCGGAATCCAGGTCAGCGCCTTTCCGGGCACCGCTTTTCCGGACACTGCTTTTCCGGACACTGTCTCGACCACCTCGAGCTGCCCGCCGAACGGCAGCACGTCGGTGTCCTCGTCGAAGACCGATCGGTCCTCGATCCGCAGGTAGCTGTGACTGCCGTGGTTCTCCCAGTCGGTCACCGCCCCGTCGCCAAAACGTTTTCCTTGATGCCGGACACCCAGCAGTTCGCCCAGCGCCCACTCGTCCCGGTGGTCGCCCCACTCGTCGTAAACCCCCGATTCACCCGTTACGACCAGCCGGCCACCACCTTCCACGTAGGCCTGCAGTGCGCCGATCTGTTCTTCGGTCAGCACACCGACGTTGGGCACCACGAGCACGTCGAACCGCTCGTCGACGACCGCCGTGGGTAGGTACGGAATACGCGCTCGAACGAGCGCGTCCACCCACCCGCGATACGGCAGCTGGCTCACCGTTTCCGGGTCGTTCTTTCCGTGGAAGTCCACACTGCGCTGACTCCAGAACAGGCCGACCGTGGCGACCGGCTCGCGATCGACCAGGAACTCCTGATGCGCCTCGTGCCAGCTGAACAGCGGCTCGGCGGTCGCGTACTGCCGCCGGTCGTCGTGCACGGACCCGATGTGGTGCCACCACGGCTGGATGCCGCCGGCCCAGCCCTCGATCGCCCACATCCGCGCCTCCGGCGCGGGCTTGCTGCCGAGCCGGAACGTCGGGACACCGGCGTCGTACATCGCGGTACTTTCCGGAATCAGGGTTTCCGGACCGAGCATTCCGTGCAGCCGTTTCCCGGAGTCCGCGTTGGCCTGGAAACCGGATTCCTCGTGCCGCCACTGCGAGTCGAGCAGGAAGATCCGAGCGCGCCGGCAGATCTCCGTGTCGTCCCGCAACCGCTTGCTCTGCGCAACGACCTCTCCGCCGTTCATACCGATCCACAGACAGTCCGGACCGCCGGCGCGACGCGTCACCTCGTTGTTCAGGTCCCAGACCGCGAGCCGCTGGTCGTAGCTCCAGCGGATCCACTGCTTGTAGACCGGGTCGTCCCAGTCGGGTGCGGCCGGAAGCTCCTGGCCGAAGCCGTCGCGGCAGTTCGGGCAGTAGCAGATGTGCTCGCGGCCGAGACCGCTCCAGCTGTTGTCGGTGAGGCCGTCCGGCACGGTCCGCTCGATGATCTCCTCGAGGATCCCGGTCAGGAAGTCCTTGTAGTACGGGCCGGTGACGCAGGCGACGTACAGCCGGCCGGCTCGGTAAGGGTTGCCGTCGGCATCGATCGCGAACCAGTCGGGATGCGCGTCGTACAAGGGCTGGTGTGCGCGGTTGGAGTCCATCCGCGCCAGGACCGTCAGACCTTCCGAGCGCGCGACCTCGACGACCTCACCGTAGAGATCACGGTCGCCGAGGTACTCCGCCCGGTGCTGCAACTCGAACCTGCTCGGGTAGTACGCGACGATCCCGCCGGCGTTGACGATCACCCCCTGGACCTTGGTACGGCGCCACTGCTCGCGCCACCACTCGGCGTCGTACCGGGCCGGGTCCTTCTCGGTGAGGTTCGTCTGCGCCCAGCGGAACGTCCTGTGGTACCAGGGCTTCACGGCAGGCTCCGGACCGCGTCGCCCGCCCCGGAAAGGTTGTCCAGCAGCATTTCCGAGTATTTCCGGCTCAGTACGACGCCTTCCGCGCCGCCCTCGAACGCGGCCAGCGTCGCGTCCCGCACCGACTCCCGGGTGCACGCGGTCAGCTCGCCCTCGTTGTCGTCCCAGTTGATCTTGGTTCCGAGATCCCGCGGCGACTCCAGACCACGCTGCTTCGCGACACCGACCGGGATGTCGATGTCGATGCCCGGGTAGATCTTGCTCTGACCCCCGACACCGGCGACGGCGCGCGCGGTCTCCCGGCGTACGTAATCCGCGGTGAACCCGGTCTGCGGCAGCTTCTCGTACGACCCCTCGTCGAGCTGCAGCAGCTTCATCAT
Organism: Kribbella sp. NPDC004875; assembly: GCF_042873375.1. Classification (NCBI taxonomy): domain Bacteria; kingdom Bacillati; phylum Actinomycetota; class Actinomycetes; order Propionibacteriales; family Kribbellaceae; genus Kribbella; species Kribbella sp. NPDC004875. Next base: position 350,761 of record NZ_JBIALI010000001.1, read on the forward strand.
CAACGGGTAGACGTCCTCGGGCTCGGCGTCGGCGAACAGCGCGCCGCAGATGCTCTTGATCCAGGTGAAGAACCGCGGACCCGCGCAGTTGTTGTAGATCACCACCTTGATGAAGTCGGAGAACTTCGCCATCTCGGTGTAGTCCTGGTCCGCCCGGTAGAACGGGCTGAACGAGATGTTGTGGTACACGTGCCAGCCCACCTGCACCTCGGGCGAGAGCGCCTTGGCGACCCCGTAGATGTCGCGGTACAGCTGCCGCTGACTCTCGGTCCACAACGTCTGCCAGGCCAGTACTTCGGGGAAGTTCAGCAGGATCCGCCAGAACGTCACGAACGCTCCGTCGACCGGACGCTCACCGGCACCCACCCGCTGGTTCCAGTCGACCAGCTCGCGGTAGCCCTGCATCGCCCGGTTCACGTCGATCCCGCGCTCGCGGCCGAGAGCCCGGCAGTGCGGGCAGAAGCAGCCGATTTCCGCCACCTCGGGCGTGCTCTGCATCAGCAGGTTCAACGGGCCGGGCCGCTCCGAGCACCAGGCGAGTCCGTCGAGCTCGTAGCTCTGCAGGTAGTCCTCGACGAAGCCGAGGTGCCAGTTGCGGTAGTCCGGGTTGTTGAAGCACGGCCGGCGGCCGGGCCGGCCCCAGGCGTCCACCTCGAGCACCTTCGCGAAGTTCGGGTACGTGCGCAGTTGGCGCGCGCCGCCGCTTTCCTCCATCCACGCGAACGACTTGATCCCGCGTTCCCGGGCCTTCGGAATCACCTCACCGAGCAGGTCGAGTTCCGGATGTTCCGGCGCCTGTCCGGCCGCGCCGAGGACCGTGTTTCCGTAGTACTGCGGGTGCGTCGTCGCGTAGTTTCCGCCGACCCAGCCGAGGTCGTACTCCTGGACGCCGTGGTCCGGGATCGGGTGCCCCGGGATCTGGCGACCGCCGGTGCCCCGGGTCCAGGTCGGGGTGGCCAGGAACAGCGCGTTCACCGCGCCGCGCTCGGCCAGGATGTCGAGTGTCCGGTCGACGCCTTCGTCGACGAACGAGATGGCTCCGATCTGCATGGCAACGACCCGTTCGGGCACGATGCTCACCCCTTCATTCCTGTCATCGTGATGCCTTGGATGAAATACCGCTGGGCAAAGAGGAAGACGGCGATGACGGGTACGACGGACACCGTCGCACCGCACATCAGCAGACTGATCTGGGTGAAGTACTCGCCCTGGAACTGGGCCAGCGCCACCGGCAGCGTCTGCAGGTTCTCGGACGTGATGTAGATCAGCGGGCCGAACAGGTCGTTCCAGGACTCCAGGAACGTGAACACCCCGATCGCGGCCAGCGCCGGTTTGGTCTGCGGCAGCATGATCCGCCAGTAGATGCCGAACGTGGAGGCACCGTCGATCTTGCCGGCGTCCTCGAGCTCGTTCGGAATCGTCAGGAACGACTGCCGCATCAGGAACGTCGCGAACACCGGCGTGAGCACCTTCGGCACCCACAGCGGGTACTGCGTGTCCACCCAGCCGATGTGCTGGAACACGATGTACTGCGGGATCAGGTACGCGATGCCCGGGATGATCGAGGTCGCGAGCAGCACCATGAACGCCACGTCCCGGCCGGCGAACCGCAGCCGCGCGAACGCGTACCCGGCCATCGACGCGACGATCAGGATCCCGATCACGTTCAGCCCGGCGAGCTTCACGCTGTTCCAGAGGAACACCGGGATCAGCTCGAACACCTGCCCGTAGTTGCTCCACTGGGTGTCGGTCGGCAGGAACTTCGGCGGCACACTCAGCACCTTCGCCTCCGGCCGCAGCGACGCGCTGATCATCCACACCAATGGCGCCAGGAACGCGAGCGCGAACAGCGACATCACGACGTACTGCGAGGTCTTGCCAACGATCCTCATGAATAGAACACCCACCTCTTCTGCAACTTCCACTGCAGGAAAGTGATGGCCGCGATCACCACGAACAGGATCCACGCCATCGCCGAGGCGTAGCCGACCTTCCCGTAGCTGAACGCGTTCTGATAGATGTTGTAGATGTAGACGCTGGTGGCATGCCCCGGCCCGCCCTTGGTCATCACGTAGATCAGGCCGAACACCTGGAACGACGAGATGAACTGCGTGATCAGCAGGAACAGGAAATGCGGGGTCAGCAGCGGCAGCGTGATGAACCGCAGCCGCTGCCACGCTCCGGCGCCGTCGATCTTCGCGGACTCGTAGTACTCGGCCGGGAGGCCTTGCAGACCGGCGAGCAGGATGATCATCGGGTAGCCGATGCCCTGCCAGACGCTGACCATGACCACCGCCGGCATCGCCCAGCTCGAGCTCGACAACCACTGTGGGCCGTCGATGCCGACCTGCTGCAACAGCCCGTTGATCACCCCGTTGTCCGGCTGGAAGAACCAGAACCAGACGAACCCGATCGCCACGACGTTCGTCACGTACGGCGCGAAGTACGCCGTCCGGAAGAACGCGACGCCCCGGATCGGCCGGGCGCACAGCAACGCCAGCACCAGCCCGATCCCGATCGTCAACGGGATGCTCGCGAGCGTGAAGTACACGGTGTTCTTGAAGGTCTGCAGGAACAGCGGGTCGTCGCTGAACATCTCGGTGAAGTTCTTCAGCCCGACGAACTTCGGGGCCGCGATCCCGTTCCAGTCGGTCAGCGAGGCGGCCATCGAGACCAGGATCGGGAAGAACTGGAACGCCACCACCCCGATCACGATCGGGCTGATGAACAGCCACCCGGTGAGGTTCTGTTTCCGGCGGGCCCGGCGGACGTCGGCGACCTGCACCGCGCCGCGGTCCCGCGCCATCGTGATGGTTGCCATCGATCTCAACCCTTCAAGGCGTTCTCCACCTGGGACTTGACGCCTTGGAGCACGTCACCGACGGGCTTCTCGCAGTTGTACGCCGTGTCCAGCGCCGGCCGGTACAACTCGCGGGCACCGATCGTGTTCTTGGTCTGGTTGGTCGCGGTCAGGTGCTTGGCCGCCTCGGCGAACAGCCCGATGTGCGCGGGTGCCTTGCCGTTCGGCGCCAGCTCGGCCGCGGCCTTCAGGTTGATCGGCGTGAACGCGCCGCCCTGCAGCAGGATCTTCCCGCCGGCCTCGCTCGCGAGGTACTTGAGCAGGCCCCAGGCCGCGTCCGGGTTCTTCGCCTTCTTCGGGATGCAGAACACGATCACGCTGGACTCGGTCTTCTGCTCCACGTCGGCCGGCGGCGGAGCGACGTCCCAGGTGAAGTCCTTGATCGTCGAGCGCAGGTACGGAACCGTCCCGAAGGTCGCGAACATCATCGCGATCTTGCCCTGCGCGAACATCTGGTTCTGGACGTTGTCCTGCTGCAGCGCCGACCACGGCGGCTGCACCTTGTCCTTGCAGGTCAGGTCGGTCGCCCACTGCAGCGCCTCGGTCTCCTTCGCGCCGGGCAGCGTGAACTGCGTGCCGTCCTTGGAGAAGATGCCGGTCTCGCTGCCGTGGTTCACGGTGAACGTCTGCTCGTAGCCGGTGTCGAGGTACACCAGAGCGCCGTACTGCTTCTTCGCCGGGTCGGTGAGCTTCTTCGCCGCGGCCTCGAAGTCGGACCAGGTCCAGCCGACCGACGACCAGGTGGTCGGCGGCAGCGGCACGCCGGCCGCCTTGAACAGGTCGGCGTTGTAGAAGATCAGCCGGGGTTCGTACCCGAGCACCCACGCGGTGTGCGAACCGTCGGGCTGCTGCGGGAACTCGAACGTCTCCTTGGCGAACTGTGTCGTGTCCAGCTTGTCCTTCTCGATGTACGGCTTCAGGTCCAGCAGCGCGCCCTGCTGGGAGAAACCGCGGACGAAGTCGTCGTTGATCCGCATCACGTCCGGCGGACTGCCGCCGGCGATCAGGGTGCGCATCTTGGTGTCGTACTCCTGGGTGACCGCCGGCTGGATGGTGACCTGCGTCCCGGACTCCTTCTCGAACGCCTTGATCGCCTGCTCCAGCGGGTTGCCCTTGACCTGTTCCCAGTTCAGGAAGGTCATGGTGTTCTTCCCGCCACCACCGCTTGCGTTGCCGTTGCCACCACAGCCGGCCATCAGGCCGGCAGCGGTCAGTCCCGTCAGTCCGGCGAGAAACCTGCGGCGGCTCAGGTCAGAGAGTTGTGTCTGCACCGGAATCTCCCATCCGCGAGGGATGAATACGTATACACCTCAGACACTGAATACGTATACACAGGTCGATCAGCGTGGTCAACGCCTCAGCTGGACACTCTTCAGTAGGGTTCGGATCTCGGGACGAGGGGAGGCGGAGGATGTCACGACCACCGACGAGCCGCGATCTGGCACGCCTGGCCGGGGTGTCGCAGGCGACCGTGTCGCGGGTGCTGACCAACAACCCGAAGGTCAACCCGGAGACCCGGGCCCGGGTGCTGCAGGTACTCAAGGACGCGAACTACACGCCGAACGCGCTGGCCCGCGCGATGAAGACCGGGCGCACCGACACCATCGGCGTGTTCATGACCCGGGTGACCAGCCCGTTCCACGCCGAACTGCTGGACGAGATCGGCCGGGTGCTGAGCTCGCTCGGTCTGCACATGATCCTGTGGAACATCGAGCACGATCCCGAGGAGTCGGTCGCCGAGGTCCTCCAGCAGCGCCTCGTCGACGGGTTCCTGCTGACCTCGGCGACGTACGACTCGAAGCTGCACACGATGGCGGTCGCGTCCGGTACGCCGACCGTGCTGCTGCACCGCGGCATCGACGGACTCGACTGCGACCAGGTCGTCGGCGACAACTGGCAGGGCGCGTACGACGCCGGTCGGTACCTGGTCGACGCGGGGCACACCGACATCGGGCTGGTGACACTCACCCACACCGGGAACACGTCCCGCGATCGCGACCTCGGGTTCCGCGCCGCGCTCGCCGACGCGGGTGTGAAGGTCAAGCCGGGCAACGTGATCTCGGTCGACGTACCGCACGCCTCCGGGCACGCCGCGGCGCGCACTCTGCTGTCCCGGAAGAAGCCGCCGACGGCGATCTACACGGTCACCGACCTGCTCGCGTTCGGCATTCTCGACGGCGCCCGCGCGATCGGCGCGACGGTCCCGGACGACGTCTGGGTGATCGGGTTCGACAACACCGACATGGCCGCCTGGGAGTCGTTCGACCTGACCTCGGTGGAACAGCCCGTCCCCGGCATCGTCGGGGCCGGCATCGACCTGCTCCGGCAACGGATCGAGCACCCGGACCGTCCGACCGAGATCATCACCCTGCCGTGCCCCCTCGTAATCCGCGGCTCAACCGCGCACCGGCCCTACACGGGGATCGAGTCGTAGCGCGCCGACACCTCCTTGCGGGCCACGGGATCCGTGATCGCGTTGGGCGGGAGGCCGGCGAGCTCGAGGAACATCTTCTCCAGGCCGCCCGGCACCATCAGGGTCAGGAAACGGCCTCCGCCGGGACCGGCGCTGATCGTGTGCACGGTGTTCTTCGGGACCAGCACGTACGTCCCCGCGCCGGCCGGCACCGGATCGCCGCCTACCGTGAAGGTGAACTCACCGTCGAGCACGAAGAACGACTCCTCGAAGCCTTGGTGCAGGTGTGGAATCGTCCACGGCCCTTCGGTTTCGCCGGCGAACTCGGTCAGCGAGAACGCCGTGGTGACCGCGTCGTCGGCCAGCACCCGCATCCGAGCCACCCCAAGATCCGCGGCCCGGCCCGCACCCGCCGCCACCACATGCGCGCGACCTGTCATCGTCCCCACCGCCTCTCAGCAATCCACCTGACTGTCCCTTCCACAGTCGGCCGGCCGTGACAGGTCCGGCAACATCAGATTCTGAAGTTGCCATCGGGCTGAGCGCGAGTGACGCTGGCAGCGTGCGCGAGTACGGCCAGTTCTGCCCGATCGCCAGGAGCTCCGAGCTGCTGGCGGAACGATGGACGCCGATCATCGTGCGCAACCTGCTGAACGGGTGCCGCACGTTCAAGGAGATCCGCCAGGGCGCGCCGGGTATCTCCACAGCACTGCTCACTCAGCGACTGGACGGGCTCGAGCGCCGCGGCGTACTCCGTCGTACCGTCGACGGTCGCGCGGTGACGTACCAGCTGACCGAGATGGGACAGGCGCTGCGGCCGGTGCTCGACGCCATGGGGCAGTGGGGTGCGCGCTGGCTCGAGATCGAGCCCGGGCACCTGGAGCCGGCGTACGTGCTGTGGGCGACGATGAAACTCGTCGACGTGGACCGGATCCCCGACGGGACGACGGTGGTGAAGTTCGAGCTGCTCGACCGCCCGGCCGACACTCACTGGCTGATCCTGCGCCGCCCGCAGCCCGAACTGTGCGTGCGGCCGAGCGGGTACGTCGAGGACCTGATCTGCCGGACCGATGCGGCGACGCTCGTCGACCTGCACCTCAAACGACTCGGGTACGCCGCCGCTCTGCGCGCGAACCGGGTCGAGCTGATCGGTCCGCCACCGTTGACCCGGAAGTTCCGGTTCTGGTTCCGCAGCAGCCCGTTCGCCGACTACGTGAGCTGAGGGAGGACCTCACTCAGTACGCCGGCATGGTCGGCCGGTTTGGCCAGGCCCATGTTCATCGTGTTGATGCAGAGGTGGGTCGCGCCGAGCTCACGCCAGCCTTCCGCGAAGGCCTGCCAGTCCTGCTCGGGTACGGCGCCCAGCGACAGCCGTGCCTCGATCCCGATGCTGCCCGGGTCGCGGCCGGCCTTCTCGGCCGCCTCGCGGATCATCGCGACCTGCCGCCGCGCGTTGTCGTCCGGCGCCGACTGCGGCATCCAGCCGTCACCGATCCGGCCGGTGCGTCGCAGTACCGCGTCCGCACCGCCGCCGAACCAGATCGGGATCTCCCGGCCCGGCAACGGGTTGAGGCCCGCCTCCTCGACGTGGTCGAAGTCGCCGTCGTACGAGACGACCGGCTCGGCCCACAGCTTGCGTAGCAGCTCGACCTGCTGGGTCATCCGCGCCGCGCGCTTCTCGAACGGCACGCCGAGTGCGTCGTACTCGACGTAGTTCCATCCGATGCCGACGCCGAGCCGGAGCCGGCCGCCGCTCAGTACGTCGACCTCGGCGGCCTGCTTCGCGACCAGCGCCGTCTGCCGCTGCGGAAGCACGAGCACACCGGTCACCAGCTCCAGGTCGGTGGTGATCGCGGCGAGGTACCCGAACAGGACGAAAACCTCGTGGAACAAGGACTTGTCGGTGTACCCGGTCCAGCCCGGGCGATGCGCCGGATCCGCACCGAGTACGTGGTCGTAGGCGAGCACGTGGCTGTACCCGGCCGCCTCCACCGTCGTGGCCCAGTCACGCACGACCTTCGGGTCCGCCCCGATCTCGAGCTGCGGGAACACCGCGCCGATCTTCATTTCGTAGCCTCCGGCAACAAGTCGACCAATCCCTGGACAGCGAGCTCGAACGGCTCGGTCGACCCGGCCGCCCGCGCCAGCACGTACCCACCTTGCAGTACGGCGGCGATCGTCGCGGCCGTCCGGTCCGGATCGAGCCCCGCCGGGTACTCGCCGTTCCGCCGGCCCTCCGCGACGACCTCCGCCAGCCGCGTCCGCAACCACGCGAACGTCTCGGCCACCGGTGCCCGCAACTCCGGATCCGCAACCACGTCCGGATCCGCGGTCAACCGCCCGACCCGGCAGCCCCGGAGCACATCCCGCTCCCGCTTGAGGTACCCGCTGATCCGCTCGGTCGCCGACCCGTCACGACTCAGCTGCTCGTCGGCGGCGGCCCGCAGTTCGGCCCCCGACCGCTCGATCGCCGCCTTCGCCAACTCCGCCTTCCCGGCGAAGTGGTGGTACATACTCCCCTGCCCCGCCTCCGCGGCCCGCTGAATCGCCTTCGGCGAGGTCCCGACGTACCCCCGCTCCCACAACAACTCCTGCGTACTGCGAATCAACCGCTCGACGGTCTCCATGCCGCCAACTGTACCCAGAGGTACAGTTGGCGGCTCCTGGAGCACTACTGCACAGTGACGATCTTGTTCACCGTGTACGCCGGCGCGTGGTCGGCGTCACCGGCGAAGAAGACCCGGTACGCCGTCTGCCCGCGGACAGCGGGCCTGATGCCGAACGCATACTTGCCCGAGGTGCTCAGCTTGACCGAGGCGATCGACTTCCAGACCTTGCTGCCGTACTGCTGCAGGTAGACCGTCTGGCCGGCGTGCGCGGGAGCGACGTACCCACTGAACGCGGTTGTCGCGCCAAGCTTGATCGTCGCGGGAGCGAGCGCGGCCGAGATCGTCGGCTTGACCTGGACGGTGACGTCGGCGGTGCGGGTGCCCATCAGGATCCCGTTCCCCGGGAACGTCAGCATGTAGACCGATGACACGAGCGGCTTGTGCGTCAGCGACAGCGTCCCGGTCGACGACGTCTTGAGCGCCGCCAGCAGGGTGAACTTCGACGAGTTCTTCGGCCGTACGTAGACGTTCACCGGCAACCCGGCGTACGCCAGGTTGTCGATCCGCAGCGTGCTGCCCTTGATCGTGATCGAACCGCCGTAGTTGAGCAGCGTCGACGTCACGCTGATCCCCGACTTCATGCCCAGCAGCTGCTTCACCGCGGGCTGGGCGCTGTAGTGGCCGGCACGGTCCTTGATCCAGGCGGCGTAGGTGTACGTCGTACCTTGCGCGAGCCCGGTGTCCTTCACCGCGTACCCGGTGCCCGCGTACACGAGCGTCCCGGTGGCCGTCGTCGGCGCCTTGCTCCCGACGTTGCGGCGAATGATCACCTGATCGAGGTCCGTGGTCGGCGGGATCGTCCAGGTCAGGTTGGCGGCCAGGTAGGCGCCGACCCCGACGAGCTGCACCGGCCCCGGAACGCGGTCCTCCGTGCTGAACACCGAGGTGAATGGAACCATCGGCACCGTGGGATCGAGCGAGACAACTCCGTCGGCGACGATCCGGAACGGCGTTGCCTCAGCCAGCGGGGACGTCGGCGCGATCTCCGCCCGGCGGACGGTGTGGTCGTACGTGACGGTCGCCGGAATCACCGCACCGGTCTTGCCGTTGAGCAGCTTCACGCCGCCGTTGGTGACACTGTTCTCGTCGACGTTCCGCGGGAAGGTGACCGTGGGCTTGGCGAGGATCGAGACACCGGCGGACAGATCCCCGGGCGACGCGTCCACGACCGGGTAGGCAGGAATCGGCGCGATGCCGCCGGTGCCGACCGCGTTGGTCAGCTTCAGCGAGTACGCGCGGCTGTCCCGCGATCCGTTGGCGTTCCGGACCGCGATGTACATCGTCTCGGCCGGGACGTTGACGAACGTCGAAGCGGTCAGCGCCTGCGGGATCTCGTACCCGTCGCCGTCCACCGGCGGCTCCGGCTTCTGGACGAACGCCAGCGGCTTCAGGTTGCTGTCGTACGCCGAGATGACCGGCCCGAAGTTCTGCGCGTAGGTGCCCGAGTCGAACAACGGCCCGGTGAGGTCGAGGCGAGCCGAGTGCGCGGCGCTCGACGGGACCTTGTACCAGTCGACGTCGCCTTCGACGCTGATCGTTCCCGAGACCGGGACGCCGGCGATCAGTTCGCCCGCGCGGGCCGGCAGGTCGTTCTTGTCCGCGGCGCCCTGCGGGAAGTCTGTGGTCCACTTGCCGCCGAGGGCCTGGTAGGCGTCCAGGATGCCCGCGCCGTAGTACGGGTCGTTGCCGCGCGGACCCGCGTCGCGCGCCGTGGCCTTCAGTCGAGCCATCACCTGCGCCGGGGTGTACGACGGCCACTTGTTACGGACCAGTGCGGCCACACCGGCGACGATCGGGGACGAGAACGACGTACCCGCGAGGCCGAGCCAGTACGGCTCGTAGCCCGCCGGGGTCTGGTTGCGGGGCGCCGTACTGGTGATGTCGTAGCCAGGAGCGGCGAGGTCGACCGCGTCGCCGTAGCTGCTGAAGCTGGTCAGCACCCCGGCCGCGTTCGTGGCGCCGACCGACAGGACCTCCGGGTACGCACCCGGGAAGTGGTTCGACGAGTCGCCGCCGGTGTTGCCGGCCGCGGCGACCAGGACCACGCCGGCGTTGTACGCGTTCTTGATCGCGGTGTGCAGGACCGGGTCGTCGCCTTCGCCGCCGAGCGACATGTTGATCACCCGGACGCCGTTCTTGACCGCCCAGTTGATGCCGTTGATCAGGTTGGTGTCGTCACCCGAGCCGGTGTCGTCGAGCACCTTGATCGGGCGGACCTTCGCGTTCCACGCGACGCCGGCGATGCCGGTGCTGTTGCCGGTACCGGCCGCGATGATGCCGGTCACCGCCGTACCGTGCCCCTCGCCGTCGTTCGGCGCCAGCGCCGTGTTGAAGGTGTTGTAGCCGGGCAGCAGGTGACCGGCCAGATCCGGGTGGCCGGCGTCGACACCGGTGTCCAGGACACCGATCGTCTGGTTGCCGGCGGTCTTCGAGAGGTCCCACGCCTTGTCGACACGGACGGTCGGCAGGTACTTCTGGTAGTTCGTGTACAGCCAGTCGTTCGGGGTCGCGGACTTCCGCCGGATGTAGTTCAGCGAGGCGAGTTCGACCGTCGGGTCGGCCTTGACCTTCTTCAGCAGCTCGGGCGCCGGCACGTCACCGGTCACGGTCACGATGTCGGCGGTCACCGACGCCTTGGGCGTGCCCTTGACCTTCGCCAGCGCGGCCTTGCGCGCCGAACTGGTGGTCTTCGGCTTGAACTGCACGATCACCGACTTGGGGTCGTACGCCGGTCCGTTCGCGGTGCCGGGCTGGAACTTCACCCGGCGCACGTTGGGAGCAGCGGACACATCGGCATGACCGGACGAGCTGGTGACGACCACCAGACCGGCCGCGATCACAGCCGCGCTCACGGTCGCGGGCACGACCAGACGCAGGAGACGGGCGGGACGGGACAACTCGGACTCCCAGGGATCGGAATTCGGGACCGGACCGGAACATCGGTCCGAGACCTAAATCGTCCGATTGACACCCCGCGTTACAGCGAACCGCGACCCGTGATCCGAACGATGCCGGGCGCTCGGTCGCCGAGGCTGACGGCGTGGCGGCTTGGGGTAGGACAGGGAGGCTGGAGAATGACGAAAGTGCCTCCTCGCTCCCGAACCGGAACAGCCTCACGGTGGTGGCACGGGTTGATCGCGGCCGTCGTGCTCGCCTCGGTGCTCATCGAACTCGTACTGATCTTCACCGGCGGCGCCGATGCGAACTCCGGTGACGCCGGCGCGTCGATCGGCGTCGGGACACGGCTGTGGCGGATGTTCAGCTTCTTCACCATCCAGAGCAACCTGATCGTGCTCGCGGTCGCCGTCGGTCTGGTACTTCGTCCCGCGCGAGACGGATCGCTGTGGCGCGTCGTACGCCTGGACTCGTTGCTCGGGATCGTCATCACCGGCCTGGTCTTCGCGATCGTCCTGGCCCCGCAGGTCCACCTCACCGGCTGGTCGCTGGCCTCCACCATCGGCCTGCACTACATCTCCCCGTGGGCGACGCTCGCCGCCTGGCTCGTCCTCGGCCCCCGCCCACGCCTGACTTGGCACGCAGTCGCTTACGCCTTCATCTGGCCACTCGCGTGGCTCATCTACATCTTCACCCAGGGCGCCTTCACCAACTGGTACCCGTACCCCTTCCTCGACGTCACCGACCTAGGCCTGGCCACCGCCCTCCGCAACGCCGCCTTCGTCCTCCTCCTCGGCCTCCTCCTGGCCACAGGCCTCAAAACCCTCGACACCAAACTCCCACCCCGCGCATAGCCCATGCCGCAGCGAGTCATCACGATCGAGCCGTACGACCCCAGTTGGCCGCGCCGCTTCGGCGAGCTCGGTCGCCAACTACGCGCCGCCCTCGGCGAGACCGCCCTGCGGATCGACCACATCGGGTCCACCTCCGTCCCGGGTCTCGCGGCCAAGCCGGTCGTCGACATCCAGATCTCCGTCGCCGCCCTCGACCCGGTGGATCCCTTCCGGCTCCCGCTCGAAGGTCTGGGCTACATCTACCGGCCCGACAACCAGGAACGCACCAAGCGCTACTTCCGCGAGCCCGCCGGCGAACCCCGCACCCACATCCACGTCCGCAAGCTCGGGAGTTTCTCCCAGCAGTTCCCCCTCCTCTTCCGCGATTACCTCCGCGCCCACCCCGCCGAACTCGCGCCGTACGCATCCTTGAAGCGCCGGCTGGCCGCCGAGCATCCCTACGACGGTGGCGCTTACACCGAGGCGAAACTCCCGTGGTTCTGGCAGACCATCCGCCGCGCGGACGAGTGGGCCCAGCGCACCGGATGGGAGTGCGGCCCCAGTGATACATGAGCGGGGGTGGATTGATGTCACACCCGGTGGATGGGCGGTTGTTGGTGCGGACCGATAGTCTCGGGCGCCATGAGCACGAGTGTCGCCATCGCGGTGATTACCTTCAGGCGACCTGCTCTGTTGCGAGGGTTGTTGACGAGTTTGCAGGCTCAGGAACTGCCCTCCGACGGGGATTATGCGATCCGGATCGTGGTGGTGGACAACGATGCGGACGGGTCGGCCGCGCGAGTCCTGAAGGAGTTCGGGGACGGTACGCCGTACCCGATCGAGTCCGTGGTGGAAGCGGAGCCGGGGATCCCGTTCGCGCGGGAGCGATCGGTCGAACTGTGCTGGAACGACGACGCGCTGATCTTCGTGGACGACGACGAGGTCGCGCCGCCGGGCTGGCTGAAGGCGTTGCTGACGGCCTGGGAGTCGAGCGGTGCCGACGTTGTCACCGGCCCGGTGAAGGGCAACCTGCCGCCCGGCGCCCCGCCCTGGAACCACTACAGCGACGTCCACGACTCGACCGGCAAGCATCCGACCGGCGAGGAACTGCGCAAGGCGTACACGAACAACACGCTGGTCAGCCGCCGCGTCTACCACTCGGTCACTCCGGGCTTCCATCCCGCGTTCCGCTACACGGGCTCCAGCGATCTGCACTTCTTCCTCCGCGTGCACCGCGCCGGGTTCCGCATCGTCTGGTGCGAGGAGGCCTGGATCGCCGAGGAGGTCCCGGTCGGCCGCACCACGCTGCGCTGGCTGGTCCGGCGGGCGTTCCGCTCCGGCAGCGGGGACACCATCAGCCGGCTGCTGATCCGCCCGGGCGCGATCAGCTACGTGCTGGTCCTGGCCTATGCTTCGGCCCGGGTGATCTCCGCGATCGGGTTCGCCCTCGCCGGGCTGCTGCTCGGCCGGAAGACGCACCTGCTGAAGGCAGTCCGCCGGTTCTTCTCGGGCGTCGGGAGTCTCGCCGGGATAGTAGGGATCAACCATGACGAGTACCGGGAACGGCACGGCGCCGACCACCCCACCGACGGTGGCGGAGCTGTGCCGGGCGATCTGGACGGTGGAGAGCGACCTGGATCTGCTGACGTGGCAGATCAAGGGGACTCGTCCCTGGCCGATCATCCGGATGCGCGTCTTCCATGAGCTGACCCGCCGCAGCGGCATCCACGGCGCGCCCCATCCGGTACGGCGAACGCCGTACGACAAGGCCGCGCTGGTCGCGAGGCACGTCAGCGGGCTCGTCACCCGGACCCCGTTCCCGGGCCGGTACGACGCTCTCGTCGTACCGCATCCGCGGAAACCGAACGGTGTCGAGATCTACACCGACGAGCTCTGCCGGACGCTCGGCGACCGCGCCCTGATCCTGGACTCCGGGATCAACGGCACCCCGCTGGCCGGCAGCAAGAACCTGGACTTCTTCACGTCCGCCGCCGGTGCCGTGCACCGCGGGACGATCGACGACCGCGGCATCGCGACCGCGCTGCAGAAACTCACCGGTGTCCGCGTCCCGGTGGGTGCGCTGCTCGCCCGCGAAGTACCGAAGCACCTGCGCCTGCGCGCCCTGTACCGCGCTCTGCTGAAGAAGCACCGGATCACGACCGTGTACGTCGTGGTCGCGTACTTCCACCAGCACATCGTCGGCGCCGCGCGCGATCTCGGGATCCGCGTCGTCGAGCTGCAGCACGGCGCGATCAGCCCGTTCCACCTCGGCTACAGCTACCCGGGCCGCCCGGCCGTCGCCGACCAGCCGGACGAGCTGTGGTGCTTCGGCTCGTACTGGACCGATGTCGCGGACCTCCCGGCCGGGCAGCGGACCGAGGTGATGGGCGCGCCGTTCCTGCCTGCTGCCGGCCCGAAGGAACCGAACCGGGCCGTGTTCCTCTCGCAGGGAACGATCGGGACCGAACTCGTCCAGGTCGCCGCCACTGTGGCGAGGGCCTATCCGGACCTCGAAGTTCTGTATCGCCTGCACCCGAGCGAACGTCCCGAGGACTACACGATGCCCGCCGGCGTCCAGCTCTCCACCGGCGGCAACACGCTCGAGCTGCTCGCGTCGGCGACGTACCAGGTCGGCGTCTCGACCACGGCGCTCTTCGAGGGGATGGCGCTCGGCTGCCGGACCGCGGTCGCGAACCTACCCGGCCACGAGTACCTGGCGCCGGCGATCGCGAAGGGCCATGCGCTGCTGATGACCGAGCCGGCTCAACTCACCGCCGCGCCCACCTGCCCGGACCCGACGATGTACTACGCGCCCAGCACGCTCCCAGAGCTCTTAGGGCTCGCGCCCGAGTAGACCGAGTAGACGGTCCTGCAAGGGCGCATCGGGCGGCACTGGCACCTCGGCGCCGTACACCTCGATGCCCTCGCCGAAAGCCCCCGGCGTCCGGTACTTCGCCATCACGTCCGGCGGGATCGCGACCGCGGTGGCCCAGAGCCGTTCGATGTCGACGGGGTCCATCGTCTCGTCCTGCCCGGTCGCCCGCGCGAGATCCCAGCCATGCAGCACGAGGTCGTCGGACACCACCTGGTCGATGTGCTGCTCGGCCGTCATCCGCCCGCCCGGGGTATCGGTCTCGGTCAGCGCGGCGATCGGATCGTCGAGGACGTCCTCGATCACGGCCTTCGCCTCCTGGAACGCGGTGAGCGGGTCGTCGGCCGGCTCCAGCTTCCGTGCGACCGGCGTCAGCATCGCGGCATGCATGGTGACGACATGCGCGACCACGTCCCGCGCGGTCCATTTCGCGCATGGTGACGGGTTCTCCCACTGGTCCGGCCGGACCGCCGCGACCTTCCGCTCGAAGGCCTCGGCCCGCCGCCGGTACCGCTCCGCGATCTCGCCCATGACGGAATCGTGCCCCCAACGGACGCGGATCTCCAGGCCATCACAATCGGCGAGCCGGTACGGCGGTACGCGGGGGCCTCCGGCAGGCGCGCGATCGTGATGGCCTGGGCGTCCGGCGCTCGTCGGCCGCTCGCCGGCCTGGAGTGTCGGTGCCGCCTTCTAGCGTGGGGGGAATGCGGACGGTGGAACTCGGGCGGACGGGGTTGCGGGTCAGCGAGCTGGGGTTGGGGCTGGCGTCCATCGGTGGAATGTTCGCCGCGGTCCCGCAGCAGCAGGCGGTGGCGACGATCGACCGGGCCTGGGAGCTCGGCGTGCGGCTGTTCGACACCGCGCCGGTCTACGGGTACGGGTTGTCGGAGCAGCGGGCCGGGTTGGCGCTCCGTGGGCGACCGCGCGGCGAGTTCGTGCTGTGCAGCAAGGTGGGCCGGCTGATCGAGCCGGGCGGACCGGACCTGCAGCCGATCTGGGCGGAGCCGCCGCCCGGGATCGGCCCGCGACTGGATTACTCGTACGCCGCGACGATCCGCTCGTTCGAGGCGAGCCTCGAGCGGATGGGGATCGACCGCATCGACGTCCTGCACATCCACGATCCCGATCTGGACTTCCCGACCGCCTCGACCGAAGCGTTCCGGGCGCTGGCCGAGCTACGCGGGCGGGGCACGATCCGGGCGATCTCGCTCGGCGTGAACCACGCGGAGGTCGCGGCCCGGTTCCTCCGCGCGACCGGAGTCGACGGGCCGGACTGCATCCTGCTCGCGGGTCGGTATACCTTGCTGGACCAGACCGGCGCGGACGAACTCCTGCCGCTGTGCGAGCAGCTCGGGGTCGCGGTCCTCGCCGCCGGGGTGTTCCAGGGCGGCGTCCTCACCGAGACCGCGGACGGCGTACCTCGTGGGTATGCGCGGGCTCCGCGGGAGATACTGGAGCGGATCGATCGGCTCCGGGCGCTCTGCCGGGAGTACGGCGTACCGCTGCTGGCTGCCGCGGTGCAGTTCCCGTTGCGGCATCCCGCTGTACCGGCCGTGGTGGTGGGGGCTCGGACGCCGCGGGAGATCGCGGAAGTCGCGGCGTGGCACGAGTTGGAGATCCCGCCGGAGTTCTGGGCGGCATTAAGGTCACGGCTATGAGGTACATGCTGCTGCACAAGACCAACGACAACCTCGAGGCCGGCAACCCGCCGGACCCGGAGATCCTCGAGCGGGCGGACGCCGTCCTGGAGGAGATGCGTCAGGCCGGGGTGCTGGTGCTCGGCGAGGGCCTGATGCCGAGCTCGCGCGGGGCGCGGGTGACGTTCCCGGCGCCGGGGCAGCCGCGGGTGATCGACGGACCGTTCGCCGAGACCAAGGAGCTGGTCGCGGGCGTCTCGATCATCCGCGTCGACTCCAAGGAGGAAGCCATCCAGTGGGCCCTCCGCTTCGCCGAGGCCGACCCGTACACGCCCATCGACATCCTGGAGGTCGCGGGCTAACGAACCATGTGCAGAATGGGGTAGGGCTTGCCGGTGGAGTCGTGGGCGGTGCGGGAGACGGTCCGGAAGCCGTGGTGCTCGTAGAAGCCGATGGCCTGCGGGTTCTGTTCGTTGACGTCGACCGATGTGGCGGCGTACTGCGTGAACGCGTGCTCCAGCAGCAGCGTGCCGCCGCCGCGCCCGCGGTGGACCGGGTCGAGGAACAGCATCTCGACGTTCTCGTCCTCGACGCCGACGAACCCGATCAACAGCCCGTCGTCGGTTCGTAAGCCGGCGAGCTGGGCGATCTCCCCGAACGACGCCCGTACCAACGGCCGGAAGACGTCGAGGTCTGCCTCGGTCACGAAGTCGTGGGTCGCCCGGACCGAGGCCTCCCACAGCTCGGCCGCCCGGTCGTACTCGGCTGGGTCGATCGCACTGATCCTCACTCGGCCAGGGTGCCCTCTTCGGCTGCGACGAGCGAGTCAATTGCCGCGAAGAAGCGCGCGATACCTGGCAGGTTCGGGCCCTTCTCGCGGGAGGCGGCGAAGTCCTCCGGTGTCGCCCACTCGACGATGTCCAGCCACTCGTCGTTCGCCAGCCGCACCAGGCGCGCGCCGAGGAAACCGGCGCGATCGGCGGCGAAATCCGTCAGCATGTCCGCACGGGCCGCCAGCAGCTCCTCGGCCTGTTCCGGCAGCACGCGGAAGCGGGTCAGTTCGACGGTGGTCATTCAGCACTCCTCAGGTGATGTTGGTCGCCGCCCACCCGCCGATGTCCTCGCGGCGGATGGCAGCGGCCATCAGGTCAGGGAACAGATCCGGAGTGCAGGCGAACGTCGGTACGCCGAGCTCCGCCAGCGCGGCCGCGTTCTCGGCGTCGTACGACGGTGACCCCGAGTCCGCCAACGCCAGCAGTGCGATCACCTGTACGCCGGATTCCACCAAGGAACGCGCCCGGCGCAGCATCTCTTCCCGCACGCCGCCCTCGTAGAGATCCGAGATCAGCACCAGCACGGTCTCGCCGGGCTTCGTCACCAGCTCCTCGCAGTACGCGAGCGCCCGGTTGATGTCCGTACCGCCACCGAGCTGCGTACCGAACAGGACGTCGACCGGGTCCTCCAACTGGTCGGTCAGGTCGACCACTGCGGTGTCGAAGACGACCAGCGAGGTACGCAAGGTCCGGATCGACCCGAGCACCGCGCCGAACAGCGACGCGTAGACCACCGACTCGGCCATCGATCCGGACTGGTCGATCGCCAGCACGATGTCCCTCTGCACGCTGTGGTTCCGCCGCGCGTACCCGACCAGCCGGTCCGGCACGATCGTCCCCAGCGTCGGCGAGAAGTGCTTCAGGTTCGCGCGGATCGTCCGGTCCCAGTCGATGTCCGAGTGCCGCGGTCGCGACGTACGTCCGGCCCGGTCGAGCGCGCCCGTGACGGCGGCCCGGGTCCGCTCGGCCAGCCGTGCCTCGAGTTCGGCGACGACCCGCCCGACCACGTCGCGCGCGGTCTGCTTGGTCTCCTCCGGCATCACCTCGTTGAGCGCGAGCAACGTGGAGACCAGGTGCACGTCCGGCTCGACCGCTCCGAGCAGCTCCGGCTCCATCAGCATCCGGGTGATCCCGAGCCGCTCCACCGCGTCCCGCTGCATCACCTGTACGACGGTGCTCGGGAAGTACTGCCGGATGTCACCCAGCCAGCGCGCCACCCGCGGCGCCGACGACCCGAGCCCGGCCGACCGTTGCGTTCCCGACTCCCCCTCGGCGGCGTCGTACAAGGCCGCCAGCGCCGCGTCGACGGCCCGGTCCTCGGCCGCCAACGTCGTACCGGTCTCCGGCTCCGCTTCCCCGCCCAGCACCAGCCGCCAGCGGCGCATGCGTTCGTCACTCATGAGACCCCCAAGAGCTGAGCTACAACGGGGAGTGCGGTCGTGGCCAGGTCGGCGTCGAGGTCGTTGTCTTCGGCAACCACCACCGACGCGGGATCCGCGAGGACGCGGGCCCGCGCGCCGATCGACCGCCGCTCCGGCGCCGCGAAGGTCCCGAACGTCCGGCGCAACAACGGCAGCACTTCGGTGAACGCGTCGTCCGGGATCGCCGCCAGCCACCCGTCGACCATCGCCAGCAACCGCTCGTCGTGCACCAGCAACAATCCGCCGCCGGCGAGGAACCCCTCGACGTACCCGGCCGCGTCCGCGGTCGGCGTACCGGGCGACAAGGAGCGCCCCAACCGCAGCGCGACCTCGTGATCCGGCAAGCGCGACGTGTCGAGCATCAGACGCGTCAGCCGCCCGCGGATCAACGGCGGCACCGAGGGCCGATCGCTCAGCCCTTCCAGCGTGTCCAGCCACTGCGACCGAACATCCTCCGCCAACAGCACGGTCGCGTCCTGCACCCCGTCGATCAACTCCTGTACGGCGGCCGCCGCGTCCGGATCGAGCCCGTGCACGGTCCGGCCGAGACCGGCACACACCCGCGACACCATCCGCCCCGCCACCGCCGCGAGTCCCGCGGTGTCGGTACCGCGTACGTCGCCGTACCGCGACGCTCGGGCGAGGGCCGGGAGAGCCGCCATCAGGTGCCCGACGTCGGCATCGGCTGCCGCTCGGGTGTCGATGCCCTGCAGCAACGGGGGGAGCGCGTCGGCGAGATCGGCGAGCAGCGACTTCTCCAACGCGGCCGTGACATCGGCCAGCGTCGTCGAGTCGGCCGCCTTCAGCATCACGGTCGTCGCAGCGCCGAGCACCGTCGTACCGTGCGCGCCGGCCGCGACCAGCTCGACCTCCAGGCCCGGATCCCACGCCAGCCGCCACATCTCCCGGAACGTGCCCTGCGCCCGCCGCTCGTCGGTGGCCGGCACTCCCCAGTGCACGCCGAGGATCCGCAACCGGTGCAGGAGTCTGGACTTCTCCAGGTCGTTCGGCTTCCGCAGGTCGAGCTCGATCACCCGCTCGGTCACGTCCCGCCGCATCCGCAGCCGCCGCGCCTGCGCCGCGAGGTCCGCCGCGACCGGCGCCTGCGGCGTCTCGCCGGGCACCGATCCGAGCAGCTCCCCGACAACCGCCTCCCGCGTCACCAGATCCAGCAGTACGTCGTTCCCGCCGCAGAGCACCGCCCGCGTCGCCTCGGTCACCTCGCTCAACCCGGCCAGCGGGCGCTCCCGCAGCGCGGCCAGCGTGTCCGCGAGCCGGACCGCCTCGATGACGTGCGCGCTGGAGACCGGGAGATCCTCGTCGCGCAGTACCTGGGCGACCTTCGAGAGCCAGCGGGTGGTGATCTGGTCCGGCGCGGTGAACAGGTGGTGATACCAGCCCGGGGAGGTGATGCCGGCGCCGTACCCGCTGGTCGCGGCCAACCGGCCGTGGGTCCACGGCACCCAGGTGCACGCGACCTTGCGCTTCGGCAGGCCTTTCAGGATCCGTTGGTCGTGTGTTGCCGGAGGCAACGGAAGCTCGAGGGCCGGGACGTGCCAGGCGCCACAGATCACTGCGATGCGTTCGAAACCCTCACGCTGCGCCTTCCGCAGTACCGTCCGCATGTAGGCCTCGCGCTGCGCCTCGCGGCCGGTCGCGTCTTCGCCGTGCCGCAGTTCGCGCATCGCGTCGGCGATCACCGTGAACGGCTCGGCGCCCCCACGCCGCGACTCGATCACGTCGTCCCACCAGCGCTCGGGATCGTCGTACCCGCCCGCTTCGGCGAGAGTCGCCAGCGGGTCGATCGACGCCGCCCGCCGGCCCTCACCACCCGACGACGCGAACTGCTGCGCCGCGGGCAGATCGCAGAACCGCACCGGCACCCCGGCGGACAGTCCGTACCTGATCGCCTGCCACTCCGGGCTGAAGACCGCGAACGGCCAGAACGCGGCGCGCGTCGAGTCGTCCACCGCATACGCCAGCAGGGCGACCGGCGGCTCCATCTCTTCCGACGCCGCCAGCTCGACGAGCTTGTCGGCCTCCGGCGGTCCCTCGATCAGCACGATGTCCGGCTCGAGCTCGGCCAGCGCGGTCGTCACCGCGCGCGCCGACCCCGGCCCGTGGTGCCGGATCCCGAACAGGTGAACGGTCATCCGGAGATCTCTCGGCAGGCCCGGTAGAACGGCGCCCAGTCGTCCCGCTCGCGGACGACGGTCTCGAGGTACTCCGACCACACCACCCGGTCCGCCGAGGGGTCCTTGACGACGGCCCCGAGGATGCCGCCCGCCACGTCGGTCGGCCGCAGCACACCGTCGCCGAAGTGGGCGGCGAGCGCCAGACCGCCGGTGACGACACTGATCGCCTCCGCGGTGGACAGCGTGCCGGACGGAGACTTGACCGCCGTCCGGCCGTCCTCGGTCCGGCCGGACCGCAGCTCGCGGAAAATGGTCACCACCCGGCGGATCTCGTCGAGCGCATCGTCGGGCTGCGGTAGCTCCAGCGCCGATCCGAGTTGCGCGACGCGGCGGGACACGATCTCCACCTCGTCCTCGGCCGAATCCGGCAACGGCAGTACGACGGTGTTGAACCGCCGGCGCAGCGCGCTGGACAGCTCGTTGATGCCCTTGTCCCGATCGTTGGCGGTGGCAATGACGTTGAATCCCTTGCGGGCCTGGACTTCGCTGGCCAGCTCGGCGATCGGCAGTGTCTTCTCGGACAGGATCGTGATCAGCGCGTCCTGGACGTCGGACGGCATCCGGGTCAGCTCCTCGATCCGGGCGATCTTCGCCTCGGTCATCGCGCGCTGCACCGGGCTCGGCACCAACGCCGCCTCACTGGGGCCCTGGGCAATCAACTGGGCGTAGTTCCACCCGTACCGGATCGCTTCCTCCGCGGTGCCCGCCGTGCCCTGCACCAGCAGCGTCGAGTCACCGCTGATCGCGGCCGCGAGATGCTCGCTGACCCAGGTCTTCGCCGTCCCCGGTACTCCGAGCAGCAGCAGCGCCCGGTCCGTCGCGAGGGTGGCGACCGCGACCTCGATCAGCCGCCGCGGACCGACGTACTTGGGTGAGATCTCGGTGCCGGACGCCTGCCCACCGAGCAGGTACGTGACCACGGCACTCGGCGACAGCTGCCAGGCCGGCGGGCGCGGCTTGTCGTCGGCAGCGGCGAGCGCACGCAGCTCGTCGGCGTACTCGACTTCCGCGTGCGGGCGCAGTACCTCGGTCGTCATGAGAGCTCCTCGTACATTTCGCGGCGGAAGGTCAGGGTCTCCACCAGGCGCCGGCGCCAGGTGTCTTCCTCGCCGGTGGGTTCACGGGTGATCGGATGGTCGAGTACGTCGGACGGCACCGCGCGGGCCGCGATACTGGCCAGCCGGGCCCACGCGCGGTTGGTGCCGACCTTTCCGAGCTGGTCGAGAATCATGCTGCCCAGCTCCGCCGGCCACGGGACCGGAAGCCCACCGACCAGTTCGGCGACGTCGACAGTCTTGCGCAGTCCGTCGACTGCGCCGGCCCACTCCTCGGGTGGCAACAGCCGCAGCAACTCCGCGGGACTTCGGCTGCCGGTCGCGGATTGGCTGTCCAGGAGTGCGCGGGCCCATTCGGCCGAGCCTTCCCGAATGGCTGCCTCGGTCCAGGCTGCCTGGAGGATGTCGGGCGCGCAGCCCTCGACGGGTGTCTGCACCCAGGCGAGATCCATCGCCGCGAGAGGTGTGCTGGCGACGATCTGCAGGAACCACCAGGCCCGCTTGCCGAGGCCTTCGGGGTTCTGCGAGTCGAGGCCGTCGCGTTCCATCGCTTGGCTGAGGCTGCGGGGCAGGTCGACCGCGAGTACGCCTTGGGTGGGGGTGAGATGTGAGTTCAGGCGTTCGGTCATGCGGTCGGCGTAGCGGGACCCGGGGAGGCGGGCGAGCAGCCGCGCGGCGCCCCGGCGTACCTCACGGGAGCGGTCGTCGAGGGCCGCTTCGAGGAACTCCTCGTCGGCCGGCGAGAGTCCCTCGGCGAGCAGGCCGAGGAAGTCGGCCCGGGTCGCGGCGGCCTCCGTCGGCCAGACCTCGGCGAGCGCCTCGCGAGCGGCAGCCGGATCCTGGGCACGGGTGGCCCGCAACCAGGTCCGGCGCTGGATCGCGTTGCCGTGCGTCCACAGTTCCGGATCGTTGCTCTCAGCAACCGCCGCGTGCAGGAAGCGCCACTCGGGGTTCAGGTCCGCCAGCCACCGCGCGCGGCGGCCGGCCGCGGCGATCACGAGCGGACGGTACTCCGCGCGGTTGCGCGCGTAGTCGGCGAGCGCGGGCAGGTGCTCCGGCGGCACGCCCCACCCCCGTGCGTCGGCGGTACGCAGCCACTCGCCGAGCGCAGACGTCTGGAAGCCGCCGAGCATCGCGGCCAACCGGCGGATCGCCACTGGCCGCGGCAGTGGGCGATCCGCACCTGGGGCAGCGGGGAGCGGCTCGAGTTCGCGGAGCGGCTTGCGGCCGGCGCGCTTGAAGACGGTCGCCAGCGCGGCCGCATCGAGCAGTCCGCCGTCGCCCAGCCGCTCCTGGACGGGCTCCGGGAGTTCGTCGAAGTGCGGCGGACGGCGGTCGGTCCCGAGCAGGGCCGAGCTGACCAACCCGTCCCAGCCCTTCACAGGATCACCGGGCGGTCGTCGTGCCAGCAGGTCATCGGGCGGAAGCCGGCGCGGTTCCACTCGCCGGCGACTGTGATCGGGTCGCCTGCTGACACCGCGAGGAGTTTCATCGGGTCCCATCCGGGCAGGAGTTCGAGGCCGTCGCCGTCGGAGTCCGTGAGCGCCCAGCCTTCGCCGTGGCGGGATGGGCGGACGTCGCGCAGGACCAGGGGCCAGCGTTCGTTCCACGGGTCGGCGGCGAGCGATTCGACGTACGACGCGAGCGCCTGCCGGACCGTGAGTCCGGCGGGGCGCGGGGCCGGCAGGCGCGGGGCGGACTGGGTGAGGAGGGCGCGCAGCGGGAGGGCGCCAGGGTAGAAGGAGAGCGCGCCGGGAACGTACTCGCCGGGGCGGGCCGGGAGCGGGTCCAACGGGCGGCCGGCGGCAGCGAAGGTGAGGATCAGCCCGAGCCGCCCGGTGGTTGCCCCGCGCAACCACACGCGGCGGACCGTGAGCCGCTCGTCCGGCTCGATGATGCGGCCGAGCATCAGCCAGTCGTCCTCCACCTTCTCACCGTCGGCGAGCACGCGGGCGGTGTCGGTGGTCCAGCCGATCCGGGCCTGCACCGTGTCGGCGAGTGACGGCGGCAGGTCGGCGAGCCGGGCGTGCGCCGCGACGATCAGATGGATGAGCGAGAGCTCCTCGAGCAGTTCCCCGGGCCAGTCGTGACCGCGGCCGATGGCGCCGGCGGCACGTCGTACCGCTCCTGCCACGCCGGGCGCCTGGGCGTCGACCATGCGCGCGGCGAGCCGGCTCAACTCGGAGTACGCCCGTTGGTCGAAACCACCGAACCCCTGCCGGACCTGGTCGTCCAGCCAACCGGCCAGCTCCGCGAGCCCCGACGACACCCGATCGGCCCGCCGCGCGGCTCGCTCCTGGGCCGCGATCGGATCCGCCACCTCGCCCGGCTTCCGCTCCGGCCGCTCAGCCCGCTCGGCGCGCTGGTCGACCCACGTCCGCACCCACTCGGGCTCCTCGCCCGGCAGCACCTCGCCCTTGCTCCACAACAACATCAACCCGAGCGCGTGCTTGCAGGGAAACTTCCGCGACGGACAGGAACACTTGTACGCCGGGCCGCTCAGATCGACCGCGGTTTGGTACGGCTGCTTCCCGCTCCCCTGACACAGCCCCCAGACCGCCCGCTCCGTCGCGCCGGTCCCCGTCCACTTCGCACTCCGGGCCAGCCCCTGCCCAGCCTTCGCGGACGCAGGATCAGGCGCCAGCCCCACCACCTGCTCCACGTCCCACAACCCCACACCACTCCCTCACCAGCTACCTACCCCGAAGCATGCCACCCACCCCCGACACCCCCCGCCACCCGCCCCGCCCGCCCGGTCCCGCCCCGCCGGGCCCTCACCCGCCGAGTCGTGGGAAACGGCCGCGAGAACCGAACCGCCAGCCACGACTCGGCGATCGTGTCGACAACCTTTCTGCACGACTCGGCGGGCGGCGGGGTCAACCCGAACCGACGGGCCCGAGAGCAGCCAAAGACCAGGCAACCGGGTCGGCGGACCCCTCACCCGCCGAGTCGTGGAAAACGGCCGCGAAAGCCGAACCGCCCGCCACGACTCGGCGATCGTGTCGACAACCTTTCTGCACGACTCGGCGGGTGGTGCTTGCCGAGGCTGGTGAGGGGACCGGCTACGGGAGGCTCGGCGATGGGTCAGCCGAAGGGTTGGCGGGTGGTGGCGTCTTCGGGGTAGCCGTTGCCTGCTGTGGGCGTGGGCGTGGTGGGGGATGCGGGCGGGGTGGGGGTTTCGGAGAGGCCGTCGCGGACGGTGCCCAGGAGGCGGCGTTCGACGGCTTGGAGTTCGGTGATGCGGTCGCGGAGTTCCTGCTCCTCGGCGCGGGCCTCGGCGAGGAACTTGTCCGCCTCGGTCTGCGCGGCGGTGCGCAACCGATCGGCCTCGGCGCGAGCAGTCTCGCGCAACTGGTCGGCCTCGGTCTGAGCCGTTCCGCGAAGTTCCTCGGCGTCGGACCGCGCGGTCTCGCGGAGATGATCCGCCGTCCGCTGACTCGCGCTGAGGACGCTCAGTTCGTACCGGCGGAGTTCGTCGACCAACTCACCCGCGGGCCGCTGCGCGTCGAGGATCGCCGCGGCGGGCTGCGGGATGTCGCTGTCCGGCAGCGTGTTCTCCAACGCGGCAATCTGCTGATCCACCCGCGTGAACAGGTCCGCGACGTCCGTACGCATCTGGCGGATCGTGTTCGCCGCCGCCTGCACCCGCTCGCTCGCCTCGCGTTCCCGCTCGCGCGCGGTCCGCTCCGCCGACGTGATCACGTCCAGCGCCACCACGGCCGCCCGCTCGGCCGGATCGTCAGGCACCGTCTCCCGAACCGTCCCATCCGCAGGCGCGGCGCCGTCCGCAGCCGGAGCATTGATCGAGACAGTCCGCCGCAGCGGCACCTCGCGGATCATCAGCACCGCCAGCAGACTCACCACGGCCGCCCCGGCCGCGATCACGAAGATCCGCCCGGTGGCGTCGCCGTACGCATGCCGCACGATCTCCGCGACCGGCGCGGGCAGCGACTTCACGTCCAGGACGCTCCCCGACCCGCCCTGCGCCGCGGCACCCGCGCCCGGACCGAGCTCGTGCAGCCGCTCGGTGATCAGGTCCTTCACCCGGGTCGCCAGGATCGCACCGAGCACCGAGACACCGACCGCACCGCCGAGGCTGCGGAAGAAGGTGACGGTCGCGCTCGCCGCGCCGACCTCGCTGACGTCGACGGTGTTCTGCACCGCGAGCACCAGGTTCTGCATCGTCATGCCCATGCCGATGCCCATCGCGAGCATCCCGAGGCCGACGTACCAGTACGGCGACTCGTGGTCGATCGTCCCGAGCACCCCGAGGCCCGCGGTGAGGCACAGCCCACCGATCACCAGGTACCGCTTCCACTTGCCGAACCGGGTGATCAGCTGCCCGGACCCGACCGACCCGAGGAACGACCCGAACATCATCGGGATGGTCAGCAGGCCGGCCTCGGTCGCGCTGTACCCGCGGGCGACCTGGAAGTACTGCCCGAGGAACACCGCGCTGCCGAACATCGCGATCCCCACCGCGAGGCTCGCGAGGATCGCCAGCGCCGTCGTCCGCTCGCGCACGACGCGGACCGGGACCAGCGGCTCGGCGGCGTGTACCTCGACCACCACGGCCAGGATCGCGAGCAGCGCCGTACCGCCGAGGTAGGCGCCGGTCTGCCAGGACCACCAGGCGAAGTGGTCGCCGGCGAACGAGACCCAGATCAGCGGCAGGCTCGCGGCGCCGGCGATCAGCACCGCGCCGAGGTAGTCCATCTTGACCTTGCGCTTCACCACCGGCAGGTGCAGGAACCGCTGCAGGACGATCAGCGACACTACGGCGAGCGGCACGCACACGTAGAAGCACCAGCGCCAGCCGAGCCAGTCGGTGTCGACGATGACGCCACCGACGAGCGGCCCGGACACGGTCGCGAGCGCCATCACGGCACCCATGTACCCGGAGTACCGGCCGCGGTTGCGGGGTGGGATCGCCGCGCCGATGATCGCCTGGGCGAGCGCCATCAACCCGCCCATCCCGAGCCCCTGCAGGACCCGGGCGCCGATCAGGAACGGCACGTTCTGGGAGGCGCCGGCGAGCATCGAGCCGACCACGAACATGATGATCGCGAGCTGCACGAGCAGCTTCTTGCTGAGCAGGTCGGACAGCTTGCCCCAGACCGGGGTGGCCACGGTCATCGCGAGCAGGCTGGCGGTGACCACCCAGGTGTACTGCGTCTGCGAGCCTTCGAGGTCGGCGATGATCGTCGGGAGCGCGTTGCTGACGATCGTCGAGCTCAGCACCGCGGTGAACAGCGCGGCGAGCAGGCCGGCGAGGATCTCCAGGATCTCCCGGTGCGAGAGCTCCGCTCCGCCGGCCGGCGGCGCGGACGGCGGTGGCGGTGCGGCCGGTGCGGGTTCCGGGTCGCCGTCGGCGTACCGCGAGCGGTAGCGGTGCGGCGGGGTACTGCCGGCCGGAGGCATGGCCGACGGGGTCTGGGTGGCAGACATCAGCTTCCGTTTCGTACGGCGGGGTCGCTCCAACCAGGCGCGGTGGGTGCACTGCGCCCGGGGACGGAAACGGCTGTTCAGGTCCTCACTCAGCCCGATATTTGGTTGCAACTACCAACAATAATGCCGCAGTGTCAGGGACCGCTCACCGGGCGCCATCAAACGTTCGTGCCGCGAATTATGAGACGACCCCTCCTCGGAACGCGATTTCCCCCGTACGATCCGGTGCTTGTTGAGTACTCGACACATCGCCCCCGGCGGAGCTGTCAGGGCCCGCCGGGGGTCTTTCAGGCGAACGCGGCCAGCAGTACGTCGACACACCCGGCGCCCGGCCCGGGCGCGACGACCAGCTGACCCGGCGCGCTCAACGCCGGCGCGAACGGCCCCATCCACAGCGCGCCCTCGGCCGGCTCGCACGACGTCCCGTACACCACGGTCCAGGCCGGCGCCCCGGTCGACATCTCCACGATCGCGGCCTCGAAGTCGTCCACCGGCCGGCCGATGACCGGCTCGAAACCCGCCGCCCGGCAGGCCGCGGTGAGCTTCTCCTGCAGCCAAGGATCAGCCGGCAGCCGCAACGGCAGCGCGGCCAGATCGATCAGCTTCACGCCGCCCTCGGCCTGGTACGCCGACGGCACCAGGACCGACAGCGGATCCCGCCAGAGCTCGGTCACCAGAAGGTCGGCCGCGGCCACCTCCCCGCGGACGAACGCGATGTCCAACTCACCGGCCCGCAGCGCGGCCAGATACTCGCCGACGCTGCCCGACGTCAGCCGGATCTCGAGATCGGGCGTCCGATCGCGCAGCGCGGCGAGCCCGCGCTCGAGCCGATCACGCAACCCGGGCGCGGTCCCGATCCGCAGTACGCCGGAACGCCCGGATGCGAGCTCGGCGGCAACCTCGGCAGCCCGATCCGCGGCGGCGAGCACGCTGCGCGCCTCGGCCAGCATCCGTTCGCCGTCGCCGGTCAGTCGCACGTGCCGGGACGAGCGGTCGAGCAGCTGCAGGCCGAGTTCGCGTTCGAGCCGGGCGACCTGCTGCGAGACGGCCGGCTGGACGATCCGCAGTCGCTCGGCGGCCCGGCCGAAGTGCAGTTCCTCGGCGACGGTGACGAAGTACCGCAGCTGCCGCAGCTCCATCGGCCACCTCCGGCGATCACGATTCGTTATCGCTGCACAGCGTAACTGCGTCTGGGTCGGCGGGCCCCGGACCCGTTGACTGGTGGACATGAGGATCGGACTGTGGATCGACGAAGAAGGCCTGACCATCGACGAGATCGGCGCCGCCGCGAAGGCAGCCGAGGACAACGGCGTGCACCGGATCTGGTTCAGCCAGCGGCTCGGCTGGGACGCGCTGACGCTGATCGCCGGAGTGGCGCCGTACACCTCGAGCATCAAGTACGCCGTCGGCGTCGTGCCGGCGTACGGGCGGCACCCGCTCACCCTCGCGGCGCAGGCGCTGAGCGTGCAGGCACTGACGGGCAACCGGCTGATGCTCGGCATCGGCGCGAGCCACCCGCACATGGTGGAGGGCATGCTCGGCCTGTCGATGGACCGGCCCGCGGCCTACATCCGTGAGTACGTCGAGGCGCTCGGCCCGCTCGTCGCCGGTGCGGCCATCGACTACCAGGGCGAACGCGTCACCGCCCGCGGCCGGCTGGCGATCACCGGCGCCGGGGCACCCGAGCTCATCCTGGCCGCGCTCGGCCCACGGATGCTCAAGACGGCCGGCGAACTGACCGCCGGTACGACGACCAGCTGGGCTGGGCCCGAGGTCATCGAGAGCTTCATCCGTCCCACGATCGACCGGGCGGCGAGTGCCGCGGGACGGCCGGAGCCGCAGGTCGTGGCCGGCGTCTGCGTCGCGGTCACCGACGACCCGGACGGGACCCGGGAGTGGATCCGGTCCAACTACGGTGCCGCCGGGAGCATGCCGTCGTACCGGGCTGTGCTGGATCGCGGCGGAAAGGCGGGGCCGGAGGAGACCGCGGTCGTGGGCGACGAGGCGACGGTGGCGAAGGAGATCCAGCGGTTCGCGGATGCCGGTACGACGGAGTTCTTGTTCTGCCCGGTCGGGACGGCGGCGGAGCGGGAGCGGACGATCCGGTTCGCGCTCGACTATGCATGAGACATGTCAAAAGGCCCGGAGTCGTTCCGACGTACCTGCATGGATCTCCAAGAGGTAGTGCAGCGGCGGATCGACGAACTGGCTGGGACGGAGCTCGGCCTGCAGGTCGCCGTGTACCGCCACGGTGAGCTGGTCGTGGACGCGGTCGCGGGCGACGGTGTGACGTCGGAGACGTTGTACTGGGCCGCCTCCACCGGGAAGGGCGCGTCCGCGACGGTCGCGAACGTGCTGGTGGATCGCGGGGTGCTCGACTACGACCAGCCCATCGTGGACCTCTGGCCGGAGTTCGGCGCGCACGGGAAGGACAGGGCGACCCTGCGGCACGTCCTGACCCATTCGGTCGGACTCCCCGCGCTCCCGGCCGACACCACTCCGGAGCTACTCGCCGACACGCCGCGCATCACGGCGTACCTCGCGGCGGCCGAACCGTGGTGGGAGCCCGGGACCAAGATGACGTACCACGCGGAGACGGTCGGCCTGCTGCTCGGCGAGATCGTCCGGCGAGCGACCGGCCGGACGATCTCCGCCGTACTGCGGGAGATTGTGGAACCGCTCGGGATCGCAGACGACGTGTTCTTCGCACTGCCCGCGGACCAGCGGCACCGGCTCGCGGAACTGGTGGAGCCGGACGGCGCCGAGGAGACGTTCGCGACGCTCGCCGGGATGTTCGCGCAGGTCGTCCCGCCGGTGATGCAGCCCCGGGCCGCGGAACTGAACCGCCCGGAGCGACTCGCGATCGAGGACCCGTCCAGTGGGATCCTGAATGCCCGCGGCATCGCCAAGCTGTACGCCGGCCTGATCGGCGAGGTCGACGGAGTACGGCTGGTCCGGCCGGAGTCGGTCCCGCTGATCACCGGGCCGGCGCTGGTCGCGTCGGACGAACTGCTCGGCAACGAGGCGACGTTGGCCCTCGGTTACGCGATCGGCCGGCTCGGATCGAGCGCGCAGGAGAGCCCGGCGTCGTTCGGCTGGCCGGGCATGGGTGGCAGCGTCGCCTGGGCGGACACCCGCGCAGGTGTCACGTTCGCACTGACCAGGACGCTGTTCGATCCGGCCGGCTCGGCGTCGGCGATCGAGATCGGCAACCTGGTTGCGAAAGCTCTTTGCTGAAACCCCTTACCTGTAAGGGGTTTCAGCTTTCACGGACCGAGCTGTGGTCGACCCAGACGAGATGGCCGTGATGACTGACGAGAACCTCGTCGGTCCCGGCCGTCCCGGTCCGGCGACCCAGCTCCTGGCCGGCGATCCAGCGTCCGCCGATCAGAACCTGAACGGCGATCGGCCGCGCCGGGGAAGGGGCTACGGGCATGGCACCTGCTTCTGGACAGGGGCGGATGTGATGGGAAAGTAGTGGGGGCTGATTTCTCAACCAGGAGAAAGCCTACAACCGCCAGGTGACGGATCGTTAACGGTAACTCGAATTGACCAGGGAGCCCTGTGAGTAGGCCGATCTTCGTGGTGCAGCTGCACGACGCCCGACGGCGGCATTACGACGTACGGCTCGAGGTGGACGGGGTGCTGAAGTCCTGGGCGGTGCCGCGCGGCCCGTCGCTGGACCCGATCGTGAAGCGGCTGGCCGTGTTCACCACCGACCACGACCTGGAGTACGCGTCGTACGAGGGTGTGCACCGCGACGCGCAGTACGGCAGCGGTGCCGTGATCGTCTGGGACGCCGGCGTCTACACGAATCTCACCCGCGACGACCGGCAGCAGCTGGTCGACCCGGCCGAGGCGATCGAGCGCGGGCACTTGAAGGTGCAACTGCACGGCGTGAAACTCAACGGAGCCTGGGCCTTCACCCGCACCGGCGGCGACTGGCTGCTGGTCAAGGTGAAGGACGACGCGGCCGACCCGGGTCTGGATCTGACGGTCACCGAGCCGCGGTCGGTGCTCAGTGGTCTGACCATCGACGAGATGGCCGCCTCGTGATCCGGGCGGTCTGATCCTGGCGGTGCCGGATCACCAGCCGTCGATGTGCAGGACCTCGTCGAGCGGCTGCCGGGGGGCGGGCTTGAAGTCGGTCCCGATCGAGTACGCCGTCGGGATCAGCACCGTCTGCCGGATGTCTTCCGGCAACCCGAGCAGCTCCGACACCTCCTGCTCGTAGGTGAGGTGCAGCGTCGTCCACGCCGTACCGAGGCCGCGGGCGCGCGCGGCGAGCATGTAGCTCCACGCCGACGGGAGAATCGAGCCCCACAGGCCGGCCTGATTTCCGGCCGGCAACGACGTGGCCTTGAGGCACGGGATCACCAGGACCGGGACCTGGCCCATCCGCTCGCCCAGGTAGGCCACGCTGTCGCCGACCCGGCGCTGGACGGCGGCACGTTCGGGGTCGTCCGCGTGGAGTTTGCCCGCCGCTCCCGGACCGGCGAGGTACTGCTCCACCGAACGCCGGTAGTACTCACCGACCGCGGCGCGCTTCTCGGCGTCGGTGATCACGAGCCAGTGCCACGTCTGCCGATTACTCCCCGACGGCCCCTGCAGCGCGATCTCGATGCACTCCCGGACCAGATCCATCGGCACCGCCCGCTCCAGGTCGAGCCGCTTCCGCACCGTCCGCGTCGTGGTGAGCAACTCGTCAGGATTCAGGTCGAGTGTGTAGGTCACGCGCCCAGTGTGTCAGCAGACACCGCCGACCCACGGGCGACCACCTGGCACAAATCTGCGATACGCTACGAGATAGTTCTGAAGCAGATTATCTGTTAGTGGAAGGATCTGGCGATGACCTTGAACCTGTCGGCCGACGAGGTGCTGTCCACGACGCGGGCCGTCCGGAAGCGGCTCGACTTCTCCCGGCCGGTGCCGCGCAGGCTGATCGAGGAGTGCATCGATCTCGCGACCCAGGCGCCGACGGGGCGGAATCGGCAGCGATGGCATTTTCTGGTCGTCACCGAGGACGCGCAGCGGCGGGCGGTCGCGGACATCTTCCGGCGGGCACTGGCGCAGGCCGAGAGACAGCCGTTGACCACGGACGACGTACGGCGGATGAACCATCACGCCGGCTCCACCGAGCGGGTGTTCGACAGCCTGCGGTACCTGGCGGACAACATCCACCGGGTGCCCGCGTTCGTGATCCCGGCAGTGGAGGGACGCACCGACCACGCGTCGGCGGCCGTGCAGTCCGGGACCTGGGGATCGATCCTGCCGGCGGTCTGGAGTTTCATGCTCGCCGCCCGCGAGCGCGGCCTCGGCACGGTGTGGACGACCGCTCAAGGCCCGCTCGAGCGTGAACTCGCGACAGTCCTGCGCGTTCCGTACGACGACGTGATGCTGGCCGCGTTCATCCCGCTGGCGTTCACGATCGGAACCGATTTCCGGCCGGCGAAGCGAGTGCCGCGCGAGCAGGTCCTGCACTGGGATCGCTGGTAAGCCCGTTCACTCGAACGGGGTGGGGTCTCCTGAGCCGACGCGGACGATCTCCGGGACGTCGTCGGAGAAGTCGATGACCGTGGTGGGTTCGACTCCGGCTTCACCTTCGATGACGGCGTCGATCTGATTGTCGAGTTCTTCCTTGATCTCCCAGCCCTGCGTCATCGGCTCTTCGTGGCCCGGAAGCAGCAAGGTGCTCGAGACCAACGGCTCGCCGAGCTCGGCGACCAGCGCCTGGGTGACCACATGGTCCGGGATCCGCACGCCGACGGTCTTCTTCTTCGCGTGCAGCAACCGGCGCGGGACCTCCTTGGTGGCCGGCAGGATGAACGTATAACTGCCGGGGGTAGCTGCCTTGATCGAGCGGAAGACGGCGTTGCTGATGTGCACGAACTGCCCGAGCTGGGCGAAGTTCTCGCAGACCAGCGTGAAGTGGTGCCGGTCGTCCAGGTGCCGGATGGTGCGAATCCGGTCGATGCCGTCCCGGTTCCCCAGTTGGCAGCCGAGCGCGTAGCAGGAGTCGGTCGGGTACGCGATCAGCCCGTCCCCGCGCAGCAGGTCCACCACCTGCCCGATCGACCGCCGCTGAGGGTTCTCGGGATGGATGTCGAAATACCTGGCCATGACCGCCGAGCCTATCGCCCGCCGCCGCCGGACCGCCCGCGGTCACCGTCCCCGGCGCCCGGCGACAGTTGCCGCGAGCGCCGCTGAACAACACCGTTATCGGACCAGAAATTCTCGAAAAGACTTATTGCCGGCCCCATCGGATTACCCGGAAACCCTCCGCTCCGACATTCCCCGGCCGCTCAGAAAATAGCGGAGGAATTCCCCCACACCCGGCATTTCGGGCGTATCGTGTCGGCAAGTCGGGCCGGCCGGAGCCGGGGGAATCGGTCAGGTCCGTAATGGGGGGCGGTGACCTCTGGACAGGACGCTACTGCCCGCGGGTCCCGAGTTCCTTCCGGCCAGGAGAACGGGGGTGGGGGAGCTCCGGAGTCCGGCGGTGCGCCTGCTGGTGGCGGTCGCGCTGGTGCTGGGGGTGCAGCGCGGCCGTTACCTGGTCACCCGTGACCGGCCGAAACCCCGGTCCACGGCCGGCGCCGTCACGTTCGCGCGAGACCCTCGTCGTACGCCGGACCCATCTGCGACCCTGACTCCATGACTGACGAGCGGATCGCGCTGGGCACCGCGCGGGGCCGGTGGGTGCTGACAGCGACGGCCTTGGGCTCGGGGATGGCGTTCCTGGACGGGACCGTCGTGAACGTCGCGCTGCCGGCCATGGGCGAGGACCTGAACGCGAACATGGCCGGGCTGCAGTGGATCGTGAACGGCTACATGCTGATGCTCGCCTCGTTGGTGCTGCTCAGCGGCTCGCTCGGCGACCGGTTCGGCCGGCGACGGACGTTCGTCATCGGGGCGGTCTGGTTCGCGGCGGCGTCGGTGCTCTGCGCGTTCGCCCCGACCCTCGAGGTGATGATCGCCGGGCGGGTCCTGCAGGGCATCGGCGGCGCCCTGCTGACGCCGGGCAGCCTGGCGATCCTGCAGACGACGTTCCAGCACTCCGACCGCGGCAAGGCGGTCGGGATGTGGTCCGGTCTGACCTCGGTCGCCGCCGCGGTCGGTCCGTTCGTCGGTGGCACCCTGGTGGACAGCGGCTACTGGCAGCTGATCTTCCTGCTCAACGCACCGCTGGCGCTGGCCACCGTCGTCGTCGCGCTCCGGCACGTGCCCGAGACCCGCGACGAGAACGCGACCGGCAAACTCGACTTCACCGGCGCGGCTCTCGCCACCCTCGGTCTCGCCGGCCTGACGTACGGCCTGATCAGCGCCGGCGACCACGGTTTCGGCGACCCGCTGGTCCTCACCAGTCTCGCGATCGGCGTACTCGGCCTGGCCGCGTTCATCGAGGTGGAGCGCCGCAGTTCGCACCCGATGCTGCCGCTGGGCATGTTCGCCAACATCCGTTTCACCGGCGCCAACCTGGTCACGGTCGTCGTGTACGGCGCCCTCGGTACGTCGACCTTCCTCGTCGTCGTGTACCTCCAGACCGGCCTCCACTACTCGGCCCTCTGGGCGGGCGCCGCGCTGCTGCCGATGACCGCGCTGATGCTCGCCCTGTCCGGGTACGCCGGTGGTCTGGCGGACACCATCGGGCCTCGCATCCCGATGACGGTCGGACCGCTCCTGATGGCGGGCGGGTTCCTGCTGATGCTGCGTATCGACAGCGGCACGAGCTACTTCACCGCCGTACTCCCGGGGGTCGTGCTGCTCGGGCTCGGGCTGGTCTCGACCGTCGCACCGCTGACCGCGACCGTGCTGTCGTCGGTCGCGGACCATCACGCCGGGATCGCGTCCGGCGTGAACAACGCGATCGCCCGGTCGGCGCAGTTGATGGCGGTCGCGGCGATCCCGATGGCGGCCGGCATCACCGGCGACACGTACCGCGACCCGGCGGCCTTCCACGACGGGTTCGGGAACGCGCTGGTGATCTCCGCCGTCCTGGCCGCGTGCGGCAGCGTGATCGCCTGGGTCACCCTCGGCGACCGCCCGGGGCAGCAGCTCCGGCACGTGCTCACCACCGACATCCACCACCGGCACTGCGCCCTCGAGGCCCCGCCGCTGGCCGACGCCAAGCCGAACTGATTTGTCGACATTCGGCGACTGGTTGCTTGAAGCAATCAATTAGCGGGCGCGCGGCAGTTGCAGGTAGTGCCGGCGCGTCGCGGGGTCCAGGCGTTCGACGGCGTACCGGAGCATGGTCCTGGGCATCCGCGGCGCGTACCGGTCGAGGAATGCGCGGAGCTCGTCCTCCGAGACGCGTTTGCCCGCCTCGCGCACCATCCAGCCGGACGCCTTGTGGATCAGGTCTTCGGGATCGTCGAGGACCTCGACGGACAGCTTGTAGGTGTCCGCGGTCTGGCCCTGGCCGATCAGGTACTGCGTGGCGACCAGCGCGATCCGGCGTTCCCAGAGTGACGTCGACCGGATCAGGGCGTAGAGGATGTCCCGCGGCTCGTCGAGCAGGTATCCGCCGACGATCTGCGGTGCGCTGCAGTCCACCAGATCCCAGTTGTTGATGTACGCCGTACTGCGCAGATAGAGCTCGTAGATCGCCTGGAGTTCGGCAGGGTTCGCCGTACGGGGCTTGCGACTGCGGGCCGCGCGGTCGGCGAGCAGGCACAGAACGGCGAGGCGGTGTTCATGCACCGGGCTGGTCAACGCCTGCTCGAGATCGGACAGCGGGAGGTCGGCGCGCAGGTACGGCTTCAGGAGGGCGCGAATCGTGGACAGCTTCACGCCGATCATCCGGTCGCCGTGACCGTACCCGCCGGGCTGCAACTGGAAATAGCGCGACAACACCTCGGCCACCGCCGGGTCGGCGGCGGCGTCGATGTCGCCGAGCAGGTCTTTCGTGCTCAGACCAGCATCCCTCCGGTCGCCCGCAGGTTCTGCCCGGTCATCCACCGCGCGTCCGGACCGGCGAGGAACGCGACCACGTCGGCGATCTCCGCGGGCGCACCCATCCGGCCGAGCGCCGTGATCCCGACCAGGGCGTCCTGGATCTCCGGCGGGTTGTGGTCGTGGAACATGTCGGTGTCGGTCGCGCCCGGGGACACCGTGTTGACGGTGATCGCGCGCGGCCCGTACTCCCGCGCGGCGACCTTCACGAACTGCTCGAGGGCCGCTTTACCGGCGGCGTACAAGGAGATCCCGGGGCCCGGCATCACCGTGTTGAGGGTCGACAACGCGATGATCCGGCCGCCGTCGGGCAGCACGCGGCCCGCGCGCTGGATGGCGAAGTACGGTCCCTTCACGTTGGTCGCGAACATCCGGTCGTAGTCGTCCACGGTGACGTCGGCGATCGGCTTCACCATCGCCTGGCCCGCGTTGCACACGAAGACGTCCAACGTGCCGGTCGGTTCGGCCGCGCGATCGAAGAGCCCGTCGATCGCGGACAGATCGGCCTGATCAGCCTGTACGGCGGTCGCGGAACCGCCGGCCGCCCTGACCTCGGCCACCACGTCCGCCGCTGCGGATTCGCTGCTCGCATAGGTGAAGGTGACGACGGCACCGTCCGCCGCCAACCGCCGTACGATCGCCGCACCGATGCCCCGCGAGCCCCCGGTGACCAACGCTGCCTTACCGTCGAGAACGCCCATGCCGCCTTGTCTATCACCGTTCTGGGTCCGTCGTTTGCTTGATTCCGGCAGCCCCGACAGCGCTTACAGTCCCGAGGTCACGCTCCGGGGTCATCCGTGGCGAACCCGTTGTGACGCTCGCGCGTTGGGGCATACGGTGTGCGTACAGGGCAGTTCCATTTCCGCCAGGACCCGCGTTCGTGGCGCTACCCCGGGGGAGAACCCGCGTGACCAGCCAGCCAGAGCCGCGGGACGGCGACATGATCAGAACTACTTTCGATGCGGTCACCGAGGAACTGGAGCCTGGAGTCCTGCTGGTCCGGCTGTCCGGCGAGATCGACATCGCGAGCACCGACGACGCCGCGCAGGCGATCCGCACCGCGGTCGCACCACCCGCGCGGCTGGTGCTGATCGACGTCTCCGCGGTCACCTTCTGCAGCTCCGCCGGACTCGGGAATCTGGTCGAGGCCCGCAACCTGGCCGGCCGGCACAACATCCCGCTCGCCCTGGTCGGCGTCGGCCGCCCGGTCGACCGTCCGCTGAGTGTGACCGGTCTGGGCGGTCAGTTCCGCATCTACGCGACGATCGCCGAGGCGCTCGCCGACCTCTGACCGGCTCGGCCGGAGGTGGAATCGATTCCAGACCTCGCCTAGGGTGTGCTGCTGTGATCATCCACACCATCGAGGACAGCTGTTTGGTGTACCTCCTCGTCGACCCGCGGTCGCGCACCGCGGTGGCGGTCGACGCCGGAAGCGGACGGTGGCTCGAGCGGCTCGCGTCGTACGGCGTGGACCGGGTGACCGACGTGCTGGTCACCCATCACCACCGCGACCAGGTGGAGGGACTGCCGCTGCTGGCGGCCACCGGGACGCGGATCTGGGTGCCGGCGCACGAGGAGGAGCTGATCGCGGACGTCGGTCATCATTGGCTGCGACGGGGTCTGGTGCACAACTACGATCTGCACACCGACCGGTTCTCGTTGCTCGGGCCGGTGCCGGTGACCGGCGTGATGAAGGACTACAGCACATCGCGGATCGGCCATCTGACAGTGCGGACGGTGCCGACGCCCGGGCACACACCGGGGAGCGTCAGCTACCTGATCGACGGCTACGCGTTCACCGGTGACCTCATCCACAGCCCGGGGAAGGTGTGGTCGGCCGCCGCACTGCAGTGGTCGTACGTCGGGATGGAGGGCGCCGCCATGACCATGGCCTCGCTCGCGCAACTACTCGACTACGAGCCAAGGGCTCTCCTGCCCAGCCATGGTGCACGGATGGACGATCCGGCGACTGCTGTGCGGGCAACCTGTTCCGCACTGCAGGACCTCGTCCGCGTCCGGCTCGGGGCACCGAGCGGTCTGCTCGACAAGCTCGAGGATCCGTACGTCGAACTGAGCCCCCACCTGCTGATGAACCGAACCAGCGAGTCCCGCAGCTACGCACTGCTGAGCGACTCCGGTACGGCGCTGCTCATCGACTACGGCTACGACCTGACGACGAGCATCCCGGTCGGCGGCCCCCGGCACACGGTTCGGCCCTGGCTGCCCAGCCTGCGCGCTCTGCAGCGGGACTACGGAATCGAGCGGGTCGAGGTGGCGATCCCGACGCACTACCACGACGACCATGTTGCCGCGTTCAACCTGCTGCGGGAGGTGCAAGGCACCGAGGTGTGGGCCGCCGGTCCCGTGGCGCAGGTTCTGGAGAACCCGACCGACTACGACCTGCCGTGCCTGTGGTTCGAGCCGATTCCGTGCGCCCAGCACGTCCCGAACGGCGCCGGCCTCCGGTGGCGCGAGTACGAGCTGTCGCTGTACGACCTGCCCGGCCACACGCTCTACGCGTCGGCGATCGGGTTCGAGGTGGACGGACAGCGGGTGCTGGCAACAGGCGACCAGCAGACCGGTAGCTGGGAGCCTGGTGTGGCCGCCGAGATCCCGAACTTCCAGTACGCGAACGCCTTCGGCGCGGACGACTACGCCGCGTCGGCTGCGCTCTATCAACGCCTTCGGCCGGACCTGATGATCTCTGGCCACTGGGACCCGCGCGCGGTGACTCCGGCCTATCTGGACGAGCTGACGCGACTCGGCGACGAAGTCGCCCGGGTGCACCGGGCGTTGCTGCCGCCGGAGGACCCGGTGTTCACGGGCGCCGTGCGAATCTCGCCGTACCGCGTGCATGCTGTGAACGGGCAGCCGTTCACCGTGCGAGTCAGTGTGCCGGCGGACCTGGTGGTGCCCGCGGACTGGGAGTGCCAGCGGGTCGATGCGGCTGAGTTCGTCGTGATTCCGCGGGTGACCAGGCCGGTCCGGCAGGTGCCTATCGCGGCCGGGATCACGCGGGACGGGATCTATCTGGGGCAGCTGGCCGAGGCCCTCGTCGACGTACGCCTTTCCTGAGAGGAACCCTGGTGGACTACTCCGTGGATGTGAACGCCGCGAAGGCGTATGCAACCGTCAGCCGGGACGGACACGAGCTGTTCAAGCTGCGATTGTTCGCCTCGCTGGACACGGTGGGCGGCTTCGACGAGAGCTCCTCGCTGGAGATCGAGTCAGTGGCCGACGGCGTGGTCACGGCGACTGCGCGCAGCTCGGTCTGGGAGAGCCGGGTGACGACAACACGTTTCCTGGCGGACCGGATCGAAGTGCAGACGACTGTGACTGGGCAGGGCCGGCTGACCGACGTGCATCTGCTGGGCGGACGCCGGACGCCACGCGGGTTCCTGCCAAGCGGATCGGCCTTACGCCAGGTGTACTCACCGAACCCGGACCATCCGACGAGAGTTGTTCGGGACGCGACCGAGGCGGCGACGATCAGCGTGTGCGGTGAGGGTGGTGAACCAGGCATCGAACGCTGGCTGTTCACCCCGGCGCCCTGGTGCTTCGCCGCAGCAGCCGAGTCGGAGTGGGTCGGGTTCAGCGTTGTTGCGCCGGTAGCGGAGCAGAACTTCACCAGCTACCACTATCGCCCCGTGTCCGGTGGGTTCAGTCTCCAACTCGACTATGAGGGTCACACCGTGGTCGACGGCACCTTCACGACCCCCGCTCTCGTCGTACATCTTGCTGGCACTTCAGCGGAGGACGTGCTCGTTCAGCACCGCGCACTGCTCGACGCTGCAGGCGTCGTACCGGAGCGGGCCGTCGAGCGGCCGGAGTGGTGGTCGGGGACGATCTTCTGTGGCTGGGGCGCACAGTGTGCGCTGGGCGTCCGCACCGATCAGGCACCACAACCGCTGGCCACGCAGGCGAACTACGACACGTTCCTGGCGACCCTCGCCGGGCGGGGCATCGTGCCCGAGACAGTAGTGATCGACGACAAGTGGCAGGGGTCTTACGCGACCTGTCGCCCCGACCCGGATCGCTGGTCCGATCTGGCCGGGTGGATCGCCGGACGACATGCTGCGGGGCAGCGCGTACTGCTGTGGTGGAAGGCGTGGGATTACGAAGGCGCTCCGGTCGAGGCGTGCATCACTGACCAGGACGGCGCGCCGGTCGGGCTGGATGCGGAGTCCCAGGCCTGCGTCGAGCTGATCACGGATGCCGTGACCTACATGCTCTCGGCCGACGGGCTGAACGCCGACGGGTTCAAGATCGACTTCACGGCACGTACGCCGTCCGGCTCCTCGCTGCGGCACAGCGGTGCACGGTGGGGCGCGGCCCTGCTCCACGAGCAACTGCGCCTCGTCTACGACACGGCCAAGCAGGTCAAACCGGACGCCCTGGTCATCACCCACACCCCCAACCCGGCGTTCCTCGATGTCACGGACATGATCCGGCTGAACGACGTACTGCACGATCACTCGGCCGAACCGGGCTATGTAGCGCGTCACATGACCTACCGGGCCGGAGTGGTCCGATCGGTGCTGCCCGAGCTCGGCGTGGACACCGACGGGTGGATGATGCCGAGTCACGCCGAATGGCGCGGCTACCTGCAGATACAGGACTCGCTGGGGGTTCCCGCGCTGTACTACGTGGACGGCACCGACACCGATCGCTACGACTTCCGCGCCGAGGACTACGAGGCGGTCACGGACACGTGGAGCCGGTACAGAGCACGCGGGAGCATCTAGACTGCGGCCATGAGTCCCCGGGGGCAGCAGGCGGCACGCGCGGTAGCACCACAGCCGACGCAGCCGCCGGTACGTCGTCCCACGGTGCAGGACGTCGCCCGCGAGGCCGGTGTCTCTCCGTCGACCGTGTCGCGTGCACTGCACACCCGCGGGTACGCGTCTCCCGCCGTACGGGCGCGGGTCCGAGCGGCAGCCGACCGGATCGGGTACGTGACCGACCACAACGCCCGCAACCTGCGCAGCCGGACGTCGACGTCGATCGGCGTACTCATCTCGGACCTGCGGAACTCGTTCTACGCCGACCTCGCCGCCGGGATCGAGGAGGAGCTGCGCGCGGCGGAGTACCAGATGGTTCTGGTCAACGACAACGGCGATCCCGCGGAGGAGATGCGGGCCGCCGAGACACTGCTGGCGATGCGGGTGCCCGGCGTGATCGTGACGCCGGTGACCGCGAAGTGTCCACAGGTGCTGCAGGACAACGGAGTCCACGTCGTCTGCGCCGACCGGGAGCTCGGTCGGTCGAACGGTGACGTCGTACTGAGTGACAACAAGACTGGTGCGCGGGAGCTGACGGAGCATCTGATCTCCCTGGGGCACACGCGGATCGGACTGCTGATCGACGAGACGAAGTGGTCGACCGGTGCGGGCCGGCTGGCCGGGTTCCGGGCCGCACACGCCGACAACCAGCTCGACGTCGACGAGGACCTGATCGCGTACACCAGCTTCGACGCGAACGCGGCACAGCTGACGACACGCAAGCTGCTCAACGACCACGAGGTCACCGCGATCATCTCGGCGAACAACGTGCTCGCCCAGGGCGCGCTGGCCGAGGTGAAGGACCGGCGGCTGAAGGTCCCGCGGCAGATCAGCCTGGCGGCGTACGACGACGTGCCGTGGATGTCGCTGGTCCAGCCGGCTCTGACGACGGTCGACCAGAGCACGGTCGAGATGGGCCGTAGCTGCGCGCGCCTGCTGCTCGCCCGGATCCGGGGCGAACTGCCGGCCCGGCGCCGGCTGGTCAAGGTGCCGGCCCGGCTGGTCGTCCGCGGCTCCACCGGACCCGCCCCGCGCTGACGCTCGACGGTTGTCCACAAGGGCGGCGACCACGTCTTGACGCGGCCCGACCGCGCCCGTACGGTTCCTGGCATCCGGAATGTGGCATCGATGCCACAATCCGCCGCTCGTCCCTTGCCGACGTTAGGAGCAACCCATGAAGCACCTGCGCGTTCCCGTGGTGCTCGCGGCCGGAGCGCTCGCTCTCACCGCCTGCGCCGGCGTCGGGAAGAAGGATGCCGGCGGCGGGAGCAGCGGCCAGAGCTCGGCGGGCTCGACCCCGACCGGAGCCCTGAAAATCATGGGTTTCAGTGGTGAGGACGAGGTCGCGCAGTCCCGGATCACCGCCTTCAAGACCGCGTTCCCAGGTGTCACGGTGCAGAACAACAAGGGTGATTTCGACGCCCAGCAGTTCCTCACCGCGGTGTCCAGCGGCAACCCGCCGGATGTCGTCTACATGGCCCGCAACCTGGTCGGGACGTACGCCGCCAAGGGTGCGATCCAGCCGCTGGACGATTGCGTCAAGAACAGTGGAATCGATACCACACAGTACTTCGCCGCCGCGCTCAACGAGGTCAAGCTGAAGGACAAGACCTACGGCATCCCCGAGTTCTACACGGTGTCGACGAACCTGATCAGCCAGCCCGCGCTGGCGTCGGCCGGCGTGCAGGTCGGTGACATCCAGACCACCGACTGGGACAAGCTCGAGGCCACCGCGAAGAAGCTCTACAAGGCGAAGAACGGCCGCCCGGCGCGGATCGGCTACGACCCGAAGATGCCGGACTTCTTCCCGCTCTGGGCGATGGCGAACGGCGCCGAGCTGGTCAAGCCCGGCGGCGAGCCGAACCTGAACGACCCGAAGGCGGTCGAGGCGCTGCAGTACACGATCAAACTGATCAACGACCAGGGCGGCTGGTCGAACTTCAAGACCTTCCGGGACACCTTCGACCTGTTCGGCGCCAAGAACCAGTTCACCAAGGACCAGCTGGCCGCGTTCCCGATCGAGAACTGGTACGTCAACGTGCTCCTGGACGCCCGGGCGAACGGGCTGAAGCTGCAGTCGACGCCGTTCACCGACCGGCAGGGGCAGCCGATCAGCACGATCGGTGGCTCGGCCTGGGTGATCCCGAAGGGTGCGAAGAACCCGGCCGCCGCCTGCGAGTGGGCGAAGACGATGACGTCGACGGACACCTGGATGAAGGCCGCGGCGGCGCGGATGCAGACCGTCGCCAAGAACAAGACGTTCTTCACCGGCT
The DNA here is from genome assembly GCF_042873375.1 of Kribbella sp. NPDC004875. Taxonomy (NCBI): domain Bacteria; kingdom Bacillati; phylum Actinomycetota; class Actinomycetes; order Propionibacteriales; family Kribbellaceae; genus Kribbella; species Kribbella sp. NPDC004875. The sequence continues at coordinate 393,901 of NZ_JBIALI010000001.1, forward strand.
TGTTCACCGGGAACAAGGTGGCCGACGAGCAGATCAAGGCGAAGTACCTGAAGCCGAGCGGTGACGCCGGGTTCGATGCCGCGATCAAGAACTACTACGACGTGCTGGACAAGGCGAAGACGCTGAACCCGTCGCCGGCCGGCGCGGAGATCGATGCCGCCTGGAAGAGCGCCGTGGCCAAGGCGCTGGCCGGATCCGCGACCCCGCAGGCCGCTCTCGACCAGGCACAGGCCGAGGCCAAGGCCGCCTTCGACAAGGCCAGCCAGGGCTGAGCGGATGACGACCACAGTCGAGCGTCCGGTGGCGCCCGGGGAGACCGAGCCCGAGCGTCGCCGGCGGCGGCCGAAGCGCAGCCCGCTGGCCAAGCGCGAGGACCGTGCCGGACTGCTGTTCATCTCGCCGTGGGTGCTCGGGTTCCTGATCTTCACCGCGGGGCCGATGATCGCCAGTCTGGTGCTGTCGTTCACCGACTACCAGATGATCCAGGCACCGCACGCGGTCGGGCTGGACAACTACCGCGAGCTGTTCGACGACCCGCGGGTGCTCAAGTCGCTCAGCAACACCTTCGTGTACGCGGCGATGTTCGTGCCGCTCGGCATGGTCTTCGCGCTCGCGCTGGCGATGATGCTGCAGCGGGTGGGTAAGGCCGGCGGCTTCTTCCGGACCGCCTTCTACCTGCCGGAGATGACGCCCGCCGTCGCGGCCGGCGCGATGTTCCTGCTGTTGCTGAACGGGCAACAGGGGCTGATCAACAAGGTCCTCGGCTGGTTCGGGATCAACGGGCCGAACTGGACGGCCGATCCCCACTGGCTGAAACCGTCACTCGCGATCGTCAGCCTGTGGACCGTCGGCGGCACCGTCATCATCTACCTGGCCGCGCTGAACGGCGTACCCAAGCAGCTGTACGAGGCGGCCGAGCTGGACGGGGCCGGTCCGGTGACGCGGTTCTTCAGGATCACCCTGCCGATGATCTCCGGAGCGCTGTTCTTCACGGTGATCACGCACACGATCGCGGCGATGCAGATGTTCGACCAGGCCTACACGATGTTCTACGGACCGCAGCAGAAGGCGACCGCGTCCGACGAGTCCCTCGTCTACATGGTCTACCTGTTCCAGAACGCCTTCCAGTTCTTCAAGATGGGCTTCGCCTCGGCGATGGCCTGGCTGCTGTTCGTGATCATCATGCTGATCACGTTCCTGCAGGTCCGGATCGGCAACCGCTACGTGTACTACCACGGGGAGCGCTGATGACCTTCCCCTGGAGACGCTTGCCGTTCTTCGTGTTCCTGACGCTGGCGACGATCGCGTTCGTCTACCCGCTGGTGTGGCTGGTGTCGGCGTCGCTGAAGCCACGGTCACAGGTGTTCGACAACCGGCTCGTCCCGGAGATCTTCCAGCCTTCGAACTACGTCCAGGTCTGGGACACGGCTCCGGTACTGCGCTGGCTGACCAACTCGTTGACGGTGGGGTTCATGGCCGCCGCGACCGTGACGCTGTCGAGTGCGCTGGTCGCCTTCGGGTTCGCGTACTTCCGCTTCCGCGGCCGGAACATCCTGTTCGGCATCCTGCTCTCGACGATGATGCTGCCCGGTGCGGTGACGATGATCCCGGTCTACCTGATCTGGAACAAGCTCGGCATGATCGACACCCAGATCCCGCTCTGGGCGCAGAACCTGTTCGGCTCCGCGTTCTACGTCTTCCTGCTCCGGCAGTTCTTCCTCGGCATCCCGCGCGAGTTGTTCGAGGCCGCCCGGGTCGACGGCTGCAGCTACTTCGGCCTGTTCCGGCGGATCGCCTTCCCGCTCTGCAAGCCGGCCCTGGTGATCGTGTTCGTCTTCGAGTTCAAGGCGAGCTGGTCCGATCTGCTGAAACCCCTGATCTACCTGCAGACACCGGAGTACTTCACGATGCCGCGCGGCCTGAAGCAGATCATCGACGCCTTCGCACTCTCCGGGCACTACGAGTGGGAGATCGCGGTGGCGGCCAGCGTGATCGCCGTGGTGCCGATGATCATCCTGTTCGCCTTCGGTCAGCGCTACATCCTCGACGGCGTGGCCACGACCGCGCAGAAAGGCTGAGTGTGCCTCAGCAGCAGGCTGTCCTCGCCCTCGACGTCGGCGGGACCAAACTCGCCGCCGGCGTCGTCACCCCGGACGGCACCGTACGGTCGTTCCGCCAGATCGAGACCGCGGTGGACGAAGGTCCCACCGCGGTCGTCAAACGCCTGCTGGATCTCGGCGAGCAGGCGGCGACCGATGCAGGGCTGCCGGTCGGCACGCTCGGCGGGACTGGGACCGGCGGCTCTGCACTGCCGCTCGCGGCAGTCGGTGTCGGCTGCGGCGGCCCGCTCGACCCCGAGAACGGGGTGATCCTGGGGCCACCTGGATTGCCCGGTTGGGACGCGGTGCCACTCGGCCGGATGGTCGCTGAGCGGTTCGGCCTTCCCGTCCATCTCGAGAACGACGCGACCGCGGCGGCGCTCGGCGAATACCGCTGGGGTGGCTGGGGCGTGGAGAACCTCGTCTACCTCACGGTCTCCACCGGTTTCGGTGGTGGGATCGTCAGCTCGGGCCAACTGTTCCACGGCGCCGCCCGGCAGGGCGGAGAGCTGGGACACGTGGTCGTCGACTGGCAGGGTCGGCTCTGCGGCTGCGGCGCCCGCGGCTGCGCCGAGGCCTACGTGTCCGGTACGTCGATCGCGCGCCGGGCCACCGAAGCGGCGGCCGGATCGGACTCGTCGCTCGCCGGTCTGACCGTGACGGCGAAGGACGTCGCGGACCACGCGCGGGCGGGCGATCCGGTCGCGCGCGCCGTCTGGGACGAGACGACCGCGATGCTCGGCCGGATGGTCGCCGTACTGATCAACGTCTGCGAGCCGCAACTCGTCGTGCTGGGTGGCGGAGTGACTCGGGCCGGGGCGCAACTCCTCGGTCCGGTGCGAGAAGCCGCGCTGCGGCAGGCGATGCCGCCGGCGGCGCGGGCGTGTGACGTCGTACTCAGCAGGCATGGTGACGCGGTCGGCGTGCTAGGTGCGGCAGCGATCGCCTACGAGCGCCTGGAGGCGTCATGATCACCGAACTCCACGGACTGCTCGACGGTCAACTGGACCGGCACTCGGAGGTGGCGGCCGCGATGCGGTCACAACTCCCCCAGGTGCAGGCCGTCGCGGACGAACTGATCCGGCGGCTGGCATCCGGCGGCGTGCTGTACACCTTCGGCAACGGCGGATCCGCGGCCGACGCGCAGCACCTCGCCGGTGAACTGATCGGCCGCTATCTGCGCGAACGCCGGCCACTCCCCGCGGTCGCGCTGATCGGTGACGCCGCGGTGGTCAGCTGTATCGCCAACGACTACACGTACGACGACGTGTTCGCCCGGCAGGTGACGGCGCTCGTCCGTCCACAGGACATGGTCGTCGGCTTCAGCACGTCCGGGACCTCACCAACCGTGGTCAAGGGTCTCGCGGCGGCGCGGGCCAACGGCGCCTGCTCCGTCGCGTTCACCTCGCTCCGTGGCAAGGACCTCGCGGCCGATGCCGACCTCGCGATCGTAGTACCGGCCGAGGAAACCGCACGTATCCAGGAGATGCACGTTCTCGCTCTCCATCTCGTCAGCGAACTCGTCGACCGGTGGGCGTTCGACACACCCGCCGGAACATCCTCCGACCCCGGGGAGCATCCATGACCCATCGCGGTCCGCTGCACATGATCGGCAACGCCCACATCGACGCGGTGTGGCTCTGGCAGTGGCAGGAGGGCTACCAGGAGGCCAGGGCGACGTTCCGCTCGGCCCTGGATCGAATGGACGAGTACCCGGACTACGTCTTCACCGCCGACTCGGTCGCGTACTTCGCCTGGATCGACGAGCACGATCCGGGGCTGTTCGAGCGCATCCGCAAGCGCGTCGCCGAGGGTCGCTTCGAGATCGTCGGCGGCTGGTGGGTGGAGCCGGACTGCAACATCCCGGGTGGTGAGGCGTTCGCCCGGCACGCGCTCTACTCGCAGCGCTGGCTCGCGGAGCACCTGGGCGTGATCGCGACCGTCGGGTGCAACGTCGACCCGTTCGGTCACAACGCCACGCTCCCCCAACTGCTCAGCAAGTCGCGGCTGGATTCGTATGCGTTCCTCCGGCCGCAGGCGCACGAGCGGGAGCTACCCGGCCAGAAGTTCTGGTGGCAGTCCCCGGACGGCTCTCGCGTACTGGCCTACCGGATCCCACACGAGTACTGCTCGCCCGGCGGCGAGATCTCCGGCCACGTCACCAAGGCGCTGCAACAGTTGCCAGTGACAACCGAACCGCTGATGGTCTTCTACGGCGTCGGCAACCACGGCGGTGGTCCGACGATCGAGAACATCGAGTCGATCAAACGACTCGCCGAGCGGGATCTGTACCCGGAGATGTTCCCGTCGACGATGCGCCGGTTCTTCGACGAGGCCCGTTCCTTCGACGGCATCCCGGTCCATCCGACCGAGCTGCAACCGCACGCGATCGGCTGCTACGCCGCCCATTCCGGCGTGAAACGGCAGAACCGGCTGGCCGAGCAGGCGTTGCTCGCGGCCGAGAAGTGGACAACGATCGCCGCCCACGTCGCCGGTCTCCCGGACGCGACCGCAGAGCTCGGCCACGCCTGGAAACAGGTGCTTTTCAACCAGTTCCACGACATCGCCGCGGGGACGGCGATCGAGCCGGCGTACGACGACGCGCGCGATCAGCTCGGCGAGGCGAAAGCGATCGCCGCCCGGCTGGCGAACCGGTCGATCCAGTCGATCGCCCGGCAGGTCGACATCCCGGCGGAGTCCTCGATGGTGCCGGTCGTGGTGTTCAATCCGCACGCCTGGCCGGTAACCGCGACGGTGGAACTCGAGCTCGGCTATCCGGCCCCGCTGCGCGGAGCGATCGAGCTCCGTGAAGGCCTCGACGGCCGGGTCCTCGACGTGCAGGAGATCCGATCGGCGGCGACCGCGAACGGGCGGCGCCGGATCGCGTTCACGGCCGGCGTCCCACCGCTCGGGTACCAGCTGTTCACGATGCGGCCGGGCGAAGCGACGTACCATCTGGGTGCGCCGGCCGACGACCGGATGACGCTCGACAACGGCCTGGTGCAGGCAGAGGTCGATCCGGCAACCGGCTGGCTGCGCTCGCTGGCGACAGCGGACGGGCCCAACCTGCTCGCTTCCGGAGTCCCGCATGCGCAGGTGATCGATGACGACACCGACACCTGGAGCCATGGCGTGCGTTCGCTGTGGAAAACCACGGGCGTTTTCGCGGTCACGCGGGTGCGACGGCTCGCCGACGGTCCGGTGCGCCAGTTGATCCGGGTGGAGTCGACGTACGGGGACTCGCGGCTGGTCGAGGAGTTCGTGCTGGACGCTGGCTCGGATGCCGTCGAGGTCCGCGTGACGGTGGACTGGCGGGAACGTCTGAAAGCGCTGAAGCTCTGCTTCCCCTTCGCGGTGCCGCAGTCGGTCGCGACACACGAGATCCCGTACGGCCATCTCGTCCGCGAGCAGAACCGCGAGGAGGTCCCCTCTCACGCGTGGGTCGACGTCTCCGGAGCGAACGGCGGCGTGGCCGTGCTCAACGACGGAAAGTACTCGTTCGCGGTCGACGGTACGACGAGCGGCCGGTCCGTGCTCGCGATGACGGCAGTGCGCTCCCCCGTCTACGCCTGGCACGATCCGCGGCAGCTGGACGAGGACGGCGTGTACGAGTACCTGGATCAGGGGATTCAGCACTTCACCTACCGGTTGCTCCCGCACGACCAGGACTGGCGGTCGGCCGCCGTGGTGCGCCGCGCCGCCGAGCTCAACCAGCGGGTGACACCGCTGATCGAGTGCTTCCACGCCGGTCCGTTGCCGCCGGCGCAGTCCTATCTGACGGTGACCGGCTCCGACACCGTGGTCGTCTCGGTCCTCAAACGAGCCGAGGACAACGACGGCGCCACGATCCTCCGCGCCTACGAAACCGCGGGCCGACCCGCCGAGGTCACGATCACCGTCCTGGGCCGCTCCTTCGACACGGTCGTCAACCCGCACGAAATCAAGACATTCCGGCTCCCGGCCGACGTCGGCACTCCACCGACCGAGGTCGACCTCCTCGAATGGGACCCCACCAAGCCCCCGCCCCTGAACAAGATTCCCTGACGAGGGGATCTCAGCTGGTGGCTTTGCGCCAGGGCCTGGCGTGCTCGTGGACGATGTCTGCGATCAGCGCGAGGCGGTCGCGGCAGGTGGTCGCCAGAGATCCGGCCGGGTCGGCTGCGTCGAGGGCGGGGGTCCAGAGGGCGCGGCCGGCGAGGGTGCCGGAGGCGCCGCCGCGGCAGGCCAGCTCGACTGCGCGAGGGAAGTCGTCGCGGGCCACGCCGTTGGACAGCACGACCCAAGGGACAGGCAGCAGCGCGGAAAGCTGCCGGCAGGTGGCCACGATGCCGTCCGGATCGCCCGTTCCGCGGCTCGGGACCTGCGCTTTGTACAGGTCCGGGCGGACCGGACCGAGGGCCTCGGCCGCCTCGAGGATCGCGGTGTCCAGATCGAAGTGTTGCTCTCCGTCGACGGGTTGCGCGACCGGCTCCAGTACCGAGAGCAGTCCGGCGGCGGCGCAGCGTCGTACGAACTCTTCGGCCATCTCGAGCCGTCGGGTCTGCTGACCGTCCCGTTTCCAGATGACCAGGAGTTTCAGCGCGACCGCGCCGGCATCGCGACCGCGCTGAGGGTCGACGGTCTCGTCCAGGTGTGTGTCGGTCACCGGGCCGCCGCGATCCTGGACCAGTGCGTCGACCGCCAGAATCCAGGGTCGCCCGGGCGGTGCGTCGTACCCCTGGTCGATCAGGAAGCCGGAGGCCAGCGGGGCGAGATGCTCGGCGACGGCGGCCTTGAAGGACCGGATCGCCGCCGGGTCGTCAGGCCGGCCGCGGTCGGCGAGCATCGTGCGCAGACTCTCGCGCTGATCCATGGCCACCATGGCGAAGGTGCCGTCGGGGTACGCGAGGGCGTCAAGCGTCGGAGAGCTCACCCGAGCAGTTTATGGAATCGATGCCAGAATGCGCCATCCCATGTCGCGGCCAACTGTGGATCGATCTCGAAAGCCCTTGCCCGCAAAGGTTCCGCGGGCTCTCCCGTCACCACCTCGGTTGCCATCAACGCTGCCCCTTCGGCGGCGGTCGCCGCACCGGACAGTACGGCGAAATCCCGCCCACCGGACGCGAGCGCCTTCCGCTCCATCCATCCACTGAGCCGTACCGGGCCGCCGAACGCGACCGTGCTGCGCCACCCGATCCCGAGGAGCCGCGTCTGCTCCTCCGCCATCCAGCGCGCGTGGAGACTGAGCGCGTCCACCAGCGCCCGCATCTCCTCGGCCGGATCGTCGACCAGCCGCGTCACGTCGTACGTCGATGTCGGATCAGGCGCCGGCGCCTGACGGCCTTGCGGATAGGGAGCGATCACGCTCTCACTCGGCGTACCGACCGGCGAGAGTACGTCGTTCAGCCACGAGTAGGACTGCCCGAGTACGGCGAGGCGCTGCTCGACCAGCCCGCCTGCTGCACCGTTCCCGGAGACCGCGCACCCGTGCAGCCCGTCGACGTACCAGCCCATGCTGATGCCCTGCCGTCGGAGCGCGTCGTCCAGTACCAGGCCCGAACTCGGGGTGATGATCGCCTCCGCCGTACCGAGCGAGTCCGCGACCTGACCGGGCTCCCGAACGCCGGCAGCCCATGCACCAACCAGATGGTCGTGACCGCACAGCACGACGGGTACGCCGTCCGGCGTGGTCCCGGCGACCGTCATCGGATCGACCACGGGAGGCAAGCGGTCCAGACCGCCGTACTCGAGTAGTTCCTCGTCCCAGACCCGGTTCCGCAGGTCCAGAACGCCGAGCCGCTGGGCGTGGGTCAGATGCATCGCGTAGCCGCCGGTGAGCGCGGCCAGCGCCAGATCGGGCGCGCCGGCCCACAACCGCGTCCGCGCGAGCAGCTCGGGATGCGTGTCTCGCAGCCACCGCCAGGTCACAACTGGCAGCTTCGCGCTCAGCCTGAGACCTGTCCGCCCGTAGAACGCCGCCGCGCCCAGCTCTGACGCGAGCTGCCGAGCCTGCTCCACACCCGGCTGGTCACGCCAGGTGATCAGCTCGGTCAGCGGCTGCAACTCCTGATCAAGCGGTACGCCGGTCTCGGCCATCGCGGTGATCCCGATAGCATCGATGCGCTGTCCCTCCGACAGCTCCGCGACCAACCGCCGTACGGCGTGCTGCAAGGCTTCCGCATCGTCCGGCGTACGGACCGAACGGACCGGCCCGTCGGGAACTCGGCACACCTTCAGGTTCGTCGTACCGACATCGACACCAAGCGCTATCACCTGCACGACCCTAAACCGGCGATGCGATAGCGTCCGGTGTCTCCGACGAAGGAAAGTCATGGGTGAGTTAGCGAAAATCGTGGTCGTCGTACCGACCTACAACGAGCGGGAGAACCTGCCCGTGCTGGCCGGGCTGCTGTCCGACCTGAACCTGCCCGGCCTGGAGCTTCTCGTCGTCGACGACAACTCCCCCGACGGCACGGGCGACCTCGCCGACGAACTGGCGAAGGAGTCACCGGAGAAGGTCGGCGTACTGCACCGGACCGTCAAGGACGGCCTCGGCCGCGCGTACGTCGCCGGCATCACCCGAGCGCTCGACGAGGGTGCCGACATCGTCATCCAGATGGACGCCGACCTGTCGCACCCCGCCTCGGTGATCCCGACCATGGTCGGGATCCTGCGGACCACCGACGCCGGTGTCGTGATCGGCTCCCGGTACGTACCCGGCGGCTCCGCCGCGGCCGAGTGGGGCTGGCACCGGCGAGCGCTGTCCGCCTGGGCGAACTTCTACGTGAACGCGATCCTGCGGCTGCACGTCAAGGACGCCACCGCCGGGTTCAAGGCGTGGAAGGCGGACACCCTGCGCTGGATCGACGTCGCGTCGATCGCCAGCAACGGGTACTCGTTCCAGGTTGAGATGAACTACCGGACGGTCAAGCGCGGCGTGAAGATCGCCGAGACGCCGATCCGCTTCGAGGAGCGCACCGAGGGTGTCTCCAAGATGAGCCTGAAGGTGCAGCTCGAGTCGGCGCTGATGCCGTGGAAGCTGCTGCTCAACCGGTCCTGAACCGAGGTTTCCGCGGTACGGCAGAGGCGTCCGCCGTACCGCGGATTTCGCCTGCCCGGGTCCGGTCGGCTGGGGCTCTGTCGGCTCGGGTCCGGTCGGCTCGGGTCCGGTCGGCTCGGGTCCGGTCGGCTCGGGTCCGGTCGGCTCGGGTTCGGTCGGCTCATCCGTAGCCGAGTTCGTGCAGGCGGGCGTCGTCGATGCCGAAGTGGTGCGCGATCTCGTGCACGACCGTGATGTTCACCTCATCTACGACGTCGTCGACGGTCGCGCAGATCTTCAGGGTCGGGTTGCGGTAGATCGTGATCCGGTCCGGCAGCACGCCGCCGTAGTAGTGCCCGCGCTCGGTCAGCGGGATGCCCTCGTAGATCCCGAGCAGCTCCGGCTCGCCCGCCGGCGGCTCGTCCTCGACGAACACCGCCACGTTGTCGATCAGCGCCGCCAGCTCCTCCGGCACCTCGTCCAGCGCCTGCGCGACCAGCTCCTCGAAGGCGGTCCGGCTCATCTCGATCACCCCGCCAGTATCTCGTTTTGGAAGCTGGCGCGGCGTCCTCTATGCTTACGGCTGTCCCTGGAGCTTCGGCTCCCGCGGGTCCGAGTCCCCATCGTCTAGTGGCCTAGGACGCTGCCCTTTCAAGGCGGTAACGCGGGTTCGAATCCCGTTGGGGATACGGCCGAAAGGCCGGTGCAAGAAGAGGCTCGAAGATGCTGTAGGATCATCGAGTCATTGAGGCCCAGTGGCGCAGTTGGTTAGCGTGCCGCCCTGTCACGGCGGAGGTCGCGGGTTCGAGTCCCGTCTGGGTCGCCAGGAGAAGGCGGCGGTGTCAAAAACACCGCCGCCGAATTTTCTCCCCGGTCAGGTAGCTCAGCTGGTAGAGCGTCCGCCTGAAAAGCGGAAGGTCGGCGGTTCGAGACCGCCCCTGACCACCCTTCTGACCTTCACATTTGCGTCGGAAACGATCCGAATCACCCACCTACTGCAGTAACGACGTTGCTGCAGTAGACCTCAGGTGAAGGTTTCCTGCAGCCGCCCGGGGAGTCTCTTGCGGTGACGCGTGCCACAGGTCATCCGGTCTCCTTCAACGTGCGGTGCGGTCCGCGAGCTTGGCGCTCTCGACTCGAAGATCCTCGACGCAAGTTTCCTCAGCGACCAAGCCCGGCGCCTCATACACAGCCGCTCGCTGCGCGACGTCATCAGGCGCCTCACGTTCCGGATGGCGGCATGTCCGGACGCTGCGTCCCCGCTTCAACGGCACTGCGTCAATCGCTGCGATAAGGCGCTGGCTGTCGAGGTGAACGGCACAACCGGCGCGCTTCACCGGTTGTAAGACCGATTCGCGTACGACGCAACCTCTCACAAGTTCGCTGCGGTGCGTACCAACGCCGCTACACCGTCGGAGGTGCTGTGGGGCGGCCACGCGATGACGGTCGTAACCTGCGGCGCGTCGGACAGGGGCACGATGGCGAGCCCGTCGTGGAGGTTGGTGCGCGCCGACTCCGGCAGCATGATCGCCGCGCGTCCCAGCCGCACAAGTTGCAGAATCTGCGTCAGGTCGCGCATTTCGGGGCCCGGCCCGTCGGGGTAAGTCCCATCCAGGTGTGGCCAGCGCGGCATGGGAAGGCCCGCGATCGAGGTCGCCTCGGCGAGGGTCATCGAGGCTTGCGTGCTCGCCGGGTGACCGGACGGCAGGATCAGGACCTGGTCCTCGACCGCAAGCGTGTCGACGTCGAATCCGCTGGTGTCGTCGAAAGGTCGGTGCAGAATCGCGACGTCGGCGCGTCCGTCGCGCAGCATCGCGGCTTGGTGTCCGGGTGGGCTCAGCACCACCTCGACGTCGACGGCATCGGGTTCGACTGCAAAGGCGTCGAGCAGTTTGGCCATCAGCTCGCTGGACGCACCGGCTTTGGCCGTGAGCACCACGGTGCCCGGGCCCGGGCTTGTCCGAATGGTCCGGCGGGTGCGCCGCTCAGCCGCCTCGACCGCGGCGAGAGCTGCCCTCCCCTCTCTCAGAAGGGTCTGGCCGGCGGTTGTGAGCGTCACGCCCCGCGGCCCACGGATGAACAGCTCGGCCCCGAGGCGCCGCTCCAGTCTCGCAATGGCTCGCGACAGCGGTGGTTGCGCCATACCCAGCCGCTCGGCGGCCCGGCCTACGTGCGACTCTTCGGCGACGGTCACGAAGTAGCGCAGCTCCCGGGTTTCCACGCCGTGATCGTACGCCGTTGACCTGCCCTCATACCCGTGCGGTATCGGCCTCCACCGGATCGGTGTTGGAAGCCGGCCACTGCCCGAGCACAAGATCAAAGGCATGACAGCAAACAGCACCGAGAAGAAGCCGACCGCCCTGGTCACCGGCGCCAACAAGGGCATCGGCTACGAGATAGCCGCCGGCCTCGCGCGGCTTGGGTTCCGCGTCGGCGTCGGCGCCCGCGACACTGGTCGCCGCGAAGAGGCCGTGGAAAAGCTCCGCGCCGGCGGGCTGGACGTGTTCGGCGTACCGCTGGACGTGACCGAGGACCTGAGCGTCGCCGGCGCGGCGGCTCAGCTCGAGGAGCTCGGTGGGCTCGACGTCCTGGTCAACAACGCCGCCATCACCGGCGGGATGCCACAGGAGCCGACGAAGGTCAGCGCCGAGCAGGTCCTCGCGGTCGTCAACACGAACGTCGTCGGCGTTATCAGGGTCACCAACGCGATGTTGCCCATGTTGCGCCGTTCCTCCTCGCCGCGCATCGTCAACGTCTCGAGCACCGTCGGCTCACTCACCCTGCAGACGGCACAGGCCGAGGCCATCGGGCCGATCTCGGGGGCCTACTCGCCGACCAAGTCCTACCTCAACGCCATCACGATCCAATACGCCAAGGAGCTGGTCGGCACTGGCATCTTGGTCAACGCAGGATGCCCGGGCTTCGTCGCGACCGACCTCAACGGTCACCGGGGGACCCGTACGCCCGAGCAGGGCGCCGCGATCTTTCTCGAGCTGGCGACCCTGCCCGATGATGGACCGAGCGGCACGTTCCGCGACGACACCGGCATCCAGCCCTGGTGAGTTGGCGGACCAGCCGGACACGCGGCCGAAAGACGCACCTCGCGAACGACCGGATCGCGACTTGTCCGGACGCGAATTGAGGCATCCTCATTACCGTGAGCAGCTTGCTGGAACGGTATCGGGAGCGTCGGGAGCGAGCCCGGCGGCTCCGGCACCTGGGCTTCTGTGCGGAGTGTCGTCATCCGTGGTGTGAGCATCCCGGCACTGGGAACGACTTCGAAGGTATGTGCGGCGAGTGTGCTTACGAGTTTGAGCACGACCAGCGCGAGTCCCCCGCGCCGGGATGCCGGCTCGCCTGCCCGCCACTGGATTAGGTGCACTCGTCGCGGCAAGTGCGTGCGATTATCGCTCGGTGGGTTGGGTTCAGGTCGAGGCGATGCGATGGGTCGACGAGGACTCGTTTCCGCGTGTGCTCGAAGTTCGCCTCACGGATGTGGAAGGCAAGGCACACCTTCTGGTCGACAAGGAGCCGGTCCTCAGCGCCGGCGACGTTGCCGTCCCCGGACATCTGGACATCGACTGCTCTATCGGCCGAGTTGATGGGGACCGTGTAACGGTCACCCTCGAGCACGGGGTCATGACTGCATCTGATCGATCCACGTTCGTGGTCTCGCGCAGCCTGGTCACGTTCGCCGCCTGAGATCTGCCCGCGGATCGCGGCAAATCGTGCATCGCTGCCCGGCTCCGCGGCCACGCAGACTTCCAGCTCCGGCCACGGGGCGCGGCTGCAGTAACGGAGTTTGCCAGACGTGAAAGTCTGAGCGCGTGACGGAATACGCTATGCCGCCAGAAGCGGCGAGCACGTTGATAACGGCCCTGCAGGAGCACGGAGTCGCAGCCTGCGTCGGCGGAGGTTGGGCTGTCGATGCGCTGGTAGGGAAACAAACTCGGGAACATCTAGATCTCGACATCTGGGTAGACGCGGTTGACTTCGAAGGTCTCGTCGCAGCCTTCGCCGACCAAGGAGTCGATCGGCTCTACCCCTGGCCCGGCGACCGTCCGTGGAACTTCGTCCTGCATGACGGCCACAGCCGTCGCGTAGATCTCCACCTCTACGAGACTCTGAGCGGTGACCGACTTCACTATGGCAGTCTCAACGCGCCGTTCATGTTCACCCACGAGGATCTCTCGGGTGAGGGTGAGATTGCCGGCGTATTGGTTAAGTGCGAACGTCCTGAGTTCGCCTTGCAGAACCACACCGGCTACGAGCTGCGTGAGATCGACCGGCACGATGTCGCGGTGCTCTGCGAGCGCTTCGGACTCCAGCCGCCAGACGACCTCCGCTAGAACACCTGGCCGGTGCGCCCTCATCGGCTAGATCCGGACGAGTGCTGTAGTCCTCAGTCTCTCAGGTGCTTCTTGTCGGTCCGCTCCGGTTGCAGTGAGTTGGTCGGCGCCGGACACTCGAGCTTCTTCCATGCGCGCTGGAAGTCGTCGCTTGTGAACCGGCTCGGGATCCAGGCTTGGACAGCCTTGACGACCTGGGTCAGGCCGACGTCGCCAGCGCCAACGACGTTGCGCACGCGCTCCTTGATGATCACGTTGCCGCCACCCTGGCTTCCCCTATGTTCCGGCCATTGCAGGCCAAGGGCTGGAACGTAGGGGAAGCGGTGAGCGGCAGGTGTAGCAGTTGGTGTAGCAACATAGGGCTACTGCTAGGCCGAGCCCGCCAAGCCGTCCGCGACATGCGCTCCAGCCTCTCCGTCTACCGGGCCAAAGGCATCCGCTCCGTCGCCGAACTAGACACCCGAGCCTCCAGATACCTCGCCGCCGTCGACCGCTGACAAGGGACCCAATGACCGACCAGTCGATCACTCTCCACCCCGTCGCCCACGTCATCGGCGGCCGAACCGAACCAACCGACGACTACTGGGGCGGCACCAAGGCGATCATCCGGATCGACGACCCACGACTCGGCCCCGACTCCACCAAAGGCCTCGAAGACTTCTCCCACATCGAGGTCGTCTTCTACTTCCACCTCACCGACCAATCCGACCTCCATCTAGGCGCTCGCTCAGCCCGTAACAACCCCAATTGGCCGGAAGCCGGCGTCTTCGCCCACCGCAACATGCGTCGCCTCAACTGGCTAGGCGTCTCCCGCTGCCGCCTCCTAAGAGTCGACGGCCTAGACCTTCACGTAGAAGACCTGGACGCCGTAGACGGCAGCCCGGTCCTAGACATCAAACCCTGGTTCACCGAGTTCGCCCCCCGAGGCCCCATCCATCAGCCCACCTGGCCCACCGAGATGCTCACCAACTACTTCGCCCCCCAGGATGAGGCAACCGGTCGCTAACGCGCTCTGGCCGCGGCCCGGGCCGAAAGTCCCCTTCCGCAGAACGACTCGCCACGTGGGCAGTGGCGTGTAGGTACGCGACCAGACGGGCCACGCGGTCAGCCTGCGTCCTCACATGGAGAAGGCGGTCGAGCAGGCCGCCGTACGCATCGACTTCGCCGGCCTGACCTGCGAAACATTCCTCGGCGCACTCGAGGAGCCGATCGACCGTATCCGGCGCGGTCGCCTCACCCCGCAGTCGATCAACTCCGCATGCTGCTGCCGGACCTCAATCAGCCGATCGATCCGAGAACTCGGAGAGCTGGGACTCGTGCCGAAGGTCGAGGTGGAAACACGTCTGGTCGCAGGTCTTCCGATGATGTTTAAGCTCTACGCGCTGAACGATGAAGAGATTAGTCGCTCCAGGTAGCCGTCGAACTGAAAAGCGGAGGTCGGCGGTTCGAGACGGCCCCTGACCACCTTTCTGACCTGCGAATTTACTCCATCAACGCAGGCGCGAACCTGTGAACTGCAGCAATAGCTGTAGCAGTCGCCACCTCGGGGTAGGCACCTGAGGGGATTCACGTTGTCAGCAGGGACGATCGACTTCGGTGCTCGACCATGGGCCATCGCGGTTGGGATCGCACCGGACACGAAGTTGGCCGACACCGTCCGCCGGCCACGTGGTGCGATCATCAACCCGGAGAGCTGCCTTCGCGACGAGCGCCGGAGAGGCCGGGCGTGCAGGTCGAGACGGAGACGACGGATTCGGATGGACGGCCGATCCTCGTGTATGGCCGACGCTAGGTCCGACGGCGCGCGCCGGGAGGTCCGTCGAGTGGCGGCCGACGATGGCGGAAGATGGTCCGGAGTCGGTCGACGTCCACTTCCGGAAGTTCGGCCTCGATGAGGGTGAAGGTTTCCTCGACGAGTTCGGCGAGGCTGTGCGCTGCAGCACGTGGCTCGACGGTGAAGACCTGCCGCAGCCTCTCGCCGAGATCGACAGGTGCGACGGCGAGCGTGTCGCTGAGGTGCGCGAGCCACTTGGGCTTGGGCCCGTACCTTCGGTTGAGCGCGAGGAGCATCGTGAGCAGTTGCTGGCTGGCCGAGCTGAGCAGACCGGCGAACAGAACGGGATTGCGGCGGTCGACGAGCATCTCCCACCGCCAGAAGTGGTCGATGACGCCCGCCGACTCGACCACCGCAACCGCGAGTTTCCGGGGATAACTCGTCGCGCGCATTTTCCATCCGTCGATCAGTTCGGCGCCGTGGAACGCGATCCCGTCAACCAGCCCGTCGGCGACATTTAGCCCTACCGGATCAGGAGAATGCGCAACCAGAACGCTGTCGAGCAGCTGCTCGGTCGACTCGGTCAGCGTGTGAACCACCTCGACGAGGAGCCCTTCCGGGCCAGGCGCTCCGAGGTACAGGTCGTCGCACCACACCTGCTCCTCCTCGTCGTACCCGAAGAGCCGGCTGTCCAGGGCTCCACCGGACGCAGCCAGGTCTGAGCGGTCGAAGTCCTCCGGTGGCGTCTGCCAGAACACGCCGATCTCGACATCCGACCAGCGATCGGCGGTCCCGCGCGCGGTCGAGCCACTCAGCAGGACAGCCTGCACGGCAGGCTCACCTGCGTACGCACGCAGCAGCGGCCGAACCATCTCCCGCCGCCAGCGTGCCGATGCCGATACAGACACAACGGCCCCCAGACGTCGAACTTCACTGCACCATCCCAAAGCCGCACCTGAGCGGCAATCCAATAATCGGGGAGGGCCTGGGGACGAGAATTCCCACCGCGCAGGAACGTGTCCCGGCTGTCCTGGCTGTCCCGGCAGGTGCTGCGACCTGCGGTTTTGCCTTCGGGGAGCGGGACACGAGCTGTCCCGGCTGTCCCGGCGATAGGTCAACTGATAGGACGGCCAGCGGGGGTGTACAGCGCCGCCCGGCGGACTTGACGTGCTGGCCAGGAGTGACAGAGAACCCGCATTGCTGGCCGTCGGAGGCCGGGATAATGCGAGAGATGAGGTGTGATGCGCGAGCCGTTCCAGATCCGCTCGGCCAAGGATGAGCACCCTTGTACCGTCCCCGACCTCGGCGCTACCGGCGAGACCTGGGACTGCCCGGACTGCGACTCCCGCTGGGTGGCCGATGAAAGCCGGCTCCCAAGTCGAGGCGTCGTCGGCTATTGGCGGCGCTTGACCTGATGCCCGTCAGCACCCAACTCGCCCCCACATGTTTCCACCTTTCTCACCTGCGGTTTCTTGTTCTGGGAACCGCCGAGCCTCCCGCTGGTTCAGCAACGTCTCCGGTAGCCATCTCATCAAGCGTCTTCCGCTGGTACAGGTCTGCGTTCGGGCTTGGGGTCGTCGGGCTCGAACGAAGCCCATCAACGGGGCCGTCTTGTGGGAGCGCAAGGTGACGGGACTGGCTCGGTCAGCGCATCAAACCTCGCTGCTTGAGGGGCCTAGAAGGGAAGTGAATACTCGGCCACATGGCGGGAAAGGTGTGGTTGGGGGTGGTGCTGGTGCTCGCTCTCGGAGGGTGTGGGTCCGAGGCCGCGCCGGGCTCTGCGCCTAGTAGTACGCCGGCCCCTCGGCCGGCGTGGAAGACACCGAGCGGTGATCTGGTGCCGCAGGCTCCGCCCACACAAGCGTTTGTGGAGCGCGCGGGAGTCGTGGCGCGGGTCGTGCGGGCGGCGGGGATTCCGGCGCCGGTGACCGGGATCTTCTTGTACTCGACGCGGACGCCGGGGCTCGGGTTCGACACCTCGCAGCAGAAGATCTCGTGGTTGTCCGGGCGGGTTGCCTTCGCGGACGGGGTCCAGTTCGCGGAAGGTGGTACGACGCGAGTCGATTTCGCGGATGGGTCGAACGAGACGATGCCGGTGCTCGAAGCTCAGCAAGCTCTGACCGAGGCGATCGGGCCGCCGAACGACATGTGCGAGAGGATGCCGAGCTGCGAAACGCTCACGATCACCGGCGGCTCGTTGACGACGACGGACGTGGAGACCAGCCATGGACGGGCGACCGTGCCGGCTTGGTCCTTCACGGTGCGAGGCCTGTCGAGACCTGTTGTCGCCGTCGCAGTCCCTGCGGGCGTGCTCAAGTCGCTGCAGTGGCCCGACCCGCTACCCGGTCTCGCCCGGCTCGAGCAGGGTCTGCTCCGCGTCGGCGTTCTCGACTGGGTCGACGGCAGGACCCTCAGTTTCGAGTTGAGCCACGGACTCCATGAGACCGACCTACGAGCCCACGTCGTCGAGTACGACGATTTGGTGGTCATCGGCGGCAGTCACGGTCCATTGCTCCCTGGCGTTGCGGACGTCGGGATGACATCGACCGCGGTCGTCACCCTCAGCAAGCCGCTCGGCGACCGGCCCGTCATCGCCGCGGACACCGGCATACGTCTCACGCCGTACCCGTACCTCAGAAAGTGATGAAGGTGAGGGCTCGGGTTTGGTCGGTGAAGGGGGTTCGTCGGGGGCGATCAACGGCAACGCCGCAGCCACAGGTGGATGGCCGGCCGTATCGGGTCAGAAGTACCAGAAGTTGTACATGTGGTGGCCGTTGGCTGCCGCGTGGCGCGCGACGATGGCTAGTCCCTGGACGACGTACTCGCCGTGCGACGCCGCTGCCGCTGACAGCGTCTCAGTATCCGCGACCGCCAGCGCATGGGTGAGCGTGTCGGTGACCGTCACGAGGCCGGCCTCCACGCCGCCGGAGCCCTCATCGAGGATCTCAGTGATCTGGACGCAGTGCCTGGGGTCCGCCGCAATCTTCTGGCTGTCCCGGCCGGTGAGGAGCGCTTCCAACTCGGCCAGTGCCTCGGGCCGGAGTCCATCGTCATTGTGGACAGGAGGACTCTCCAGCCAGTCCCCGAGCTCCGCGATCGCGGTCTCGTCGTCCGGCGCCGCGAAGACTATGTTCATCTCTCCCACGAACCCAGATTATCTTCGGAAGTACAGGAAGCCGCCAGGTCTTTCGCCCCGCTCATCGCGGCCCGCGGACAGAACGGCCTGGCCTAGGCGCGGGGGGATGTCGGGGTGGTGAGTTCGGTGACCAGCCAGGGGAATGTGGAGGCGAAGGCGGGGGCGGCGAACTGCCAGGTGTGTGTGCCTGGGTTGATCTCGACGCGGGACCGGATTCCGACCTTCGCCGCCGCCTCGGAGAGTTGTCGCGCTTCCCGCTGATGGCGGGGTTCGTCGGCGCTGGTGAGGAACACGCCGCTGACGTTCGAGTAATGCCCGTGTGCCTGCATGACGGAGAGTGCCTCGTTGGCACGCCGAGCTGCGACGCTTCCGCCGTACAGGTCCTGCAAGGTCTGTGCACGAGTGCCCGTGTACGGCACGAGGTCGCCGGAGATGTCGACGAAGTGGTTGAACACGTTCGGGTACTTGACGACCAGATCGATCGAGCACGTGCCGCCCATCGAGAACCCGGCGACCGCCCACTGCCGCGGATTCCGGGAGGCGCCGAAGGTCTTCTGCACGTACGCCGGGAGGTCGCGGGCCAGGTGGTCGGCGGCATTTCCCTTCGGGCCGTTCACGCACTCGGTGTCGTTGCTGAAGTGGCCCGTCGCATCGGCGAACACGAGGATCGGCGCGTAGCCACCGTGCAGCCGCGCGTAACTGTCGGCTACCTGTACGGCGTTCGCGAGTCGTACCCAGTCGCCCGGGCCACCGCGCTGGCCGCCGATCATCTCCACGACCGGCAGGACCGGACGGCGATGGCCGACGAACCAGATCGGCGGCAGGTACACGAGTTCCTGCCGGTGGACGAAGTGGCTGTACGTCGCCGGCACGGTCACCGCGACGAGCTTCCCGGCCTCCGGAACTCTCGCGGCGCCAGCAGCGCGAACTGCGCTCGGAAGCGTGGTCTGACCCGGCAGCGGGGCGTGAGTCCAATCGTCGATCGCGGCGCCGAGCGTCGGGTAGTAGCCGACGAACTGGTTGATCCCGTTAGCGCACACGAACGCGGCGAGCGCCGCGGCGAGCAGCGCCGTACCGCGTCTCCACCACCGCGCGCTGCGCCACCCGGCCACCAGTACGAGCAACGCGCCGGCTGCCGCTCCCAGCCAGAACCACACCGCGAAGGGCAACGGATCCACCTGCCGCATCGCCCGTGCGCCCGGATACGCCGCCAGCAGGGCCAGGAGCACGGCAGCAACAACCACGACCGGTAGCACCCGCCACCGCCACCGGTGGTCCCGCCAGCCGACGGCAAGCAGCAGCGCACCGGCCGCGACGACCTGCACCGTCACCGGGAACCAGCCGCCGAGCAGCGAGATGTTCCTCCAACCGCCCACAATTCGAACGTAGCTCTCTCGCCCCAACGGGCGTGGCTCAATGGGCTTCTCGGCGGGAGTCCGGGGTCGTACCGTCGAGAGGAGAGTTGTTCGGGGGAGGTTGTCATGCGGGAGGCCTGGGAGATCTTTGGTGCGGGCCCGGCAGACGCGGAGCGGGGAGTTCTGCTGTTGCCGGGTGGGGCCAACGCGGCGCGGTCGTTCGATCTGGTGATGGGCGACGAGGCGTTGGCCGGTGTTCGGCTGGTGGCTACTACGTTGCCGGGGATGGCAGGGGCGCCGTTGGTCGGTGATGCGTCGATTCCGGCCTTGGCGCGGCAGGCGTGTCAGGTGGCCAAGGAACACGGTTGTGACGTGGTCGTTGGGTTCTCCCACGGTGCGACGGTGGCGATGGAGATGCTGCTGTCCGGTGAGTTCCAGGGGCCGGTCGTGCTGCTCGGGATCAGCCTGACGACCGCTGACGAGGCCGCTTTCTTCCGAGGCGTGGTGCGGGCGTCGGAGAAGGTCGGCAGCTGGCCGATGGCCCTGCTGCTGCGGGGCTTGCCGCTGATGGCCCGGTCATCCAAGACGCCCGATGCGCACAAGCGGGATCTCATCCAGGACCTCAAGGCGAACCGGGCCGGCGATTCGGTCCGGACGTGCAGCAAGTACCTCGACTACATCGACGCCGATCGGGACTACGCCGGCCTGCTGGCCGCGTCCGGCCGGCCGGTGTGGGTGGTCCACGCCGAGAAAGGGGACGGCGGGCTCACAGACGCCGAGCGCGCCACCCTCGAAGCGGCGCCGAACGTCACGTTGGTCACGATCCCGGGATCGGTGTTTCTGCTCCCCGACGAGGCGCCCCGACAGACGGCTGCCGCGATCGCCGCCGCCGTCTCACAAGCCGCCTGACCGGTCAGGCCGTCGTGAACCGGTGGACTGGCTAGCCTGCCGAGTTATGGAGAATTCGTTCACCCCGCCGCCACCGAAGCCGATCACGCCGCAGGACCGGGAGTTCGTCGCGGGAGTGGAACGCTGGGCGCCGCGAGCGGTGCTCGAGACGGTGGCCGAGCAGTTCGCGCCGCCGAGCCTACCGCCGGCCGAGCTGCTGCACCGGATGGAAGCGGCAGCGCCTGGCGAACGCCTGCGCACCGCGATCGAGGCGAACATGAACGGCAGCCGGCATTTCGACCGGATCCCGGAGCCCGAACGATCCGCAACCGCCGAGCAAGCCAGTCTGAAAGCGGCCCGCAGAATCGACTCCAGCATCACCATCGAATCCGAGGGATCCACCGGTCGGCTCAGCCAACTGGCCGGCAAAGGGCTCGAGCGGCTCATGCGCGGTTCGTACCGCACTGTGGCTCAGGCAGCGTCGCACGAGGCCGCCGAAGCGCTGAGCGGCACGTTGGTCTGGTGGCACTTCCACCAGATGCAGGAAACGCAACGGCACGCCGGTGGCGTCGCGCCGGCCGCCGCGGCCGCCAACGGCAAGCCGGCTACCGCGCCCGCCGCCAAGTCGCCCCAGCGAGACACCGACCGCGGCCTCGGCGCGCGCGACTGACCGATCACGGCCGGAAAGCCCCGAAGACCAGCCTGCTGAGGAGGGTCGCCAGGAGCAGCGCCACGAGACCCGTGAGCGCAACAACGGACACGACACAGGCGACGGTCTTCAAGACGCTCAGGCGGCGGGTCAGGTGGATGAAGCCGTCACTGAGGATTGCCACCGTCGCCAGGGTCGTGAAGGCGACCGCAGCAACCGCGCGCACGAGGTAATGGTGTCCACCCAAGGTCGCGGTGGCGGTCAACTTCGACGCGTGATCCAGCCACCCACCGAGCGAGTACATCCAGATCACCGTGGCCAGGTCGGCCGCCATCAAGAACCACAGGATGAACGACTGCCGACCGCGCGCTCGGGTGCCAGGACGGCGGCTGAGCAGCACCGGCGCCAGGTACCGGCCGGTGGTGCCCGCCCTGCTGCGCGTGGGCGCGCGACGAGCAGTGGTGGCGGTACTGCGAGTTGGCCCGCGCCCCGCGGCGAGATCCGCACCGTGGCGGGTGGCGCGCGCACCGCCGTACCCCTCACGCGTCGGATAGATTCTCGCTCGGCGGCGGTTGGCTCGAGAGACGACGGTCATGCTCGCTCCTCGTGTGGACGGTCGGCGCGTGTTCTATTACGCGATGACCTGTGCACACAGGGCGAACAACGGTGCCGCAGCGGCACCACCGACTGACTAGTGCCACGTCAAGAAACCTTTCGGTTGTCAGGCCCCTTGGCGTCCCTGACAGCGACGACCTCAGTCGGCTCTACACGCGCCGTCGTGGCGCCGTTTTAGTGGTTCACCTCAGAAATGGTCCGTTCCCACGCGGCATGCCAACTGCTCAGGGACAACATCAGGGGTGAACCGCTCGAATGCCTGGCCTGGGTGCCTGGCCTGGGTGCCTGGCCTGGGTGCCTGGCCGGGGTGATGGCTGGGGAAACCCTCGAGGGTCGGATAACCGGGGGACGCGCTGAGCTGATGGACGAACTCAACGTTTCTTGTCACGGCACTGGCCGACAGCCAGTTCAGCAGTCAGGAGAGAGCCGGCCGCGGATGTGCTGGCGAACCATGGATGGGTCGCGGTGCCCTCGAGGAACTGCGCGATGTCCAGGGGAGCCGGACCACCCGAGAAGAGCGGCTCGGCACCAGGGCCGAACGCTTGCAGGAGCCGATTGAGGCGTTGCTTCCGTGGCCGGCTGCTGCGCGCGAGCCGCGACTCGGCCACCGCCCGCCGCCACTCGCTCAGCACCAGTTGAGCCCTTCGCAGCCGCAGCACTTCGCCGTCCGACCTAGCCGGCGCCGTATCGCTGTCAGCGTCGAAGACATCCGCCCGCAGATGCTCGACCGAAGCCCCACGCAGCGGCACAACCTCTGTAAACACAGGCTCATCGGTATCCGAGCGAAGCGTCAACAGCACCGGCTCCTGCGTCTCGCCCGAGCGCCGATCGACAAGCCGCACCAGCAACCGATCCGCGACCACAGCCGACGGCCTCGGGGCATACGCCGGTACGACAACCCGCACCGCCGCTCCTCGCTCCGCTCCGATCAGGCGTACGCCGGACCCCGCGATCCGCGCACGCAACTGCCGAGGATCCACCCCGTCAGGAACCGGCAGCGGCGCCTGCGAGGGAACCGTGAAACCCCCGACCGGTACGGCGGCCCGCAGCCTCTCCCACGCCGTCTGAACAGCCGCCAACGCGGCATCCGGCCCGTCCACCTCCCGAGCCAACGCGGCGTACCCAACGGTCAACCGGGACAGTCCCGCACCAAGGGCCCGAGGCAACGATCTGTCCGCGAGATCGTTCAGACAAGACACGACCTCGCCAGCGGACCGGCGCGCGAGGACGATCGCACGATCGACGAGGGTACGCCGAAGTTCGCCGCCCGCAAGCGTTCTCGCGGCCTGCGCAAGGACGATCGCCCGCTCCGCATCCAGCAACCCCTGCCGTAGCGGCACCTGCAACCACCAGTCCAGCGCCTCGACGACCGCGAGCCGCAACCACGCACCCGCCCCACCACAATCAACAGGTACGTCGCCCGTCGCCGCGCCCGCCGCCAACAGGCGATCCACTTCCCGCACCGCGGGAGCGCCGAGGATCGTCTCGAGGAGATCCCGGTCCGCGTCGGCCCAGCGCCGTACCTCGACCGCATGCCAGGCCGAAGGATCGGCCAGGTCGATCTCGGCCGTCACTCCGGGCGCCAGATCGACGGTCCGCACGAGATCCGCGGGAGCCGGCTTCACCAGACGCACTGTGGGCGCGGCCAGAAGGGCGATCATCAGGTCGGGGCCCTCCTTCACGCGCGGCCGGTCGGCGCTCGAGATTGTTGTCGGGCCCAACGATCTCGAACAGCTCGCCCTCGGATGGAGACGGTCTCCAAAGGTTAAGACCACAGCGCCTGCTGGTAAAGATCAGGCCGCGGACCTGGCCAGCATCCGCGCCATCCGAGCACCGATCCGGCTCGGGCAGCTCGCCGGCGCGGACGTATCCGTCCAGGGCGGATCCGAACGCTGCGCCAGGTCGAGGAGCGCCAGCCGGCGAAGACCGTGGTACCCGCCGGCCCGGCTCCAGACCGTCTTGGTCATCGATCCGGATCGCGGAAGAGCCAGCTGGCGCAGCTCGGTCGCACTGCGCAGGAACCCTTCCCGGCGCCGGTCCCGCAACTCGAACACCTGCGGCCCCACGAGCTCCTCGTCGTCCGCGACCTCGCTCAGCCCGGTCTCGGGGTCGAGCTCGAGCCAGGTGAGGTACTCGACGAAGGCCAGCACCAGGATGTGCCGGTCCTGCGGCATCCCACTGGGTCGGTCGGCGGCCAGCCGACGGAGGCTGCTGAGCTCGCTCTGCTCGCGCCAGATCAGCCGGACCGTCCGGTACGCCGCCCCCGCATGCTCGGGTGGCAGCGCGAGCCGGGTGACACCGTCCGCTGTGGCCGGAAGGACGGGCAGCCCGGGCTGTCGCCGCGCTATTCCCGCCGCTGCGATCCCGAGCGTCGCCCAGGCCTGTCCGTGCTCGCCGGCCGCGCGGTATGCCATCGCGCGCGCGACGGTCCGCAGGTTCACCCCGACGTACGCGTCGGCCACCCGGCCCTCGCCGAGCAGCCGCAGCGCGGTCCGCCAGTTCCCCGCCTCCAATGCCCGGATCGCCTCGACGTCGCCGGTGGCGATCGTCGGTACGGCGGCTGATCGATCCATGGGGGCACCTGGTTCCGCTGGGTGATGGGTCCTCGGAAAATCTCCCGTCGCCACGCCGCGGACGGCTTCAGTGGAGTTCAGTGGACTACAGCTAATCCCAGTATCCAAAGTAGAACCAGGTGTACTGCAGGTCAACGCCCAGTATCATTTCTACCGAACGTAGCCAGAGAATCGCAGTGAGTTGACCAATCTCAGGCTGCCGACACGTGCAGGATCTGCGGCTGTCCAGGTACAGCTCGATTCGGTAGAGTTGGGTAGATCGGGTGTACGATCAGCGAATCCGTGGTCGACGCGGTCGACTGACCACCTTTCGGGAGTGAACAGTGGCCCCTTCACCAGAGGCCGTTCGACTCGCCAGGAGGCTCCGAGAGCTCCGGGAGTCGCAGCGACTGACCCAGAAGGACGTGTCGCGCGCGCTCAGCGCGGACACCCGGGTCGCCGTCGCCACGATCAGCTCCTGGGAGTCGCAGTCCAACCCGAAGCTGCCACCGGAGGAGCGGCTGCGGTCCTACGCATTGCTGTTCGCCACGCCGTCGATGCCCGAGCGGCTGCCCCGTGAACAGGACCTCAGCGGGTCCGAGCGGGAGACCTTCACCAAGCTGCACCGCGAACTGGTCACCCTCCGGGACGACGTCCGCCACCAGCAGGCCGACTCCCCGTCGGGCAACGGCTCGTACACCTTCGACTTCGAGTCCGGGCGGATCACGATCATCTGCCCCGAGGCCCCCAAAGACGGACGTTCGCCACTCGCGGACGAGAACAACCCGAACCACACCCGCCTCTACAAGTACGCCGACCTCGACGCCCTGATCGAGATGTGGGGTCACGTGCGCGCCTCCAACCCGGAGCTCCGCGTCCGGCACCGACTGCCGTCCGAGGTGAGCGCGGACCATCTGTCCGGCCACCTGGTCGTGCTCGGCGGCACCGCCTGGAACCAACTCACCGGACGCCTGCTGCGCGTGCTGAACGAGCTGCCGATCAAACAGTTGTCGGTCGACGACCTCGCCGACGGTGAGATCTTCCGGTCCCGCGACGGTCGTGAGTACCGCCCGGTCTGGGAGGAACTCAAGGACGTCAAGCCCGACGAGGCACCGTCGAAGGCGAAGCTCGAGGAGATCCAGGCGCAGGACGCCTGGGACGGCAGGACTCCCCGGGAGCTCATCGAGGACGTCGCGCTGCTCGCCCGGTTGCGGAACCCGTTCAACCGGAGCCGCACCATCACGATCTGCAGCGGTGTCTACAGCCGCGGGGTCCTGGGCGCCGTCCGGGCGCTGACCGACGACGCGGTGCGCGAGCGCAACGAGGCCTATCTGGCCAGCCGGTTCCCGAGTGGGACCTTCGGGCTGCTGCTGAGGGTCCCGGTCGTCAACGGCGAGGCAGTCACTCCTGACATGGAAATCTCGGAGAACCGTTTCTACGAATGGTCTCCCGACGAGGAGGACGAATGAGCCGGCGCGTCACGCACGGCCAATCCCACGCTGCACTGCTGAACGACGTCTCCGCGGTCAAGGTCTCCCCGAACGCACGCACCCGGCTGGACGCCATCGTCGTACCGGCCGCGCGCCAGGCTTCCGCGTTGCAGAACGTCATTCGGCTGTCGATCAAGCTGTCGGTACCACTCGTCATCCTGTGCAGCCGCCAGGCGCAGGCCGACCAGGTCCGGGCCCGCGTCGAAAGCGTGAAGAACTTCGGCGCCCAGGCGCTGGTCATCGAGGTGCCCGAGGACTACCGGCCGCCGTGTACCGCGCCGTTGACATCCGGGCGCGAGTTCACCGAGGCTTCGGCGGGCCGCTCGAGTGACCTGAGCGTGAAGCGCAACATCGGCCTGCTGCTCGGCCGGCTGCGCGGCTGGAACAAGATCCTGTTCGTCGACGACGACATCAGCCAGTTCAACCAGCGCGACGTCGAGCGGCTGACGGCGTACCTCGACCGGTATCCGGTCGCATCGATGGTCAGTCAGTACTTCCCGGACAACTCGGTGGTCTGCCATGCCCGGCGGCTGGCTGGGTTCGGGCAGGACGTGTTCGTCAGCGGCGCGGCCCTCGGCGTGAACCTGAAGCACCCCGACCTGTCGTTCTTCGCCGACATCTACAACGAGGACTGGTTCTTCTTCGCCCGGCAGGCAGCCGACCGGTCGCTGCCGAAGATCGGCGTGGTCCGGCAGGAGGCGTACGAGCCGTTCGAGGACCCGGGCCGCGCGGATCGCGAGGAGTTCGGCGACATCCTCGCCGAGGGGCTGTACGGGTTGCTCGACAAGACGCCGAACTGGAGCTTCAAGGACCAGCTCGCCGCCGCGACCCGGAAGAACCACTGGCAGAGCTTCATCGAGGAACGGCTCGACACGATCCAGACGACGTACAAGGCGCTCACGCAGGCCGAGTTCACGGCCAGCCCGGCGAGCTACCGGGACATGGAGAACGCCCGCAACTCGCTGCAGATCGCGGAGACCCGGGCTACGAGCATCACGCCCGACCTGTGTGTCGACTTCATCGAGAAGTGGCACGAGGACGAGGTGCGGTGGCAACAGATGCTGCGCCGCTTCCCGTCCGGGCTGAGCGAGCAGGACGCGCTGTCCGAGCTGCAGCTAACGTCCTGGCTCTCCTGTGGGTACGGCCAGCTGGCCGGCGTCTCGGGGACGGCCGGCGCGTAGCCGGATCTCACGACGTCCCGAACCGTCCGGGAGCGGCTGGCGTTCCCCGGTCGGGAAGAAACCGAGCCGGTCGTACACCTCCTGTGCGACCGTGTTCGTGTCCAGCACCCAGACCCGCCACTCGGTGACGTCCGGATCGGCCGCGGCCAACTGCCACAGGATCGCCCGCAGCACCCCCGTACGGCGGTACCGCGGGTCGACCCAGACCGACTCGATGTGCCGTTCGTACGCCGGCCGGCCCGCGACCCGGACCGAACTCGCCGTACCGACGATCCGTCTGTCGTGGCGGGCAACGACCCACCGCATCCGGGTGAACCGCTCCCGCCAGCCCTCCTCCCCGACGGTGACTTCGTCCTCGTACTCCGAGATGTACGCCGACGGGGAGTCCTTCAACGCCCGGAGGCGGACCTCCCGGGCGATCGGCCAGTCTTCGGTACCGAGCATGGCGAGTTCCAAGGTCCCGGACCCCTTCGGGAGATGGCAGCAAGACATCCATCCCAGTGTCGCCGTTTCGGCCCTGGACCAAACCGATTGCCGGACAATCTCACAGTCCGTGGCAGCAAGCGGTCATCGGCAGATCGCCTGATCGACGAGCGCGTCGACCGACTTGTCGGGGTTGGTCCTGAAGTCCGGCGTCACCGCGACCGTCACCTGCCGGCGGATGTCCTCGGTGGCGAACGAGTACGCCTGGTACGCCAGCGCGTCGCCATCGTTGCCGTAGACCCGGACCCCGCACGCGGTGTCGTGCCACGACAGGCCCAGCCCGTACGTCCCGTCCTCGGTCCCCGGCGTCTTCATCGCGTCGAGCAGTCGCGCGGGCAGCAGACGCCCGCCGAGCAGCGCGGCGAAGAACCGGTTCAGGTCGTGCGTCGTCGAGATGATGTCGCCACCCGCGCCGAACAACGTCGGGTTCATCTCGGTGAAGTCGATCAGCCCGCCGTCCTTCGGCACGTAGCCGTGCGGGTGCGGTCCACGCAGGTACGTCGACGTACCTGGCATCGTCGTACCGCGCAGACCGAGTGGGCGGATCAGGCGGCGCTCGATCTCCTGGGAGTACGTGTGGCCGGTCGCCTTCCGGATGATCTCGCCGATCACGAGGTAGTTGGTGTTGGAGTAGCTGTACCGCGATCCCGGCTTGTCGAACACCGGCGGGTTCGCGACGGCGCGCTGAATCTGCTCCGCCGCGGTCCAGGTGCGGTACCGATTCGCGTAGAACTCGGCGCTCGGCGGCATCGGCAACGTGTTCTTGTAGTCGAACAAACCGCTGGTGTGGTTCAGCAACTGCCGTACGGTGATGTTCTCGCCGTTCGGCACCACGCCCGGGAGCCAGTGCGCCACCGAGTCGTCGAGCCGAATGCGCCCCTCGGCAACGAGTTGCAGGACGACGGTGGCAACAAACGTCTTCGTGATGCTCCCGGCCCGGAACCGCCCCTCGACCGGCACCTTCCGCGAACTCCCCAACTCCGCGACCCCACTGCTACCGCGCCACACGGCCCCACCGTCCCGTACCTCGGCCAGCGCCCCGATCGCCGCCACGCCGTCCAGCCCCTTCTGCAACTCCCCCGGCGAAGCAACAGCCACCCCCGGCACGAAACTCGCCACCGCCGCCGTCAACGCCACAATCCCCTGAACCAGCATCCCGATCTCCTCTTGTGTTTCCCGATGCCCTCACCCTTTCCTGCGACTCGAAGACAGACATCGGGGATCACCCGGGGAGCTACCCGGTGAGGCGGGCAACCAATGCGTCCAGGTGCCTAGTGGTTGCCCCCGAGTTCAGCAGGTAGTTCGAGGTTGTTTCGTGCTTGTCGTGGAGGTGGGTCAGGAGTCGGAGCATGGTGTCGGCGGAGGCGCCGGAGGCTTCGTAGTCGGCGGCAACTGTTTCGGTTGGTACGCCGAGCAGGTCGAGGATCAGCGCGATGACGACCCCGGTCCGGTCCATGCCGGCGTGGCAGTTGACGACGACGCAGCCGGGTGGGGCATCCGCGATCGCGACGACCGCCGATGCCACCCGGCCGCCGAAGTCGTCGACGAGGATGCGGTACTGGTCGAAGATTCCCAGTTCCGAGACGTCATCGTCGTCGAGCTCCCAGAGTGCGACGTTGTGCCAGCGCGGGTCGGCGGTGTACGGCGATGGCCACTTCCCGCACTCCCACGCGCTGCGCAGGTCCACGAACCTGCTGATCCCGGCGGCCTCGACCGCGGCGTGGCCGGCGGGGCTCAGTTGATCCAGGTTGTCACTCCGGATCAACCGCCCCGCCTGCAGTTCACCGCTTGATGTAGGTAGTCCCCCGAGATCTCTGACGTTGCGGCAGTCCGGCCAGCTCAGTATTCGCATAACCGATCAGCGTAGAGCGGATAGACATTGCCGCAGGCAACTTATGCCGCGGCGGTGGCCTCGGTGAGCTGCTCCGAGGTGGGCTGGAGCTGCGGCGTGGCCAGGGTGAGGAAGACGTTGGCGACCGCGAAGACAGCGGCTGCCATCAGCCCGCGCTCGTATCCGGACTGCAGAGCCTGGAGTTGCGTGGCCCCGTGGGTCAGCTCATGGGTCGTGTGACTGATCGAGAGCGTCGTGACGATCGCCAGACCGAGCGCACCACCGACCTGGTACATCGCGTTCACGACTCCGGACGCCGCGCCGGCCTCCGCCGGACGGACCTCGGAGACCGCGCTGATCTGACCGGGGACGCCGACTCCGATGATGCCGAAGCCGAAGATGATCAGGCCGGGCAACAGCTCCGAGCTGTAGCTACCCGTCGCGTCGGCCTGCGACAGAAGCAGCAGCCCCGTCACGCTCAGAACCGCACCCGCGAGCTGCACGGTCCGCGTGCCCAGCCGCTGCACCAACTGCGACGCGAGCACCGCACCGAGAATCGCCGCGCCGCCCATCGGCAGGAAGTGCACACCCGCCTCGAGCGCGCTGTCCCCGCGCACCTGCTGCAGGTAGATGGCAGTCAGGAAGAACATCGACAGGAACCCGGCACCGTTCAGCGCCAGCGAAGCGCCCGACACACTCAACGCCCGCGACCGGAACAGCCGCAGCGGGACCAGCGGAGCCTCCGACCGGGACTCGACCAGCACGAAAGCCGCGAGCAGGACGACACCGGCAGTCAGTACGCCGATCACCTCGAACGATCCCCACCCGGACGGTTCCGACCGCACCACGCCGTACACGACCGCCATCAAGCCGCCCGTGCCGAGGATCGCGCCGAGTGTGTCGAAGGTACGCCGGCCCGTCGCGTGCCGGACGTCGCGCACGAAGACCGGGATCAGTGCGACCAGCGCGATCACGATCGGCACGTTCACGAAGAACACCCACTGCCAGCTCAGCCGGTCGACGAGTACACCGCCCGCGACCACGCCGAGCGTGCCGCCGAGGCCGGCCAGACCGCCCCAGACACCCATCGCGATGTTCCGCTCGCGGCCGTGCGCGAACGTCATCGTCAGGATCGCCAGCGCCGCCGGCGAGAGCAGCGCACCGCCGAGCCCCTGGACCGCCCGCGCCCCGATCAGGAACTCGGGCGAGTTGGACAGGCCGGCCACCAGCGAGGTGACACCGAAGAGCAGCAGGCCCGCGGTGAACACCCGGCGCGGTCCGAGCAGGTCCGCCATCCGCCCGCCGAGCAGCAGGAAGCCGCCGAAGAGCAGCGTGTACGCGTTGATCACCCATTGCAGGGAGTCGGCGGAGAAGTGCAGGTCCGCCTGGATGTGGGGCAGCGCGACGTTCACGATCGTCACGTCGAGCACCACGATGAACTGCGCGAGAGCCAGCACCGCCAGGGTGGCCCAAGGACTGCGTCGCATCGCCGTACCTCATTCGATGAGTCATGTTGTCTACACCGTATGTATACGGCGTAAGCTTACGCAGTAGACGTTAGGTCTACGGTGTAAACTTGTCAACGTGATCACCAAGGAGAGCTCTCGACGCCTGGATCCGGCGAAGGTGGTGGACAGCGCGCTGGCCATCGCCGACGACGAGGGACCGGCCGCCGTCTCGTTCCGGAAGCTGGCCGCGCAACACGACGTCACGCCGATGGCGCTGTACCGGCACTTCAAGGACAAGGACGACCTGCTCGCCGCGCTCGGTGACCGCCTGCTCGCGGACGTCGTACTGCCGGAGCCGACCGACGAGCCGTGGGACACGCAGCTGCATCGGCTGCTGACGGCGTTCGTCACCGCGCTGCGGGCGCATCCGCGACTGGCGGACCTCACGCTGACCCGGATCCTGATCGCCGAGCCCGGCCTCGCGCTGTCCGAGCGGGCGCTGGAACTGCTGATCGAGGGCGGATTCTCCACCGACGACGCGGCCGAGGTCGGCCGGCAGTCGATCTGTTCGCTGATCGCGCTGGTCACCACGGACCCGATCGCCCGCGAGGTGAGCGACCCGGAGGCCCGCGAGGCCTCGCTCCGCAAGAAGCGGGCCGCCCTGAGCGCGCTGTCGCCGGAGCGGTACCCGCTGATCACCTCCGCCGCGGGCGCCCTGATCTGCCCGTCGTCACGCGATCGGTACTACACCCTCGGCATCGACCTGGTGGTCGCCGGAATCCGCGGCGTCCTCGACTAGCGGGTGTCTGACCGCACGGAGCGGGTTCGAAGGACTACGCTCCGACACGGAGCGACACCACTTTCTATGGTCTCTATGGAGGTACACCGATGGCGGGGAAGTTCGAGCTGTACAAGGACAAGTCCGGCGAGTTCCGGTTCCGCTTGAAGGCCGGCAACGGCGAAGTGATCGCGACCAGCAGTGAGAGCTACAAGACCAAGGCCTCCGCGCTGAACGGGATCGAGTCGATCAAGAAGAACGCCGCCGAGGCGAACCTCGACGACCAGACCGACTGAAACCTCAAGAAAACAAGGGGGTTTCTCCAGCACTCGCCGGAGAAACCCCCTTCGTCTGCCTTCTTCTGGCGACTCAGAGACCGTCCGCGAACTCCACGCCGCGGACCTCGACACCGAGCCCTTCGATGGCGGCGTCCGGGATCTGCGCGGCCAGCTCGCAGGCGCGCTCCCGGGACGCGACGTCGACCAGGTAGTAGCCGCCGAGGAACTCCTTCGACTCCACGAACGGCCCGTCGGTCACCGCGGGGACCCCGCCCCGAACCGTGACCACCGCCGACTGGGCCGGCTGCTGCAGCGCGACCGTGCTGTGGAACTCGCCCGACGCCTTGATCGCCTCCATGAACTTCTCGTGCCCGCTCATGATGGCCTGCTGGTCCGCCTCGGGCAGCGCGCCGAGCACGTCGGGGTTGATGTTCAGGATCAGTAGGTACTTCACGGTGTCTCCTTCACCCGCGGCCCCCGGTGGTGGGTGCCTCTCATCCATCAGTACGGAGCCGTCCGGCGGACCTTGACATGCCCCCTAGCTTCATCTCATGACCGTCTTGAGTCTCACAGATGTCCGGTCCGCCGCGGACCGCCTCGCCGGAGTGGCGCACCGTACGCCGGTCCTCACCTCGCGGACCCTCGACGAGCGGGTCGGGGCGCAGGTGTTCCTCAAGGCGGAGAACTTCCAGCGGATCGGCGCCTTCAAGTTCCGCGGGGCCTACAACGCGATCAGCCGGCTCACGCCCGAACAGCGTGCGGCAGGCGTGGCGGCGTACTCGTCAGGTAATCACGCCCAGGCCGTCGCGCTGGCGGCACGACTCGCCGGGACCAGCGCCGTGATCCTGATGCCGGCGGACGCCCCGCCGACGAAGCTGGCCGCGACCCGCGGGTACGGCGCTGAGGTGGTGACATACGACCGCTACACGCAGGACCGGACCGCGTTGGCACAGGAGCTGGCGAACGAGCGTGGACGGGCGCTGATCCCGCCGTACGACCATCCGGATGTGATGGCCGGCCAGGGGACGGTCGCGCTCGAGCTGATCGAAGAGGTCGGGCACCTCGGGGCGCTGCTGGTCCCGGTCGGCGGTGGTGGGCTGATGGCCGGCTGTGCCACCGCGGCGACCCTGATATGTCCGGGGATCCGGATGATCGGGGTCGAACCGGAGGCGGGCGACGACCACGTGCGGTCACTGGCGAAGGGCGAGCGCGTGGAGATCGCCGTACCGCGGACGATCGCGGACGGGCAGGCGATCTCGACGCCGGGCGAGCTCACGTTCGCGGTGAACCGGCGGCTGATGGAGTCGTGCGAGGTGGTCAGCGACGCCGAGATCGTGGCCGCGATGGCGTTCGCGTTCGAACGGCTGAAGATCGTGCTGGAGCCGAGCGGAGCCAGTGCGCTGGCCGCGCTGTTGGCCGGCCGGGTCCACGGGCTACCGGAACGCGTCGGCGTGGTGTTGTCCGGCGGGAACGTCGGCCTGGACCGGTTCCGCGAGCTGCTCGGAGATAGCTGAACTCGCAAGGACTTTAGGATGCCCTGACCACCCTCTGTGCTCGTTGTCACAGAAAGCCACCATGAAATGTGACCGAGGTCACACTGAAGCCGTCGTTTGCCGCCTAGGACCCGCTCAGTCGCGCTCAGGACACCTGATATTCACCCAGGCTTGCTGATCCGTCAGGGGCCCTTTCAGGGCCTTTTGAGAACGACTCTGTGGATCTGAGGGTTTGCGTCGTGATCATCCTGTTATACAGTCGTCGGCGGTTCGGTAAACAACACGAACCGCACACGGGTCAACGCCGAGCCCTGCCAGGGCCCATGTGCTCCCCTCGAACAACCATGGCAGGGGTGGGGGACCCAGGAAGTTGGGTAGCGGCCGTGAGTGGCCGAAACCCTGGGGTGAAGTCCGCGGGAGCGGACCGGGCTATGAATCCCAGCCCGAACCCGACAGCTAACTTCACAGGCGTCGGGAGACAACCATGCCCGTCACTGCCCGACGGACGTCGCTTTTGCGCGCCGTCAACCAGCTCGCGAGTACCGACCGGCCCACCGGCCGGACCCTGGGGAAGCACCGCAAGACCACCCGTCCGGGGACGCCCCGGGCCGCGGCCGCCGTTCTCTCGGTCGGCCTCGCCGTCGGCGGTGGAGCCGCACTCAGCCTGACTGCCGCTCCGGTGACCGCCTCCGCCAGCACCGCCATGACCGCGGCTCAGCAGCGCGGCCACATGAGCATCCCGAGCCGCCCGCTGCTCCGGCAGGGTGACTCCGGTCCGACCGTCAAGTACGTCCAGAAGGCCCTGCACCTGGGTCCGGACGGCTACTTCGGCACCAGCACCGTCCGGGTGCTGAAGAAGTTCCAGACGTCCTGGGGCCTGAAGGCGACCGGCTACACGGACAAGAAGACCTGGGGCCGGCTGACCTGGGCCGCCAAGCACAAGGTGCTCTACGGCAACTACGGCGCCAGCAGCGGCACCACGACCTTCCGGGCCAAGGTGCTCCGCGAGGCGGCCAAGCTCAAGGGCACGCCGTACCGCTACGGCGGCACGACCACCCGCGGCTTCGACTGCTCCGGCTACACCGGCTACGTGTACAAGAAGGCCGGGCACAAGCTGCCCCGTACGTCGCGTCAGCAGTACAGCGCGACCAAGCACATCAGCCGCAGCGCCGCGAAGCCCGGCGACCTGGTGTTCTTCCGCAACGGTGGCGGCGGTGTGTACCACGTCGGCATCTATGCCGGCGGCAACATGCTGTGGCACGCCTCGAAGCCGGGTCGCCCGGTCGCCAAGGCGAAGATCTGGACCAGCAGCGTGGCCTTCGGCCGCGTCTGAGTCCTGACCGGTCGGCGCCCTTCCCCCCATTGGGCGCCCGCTGGTCGTCAGCGTCCTATCCCCCCAGGCACGCTGGCCCCTGAAACCGGCCCGAGCCGTCGCTCTCCCCCACCCCTCCGACGGCCGGGCCGGTTTCCTCTGTCCCGGCCCCTGTTGTTCACCACCGCGCCCTGGGACGTCTGGCGGCGCTAGGGCGTGCCCTAGTCGTCGAGCAGGCCGGCCTCGTAGGCCAGGATCGCGACCTGGACGCGGTTGGTGGCGTCCAACTTCACCAGGGCCCGGGAGACGTGTGCCTTGACCGTGGCCTCGCTCATGAAGAGTTTCTTGCCGATGTCGGCGTTCTGCAGGCCGCGGCCGACCGCGACCAGCACTTCCCGCTCCCGGTCGGTGAGCTTGCTGATCCGCTCCTGCGCCACCCGCCGCCGGTCCGCGCGCGGGTCACCGGCGAAATGCCCGATCAGTCGCCGCGTCACCGCCGGCGACAACATCGCGTCGCCTGCCGCGACCACCTTGATCGCCTGGACGAGCTCCCGCGGCGGCGTGTCCTTCAGCAGGAACCCGCTCGCCCCGGCCTGCAACGCCCGGAACACGTAGTCGTCCAGATCGAAGGTCGTGAGTACGACGATCTTCGGCGGCTCCGGCAGCGCCTGGACCTCCCGCGTCGCGGCGAGCCCGTCGAGTCGCGGCATCCGGATGTCCATCAGCACGACGTCCGGACGGTGCTTGGTCACCATGGCCGCGGCATCCGCGCCGTCCTCGGCCTCGGCGACCACCTCGAGGTCGTCGTCGGACTCGAGAATCATCTTCAGCCCGGCCCGGACCAGCGCCTCGTCGTCCACGATCAGCAGCCGCGTCATCGGTCCCCTTCGCTGCGGTTCAAGGCGGTATCGCGATCCTGTGCCGTGTCGCGGTCCGACGTCGTGTCCAGGAGCACCGGCTCGGCGTCCTGGCGGTGATCGTCCCACGGCAGCCAGGCCTCGACCCGCCAGCCGCCCTTGGGTGTCGGCCCGGTGGTCAGCCGGCCGCCGACCAACTGCACGCGCTCACGCAGGCCGACCAGCCCCGCGCCGGCACCCGGCAGCAGCGATTCGGCCGCCACCGGCCGGACGTTCGTCACGCGCACCGTCACGCCCTCGCCGCGGGCTCCGTAGACCGTGACGTCCGTCGCCGCGCCGCGGGCGTGCTTGTGGACGTTGGTCAGCGACTCCTGCACCACCCGATAGACGGTCCGCCCGACCGAATCCGGTACGTCGTCCGGCAGCGCGCCGACGTACCCGACCGTCACCCCGGCGTCGCGCGAGGCCGTGACGAGCCGCTCGAGGTCCGCGGCCTGCGGGACAGGGGCCAGGTCGGCGCCGGCGACGCTGACATCGGACCGCAGTACGCCGAGGACCTCGCGGAGGTCCTCCATCGCCTGCCGGGCGGTCTCACGGATCAGTCGGGCCGAGCCCTCGACCTTGTCCGCGCCGACGGTCGGGTTCACCTCGAGGCCGCCGGCGTGCAGGGCGATCAGCGAGACCTTGTGGGCGAGCACGTCGTGCATCTCCTGGGCGATCCGGGACCGCTCACCCAGGCGGGCCTGCTCGCTGCGCAGCTCGCGCTCCGCCTCGGCGCGCTCGGCGCGGTCCCGCAGGGAGGCCATCAGGTCCCGGCGGGCGCCGATGTACGCACCGATGGCTATCCAGGTGCCGATCAGGAACGGGCCGGTGAAGACCGACACCCAGAGCTGTCCCCGATCGCTGACGCTGTTCAGGACGTAGGCGGCGTACGCGGCGAGGCCGAGGATCGCCAGCACGATGTCGCGGCGGCGGATCGACAGCGTCAGCAGGGCCAGGCCCATCGGCACGAAGATCGACGCGGTGAGCAGCGCCAGGACGGTGATCGCGGTGACGGTGACCGGGAAGCGGCGGCGCCAGAGCAGCGCGAGTGACGCCACCACGCCGGCGCCCAGCACGTACCAGTCCTTGACGCTCCAGCCGTTACCGCCGGAGGCCGCCTGCAGGACGATGGTCAGCAGGCTGAACCCGACGTACAGGATGTCGCGCAGGCGCGGGGCATGCCTGACCCACCAGGCGTACCACCGGCGCAACCGTCGCATTCGGTCACTGTAATTGGCCGGATGGCGGGTTCACGTCCCCCTTCCGGCTAGGTTCGGGGGCCGCAGCCGACAACTTTCGTAGGGGGTGGTCGCAGCCGCTCGTCCGATGTGCGACAGGGGTCGGTGACGGTTGACTCGTTGCCATGATCACCGTCGAGAACCTGACCAAGCGCTACGGCAGCACCACGGCTGTCCAGGACGTGTCGTTCACCGTGCAGCCGGGCAGCATCACCGGCTTCCTCGGCCCGAACGGCGCCGGCAAGTCGACCACGCTGCGGATGCTCACCGGGCTGACGCCGCCGACCTCCGGCACCGCCACCATCACCGGCAAGCGGTACGTCGACCTGCCGAACCCGGGCCGCGTCGTCGGGGTCATGCTGGACGCCGCCGCGCAGCACCCCGGCCGTACCGGCCGCGAGACGCTGCTGCTGAACGCCAGCCTGCTCGGGGTGCCGAAGACGCGCGCCGACGAGATGCTCGAGGCAGTCGGTCTCGAGCACGCCGCGAAGCGCCGCGTCGGTCAGTACTCGCTCGGTATGCGGCAGCGGCTCGGGATCGCCGGCGCGCTGCTCGGTGACCCCGCCGTCCTGATTCTCGACGAGCCCGCCAACGGGATGGACCCTGAGGGCATCCGCTGGATGCGTGGGCTGCTGCAGGACTTCGCCGCCCGCGGCGGCACCGTGATCCTGTCCAGCCACCTGCTGGGTGAGGTCCAGGCGACCGTCGACCGGCTGGTCGTCATCGGCGGCGGCCGGATCGTCGCCAACGGCTCGCTGGAGGAGCTGCTGGCCGGCACCGGCACGAAGGTCCGCGGCCTCGACCCGATCGGCCTGAACCAGGCCCTCACCGCCGCCGGCCTGAGCCTGGAGCCGCTCCCGGACGGATCGCTGCGCGTCGACGCCACCGCCGAGCAGGTCGGGCGGGCCGCCGCCGCTGCCGGTCAGATCCTGCTCGAGCTCCGCCAGAGCGACGGCGCCGGCCTGGAGGACCTGTTCTTCCAGCTCACCACCGTGCCCGCCGCCGCCTGATCACCCCGACTTCTTCCTGGAGACCCTGATGACCACAGTGACCGACGTCGCACCCACGGCGCCTGCCAAGCACCGCGCCGAAGTGGCAACCAGCCCGCCGCCCGCACGCGGCCAGTCCTTCCTGAAGCTCGTCACGATCGAGCTCCGCAAGTCCGTCAACACCCGCAGCGGCCGGGTCCTGATCGCCGCCATCCTGCTGATCGCGCTCGCCGCGCTGACCTGGCAGTTCACCCACCAGCCGCAGGGCGTGGCCGGTTTCGAGGGCTTCCTCGGCGCCGCGTCCACCGGCGTGATGCTGCTGCTCCCGGTCATCGGCGTGATGGCGATGACGTCGGAGTGGACGCAGCGGACCGCGCTGACCACCTTCACGCTGTCGCCCCGCCGAGTCCGGGTGCAGTTGGCCAAGTTCGTCTCCGCCGTGGTGCTGAGCGCGGTCGTGATGACCGTCGTCGTCGCGCTGGCCTTCGCGAGCACGGCCCTCGCCGGTGCGTTCACCGACCACGCGGCGTCGTACGCAGGGCTCGGTGGGCAGCTCGCCGGGGCCTACCTGACCGTCGCGCTGAACGTCGTGATGGGCGCCGCGTTCGGTGCCGTCATCCCGCAGACCGCGGTCGCGATCCTCGCCTACTTCATCGCGCCGACCGCCTGGTCGCTGGCCGGGCCGGCGCTGTTCAAGGACAACGCGAACTGGCTCGACGTGTTCGGCGCACTCGGCCGGATCGCGGAGCGTGACCTGCACGGGATGGTGCCGGAGACGCTCACCGCGGTGGGGGTCTGGATCGTCCTGCCGACGATCGTCGGACTGTGGGCTAGCTCACGTCGCGAGGTCAAGTAAGGCGCCGGACGCGGCGGGGCGGGCCGGTTTGAGGGGACCGGCCCGCCTCGCCGGTGCTGTGATCGGACCTCTGGCCGGGGGCGGTGCGTGTGTCGATCCCTGGCTCCGGGTATCCTTGAACCACGATTACTGACGACTGATCCGTGGGCGCCACGCAGCGTACCCGGTTGACTTGTGCGAGGGGGTCGACGCTATGGGGCGCGGCCGTGCAAAGGCCAAGCAGACGAAGGTCGCACGCGACCTGAAGTACCGCACCTGGGACACCGACTTGGACCAGCTCAAGCGAGAGCTGTCCGGTGAGCAGGGTGGGAACCGTTCTGCGAACGGCGACAACGACGGCGACGGTGACGACGCCGACGACTACCACCCCCGTCGGTAAGCAACATCAGCCCGGCTGAGCTGCTCGGCACCCCGTGGGGTGGCTGAGCAGTTCTCCGTGCGTCCGACGTAGTTCCACCACATCAGCACCACAGGTGCGTTCTTGCTGCGCAAGCCGGCGGGCCCAGGCAGCACGACCATCCGGCCGGTGCTCCTGACGGTGGCCAGGTCTCTGTGACACCGCCGCGTCCGGTGCTGCCAGGCGCGGCGGTCTCTGCAGCGGACCTGCTCGAGCACTATTTGGCGTAGGCGCCTTCGAGCGCGACCGTGCCACCGGCGTTCGCGGTGACCTCACCGCAGACCCACGCCGGGATGTCCCGCGCGGCCAGAGCCTGGATCGCCGCATCGGCCGACGCCGGGTCGAGGACGGCGACCATGCCCGCGCCCATGTTCAGCGTCTTCTCCAGCTCGGGCAGCGCGACGTCGCCGAGCAGGCCGACCAGCCCGAAGATCGGTGCCGGCGTCCACGTCGACCGGTCGATCCGCACCGACAGCTCGTCCGGGATCACCCGCGCCAGGTTCGCCGCGAACCCACCGCCCGTGATGTGCGACATCGCGTGCAGCGGCTTCTCGTCGGCGCCGTTCAGCTCCTGGATCAGCTCCAGGCAGTGCTTCGCGTACACCCGCGTCGGCGTCAGCAGCACCTCGCCGAGCGTCGTACCGAGCTCCGGCACCACGCGGTCGAGCGTCCACTTGGCCCGGTTGAAGAACACGTGCCGGACCAGGCTGTACCCGTTCGAGTGCAGTCCCGACGACGCCATCGCCAGGACGACGTCCCCCGCGCGGACCCGCTCCGCGCCGAGTAGCTCGTCGGCCTCGACCACACCGGTCGCCGCGCCCGCGACGTCGTACTCGTCCGGCTCCAGCAGGCCCGGGTGCTCCGCGGTCTCGCCGCCGACCAGCGCCGTACCGGCCTCGACGCACGCCTCGGCGATCCCCTTCACGATCTGCGCGATCGTCTCCGGGACCACCTTGCCGGTGCAGATGTAGTCGGTCATGAACAGCGGCTCGGCACCGCACACGACCAGGTCGTCGACGACCATCCCGACCAGGTCGAACCCGATCGTGTCGTGCTTGCCGAGCTTCTGGGCGATCGCGACCTTGGTCCCGATGCCGTCCGTCGAGGTCGCCAGCAGCGGCCGCCGGTACGACGTCAGGGCGGTCGCGTCGAACAGCCCGGCGAACCCGCCGAGACCGCCGACCACCTCGGGGCGGGTCGCCTTCGCCACCCACTCCTTCATCAGCTCGACGGCCCGGTCACCGGCCTCGATGTCGACCCCGGCGGCGGCGTAGCTCGCGCCTTCGCTCACGTTTCTCTCCTCGATACAACAGCTGTCCGGCCGGTACGGCGTACTTCCGGCGTCACCCGCCAGTCTGACGGACCGGCGCGCGCACCGAGTCGCCGGTCCGGGCGTTCTACGGCCGGCTGAGCGCGTCGGCCGCGCCGCCACCGCCGGAGATCGTCGCCAGCCCGTCCGCGTCGGTCCGCGCCGGCTCCTCGAGCAGGTGCTTGCCGAGCTGCTCGGGCTCGGGCAGCGCGACGGGGTAGACGCCGTCGAAGCAGGCCCGGCAGAGCCGGTCCTTCGGGACGGTGGTCGCCTCGACCAGACCGTCCAGGCTGATGTACCCGAGCGAGTCGGCGCCGAGCGAGCGGCAGATCTCCTCGGTGTTCAGCCCGTTGGCGATCAGCTCGGCGCGGCTGGCGAAGTCGATGCCGTAGAAGCACGGCCACTTCACCGGCGGCGCGGTGATCCGGACGTGGATCTCCTTCGCGCCGGCCTCGCGCAGCATCCGGATGACCGCGCGCTGGGTGTTGCCGCGGACGATCGTGTCGTCGACCACGACCAGGCGCTTGCCCTCGATCACCTCGCGGAGCGGGTTCAGCTTCAGGCGGATGCCGAGCTGGCGGATCGTCTGGCTGGGCTGGATGAACGTGCGGCCGACGTACGCGTTCTTGACGAGACCGGAACCGTACGGGATACCGGACTCCTCGGCGTACCCGATCGCGCCCGGCGTGCCGGACTCGGGAGTGGCGATCACCAGGTCGGCGTCGGCCGGGTACTCCCGGGCGAGGCGACGGCCGATCTCGACGCGGGTCGAGTAGATCCGCTGGCCGGAGATCTGGGTGTCCGGGCGGGCGAGGTAGACGAACTCGAAGAGGCAGCCCTTCGGGTCCTGCTCGGCGAACCGGGTCGAGCGCAGGCCGTCGGCGTCGATCGCGACGATCTCGCCCGGCTCGACCTCCCGGATGAACGAGGCGCCGACGATGTCGAGGGCGGCGGTCTCGCTGGCGATCACCCAGCCGCGCTCCAGCCGGCCGAGCACCAGCGGGCGGATGCCCTGCGGGTCGCGGGCGGCGTACAGCGTGTTCTCGTCCATGAAGATCAGGCTGAACGCGCCCTTGACCTTCGGGAGGATCTTCGCGGCCGCCTGCTCGATGGTGAGGTCCGGGTACCCGGCGAGCATCGAGGTGAGGATGTCGGTGTCACTCGAGGCGCCGTGCTTCGCGTTCGCCTTGGCGTGGTCGACCTCGGCGTCCAGGCCGAGGTCGAGGTCACCCTCGCCGTTCAGGCTGGCGGCGAGCTCGCTGGTGTTGGTCAGGTTTCCGTTGTGCCCCAGCGCGATCGACCCGGTCGCGGTGGACCGGAACGTCGGCTGCGCGTTGGCCCAGACGCTCGACCCGGTCGTCGAGTACCGGCAGTGACCGATCGCGATGTGCCCGCGCAGCGACGCCAGGGTCGCCTCGTCGAAGGCCTGGCTGACCAGCCCCATGTCCTTGTAGACGAGGATCTGGCTGCCGTTGCTGACCGCGATCCCCGCGGACTCCTGGCCCCGGTGCTGCAGGGCGTAGAGACCGAAGTAGGTGAGTTTGGCAACCTCTTCCCCCGGCGCCCAGACCCCGAAGACGCCACACGCGTCCTGCGGTCCCAAGTCCTGAGGGTCTAGTTCATCAGTGAGCCGACCATCGCCACGAGCCACGCCAGCAGTCTACGGGACGCCGGGCACGCCTCCGACCGGCGACTACCAGCAGACGAGACCTGGGCCGCAGGTCGGCTCGGACGGGGTGGCCGCCGACGCGGGGAGCGCCGTCGCCGCGCCGACGAGCAGGGCCATCGCGACTACACTCAGCAACTTCTTGATCACAATTCGCCCCTTCGAAATAATCCGCAACAACCTCTTGGCTGCTCTTTGTGGACGCTCTCTGTATATGGTCGGTTCCGACAAACATCTGAAGGAGAGGGACCGTGCTCGAGCCGCTGGGGGTGGACGAAGCCACTTTCGCGGTCTATCACGCCCTCCTCAGCCACCCGGACAGTACGCCGGAGCAGATAGCAGCGCTAGTGGATCGCCCGATCGCGGAAGTGAACGTGCTCCTGGACAAGCTCCGTGAGCTCGAACTCCTGGTCCCGACGTGGACGAATCCGTCGGCGGAGCACGCGGTCCACCCTCGCCTCGGACTCACCGGGCTGGCCGAGCGTCGGCGTACCGAGCTGAATCTCCGGCTGGGTGAGCTCAACGAGGCTGCCGCCACGGCCGAGGTGATCGCCGAGCAGTACAACGAGCTCCTGACCGCCCGGAGCAGCGGCGATGTCGAGGTACTGAAGGGACGGGCGAACGCGTCCCGGCGGATCGAGGAACTCGCGCTCAAGACCCGCGAGACGTTCTGGGTCCTCGCGCCGGTGCACGTCGAGGACATCATCCAGGTGGGCGACAACTCACCGGACTTCGCACTGCTCGAGCGTGGGATCAAGATCAAGTCCGTCTACCTGCAGAGCATGGCGGCCTCCCGGCAGGCCATCGAGTACGCCGCCAAGATGCACCGCCTCGG
This sequence comes from Kribbella sp. NPDC004875, assembly GCF_042873375.1. Taxonomy (NCBI): domain Bacteria; kingdom Bacillati; phylum Actinomycetota; class Actinomycetes; order Propionibacteriales; family Kribbellaceae; genus Kribbella; species Kribbella sp. NPDC004875. Next base: position 436,819 of record NZ_JBIALI010000001.1, read on the forward strand.
CTGCGAGATCCGAGCCACCCCGACGCTGCCGATGCGGCTGATGATCGTCGACCGGGAGCTCGCGGTGCTGCCGATGGACCCGGAGAACCCGACGGCCGGCGCCGTCATCCATCGAACGCCTGCCGTCGTTGCCGTGGCCATCGCCCTCTTCGACGCCTACTGGGCGCGGGGCACCGAGATGTTCGCCCCGGACGACCGGGACGACTCGCCGCTCACGCCGCACGAGTCCGAGGTACTGCGCTTGCTCGCCGGCGGCGCGAAGGACGAGCAGGTCGCACGCCTGCTCGGCATCTCGCTTCGCACGGCCAGGCGGATCACCGCCAACCTCTCCGAACGCCTCGACGCCGCCAGCCGTTTCGAACTCGGCGTGGCGGCGGCGAAACGCGGCTGGGTCTGACAGCCGCATTTCTCGCGGTTTGCCCGACGGTTTATCAGACCGTTTTCAGTGCCGTGAGCAGTTTGGTCAGGGAATCCCGGGCGTCGCCGAAGAGCAGCGTGGTCTTCGGGTCGTAGAGGAGTTCGTTCTCGATCCCCGCGAAACCCGGACGCATGGAGCGTTTGAGGAAGATGACGCGCTGCGCCTCGTCGGCGTTCAGGATCGGCATGCCGTAGATGGGAGCCGACGGGGTGGTGCGGGCGGCGGGGTTCACCACGTCGTTGGCGCCGACCACGAGGACGACATCGGTGGACTTGAAGTCGCCGTTGATGTCGTCCATCTCACGCAGCTGCTCGTACGGCACCTGGGCCTCGGCGAGCAGCACGTTCATGTGGCCGGGCATCCGGCCCGCGACCGGGTGGATGGCGTAGTCGACCTTCACGCCGCGGCCCTGCAGTTCCTCGACGAGGTCGCGCAGCGTGTGCTGTGCCTGCGCGACGGCGAGGCCGTAGCCGGGCACGATGATGACCTTGTTCGCGTACCCGAGCAGGATCGCGACGTCCTCCGGTCCCGCCGAGATCACCGGCCGGTCGGACGCCGTCCCGCCGCCGAGCGTCGAGCCGCCGCGGACCGCGCCGAAGAGGATGTTGAACACGGACCGCCCCATCGCGTCCGCCATCAGCTTGGTCAGCAACGTACCGGCGGCACCGACCAGGGTGCCGGCCACCAGCAGCAGCGTGTTGCCGAGCACGTACCCGCCCGCGGCCACCGTCAGACCGGTGAACGCGTTCAGCAGCGAGATCACGATCGGTACGTCGGCCCCGCCGACCGGCAGCACCAGCATCACGCCGATCGCCAGACCGACCAGACACAGCAGTACGCCCACCCACACCCGCGGGTCCGACACCAGCCAGACCGCCAGCGCCAGGCCACCGAGGATCGACGCGACGAACAGCACCGGAAGACCGGGGAACGTCACCGGCCGGGTGGTCATCAGCTCCTGAAGCTTGGCGAACGTCACCAACGAACCCGAGAAGCTGATCGCCCCGACCAGGATCGTGAACGCCGACGCGATCGCCGCCACCGTCGCGTCGGCCGACACCTCGCTGAGCTCGAGCAACGCGACCAGCGCGGCCGCGCCACCGCCGACACCGTTGAACAAGGCAACGAGCTGCGGCATCTGGGTCATCTGCACCCGCCGCGACCCGACCACACCACCGACGGTGCCGATCACCAGCGCGATCAGGATCGGCGCCAGGTGGTCCGGCTTGTACGCCGCGAACGTGATGAGCACCGCGAGCACCGCGCCGGCGGCACCGATCAGGTTGCCGGTCCGGGCGCTGCGCGGCGACGAGAGCGCCTTCAACGCGACGATGAAGCAGACCGCGGAGACCAGATACCCGATCTGGGCCCAGGTGGGGATCACTTCTGCAGCTCCTTCTTCCGTGCCCCCGGACCTCTGAACATCTGCAGCATCCGGTCGGTGACGACGAACCCGCCGACCATGTTCACCGTGGCCAGCACGACCGCGATCAACCCGACGATCACCACGATCACCGAGTCGGCCGCGCCGGTGACGATGATGGCGCCGACCAGGATGACGCCGTGGATGGCGTTCGCCCCGGACATCAACGGGGTGTGCAGCGTCGAGGAGACCTTGCTGATCACCTCGACCCCGACGAACGCCGCGAGGACGAAGATCGTCAGCAACGCGATGGACTCACTCATCAGGCCTGTCCTCCCAGCAGCTCGCGGGTCGGCTCGTGGAGCACGCTGCCGTCGTGGGTGACGCAGCAGCCGCGGACGATCTCGTCGTCGAAGTCCGGATCGAACGCGGCGTTCCGGGTCATCAGGCGAATCAGGTTCGCGATGTTCTGACCGTAGAGCCGCGATGCCGGTCCCGCCATCTGGCTGGGCACATTCGCACCGCCCCAGACCAGTGCGTCACCGATGGTGAGCTCGGTCCCGGCGACGGAGCCCTCGACGTTGCCGCCCTGTTCGGACGCCAGGTCGACGACCACGGACCCGGGCTTCATCTGCTCGACCATCGACCGCGACACGAGCATCGGCGCGGTCCGCCCCGGTACCGCGGCGGTCGTGATCAGGGCGTCCGCGGCGGCGACGTACGGCGTCAGCAGTTCGCGCTGGAGCTGCGCGCGCTCCGCGGTCATCTCGCGGGCGTAGCCACCGGGACCGTCGAGGGTTCCGAGCTCGAGCTCGATCGGGACGGCGCCCATCGAGGCGATCTCCTCGGCGGCGGCGGTCCGGACGTCGTACGCCTTGACGACCGCGCCGAGGCGTTTCGCGGTGGCGATCGCCTGCAGGCCGGCGACGCCGGCGCCGAGGACCAGGACCTGGGCCGGCGGGACGGTGCCGGCCGCGGTCATGTTCAGCGGGAAGAACCGGGGCAGTCGCTCGGCCGCGACGATCGCGGCGCGGTACCCGGCGACCAGTGCCTGCGAGGACAGTGCGTCCATCGACTGGGCCCGGGAGATCCGCGGGATCAGCTCCATCGCGAAAGCGGTCAGCTTGGCCCGGGTCGCCGTACGGACCATGTCCGGCGGGTTGGTCGGCAGGAACGACATCAGCGCCGTACCGGCGTGCAACCGCTGCAGGCGTTCGCGTTCCAGCGGTTGCACCGACGCCACGATGGTGGCCGCGTGGTCGGCGCCCCAGGCCACCTCGGCACCGGCTTCGCGGTACTGGTCGTCGGAGAACAGCGCGCGCTCGCCGGCGGCCGGCTCGACCGCGACCTCGTAACCGAGCTCGATCAGTTTCGCGACATGCTCCGGCACCAGCGCGACCCGACGCTCCGCCGGTCTGGTCTCCCGTACGACTGCGATCTTCACTCGCCGAAACCTATGCCAAACACTGGGTCGCCGGAAAGCTCGTTCATGCCTGGTTTGCGAGGTTCTGCAACAAAAGGGCCTCGGCGAGGCAGACCTTGCGGAACTCGGCGAGGTGCAGGCCTTCGTCGATGCCGTGGGCGCGGGTGTCCGGGTCCTCGACGCCGGTGACCAGGATCGTGGCCTTCGGGAAGGTCTGCTGGAACTCCGCGATGAACGGGATCGAGCCCCCCATCCCCATGTCGATCGGCTCGACGCCCCACGCCTCCTGGAAGGCCGAACGGGCCGCCTCGTACCCCGCGCCGCGCGCGTTCACGCTGCACGGCTGGCCGTTCTGTCCCTCGGTCACGGTGACCTGCGCACCCCACGGCGCGTTGTTCTCGAGGTGGTCCTTGAGCGCCGCGCCGGCCTTCACCGCGTCGTCGCCCGGAGCGACCCGCAGGCTCACCTTGGCCCGCGCGACCGGCACCAGCGTGTTGCTGGCCTCGGCCACCGACGGCGCATCGATGCCGACGATCGCGACCGACGGGCGCGTCCACAGCCGGTCGACCAGCGAGCCCGACCCGGTCAGCCGGACCGAGTCCAGCACGCTCGACTCGGCACGCAGCCGGTCCTCGGGGTACACCACGTCGGCAGCGCGCGAGGCGTGCAGACCGTCGACCGCGACGTCGCCCTTGTCGTCGTGCAGGGTCGCGAGCAGCCGGCACAGCGCGGACAGCGCGTCCGGGATCGGGCCGCCGAACAGACCGGAGTGGACCGCGTGCTCGAGCGTCCGAACCTCGACGTACGCCTCGACCAGGCCGCGCAGCGACACGGTCAGCGCCGGGTGCCCGACCTCCCAGTTGCCGGAGTCGGCGATCACGATGGCGTCGGCGGCGAGCTCCGCGGAGTACTCGTCGAGCAACTGCAGCAGCGTCGGCGAACCGATCTCCTCCTCGCCCTCGACGAACACCGTCACGCCGACCGGCAGATCGTTGCCGAAGGCCCGTACGGCGGCAAGGTGCGCGGCGATCCCGGCCTTGTCGTCGGCCGCGCCGCGCCCGTAGAGCCGGTCGCCGCGCTCGGTCGGCTCGAACGGCTGGGAGGTCCACTGCTCGACCGGACCGGTCGGCTGGACGTCGTGGTGCGCGTACAGCAGCACTGTCGGCTTCCCGGCCGGGGCCGGCCTCTTGGCGATCACCGCCGGCGCCCCGGCACCCGCGCGGACGATCTTGACCGTGAAGCCCTCGGCTTCGAACAGCGCCGCGGTCGCCTCGGCGGACCGCTGGACGTCGGCCGCGCGGGCCGGTTCGTAGCTGACCGAGGGGATCCGGATGAGGTCCTCGAGGTCGGCACGGACGCTGGGCAGAACGCGGTCGATCGCCGCGGACAGATCGGTCATGGGCCCTACGGTACGGCGTCTGTTCGCGAGCTCGACGCCCGGAACACCTGTCATGTCAACAATTGTCGTCCTACTCTGAAATTCTCGAAGGTTTTCGCCCACAACCGAAGAGGATCACTATGGTCAAGCGCCCCCTTGCCATCATCGTCACCGTCGTCACCGTCGTCACCGTCGTCACAGCGGCTGCGGCCCTCACGTCCGCGGCTCCGGCGTACGCCGCGATCAGTTGTGACACCGACACCACCGGCGGCTCCACGTTCTACGACGGTCCGTCCGCGTCGAAGAAGTACGACGCCCGCTTCAGCAACAGTGCGAGCATCCCCAACCTCAGCACCTACACGCCACAAGGCGCCGGTACCTGGTACGACTGGGACGGCTCCGGCAAGAACCTGCTCCTGGTCGCGGCCTACCGCGACGGGGCCGATTCGGAGATCTACGGCATCGACCCGTCCACCGGCTCCACGGTCGGCGTGGTCGCGATCGCGGAGTCCCACGTCGGCGGGATCACCGTGAGCAAAGGCTGGGCGTTCGTGTCCGGTCAAGGCAGCAGCATCCGGAAGTATCGGCTGACCGAGCTCCGCGACGCGTTGAAGGCCGCGGGTACGCCGTACCTCGCGCAGGTCGGCACTGCGCGGGACGTGGCCGGCTCGTCGTTCATCGGGAGCTACGGCGACTCGTTGTTCGCCGGGACGTTCAACGACACCGGACGCGGCACGATGTACGAGTACAAGATCGCGGACGACGGCACGCTGACCACCGTGGCCGGCGCGTGGGAGATCCCGACCAAGACGCAGGGTCTGACGATCACCGCGAACCATTTCATCTACAGCACGTCGTACGGACGTGGGAACCGCAGCAACATCTATGTGGTCAAGCGTGGCCAGAAGGACCTGGACGCGGCGGCGCTGAGCTGTTTCCGGGCACCGAGCATGACCGAGGGCATCACGGAGTACAACGGGACCGCGTACCTGGTCTACGAGTCCGGGTCGCACCTGTACGCGTCCGACCCCGCCACCCTCAACGTCATTCCCCGCATGCACAAGGCAACCATCACCTCGCTGACGTCACTCGTCCCCTAGGGCTGGTACTTCGCCGAGTCCAGCACCTCTTGGCGCGTCGTGGGGTTGTCATCTCGCACCTGAACACGAAGCTGGGTGGTGTCGTTCACCTGCTGGTACCGCTCGACGACAGTAGGAACGTTGTTGCAGCTGTATCTGAAGGTGACGGCATCCCCAGACTTCTCAGGTGTTGCTGGGGAGCAGCCCTCCGGCGCGGTAGCAGTTGACGGCAGCGTCCGCGAGTTGACCAGTCCTACGAACACGCCTTCAGTGTTCGGGTTGGTCTGCCAGGCCGCTGTGTCGGTGCTGACGACCAGGGACTTTCCGGCGTCGACCGCTTTCTGGTGCCAGTCTCTCGGGACCTTGACCGACAGCGGGGTGTTGTCGACCTCCACCGGGCGGGTGAGCACGTACCGGTACCCGCCGTACCCACCAGCGGCCGCCAGCACCACGGCGGCGAGTGCGGTGATCACCCCGGCCCGCCGACTGCGCTTCGGCTTCGCAGCCACGGTCGTCTGGCCGGAGCTGGCCGGTGCGGTCTCCTGGTCGACCGGTACCGCGGCCGGCGACGGTTTCGGCATCTCCGCGGCCGGCACCAACCCGGCCGGAACCTTGCCGGTCGTGTGCGCCTCACGCAGCGCGTTGAGGAAGCTGTCCAGGTCGGGCCAGCGCTGATCCCGGTCCGGCTCCAAAGCACGCCGTACGACGACATCGATCGCATCCGGCACGTCTTCGCGCAGCGTGGTCATCGAGGGTGGTGGTGAGTCGATCTGCATGACCGCGCCGAGGCTGACCACTCCATGCGGCGCCTGGCCGGTGAAGGCGGCGTACGCGACCGCTCCGAGCGAGTAGAGGTCGGCGCGGTGATCCAGGCGCTCACCGAGCACCTGCTCCGGGGCGACGTACGCCGGGGTGCCGCCGGGCATCGTGATGCGGGAGACCTCGGCCAGTGACTTGCCCAGACCGAGGTCGGACAGCATGGCGCGGTCGCCGGCCGGATCGGTGCGGAAGAGGACGTTGGCGGGCTTCACGTCGCGGTGCAGGACGCCGCGGGCATGCAGGTGCTTCAGGCCGCGGCCGACCTGGGTGATGATCCGGACCGCCTCGCCGAACTCCAGCTGGCCGGCCTTGATCCGGTCCGCGAGGGTGCCGCCGTCGGCGTAGGTGAGGACCATGAACGGGCGGCCGTCGTCGGCCTCGCCGATGTCGTGGACGCCGACGACGTACAGCGAGTCGACCTTGCGGAGGAACCGGCCCTCGGCGAGGAAGCGGCGCCGGACGTCCTCGTCCTCGACCCAGTTCTCGGACAGGATCTTGACCGCGACCTCGGCGTCCAGTTGCTCGTCGCGGGCCAGCCAGACCGTCGCGAAACCCCCGGCACCCACCCGGCGGACCAGGGAGTACCGGCCGATCCGCGGTGGCTGGTCCATGACGTAATTATGCTCGATCCGTTCTGCGACCCGTTCGCTGGAGTGAACAAAGCGGCGTTTCGGGACGTCCCATCTGCGACGGCGGGGCCTGGAGCCCCGCCGGACCGTGGTCCGCCGCACGGTCGCTACCCACCGTGCCCTGCCCACGATCGATAGGAGATCGCCCGATGCGAGCGCACAACGGCCGTCTGGTCGCCGTCGTCGCAGCCGTCGCCGTCGCCGCCATCGCGGGCGGCGGCGCCCTCGCCTCCCGCCAAGGCCCAGAGATCGCCAAGGCCGCCGACGCCGGTCCACTGACCAGCTCCCCGTCACCCGCCGCGAGCACCCCGCCGGCGACGTCGTCCGCCCCGAAACCGACACCGACCACGCCGTCGAAGACCACCCCGAGCGGCCCGGCCAAGACAAAGATCGACCTCCAGAAGCTCGCAACCGGCCGCGCGCCCCAGGTGACCTACCTGAGCGGCCGCACCATCCGCGGCGGCGCCGGCAACGACGTCACCATCCCGGGCAACGAAGAGATCCAACAGGTCGCTCGGCTCGGCTCCTCCTCGCTCGCGGTCGTCACCAAGGGCAACGGCACCGAGATGCTGACCGTCGACAACGACGGCAAGGTCACCCGACGAACGCCGGGCGTGACCCAGATCGTCACCACCGACGACGACCTCGCCGCCGCGTACGTCGGCACCCGGCTGAAGGACACCGGCGAGGAGATGGCCGGCGCAACGCTCTACGCGGAGCAGGACAAGGGCCAGGGTGGTGTCCGGCAGGTGAGTGTGCCGGACGTCTGGAACGCGTCATTGCTCGGCTACTTCAACGGCAAGGTCTACCTCTCGGCGTCGACCAAGCAGGACGCGCCGACGTACCTGTACGAATGGACACCGGGTGAGTCGAGGGCCACCCAGCTCAAGTCCGTCCCGAAGCCGATGGCGGTGTCGAGCGTCGGTACGGCGGGTTCGCTGACCACGCTGGCCGATCAGAACAGCTGCAGCAGCCTCCTCACGATGCCGGCAGGCAAGCGTCTCTGGCGCACCTGCGACAACCTGATCACGGGCTTCACCCCGGATGGTTCGACCGTCATCGCCGGACCGAAGTACCAGGACGGGTACGGCGACGGCATCGCGGCTGCTCTGGACGCGAAGACGGGCACCCTGCTCCAGGAATGGTCCGGCGTCTTCCGGCAGACGATCGCCGAGGACGACCAGCATCTCCTGCTGCTCGCGGACGACGGTGAGGCGACGCCGGCCTCAATCGTGCGTTGCACCATCTCCACCGGAGCGTGCGAGCTGGCGACCCCACTCGCCAAGGGCGCACTGCTGATCGGTAGCTGATCACATGTTCGGCGGATGTCACTTGCTGCAAGGACGTTGCCAGCGCTTTCCGGTCTAGGCAGAGCCGACGGCTGTCTCGGGAGACGGCCGCCTCGCCGCCACGACCATCAAGGACTGCTCGGCCGTTGTCGAGATTCCAACCGGCAGACTGCGCTTCCGGACCGATCGTTCGCTGCTCGCTGGACACGAGCAAGTGTGAACGGGCCACTCAGGTGGTTACCGCGAAGCAGGTCGACTTCGCACGGTGATCTGCCCTGAGCAGATAGCCCCGTGTTTGTTGAGCTTTGCGGGCAGACTGCGGGCATGACGACGGTTGCTGTGCTTGCTGATATCCATGGCGTACTGCCTGCGCTGGAGAGCGTCCTCGCAGAACCAGACGTGCAGACCGCTGACGTGATCGTGCTGGCCGGGGACATCGCGAGTGGCCCGCAGCCGGTGGAGACGCTGGACCTGTTGGTGGGTTTGGGCGAGCGCGCGGTGTGGGTACGCGGTAATGCGGACCGGGAGCTCGTGGAGATGGCCCAGGGGACGTACGACGCTGAGCCACCGGATGCGGTGAGTCCGTGGGCCGCGGCGCAGCTGCGGCCGGACCAGGTCGAGCTGCTCGACGGACTGCCGACGACGGTGACGCTCGGCGACACGCTCTTCTGTCACGCCACCCCACGCGACGACGAGGAGATGGTGCTGGTCGACAGTCCGATCTCGCGATGGACACAGGTGTTCGACGGACTCCCCGACGGCGTCCGGACGGTGGCCTGTGGCCACACCCACATGCCGTTCGCTCGTCAGTTCGACCGACGGCTCGTGGTGAACGCAGGCAGCGTCGGCATGCCGTACGGCGTACCCGGTCCGAGCTGGGCGCTCCTCACCGCAGACGGCGTACAACTGCGTCGTACAGCGATGGACACGGCCAAGGCGGCGGAGCGGGTCGTGAGCGAGTCTGCGTACCCCGGGCGAGCGGAGTGGGTCGCTGAGTACCTGCTGCACACGTACTCCGACACGGAAGTACTGGAGGCGTTCAGGCCGCGCGCGGACGGCTGAGCCGCTACCGTCATGGAGTGTTCACGCGGCGGCGCAAGCATTTCGGGACTCCGGCCGACAAGGCGACGTATGCAACCCTGCATACCGCCTCGCTGGCCAGCCCGCACCTGCGCGAGGGCCTGACCCCCGCCGCGGCCGGCAAGGCCAGCAAGCACCTCCGCGACCTCCTCGGTACGGCGGCCATCGCGATCTGCGACTCCTCCGGCGTACTCGCCTGGGACGGCATCGGCGGACCGTACGAGAGCAACCACCGCCGCGACGCCAAGGACCTCGCCGCACCGACCCTCCGCTCCGGCCGGACGGCGGTCCTCGGCGCGCACGACGTGGCGTGCGGCGACCCGCAGTGCCCCATCCGTACTGCGGTGGTCGCACCGATCGTCACCGAGGAGCGTGTGGTCGCCGTCCTGGTCGCGTACAGCAACAACACCTCGGCCGCACTGGTCAGAGCGACCGAAGAGGTCGCCCGCTGGGTCTCCGGCCAGGTGGAGCTGGCCGAGCTCAACAAAGAGCGCACCCGCGCGATGGAAGCCGAGCTGCGCGCACTCCGCGCCCAGATCAGTCCGCACTTCATCTACAACGCCCTGGCCGCTATTGCGTCGTTCGTGCGCACCGACCCCGAGCGCGCGCGTGAACTGCTGCTGGAGTTCGCGGACTTCTCCCGCTACGCACTCCGCCGCGGCGGCGAGTTCACGACGCTCGCCGACGAGCTGCGCAACGTGGAGCGCTACCTGGTCCTCGAACAGGCCCGCTTCGGCGATCGCCTCAAGGTGTCGCTGCAGATCGCTCCCGAGGTCCTCCCGGTGGTCATCCCGTTCCTCGTCGTCCAGCCCCTGGTGGAGAACGCCGTACGGCACGGCCTGGAAGGTACGACGGGAGTCGGCAACATCACCATCCGCGCGCGGGACCGGATCAACGAGGCCGAGATCAGCGTCGAGGACGACGGCGCCGGCAGCGATCCGGAGGTGATCCGGGCCGCCTTGTCCGGTGGCTCCGGCAGCGACTCGGTCGGTCTCGGAAACGTCGACGCGCGCCTGCGCCAGGTGTACGGCGACCCCTACGGACTGATCGTGGAGACCGCCGTGGACGCCGGGACGAAGGTGACGTTCCGCATTCCGAAATACTCCTCGGGTGTGCACGCATCGGCGTAGAAGACCCTTGTTTCATTGACGGTTCCGGCCCGGCGGACTAGCGTCGGGAGCATCCACAGGCGACGACCGGATCGCCTCTCCAGTGGCGATCACGGCCCACACCAAGCGGTATCGCACGACTCCACCGGCTCGTGGTGGAGCGTCCTGGAGGGGAGTAGTTCTCGTGCCGGGAAACAGGGCAGTCATCTACAAGGGACCGGGCTCCGTGGCAGTCGAGACCATCGACTATCCGACCCTGGAACTCAAGGACGGACCGGGGGTCAACCCTGCGAATGTCGGCCGGCAGATTCCGCACGGCGCGATCCTCAAGGTGGTCGCGACCAACATCTGCGGCAGCGACCAGCACATGGTGCGCGGCCGCACGACGGCGCCGCCGGGACTGGCGCTCGGCCACGAGATCACCGGTGAAGTGGTCGAGACCGGCCGGGACGTCGAGTTCATCAAGGTCGGCGACCTGGTCTCGGTACCGTTCAACATCGCCTGCGGGCGGTGCGTGAACTGCAAGGCCGGCAAGACCGGCGTCTGCCTGAACGTGAACCCCGACCGGCCGGGATCGGCGTACGGGTACGTCGACATGGGTGGCTGGGTCGGCGGCCAGGCGGAGTACGCGCTGGTCCCGTACGCGGACTGGAACCTGCTGAAGTTCCCCGACAAGGACAAGGCGATGGCGAAGATCCGCGACCTGGCGATGCTGGCCGACATCTTCCCGACCGGCTACCACGGCGCCGTCACCGCCGGTGTCGGCACCGGGTCGACGGTGTACGTCGCGGGCGCGGGCCCGGTCGGGCTCGCCGCGGCCACGTCGGCGTTCCTGCTCGGTGCGGCGGTCGTGATGGTCGCGGACCTGCAGAAGGAGCGGCTGGACCAGGCGCGCAGTTTCGGCTGCGAGGCGATCGACGTGTCGCAGGGCGACCCGAAGGACCAGATCGAGCAGATCCTCGGTGAACCCGAGGTCGACTGTGCGATCGACGCCGTCGGGTTCGAGGCTCACGGTCACGGCAGCGACGCCCAGGCCGAGCGGCCGGCAACGGTGCTGAACACGGTCATGGACGTCACCAAGGCCGGTGGCGCGGTCGGTATCCCGGGGCTGTACGTCACCGGTGACCCCGGGGCCGGCGACGAGGCGGCGAAGACCGGTTCGCTGTCGATCCGGCTCGGCCTCGGCTGGGCCAAGTCGTTGTCGTTCACGACCGGCCAGTGCCCGGTGATGAGGTACAACCGGCAGCTGATGAACGCGATCCTGCACGATCGCACCCAGATCGCGAAGAACGTCAATGCGACGGTCATCTCGCTGGACGACGCACCGCGTGGGTACGCCGAGTTCGACCACGGCGCCGCCCGCAAGTACATCCTCGATCCGCACGGGCTGATCAAGTAGCAGGTGTCCACGGTGGGAGCGGGTCTCCCCGCTCCCACCGCTTCGGGTGATACTGGCTTGTGGGTGGGGGCAGACCGCGCGCGACAAGGGCGACTTCCATGAGCACTGACACCCGATTGGACCTCGAGTTCGCTTACACGAGCCACGACGACTCGTGCAAGGACCTCTACTCTCCGCATTACTACTGCCGGCGACCACGCGGGCACGACGGCGTACATGCCGCGGGCTACGGCCCGGACCGGCTGCGCTGGGAGCACCAGTCGGATCTCCCGCCACGATTGGCTTCGTAGAGCTGATCGTGGTTCGGCGGCTACTGTTCGCACCATGGCCGACACTCCCCTACGCGCCCTGGTCGCGGACGACGAGGAGCCCGCCCTGGCGGAACTGGTGTACCTGCTCGGGCAGGACGCCAGGATCGGCGAGATCCGGACGGCCTCGAACGGCCCGGACGCGCTGAAGATCCTGCAGGCCACCGATCTGGACGTGGTGTTCTGCGACATCAAGATGCCCGGCCTCGACGGGATCGACCTGGCCCGGGTGCTGTCGAAGTTCGCCAGCCGCCCGCAGATCGTGTTCGTGACGGCGTACGACGAGCATGCCGTGGCAGCGTTCGATCTGGAAGCGACCGACTACGTCATGAAACCGGTCCGGCCGGAACGACTGGCCGAGGCGGTCCGGCGGGTGGTCACGCAGGGTGCACCGACAGCACTGCAGTCTCCGGACGAGACCGAGGACGAGGTGATCCCCGTCGAGCTCGCCGGTGTCACCAGGTTCGTCCAGCGCTCCACAGTCCGGTACGTCGAGGCACAAGGCGACTACGCACGACTGCACACCGGCCAGAACTCGCATCTGGTCCGCGTCCCCCTCAGCACCCTCGAGGAACGCTGGCGGGACGCAGGGTTCACCCGCATCCACCGGAGCACGCTGGTCGCTCTCCAGCACGTGGACGAGATGCGGGTCGACGGCGGACGCTGCGCGGTCCGAGTCGGCGACGACTGGCTCCCGGTGAGCCGACGACATACCCGCGAGCTCCGCGACCTTCTGGTCCGTTCGACGTCACTGCGCGCCTGACATGAGTACGCCGGAAGGACCACGCAGGGTCCGTGTCACCAGCCCGCGGGCCAGCGCGGCCCGGCGTCCGCTCACTCCCACCGGCACCCGCGAGATCGACGAGCAGACCCGACTCGGTGAGGTCTACATGCACTCACTGATCCAGTCCCAGCTCCGGCTGACGCTGGCCGTCATCGGCGGCGTACTGCTGGTGTTCGGGAGCATCCCGCTGCTGTTCTGGCTGGTCCCGCCGGCGCGCACATTGTCCGTCTTCGGGCTCCCGCTGCCCTGGGTGATCCTCGGCATCCTGGTGTACCCGGTGGTGTACGTCGCCGCGCGCATCTACGTCCGGAACGCGGAGCGAATCGAGGCCGAGTTCACCGAGTTCGTAGGGCGGCAGTAGCGATGTCGCCGGCGATCAGTCTGACCGCGATCGGATTGGTGGTCGTGGCAACGATCGGGATCGGACTGTTCGGTCTGCGCATCTCCCGGACCACCAGCGACTTCTACGTCGCCAGCCGCGCCGTCAGCCCACGCTGGAATGCCTCAGCGATCAGCGGGGAGTACCTGTCAGCAGCGTCGTTCCTCGGGGTCGCCGGACTGGTCCTCGTCAACGGTGCGGACATGCTGTGGTTCTCCGTCGGCTACACGGTCGGCTATCTGATGCTGCTGGTCCTGGTAGCCGCCCCGCTGCGCCGATCCGGTGCGTACACGCTTCCCGACTTCGCCGAGACCCGTTTCGAATCCCCAGCGGTACGCCGGATCTGCGCCGGCCTCGTCGTCGGTATTGGAACCCTCTACCTCCTCCCACAGCTGCACGGTGCCGGCCTGGCCGTCCAGACCGTCACGGGCGCGCCACCACAGGTCGGTGCGGCGATCGTCGCGGTGATCGTGGTGATCAACGTCGCCGCGGGTGGCATGCGGTCCATCACGTTCGTCCAGGCCTTCCAGTACTGGCTCAAACTCACCGCACTGGCCGCCCCGATCTTCGTCATCCTGCTCGTGTGGCGCCAGCCGGTCGGCGTACTCGACTCACTGCACGGTGCCGCGGGTGAGTGGGCCGAGCCGCTGTCCCGCGCCGGCGGCCGCGACCACCCGCTGTACGCGACCTATTCGTTGCTCCTGGCCCTTTGTTTCGGGACGATGGGGCTCCCGCACGTGCTGGTCCGGTTCTACACCAATCCGGACGGGCGGGCGGCCCGGCGTACCACTGTGGTCGTGCTGGCATTGCTCGGCTTCTTCTACTTGTTCCCACCGATGTACGCCGTGCTCGGGCGGGCGTTCGCACCGGACTTGGTGGCGACCGGCGGGGACACCGTCGTGCTCGAGCTGCCAGGACGCGTTTTCCCTGGCACGGTTGGGGATCTGCTCGGTGCGCTCGTCGCCGCGGGAGCGTTCGCGGCGTTCCTGTCGACGTCATCGGGGCTGACTGTCGCGATCGCCGGGGTGATCGACCAGGACCTGCTGCGGAGCCGCCTGCACCGGTGGACCGGTGGGGACTACGTCGCGGTGAACAGCTTCCGGATCGCGGCGCTGATCGCGATGGTCGTGCCGTACCTCGCTTTCAGCACGACCGGCGCGTTGAGTCTCGCGGACACCGTCGGGCTGGCGTTCGCGCTGGCCTCGTCGACGTTCTGCCCGCTGCTGGTGCTCGGGATCTGGTGGCGCCGGATGTCGACCACCGGCGCCGCGGCCGGGCTGGTCGTCGGCGGGATCGCGGCCAGCACCGCCGCGCTGGTCAACGTCGCCGGCGTACCCCAGGCCGGCTGGACCCGCGCCCTCGTCGGACAGCCCGCCGCGTGGACGATGCCGCTCGCGTTCCTGACCGTCATCGTGGTCTCGAAACTCACCCCCGACCGCATCCCGGCCGGCGCCGCCCGCAGCATGGTCCGCCTGCACACCCCCGAAGCGGTCGACGTCGACCGCGGCCCCGGACCTGCACCACTCAGCAACCGCCCGCCAAGCGCCGCGCGACCGCCGCGTCACGCCTGAGGAGTCGCAGCGGGGCGAGGTTGATGAGTGCTGGGCGTCCGCCGTTCGTCGCGTGTTTCCTACCGCTCGGCGCAGCTGGGTGATCCACCGGACGACTGGTGTGGTCCGCTGAGCGCTCGACGCGTGCCGGTGCTGTCGGCGGTGCGTGACCCGGGCCACAGTACGGGCAAGCCCGCCGGCTTCAACCGCCCGGCGTGATCCCCCGTCTGGAGGTCGACGCGATGAGTGATACGACGCGCGAACCCGAACTGACGACGTACCGGGATGTCCAGCTGTCGCCGGACTTCGCCGAGCTGCGCCGCCGGTTCCGGAACTTCGTGTTCCCGATGACCGCGCTGTTCCTGGTCTGGTACTTCGTCTACGTACTGCTCGCCGACTACGCGCACGGCTTCATGTCGCACAAGGTTGCCGGGAACATCACCGTCGCCCTGCTGTTCGGCCTCGGCCAGTTCGTCACCACGTTCGCGATCACGATGTTCTACGTCCGGTGGGCCGACCGCCGGATCGACCCGGACGCCGAGAAGCTGCGTCACCAGATCGAGGGAGCACCGCAGTGACCGCCCCGCTGATGTTGCCGCTGGCAACCGACATCGGTAACCCGACCGTCAACATCGTGATCTTCGCGCTGTTCGTGGTCGCCACCCTGGCGATCGTGTTCCGGGCGTCGCGGAACAACCGGACGGCGGCCGACTTCTACGCCGGCGGCCGCTCGTTCACCGGCCCGCAGAACGGCATCGCGATCTCCGGCGACTACCTGTCGGCGGCCTCGTTCCTCGGCATCGCCGGCGCGATCGCGCTGAACGGGTACGACGGCTTCCTGTACTCGATCGGCTTCCTGGTCGCGTGGCTGGTCGCACTGCTCCTCGTCGCCGAGCTGCTCCGGAACACGGGCCGGTTCACGATGGCCGACGTACTGTCCTTCCGGCTCAAGCAGCGCCCGGTGCGGATGGCGGCCGCGATCTCGACGCTGATCGTCTGCTTCTTCTACCTGCTGGCGCAGATGGCCGGCGCCGGTGGCCTGGTCGCGCTGCTGCTCGGTGTGAACGGTCGCACCGGTCAGGCGATCGTCATCGCGGTGGTCGGCATCCTGATGATCACCTACGTGCTCGTCGGTGGCATGAAGGGCACCACCTGGGTTCAGATCGTCAAGGCTGCCCTGCTGGTGGTCGGTGCCGGCCTCATGACGCTGTGGGTGCTGGCGAAGTACGCGTTCAACCTGTCCGGTCTGCTCGGTGCGGCGGTCGACAACAGCCCGGCGGCCGGCGAGAAGCTGCTCAGCCCGGGTCTGCAGTACGGCGCCACCGGCGTCACCAAGCTGGACTTCATCTCGCTCGCGCTGGCACTGGTGCTCGGTACGGCGGGCCTGCCGCACGTGCTGATGCGCTTCTACACCGTGCCGGACTCCAAGGAGGCCAGGCGCAGCGTCAGCTGGGCGATCTGGATCATCGGCATCTTCTACCTGTTCACGCTGGTCCTCGGGTACGGCGCTGCCGCGATCGTCGGGCCGGACCGGATCAAGGCCGCGCCGGGCAAGGCCAACTCGGCCGCACCGCTGCTGGCCTTCGAGCTCGGTGGCGAGGTCCTGCTCGGTGTCATCTCGGCGGTCGCGTTCGCGACGATCCTCGCCGTGGTCGCCGGCCTGACGATCACCGCGAGTACGTCGTTCGCGCACGACATCTACGGCCAGATCATCAAGAAGGGCCAGATCAGCGGCGTCGGCGAGGTGCGGGTCGCGCGGTACACCGCGGTCGTGATCGGCATCGTGGCGATCATCGGCGGTATCTTCGCGAACGGCCAGAACGTCGCCTTCCTGGTGGCGCTCGCGTTCGCGGTCGCGGCCAGCGCGAACCTGCCGACGATCCTGTACTCGCTGTTCTGGCGCCGGTTCAACACCCGCGGCGCGCTGTGGAGCATCTACGGCGGTCTGGCCTCGACGATCGTCCTGATCGCGTTCAGCCCGGTCGTCTCCGGCAAGGTGGACAAGAAGACCGGTGCCAGCCTGTCGATGATCACCGACACCGGGATCGACTTCCACTGGTTCCCGCTCGACAACCCCGGCATCGTCACGATCCCGCTGGCGTTCCTGCTCGGCTGGATCGGCACCATCACCAGCAAGGAGCCGGTCGACGTCGACAAGTTCGCCGAGATGGAGGTCCGCTCCTTGACCGGCGCCGGCGCCGAAAAGGCGGTCGACCACTGAAGGCCCACTGAAAGACCTGTCAGGCAGGCCCTGCTGACCCGACGCGATCCTGCCTGACAGCCCCACCCCGCCCCTCAGACGGACCCGGCACCCTCCCGCCGGGTCCGTCTCTGCGTCTACGACCGGAAGGTGAGCGTGGGCCAGAGTTTGTAGAAGGAGGTGCGGGAGGCGTTGCCGCGGTTCTCTTCGGCGGCGTGCAAGCGGCCGTAGGTGAAGGTGTTGCCGCCTTCGGCATAGACCTCGAGGGCCAGGTGGTGGAGGAGTTCGCGGGAGACGACCGAGTCCTGGTGTTCGCCGAGGATCTCCTGGACCTCCTCGGCCTGCGCGGCGAGCTTCGCCGCTTCGTCACCGAGCACGGGTACGGCGGACTCCGCGGCGTACCGCAGGCGCTTGGCGGCCTTCCGGACGTCGTGCAGCTCGTGGTCCTGCTCGGCGTCGGTCTCCGCGTCCTCGGACCGGCGGACGCCTTGCCGCATCCGCTTCAGGTCGTGCTTGAGGATGTCGCCCACCTGCTTGTGCGCCTTCCGGTCGTCGCCGGTGATCGGCGGCTCCGCGAGCAGCCTGTCGAGCGCGTCGAGCAGATGGAAATACCGCTCGCTCTCCAGCGCTGCCAGCGCCGCGGCCCGGCCGTCCTTGTAGACCTTTCGCAGGTGGTCGTCGATCCGCCCCGCGACCCGCCCGATGACGAGCTCGACCGGCTGCTCCGCGATCTCCGCCGCGAAGTGCTCCCGCTGGACCTCGGCGTCCCGCGCGGCCCCGAACTCACCGGCCAGCCACTTCAGCTCGTCCCGCAGCTCGTCGCCCACCGTGCGATCGATCACCGGCCGGTACGTCGCCAGCGCCGACCGGAGCCGCCGCGTCGCGACCCGGAACTTGTGGATCGAGTCGGGAACGTCGCGCCGGACCTCCGGGTCCCGTTCCCGGATCGCCGCGACCTGCGCCCCGGCGTACGCGCGGAACAGGTCCGAGGTCCGCGGCTTCTTCGGCAGCGTCCACTCGTCGCGCTTCGGGACGCGGTCGCCGAGCGCGCGAGCCAGCTTGCTCGGACCGCTCGCCGGTCGGGCGCCCGCCTGCTGCACCAGCTCACCGGCCGCTGCCAACAGGCCGGCGTCCCCGTCGACGAGCTCGACCTCCCACTCCCGCCAGCTCTCCGGCTCGCCACCCGTGACGGTCGCCGTCACGTGGTCGTCGGCGAACTCCGCGAGGACGCCGCCGTCCGCATCGAGCAGCCGATGCACGATCCGGCGCGTCTCGAGCCTGACGACCGGCGCGAGCTTGTGGTCGCGCACATGGACCCGGACCGTCCGCACGACCGCGATCGGCACGGTGCTCGTCGAGCGCCCGAGTGGGTGCCTGACTTCCAACCGCTCGCCGGATGACACCGGGAACTTCACGTGCCAGCCGTCGTCCTCGCCACCGGTGCGGCGACGCAATGTCACCTTGTTCGCGGCCAGGTCGAGGTCGGGAGTATCGAAGTACACGGCCTCCAGGTGCAGCTCGACCGGTTGCGCGACACTCGCGACTCCGGGCAGCTCGTGCAGCGCCGGCAGGACGGTGGTCTCGTCGACGTCGTACTTCGTCTCGATCTCGAGCTGCTCGGTGCGGGCCATACCCTCTTGTTTACCAGGCGTTCATGAACTGGTCAGCCGAGTGAACGGAGATCAGCCACCAACCGCTCGAGATCGCGATCCGGGATGCCGTGCGTGACGCACCGGATCTGCCGGCGGCGATTGCGGCCGAGCGCCCAGCAGACGGCGGCGATCAGGACGAGGAACCCGATCATGTCCGGCCCACTCCCTTGAAGAACGCGTAGTGGAGGGTGCCGCCGGGCAACGCGGTCTGCTCGAGGTCCCGGATGCCCGCGTTCCACTCGGCTTCGGTTCGCATCCCGGCCGCGATCGCGCGCTCGCGGACCGACTCGACCATCGCGATGAACGTCTTCCGCGTGAAGCCGTCGACGAGCTCCGGAACCGTCTGGTCGGCGTACACGGTGCGAGGACTCACGTGTACGTCGTCGTACCCGGCCTGCTCGAGAAGGGGCTGCAGGCGACGGCCGATCAGTGCGTCACCACCGGGTTCGGCCTGGAGGTCGACGAGGCAGTCGATGACCGCCTGGGCGCGCTCGCTGCGCGGGTGGTAGATCGCGGACCCGTGATCGCCTTCCACGACGGTGATCGTGCCACCGGGGTTGAGGAGACTGCGGAGCCGGATGAGCGCGTCGTGCGGGTTCGGGAGGTGCTCGAGGACGAAGCAGACGAAGACGTGGTCGAACGTCTCACCCGAGAGGTCGTGTAAGTCGGCGTGCCGGAAGTCGACGGTCGCTTCCGGAGCCAGGCTCGCGACGCGGGCCTTCGCCTGGGTGAGCGAGTCCTCGGAGATGTCGACCGACACCAGTTCGATGCCAGGGCTGCGGGTGACGAGTTGGACGGTCTGCGCGCCCACGCCACAGCCGGCCTCCAGCACGCGACTGCCGGGCGGGTAGGTGGTGCCGCCGTGCAGCAGGTCGGCCAGCGTGCCGGCCTGCTCGGAGAGCCGGCGGGTCTCCGCCGGGGTGTAGCCGTGGACGTAGTCAGTTCCCATCACTCCACGGTCGCGCCACAATGGTCCAGTGAACAGGTCCAATCCGACGGTAAGTGGCCGGTCCAAAGGTGCGGACTTCCTCCAGTTGGACCCGGCCGAGGCAGCCCCCGGCGGACTCGCCGACTGGCTCACCGACCGGCTCCGCACCGCGATCTCGACCGGCCACCTCCCGGTCGGCACGCGGCTCCCGGCGACCCGCACCCTCGCGGCCGACCTCGGCATCTCCCGGGGCGTGGTCACCGAGTCCTACCAGCGCCTCACCGAGGACGGCCAGATCGCCGGCCGCGGCCGCGCGGGCACCGTCGTCGTCGCGGCCCCGATCGGTACGGCGCCCGCACCGATGGAACCGGCGGTACGCCGATCGACCGTCCTGCGTCAGCCCGGGCTGGACGCGTTCGACACGTTGCGCGGCGTCGGGTCCCGGATCGATCTGACGCCGGGCGTCCCGGACCTCGCGGCGTTCCCGCGCGCCGCGTGGATACGCGCGGAGCGAGCGGTGCTCGGCAATCTCGAGGCCGCGGAGTTCGGGTACGGCGACCCCGCGGGAACGCCGGCCCTCCGTCGGGCGGTCGCGGCGTGGCTGGCGCAGTACCGCGGGATCGCGGCGGACCCCGACGACCTGATCGTGGTGGCCGGCGTGGCGCAGGCGATCGGGCTGGTCGCGCAACTGCTCGCCGAGCGCGGCGTCCACGAGGTCGCGGTCGAGGACCCCGGCTCGCTCGGCTCCCGCCAGCACCTGCGGAGCTGGGGGATGCGGACCCCGCCTGTCCCGGTCGACGACCGCGGCCTTGCTGTCGACGTACTGCGGAAGTCCGGCGCGAGCGTGGTGATGGTGACGCCCGCGCACCACTTCCCGACCGGCGTCGTACTCGACGGGGAACGCCGCCGGGACTTGATCCAGTGGGCCGCGGACGGCGGGCTGATCCTGGAGGACGACTACGACGCCGAGCACCGCTACGACCGCCCGCCGGTGCCGGCGCTGCGCGCGATGCTGCCCGACCAGGTGATCTACGCCGGCAGCGTCTCGAAGCTCCTCGCGCCCGCACTGCGGATCGGCTGGATGCTTGCGCCGCCGCAGTACAAGGACGAACTGATCGGCCGCAAGCGCCTCGCCGACCTCGGCAACGCGGCGCTCCCGCAGCTCACCCTGGCGCACCTGATGGAGTCCGGTGAGCTCGAGCGGCACCTCCGGTTCCTCCGCCGCCGGCATCGGGCCCGCCGGGACGCGATGGTCGCCGCCGTCCAGAAATATTTGCCCACCGCAACAATTCACGGTGCCGCAGCGGGCCTGCACCTGACGATCACCTTCGACGCCGCGTTCGACGATGTGTTCGACGACGTCGAGCTGGCCGCGGCCGCGCTCGACCGCGGCGTCAAGACCCATCCGCTGTCCTGGCACTGCCAACTGCCGCACGCGCCCGGCCTCGTCCTCGGCTACGCGGCCCGCACGCCCACCGAGATCACGGACGCGATCAGGACGATCGGCGAGGCCGCGGCGGCACCAACGGCGCACCGGTCAACGGGTCCGGGATCACCGAACACTCCAGCCCGAACACGTCGGCGACCACCTCGGGCGTGACACGGCGCCGGCACCATATCACCCGCGACCGGGTCGCAGATAGCGGTGTCAGTGGATGTACACCGAGGCCATCTTGAGCGCCAGCTGGGTCATCACATCCGGGTCGATCGCGCGCGCCGGGAGCGGGACGAAGTCGACGAGCTCGTCGTCGCCGACGCGGATCGTGGTCCGGCCGGTCACGGTATCGACGTACCCCTCGTCGCCGAACGGGATCGACTGCGAGGTCGGGGCCTTGGCGATCGGCGCCATCAACGCCTTCGCCTGCGGGGTACGCCGTACCGAGGTGGTCAGGACGCTTGCCGCGGTCACCCAGGCGCAGACCGGGTCGCCGGGCGCCGTCTCGCTGTCGCGGCGGGCCGTCGGCCGCGCGCCCAGGACCTTCTCGGCCGCGGACGTCCCACGGTCGCACTCCGGGCGCGTGATCACCGGGTCCGCGGTCGGAACACCTTCGGCCTGGCGGGCGACCTCCTGCGCGAGGACGACGTACTTCGCGAGCGTGGCCTTGGGGCCGGCGACCTTGTACAGCTTGCCGCCTTGCAGGAACACCACGAAGGTGCTCGCCCCGTATCCGCCTTCGCCGACCACCGCCGTCTGTGCCGGCTCGCCCTTGTACGCCTTCCGGGTCGCGGCCAGCGTCACCGCGGTCGCCGGGAGAACCGAGGTCTCGACGCTCAGCACCGGACCATTGGGGACGTTGCTCAGCGTCAGCTGACAGACGTCGTACGTCGGAGGGCCGAAGTCCGTCGGCGGTGTCTTGGTCTGGATGTCCACCGCCGGGACGGCGAGAGTGGTCCGGACCAGCGTCTGGTCCATCCGTTGGCACACCGTCTCCGCAGGCGCCGCGGACGGGCTGGGCGCCGGCGTTTCGGAGGGTGTCTCCGACGGGGTGTCCGCCGAGCTCATCGGCACCAGCGGCGGGGCGCTGGGCGCGTTCTCCTGCCCGGGACCGCTACAGCTCGCCAGCAGTACGGCGGCCAGTCCGGCAGCGATCAAGGTACGCATGATGCCTGGAACTCTAACCGGCGGTCCGGAGCTCCCTTTCCCGGACGGCGTGTTCGTCGGTACGGGCGTCGTACCGCCAGAACTCCCGCAGCCAGACCGCGGTCGCGATCACGCCGGCCACGCACATCACACCGCCGCTGACGATCGCGGTCCGGACGCCGGTCAGGTCGGCGACCAGGCCGGAGCGGGCCTGACCGCCGAGCGGGCCGAGCGAGTACCCGAGCATCTCGATCCCCGCCAGCCGGCCGCGCATCTCGTCCGGGATCGTCTGGTTCCAGATCACCGACCGGAACAACACCGAGACCATGTCGGCGGCGCCGGCCAGCGCGAAGAACCCGATCGCGACCCAGATGTTCGGCGCCAGACCGGCGATCCCGACCGCGGCGCCCCAGCCGATCGTGGCCAGCACCACCGCCCGGCCCTGGTGGTGGACGTGTTTCGCCCAGCCGCTGGTCAGGCTCGCGCACATCGCCCCGATCGCCTCGGCGCTGTACAGCAGGCCGAGCAGCTTCGGTTCCTTCAGGATGTCGGTCGCGAACGCCGGGAACAGCACGATCGGCATCGCGAGGAACATCCCGACCATGTCGACGAGGTACGTCGCCAGCAGGTCCTTGCGGCGGAACGCGTAGCCGATCCCGCCGCCGATCGCGCGCAGGCTCGGTGCGGTGGCGCCGTCGCCGGCCCGGTACGACCCGAGGCGGGAGTAGAGCAGCGTCGCGAAGACGATCCCGACCAGCTCCACCGAGAACGCCCAGGTCACGCCGACAGAACCGACCAGGACACCACCGAGGGCCGGGCCGGCGAGCTGGCCGACCTGAGAGGTCAGCGAGCTCAGCGCGACCGCGGCGGGGATTTCCTGGTGCTTGACCACGCGGGGCAGCAGCGCCTCGCGGCTCGGCCGCTGCAGCGAGGAGGCAACCGCGTTCAGCGCGCCGCAGACGTAGATCAGCCAGACCTGCGGGTTCGGGAGCAGCGTGTTGGCGACCATCAGTGCGGAGATCACGATCTGCGCCAGACCGGTGCCGACGAGCAGCTTCCGGCGCTCCACATGGTCGGCCAGCGCACCGCCGTACAGGCCGAAGACGACCAGGGGCACGATCGTCACCAGGCCCATCGCGCCGACCGCGAAGTTCGATCCGGTCAGTTGGTACAGCTGGTACGGCAGAGCGACGTACCCGACCATGCCGCCGAGGAAGAACACCGACCCGGCGACCAGCAGGATGCGGAAGTCACGGGAGCCGCGCCAGGGGGTCAGATCGACGCGCAGACGGGCCAGCCGCGCGCGGAAAGGGGTTGCCACCGCACCATGGTGACAGGTCCGACCGACCACGACGACCCTGATTTCGAGGCGTGGTTTCCACCTGCATCGAATGGTCCCGCCGAGGACCTCGGGCGGCTCTAGCGTGGGCCCGATTGGTTGCCCTGGGCGCCGATCCCACCGACCCGGATCGCCGGGCCGGCTCCCTTGCAGAGGAAGAAGACGAACCGCATGATCCCGATCAAGTCGGCCGGCATCCGGCTGCTCGCCACGCTGGCGGCCGGTGCGACCTTGCTCGTTCCCTCCGTGGCCCACGCCGGCGGTACGGCGTCCACCAGCACGACCGCCGTCTCGTCCGTGCTCAAGTCGGGCGAATACCTGAAGCCGGGCCAGTACCGGCGCTCACCCAACGGCGTCTACACGCTGATCATGCAGACCGACGGCAACGCGGTCCTCTACAAGGGCCGCACCGCGCTGTGGGCGAGCATGACGAACCGCAAGTCCTCGACGCTGATCATGCAGCGCGACGGCAACCTCGTCGTCATCTCCGGCCGGACGCCGGTCTGGGCGAGCAACACCGGCGGTAGCACCGGCGCGTACCTCGCGGTGCAGAGCGACTCCAACCTGGTCATCTACAACACCCGGAACAAGGCCGTGTGGTACCGGCACATGGTGATCGGCACGCTCGGTTCCGGCAGGCTGTTGCACCCCTACGACATGCTGTTCTCGCCGAACCGCGTCTTCCGCCTGCAGATGCAGACCGACGGCAACCTCGTGATGGTGAAGAACGGCAAGACCCCGGTGTGGTCCACCAAGACGGTCAGCAAGGGCGCGTACGCCGTCATGCAGCAGGACGGCAACCTCGTCGTGTACAGCGCCGCCAAGCGCGCTCTCTGGTCCAGCAAGACCACCCGGCGGGGCTCCGTCCTGCAGATGAACAACGACGGCCGCCTCGTGATCGTCTACGGCCGCACCGCGATCTGGTCCACCTCGGCCCACTGATCCATCCGCCTGGCTGACCGATGCGCGAGGTCAGCCAGGCGGATGCTGCCGGCTCAGGCCAGCGGAAGCAGGGCGGTCAGGTCGGTGCGTTCGCCGCTGGCGCGGAGTTTCCCGCTCACCCGGGCGTCGGCCCAGGTGATCCGGCCGAGCGCGACGTCGATCCACAGTTCGGGGGGCATCTCGATCACCGCGCCGGGGGTTCCCCGGGTATGGCGCGGGCCCTCGATGCATTGCACGGCGCCGTACGGCGGGACTCGGACCTCCACCGCGTGACCTGGTGCTTTCGCGACCAGGAGCTTCAGCAACTCCTTGGTGAGCAGCTTCAGGTCCGCGCGTTCCGCCGTACCGTCGTCGTAACGCCGCAAGGCCTGCTGGAGGGCGGGGTCGGACATCTTCACGACGTGTCAGCGTACGCGGCGGTTTGCGGAGACGCCCCTCTCGTCGGCGATAATCGGGCGGGAGAGAGGGAAGCGAGGTCGGGATGCTCACGCCCAGGCACCAGGCGCTGCTGATGACACTGGCGGGAATGACCGTCGGTGTGGCCGTGTTCGGCGCGGTGCTCGTCATCAACGGCGGGAACCCGTTCACGGCACACGACACGCCGAGCGGGATCGTGAACAGTCATCCCCCGAGCGGTACCCCGACCCGGACCGACGGGCTCCAGGCCGACTCGCTCCAGTACGTCGTCCAGAACTTCGGCTCCAGCAACGACCCGGTCTCCGCCGAGGTGCCGACCGGCTGGAAGAGCGCCCAGGCGGGCACCCGGCCGAAGTTCCTGGACCCGACCGGCGTCTGGCAGATCCGGTTCGACACCCGCGGCAGCAAGCAGACCCCGGACGAACTGGTCGCGAACCGCGAGCGCAGCATCGACGAGCACGACCTGAAGGTGCTCAGCCGGGACGGCGGCACGCTGATCTACACCTACACGGACCGGACTCGCGGCCCGCGGATGGGTCTCTCGCGCTGGATCTCGCTCGACGGTGGCAAGTCCTCAGCGGTCGAGATCACCGTCGGCGGCCGCCCGCAGGACGAAGCGGGCCTGCGCGCGATCCTGCAACACGCAACCGACACCATCAAGCTCCCGGTCGCGCCGGGCGACAACCGGCCCAACTAGCTAACACTTGATGTCGGCTGCGGGCGTGTTGCCCTGCACCAGGTAGCTCTCGACGACGTTCTTCACGCAGGCGTTGCCGGACAGGTACGCCGTGTGCCCGTCGCCGTCGCGGCTGACCAGGACACCGCTTTCCAGCTGGTGCGCCAATCCGACCGCCCACTCGTACGGCGTCGCCGGGTCGCGCGTCGTACCGACGACCATGATCGGCTTCGCGCCGGCCGCCTTGATCTTGTGCGGCTTGTCGACCGGCTTCACCGGCCAGTTCACGCACGACACCGACGACCAGGCCAGGAACTCGCCGAACCGCGGTGACGCCGCCTTGTACTCCCCGACCTTCGACTCGATCTGCGCGATCGATGTGAAGTCCGGGTGGTCGAGACAGTTGACCGCGATCTGGACCTCGTTCGAGTTGTCGGCGTACCCGGTCGGCTGGCGGTCGGTGTACTCGTCGGCCAGCGCGAGCAGCCGGGCGCCGTTGCCGGCCAACCCGTCGGCGACGGCGTCCTCGAGCCGCGGCCAGAAGTCCTTCAGGTACAGCGGGTAGATCAGGCCGAGGATCACCAGCGCCTGCGTGACCTTGCGGTTCCCGTTCCCGGGCAGCGGGTTCGCGTCGCTGTCCTTGATCAGCTGGTCGATCTTGCCCAGCACCTCGTTCTTGCTGCTCCCGAGCTTGCAGGACCGCTGCGCGCAGTCCTCCGCGAACGCGTCCAGCGCCTTGTCGAAGCCCTTCGCCTGCGCGATCGCCATCTGCTCGGACGTGATCGACGGGTCGACGGCGCCGTCCAGGACCATCCGTCCGACGTTCTTCGGGAACAGCTCGGCGTACGTCGCGCCGAGGAACGTGCCGTACGACATGCCCAGGTAGTACAGCTGTGGGTCGCCGACGATGCCGCGCAGTACGTCGATGTCGCGGGCCGCGTCCTTCGTGGACACGTGCGGGAGCAGCTGTCCGGAGCGCTGCTGGCAGCCGGCCGCCAGCGTCTTCGACTGCTTGTCCAGGTCGCTGATCTCGGCGGCGTCGTCCGGGCTGCCGTCCGCGGCGATCATCGCGTCGAGCTGAGCGGTGTCCAGACACTTCACCGGAGTGGACTCACCGACGCCGCGCGGGTCCCAGCCGATGATGTCGAACTTCCGCAGCAGCGCCGAACCGAACAGCATCGGCGCCTGTTGCGCGAAGTCCTGCCCGGAGGCGCCGGGGCCACCCGGGTTGATGAACAGAGTGCCGATCCGGCCGCCGCGGTCTCGCGCGAGCACCTTCCGCGCCCTGAGCTCAATCGTTTGCCCGGTCGGCTTGGTGTAGTCCAGCGGGACCTCGATGGTCGCGCACTGCTGGTTGGAGCCGCAGCGCTCCCAGTCCGGCTGCTGCTGGTAGAACTTCTCCAGCCCCGCCGGGATCGGCCCCACCGGCCCGCTGGGCGGATTGGTCCCGACGCCGGCCGCCGTACCGTCTCCTGCGTCCTGGGCACGGCCGGCCACCCCACAGCCGCTCGCCAGCACCGCAAGAGTTGCCACCAGTACGGTCGACCTGCGGAATCTCACTGCGTGCTTTCTCCCTCGTCGTCGTGGTGCAGGCGGCGGCGCCGGCGTGGTTTCCGGGCCCGCCGCTCCTCGCGCGTCTCGGCCACCGGCTCAGCCGGCTGCTCGTCCGGTACGGCGTCCTGAACCGGTGCTGCTGGCTCGACCGGTGCTGCTGGCTCGGCGGGTGGTGTTGGCTCGACCGGTGGCGCGTCCGAGGTCGTCGTACTGGACGCCTCGTACTGCTGCCGCGGCGAGCACACGTCCGCTCGGCTGCACGCACACCGGCGCCCGGAGGCCGCCAACCGGACGACCACGGTGTCGCTCGGAACGTTGTGCCCGACCACCACTCCATCACCCGCGGGGGTCTCCACCGCGGTCCCGGTCGCCGGAGCCTTCGCGGTGAACTCCTGGTACAGCGGGTGCTCGTACTTCAGGCAGCACATCAGCCGGCCGCACGCGCCGGAGATCTTCAGCGGGTTCAGTGGCAGGTCCTGGTCCTTCGCCATCCGCACGCTGACCGGCTCGAAGTCCTTCAGAAACGTCGCACAGCACAGGTCCCGGCCGCACGGCCCGATGCCACCCTGTAACCGCGCCTCGTCCCGCGCGCCCACCTGGCGGAGCTCGATCCGGGCCCGGAGCGCACGGGCGAGATCCCGCACCAGCTCACGGAAGTCCACCCGGTGCGGGGCGGAGAAGTACACGATCACCAACTGATCCACGTCCGGCCGGCGGTCGACGAAGTCGATCCCGACCACCTTCATCGGCAGGTCGTGCCGGCGGATCGTGCGCTTCGCGATCACCCGCGCGTCGGCCCGCCGCTGCCGGTTCTGCTCGTCCCGATCCAGGTCCGCCGGCGTCGCGATCCCCGCGCACGTCGGCAGCCCGCCGATCTCCTCGGTGACGTACTGCGGCGCCCACACGCACTCCGCCACCTCGGGCCCGTCATCGGTGGGCACCAGCACCTTGTCCCCCACCCGGGGCCGAACCTCACCCGGGTCGAGGTAGTAAAGCCGCCCGTACCGCTCGAACGACACCGCCATCACCATGCCCACGGCGCCAGAGTACTGGCACCACCCCTCCCAGGCGTGCCTCCCGCCCACACGCGCCCTCGGCAGCCGGAGCGGACGAGAAAGTGGGGTCGTAGGCTCCTGCCTCATGGCAGAGGCGACGCAGAGGGTGCGGATTCGGGACGCGGCGCCGGGGGACAGTGCTGCGCTTGCGGAGCTGCATGCTCGGTCGCGGGCTGCTTACTACGGCGCCGGCGGCCACGAGGTGGCGGCGACTCCCGACGAGAAGTACCGGGAGACGTGGCGCGCCATGGTGGCGGATGCTCGGCTGGCCGTCCTGGTCGCGGTCCTGGGTGACGACATCGTCGGTGTGATCACGCTCGATGCCAACGGAGTGTTCCCGACCAATGCACCGCACGAGACGCGCGTCCGGCTCGTCGGGATCTTCGTCGAGCCGGGCCAGTGGTCGGGCGGCGTCGGTAGCGCCCTGATGGCACGGTTCGTCTCCATCGCACGCCAAGCCGACGCGGTGGGCGAGGTCGACGTCTGGGAGCGGAACTCTCGCGCCATCCGGTTCTACGAGCGACACGGCTGGACCCGCGACGGAACTTCGCGTCCCGGCCCGGCCGGCGCGGACTACATCGGCTTCGTCCACCTGCCGTAGCAGGTATAGGTCGGGTCGCAGCTGGGTACGCATGAGCTGGCGATGTCGGGAAGTCCCGTTCGGTCTCGGTGTGGAGGAAACGGATGAGTGCAGTGCTGGTGACCGGTGCGTCGGGGGTTGCCGGGCGGGAGGTTTCCCGGGTCCTGGCCAAGGCGGGGCATCAGGTACGGCGGGCGGATGTCGCGCCGTCGCCGGATCCTGCCGACGCCGCGATCGGTGAGTTCGTGCGCTGCGACACGCGGACGCCGACCGACGTACTCGACGCTGTGCGGGGTTGTGACGCGGTCGTGCACCTCGCGGCGTGGCACAACGCGCATCGCCCAGGGGTCAGCGACGAGACGATCTTCGCGGTCAACGTCGACGGCACCTTCAACGTCGTCCAGGCGTGCCGCGCGGCCGGCATCCAGAGCGTGGTCTTCGCGTCCTCGATGGCGTACGGCTGGGGCAGCGTCTACAGCGTCACCAAGGTGCTCGGCGAGGACCTGTGGCGGATGTACCAGGAGGTCAGCGACGCCTCGGTCGCCCTTCTGCGGTACCACGGTTTCGTCCCGGAGCCGTACCTGCGCTGGGGCGAGCGACTGCTGCGGAACGGTGTCGACGTCCGCGACATCGCGACCTCGACGGCCGCCGCGACCGAGGCGGCGCTCGCGAAGCGCTTCGAGCTGTTCCGCACGATCGTGCACAGCGATCACGGGATGCCCGAGGAGATCCGGGCCGACTTCGCCAACCGCGGTACGGCGTGGGCCGAGTCGCGGCTGCCGGGTGCGGCGGAACTGATCCAGCGGCACGGGCTCGCGCTGCCGGACAGCGTCGAACAGCACGACCTCAGCGAGGCGGCGGACCTGCTCGGTTGGCGTCCACGGCACGACTTCGTCGAGTTCCTCGCCGACCTCCAGCGCCGGGAGAACGCCGGAGAGGACGTCGAGAGCCTGTGGGCACCGGGCCGTATCCCGGCCTGACCCCGGCCCAGAAGAACGGGCCGCCCTAGCGGTGGCTGTTCTTCACCGTGCTGGTGAGTTGGTCGCCGTCGGGCCCGTAGGCGGCGCAGATCGTCAGGCGGTCGCCCTGGTTCCAGCTGCTCTTCGTCGGCGTCCAGTAGGAGAGCTCCAGTTCGGAGTCAGCCGCGGACTTGCCGACGTAGCTGGTGAACGTGGGGCTGCAGGCCTGCTCGGCGGCCTTGTCGATGCCGTTCGTACCAGGCCAGGCACCGGCGGCGAGCGTGACGTCGGAGATGATCTCGCCGTCGTGCGGCTCGGTGCAGGGTTGCCGGATCACGTCAGAATCCTGGCCGGTTTCGTCAAAGCACTCGCCGACCGCCAGGCTGTCGACCGGGGTGGTCGGACCGCTGGAGTACGACGAGACCGGTTCGCCCGAGCCGTAGTCGTCGTCGCTGCTCGAGCCGAAGGCGATCACCAGACCGAACAGCAGCGCGTATCCCAGTGTCACCAGGGAACCGATCACCAGACCGGCGATCGCCATCCCCTTGCCGGCCTGGCCGCGGCGGTTGATCTGCACCAGCGCCGCGATCCCGAGGCCGATCGCCACCGGCGCCGACAGGCCGATGAAGATCCCGCCGAGCCCGGTCACCAGCGCCGCCGTCGCCAGCCCGTTCGTGCCGGAGCCACCCGGGTAGCCGTACCCATACCCGTACGGCGCCGGCGCCTGCCCGTACGCCGCCGGATACTGCCCCGGCCCATACCCAGCCCCGTACGGCGCCTGCCCCGGCTGCCCATAGCCCGGCTGTCCGTAGCCCTGCTGTCCGTAGCCCGGCTGCCCGGACGGTGCCTGCTGCCCAGGCCCGTACTGCGGCTGCTGCCCGTACGGCGGCTGCGGCTGTGACGGCTGCCCCGGTGCCGCCCAGGACGTCCCCTGCGAGCCCGTCTGCTGGGTGTGCGGCTGCTCCGGACGCCCGTACGTCGGGAACGGTCGGGTCGGATCGTGTGGCCGGTCCTGCGGCCGCTCCGGATCCGAACCGTACGGTGGTTGACTCACGCTACCCCACTGCTCCCCCGGGGACCTTTACCGCTGCGATCCGCGCATCGTACCGGTCAGCCGGGTCCCCGGCATCCCGACCAGACACAAGACGTTGCCGTCAGCAACAGCGCGATCCTCCAGCACCACGTAGTACATGTCCAGCTCGGACCGTTCGTACGGCGCCCCCACGAACTCCCGGAACGCCCCGGCGCACTGCTGCGTCGCCACCGTCCCGGTCTGCGCGGCGGCCAGCCCGACCAGGCTCGCCTGCACCTTGGCGTACGCCTCGCCGGTGTGCGGCACCGCGCAGTCCGCGATCCGCACCAGCCGGAGTGCCGCGGCGTCCAGGTCCGCGTCGAAGCAGCGCCCGACCTCCACCTGCGCGATCGAGACCGTCCGGCCGATCCCGCGCCGGTGCTCCCCGACCAGATTGAGCGTGACCGCGACACCGATCGCGATCACCCAGCACAGCGAGAGCAGCAACGCAGCGTGAGCGAGCCGTTTCCCGCGCCCGCCGGTGCGCTTGATCCGGCGCAGCGCGATCGCGGCGAGCGGTACGGCGATGGGCACCAGACCGGGCAGGCTGGTCGCGAGCGCCGCGACGGCGTACCCGTCCTGCCGCTGCTGGGCAGGGGTGGGAACGCCCTCCAACCACGACTCGGCCGACGGCAATGGCTGCCGTGCCGGCTGGATCGGGGAGGGCGACTGGTTCATCGGAGTCCGTTCGGCACTGTGACGCCGAGCGGTCCACTTCGCCTCGACACCCAGTCATCGGACTCGCCGGTCTTGGTGTTACAGCACCCGCCCAGTTATCGGACGTACGTGACACATGCCTCAGCCGGTGCGACCGCGCTCAGCGCAGGACGCGGCGGGGAATCGTGAACCCCTCGCTGCGCCCCTCGAACAGCGAGACGGTCATCGCCTCCAGGGCGACCAGCGGTGCGACGTTCGCCTCGATCGCCTCGCGGCACGTCGCGATCGCATCGATCCGGCGGATCGACTGCTCGGGGGTGGTCCGGGCCGCGAGCTGCTCGATGTTGCGGCTCAGCTCGGCGTTCACCAGCTGGCTGCCGGACCGGGTCTGCAGCACCAGGACGTCGCGGTACAGCGCCATCAGGTCGACCAGCGAACGATCCAGCACGTCTCGTTCCCAGCGCTTCGCGCGGGCCTTCTGCTGGTCCTCAAGCTCCTTCAGCGCGGCGTTCGCCTCACGCGGCTTGGCGCCCTTCGTGCCGACGCCGAGCGCCTGCTCGAGCGCGGCCCGCTCCTTCTCGTCCACCTTCTCGGCGCTGGCCTTGGCCTCTTCCTTGGCCGCGTCGACCAGCTGCTGCGCCGCCTTCAGGCAGGCGCCGAGGTCGCGCAACGCGAACGGGACCTCGAGCACCTTTGTACGCCGCGCCCGGACCGCTTCGTCCCGCGCGAGCGCCCGCGCCCGGCCGATGTGGCCCTGCGCGGCCCGGGCCGCGAACCAGGCCAGGTCCTGATCGATCTCGAGCTTGGTGGCCAGCATCTCCGCGACCGCGGCGACCGGCGGCGTCCGCAGCACCAGCAAGCGGCACCGCGACCGGATCGTCGGTACGACGTCCTCGACTGTCGGCGCGCACAGCACCCACACCGTCCGCGGCGCGGGCTCCTCGATGCTCTTCAGCAACGCGTCGGCGGCCTGCTCGGTCAGCCGGTCCGCGTCCTCGACGACCATCACCTGCCAGCGGCCCTGGGTCGGGCTCATCGCGGCCCGGCGCACGAGTTCACGCACCTCACTGACCCGGATCGAGAGCAGCTCGGTGCGGATCAGGGACACGTCGGGGTGCGCGCCGCTGAGCGCCGTACGGCAGTCGTTGCACTCGCCGCAGCCGTCGTTGCGGCACTGCAGGGCGGCCGCGAACGCCCGTCCCGCGTTCGAGCGGCCGGACCCGGGCGGCCCGGTGAGCAGCCACGCATGTGTCATCCCCGCGACCGCCGCGCCGGTCTCGCCGCGCAACACACCCGCCGCGCCACTGACCGCTTTCCGCAGTACGGCGACCGCGGGCTCCTGGCCGACGAGGTCGTCCCACACACTCATAGACCCACCTTGGGGAGCATCGGCTGGAGCCGGGCACGGATCTGTCGCGCGATCTCCTCGCGATCCAGCGACGCGTCCAGGATCAGGTAGTGCTGCGGCTCGGCCGCCGCGAGTTCGAGGAACGCGTGCCGGACCCGCTCGTGGAACTCGGCCGACTGGGCCTCGATGCGGTCCCGCTCGGAGAACCGGCCGAGGCCGCTCTTCGGCGGCAGGTCGAGCAGGATCGTCAGGTTCGGGCGGAGGTCGTCGGTGGCCCAGCGGTTCACCCGCTCGACATCGGTCAGGTCCAGGTCCCGGCCCGAGCCCTGGTAGGCCAGCGCGGAGTCGACGTACCGGTCGGTGATCACCACCGCGCCGGCCTTCAGCGCGGGTTTGATCACCGAGTCGACGTGCTCGGCCTTGTCGGCGGCGTACAGCAACGCCTCGGCGCGGTGCGAGATGTCGCCCGTCGCAGGGTCGAGGACAATCTGCCGCAGCGTCTTGCCGAGGTCGGTGGCGCCGGGCTCGCGGGTCAGCAGCACCTGCTGGCCCTGCTCCTTCAGCCACTCCACGAGCAGCGCGGCCTGTGTCGACTTGCCGGCCCCTTCGCCGCCCTCGAGCGCGATGAACAACCCGGTCGTCGGGTAGTCACCACGGGTCTTGCCGAAGCTCCGGCGTACGTCGCGCCAGAACGGAACCCCCGGCCGGTCGTCCATCTGCCGCCACGCGAGCAACCCGATCACGCCGGCCAGGATCGCGGCGATGAGCATCGTCATCGCGGCACCGTTGTACGTCGCCGAGTGGCCGCCGACCGTCCACGTGTGGCGGCCGATCGCGCCCGCGGCGAAGGGCGCGATCGCCAGCGTGACCGCGAGCACCGTGCGGACCGCGGACTGCACGAACGCGAACGTCCGGCCGCGCACCGCGTCCGGCACCTCGAGACCTAGCAACGTGTACCCCGACACCCACGAGCCGCCGGCACAGAACCCGAGCAGGATCGCGATCATCGTGGCGATCTCGATCTGGTGGATCAGCGCCAGCCCGGCCAGGCAGATCCCCGACCCGACCAGCCCGGCCGCGAACAGCCGGCGCCGCGACAACCCGGAGAAGATCCGCGGCGCGAACCCCATCCCGAGCGCGAGCCCGCCGAACACGGCACCGAACAGCACGCCGTACCCCGGGTCGCCCGCGCCGAGGTCCTCGACGTACGTCCGGCCCAGGCCGACCACGACGGCACCGGCCGCGAAGGCGCCGGAGATGCCGACCACGAGTCCGCGGACCACCGGCGTACCGGTGACGTAGGACCAGCCCTCGACCATGGTCCGCCACAGCGTCGGGTGTTCCTCGTGGTCGTGGACGGCGCGGCCGATCTCGGCGACCGACATGATCGCGAACGCGGAGACCACGAAGGTCGCGGCGTTCACGTAGACGGCCAGGTCGATCGAGAAGTCGCCGGCCCAGCGGGTGACCAGCGTGATCGCGGTGAAGATCACCGCCGCCGGGAGCGCGGTGCCGTACGTCGTGATCAGGCTGATCTGGTTGGCTGCCTCGAGCCGGTGCCGGGGAATCAGGTTCGGCACGCTGGCGTCCTTCGCCGGGCCCCAGATCAGGCTGACGATCTCGATCAGCACGGTCGCGACCAACAGCCAGGTGAGGGTGCCGACGATCGGGATCGTGACGAAGAACGCGGCCCGGATCAGGTCCCCGAGGATCATCGTCCAGCGCCGGTCCAGCCGGTCCGCGACCCAGCCGGCCACCGGACCCATCACCAACGCGGGCAGCACCCGCAGGAACAGCACGCCACCGATGGCGAAGTTCGCCAGCTGGTAGTTGTCGCCGGCGAACGACTTCGCCATCGCGGTCAGCGCCAGCAGCCCGATCCAGTCGCCCAGACTGGACAGACCGAACCCGATCCACAGCCGCCGGAACGCCCGGATCCGCAACACCGCGCGCACGTCGTGCGCCGGTGCGGGATCAGTCAGCGGGTCATAAGCCTCCGGCACACCGCAAGACTAGTGGGCCGCATGGACAGCCTCACGCAGTGCATCCAGGGCAGCATCCAGGGCAGCCTTCACGTCCGGCGCCGGGAGGAAGCCGAAGCCCAACCGGAACACCCGTGGCTCGTCGCCGAACCAGTCGCCGTCCGCCAAGCGGAGGCCCGCCGCCGCGGCCGCCCGGCGGAAACGCTCCAGGTCCACCGAGGGCTTCAGGCGGACCACGCAGAGCGCGCCGGCGTCGGGCCGGATCCACTCCACGACGTCGCTGTTCGCACGCACCCAGTCAGCGGTGATCGCGAGGTTCTCCGCGAGCCAGCCCCGGCGTACGGCGAGAATCTCGTCCTCCCGCTCGAACACCCGGACCGCGAGCGCCTCGGTCACCGGCGACGCGGAGACGACCGTGTTGAACTTCGCGGTCACGAGCTGATCCACCAACTCGGCGTCCGTGCTGATCACCCACCCGATCCGCAACCCGGCCGCCCCATGGCACTTCGACAGCGACGCGACGGACACCACCCGCGGACCGAGGTCGACCGCCGTCTCCGCGACCGCGTCGTCCCCGTACGCCGCGACGCGGTACGTCTCGTCGATCATCAGGTACGCATCCGGACACACCGCAGCCATCGCGTCGACGATCTCCCGCAGAACAGACCGGGGTACGGCGACCCCCGACGGGTTCTGTGGCGTCGTCAGGCTGACCAGCCTCGTGTCCGGCGTCAGTTGCGCGCGTACAGCGTCAGCGGTCAGCCGATACCCCTCGTCGAACGTCACCGGGATGACCCGGACGTCCGCGCCGAGCGACTCGTACGCCGTCCGCGTCATCGGGAACAGCGGAGCCGTTGTGACAACCTCACCGCCGCGCTCCGCGAGCAGATAGCCGAGCAGGAAGATCCCGTGCATCCCGCCGATCGTCACCACGACTTGCTCCGGCCGTACGCCGTGCCGCGCGGCGATCGCGCTCCGCAACTGCGGCGAGCCGGCCGCAGTGCCGTAGCCCAGCTCCAGTTCGGCCAACTCCGGGGTCAGCAGGTCCTCGAGCCGGAGGTCGGGCCCATAGCTCTCACCCAGCTCGTGCCGGGGCTGCTCGGCGGTCAGGGACATGATCGGGTTCCGCGGGAAGGTCGGCATACCCACCATGGTTCTGCGCCGTCGCAGGCCGCTGCAGAGCCAATCCGGCAGAATTGGTTCGCGGATGAGACCAATCGAGGTGGTTGACCGGTTGGGCCGCTGGTCGTCCGGCCGCGGCCCGCTCTACGTGCTGCTCGCGGCCCGGCTCCGGCACCTCATCGACGACGGAGAACTCCCACCCGGCGTGCTCCTACCACCGGACCGCGCGCTCGCCGGCGCCTTGGCAGTCGGGCGTACGACGGTGGTCGCGGCGTACGACCTGCTGCGGGCCGAGGGGCGCATCACCCGGCGTCAGGGCAGTGGGACGCGAGTGGCCGGCGTACCCCGCAACGTCGAGGACCCGGCTCCGGTCGACCCGATCTTCCTGGACTCACTGGAGGCGCGGGACGACGACGTACTACTGGCAATCTGTGCGGCGCCGGGCGATCCACCGCCGCAGTTGGCGGAGGCGTTCGTTCGGATCGCGCCAGAGCTGAGTCGAGTCAGCGACGACATCGGCTATTACCCGTACGGCCATCCGTCGCTGCGACAGGCGCTGGCGGACCGGTACGCCGCGCGTGGAGTGCCGACGCGCCCGGAGCAGATTCTGGTGACGAACGGCGGGCAACAGGCGCTGTCGTTGCTGGCGCATGCCTTGGTCTCACCGGGAGACCAGGTGCTGGTCGAGGCACCGACGTACCCGGGCGCGCTGGAGGCGTTCCGGGAACAGGGCGCGGTGCTCCGAGGGCTGCCGGTGGGGCTGGACGGGTTCGAGGCAGCGGTCCGCGAGCGGCGTCCTGCGGTCGCGTACGTGATCCCGACGTACCAGAACCCGACTGGCTCGGTGATGTCCGGGCTGGCGCGGCAGCGGTTGGCGAGCGCGGGCGTGCCGGTGATCGAGGACGAAGTACCGGGTGACCTGGCCTTTCCAGGCGAACCGCAGCCGGCACCGATGGCGGCGTACGGCGATTCGGTGATCTCGATCGGCTCGCTCAGCAAGAGCATCTGGGGTGGTCTCCGGATCGGCTGGATCCGCGCGACGCCGCCTTTGATCAATCGTGTGGCCAGACGGCGGGCAGTGCACGACCTCGGCGGCAACATCCCGACTCAACTGGCCGCCGTCCACCTGCTGCCGCTATTGGACGGCCCCGAGCTGCACAACACACTCAAGGCCCGCCACGACCACCTGCACACCCAGCTGACGCAGGCTCTCCCAACCTGGGAGGTCCCGACTGTCAGAGGCGGCCAGTGCCTCTGGGCCCGCCTGCCGTACGGCGACGGCACGTCCTTCGCCCAGACCACGCTCAGACACGGCCTGGCGATCCTCCCAGGCGGCGGGCTCGATGTCACCGGTGCCAGCGACGCCTACGTCCGCTTCCACTTCCGAGCCCGGCCGGATGATCTCACCGAGGCCGTCCAACGCCTGGCACAGGCGTGGACGGCCTACCACCCACCAGCCGACCGAGTACGCCCGCGGCCGGCCATCGCAATCTGACTGGCAGATGTAGAACGCCGCGTTCTACACTGGAGCCATGGACAGCATTCCCGTGCGCGAGCTCAACCAGCACACCAGCGCCGTGCTTGCGCGGGTCGCCAACGGTGAATCGCTCGAAATCACCGTGAGCGGCCGCCCGGCGGCACGCCTGGTGCCGATCGACGAGGCCGAGAACACCCTTGCCGACCTGGCTCGTCGGGGCCGGCTGATTCCGGCGAGCGACCCGACGCCTCTGGCCTTGCCGACCGGGCCGGCCGATCTGACGGTCGACTCCACCGACGTCGTGTCCGACCTACGCGACGAGCGGCTGTGATCTACCTGGACTCCGCCGCGATCGTGAAGCTGATCCGGCCGGAGAAGGAGACCGAAGCGCTGCATGCCTGGCTGACCGCCGAGCAGGACAAGACGCTGGTCGCGTCGTCCTTGGTGGCGACCGAGGTACCCCGCGCGCTGCGGAGAGCTGATCCTGGCCGTTTGGTGGCCGCACCAACAATCCTCGCCAAGCTGAACCGCGTTCCGATCGACGACACGGTCCTCGCGACGGCCGCCGCCTACGC
The DNA here is from genome assembly GCF_042873375.1 of Kribbella sp. NPDC004875. Lineage (NCBI taxonomy): Bacteria > Bacillati > Actinomycetota > Actinomycetes > Propionibacteriales > Kribbellaceae > Kribbella > Kribbella sp. NPDC004875. The sequence goes on from NZ_JBIALI010000001.1 coordinate 474,942, forward strand.
GGATCCGATGCTCCGGACTCTCGACGCCATCCACCTCGCCAGCGCGCAGACCCTCGTCCTCGAAGGCGTACCACTCACAGCGCTCGTCACCTACGACCTGCGTCTGCTCGCGGCAGCGGCCGACGCAGGTCTGCCGACCGCCGCCCCAGGCGCTGACTAGCTCCGTCCGTCCCTCTCGCCAAGTCAAGGCTTGGGGAGGATTCCCTACCCAAATCGGGCAGAAATCCTCCCCAGCGACCTGGTCAGGCGGGGGTGAAGCGGAGAGTGAGGGTGGTGGGGCGGGTTTTCAGCTTGTCGCGGTCCGGGAGGGCTGGGCCGCAGGCTGCGGTGCCGACGCCGGTCTGGCCGAGGTCCAGGGTGACGTACGTCGTGTCGCCCGCGACCAGGTCAGCGGTGTGCTTCGCGGTCTCCAGGTCGTGCGTGGTCCAGTCGCGGACCGTGAAGCCGAAGAGCTGGTCGACCGCCTCGATGCGCAGGCCGTCCAGCGTGGCCCAGCGAGTGTCGATGCGCTGACCGTTCTCCTGCGGACGCACGTACGGCGTCTGCAGCTCGGCGACCGTGCCGGAGTACTTCCCGACCGCGGCGGCCTCGCGAGTGTCGACGTACGCCTCGTTGGGGCCGGTGCCGAACCACTCGACGTGCTGCACCTTCGGCAGCTCGAACGTGATACCCAATCGCGGCAGCACCTCCGGGAACAACCCCTCCGGTACGACGCTCAGCTCCAGCACCACCGCGTTGTCCACAGCGGTCCAGCGCCACGTGCTGCGCAGACCCCACTGCAGCTGCGGCGGCGCGGTCCGGGTGACGACCTCCCACGCGCCGTCCTTCTCGCCCTGGGACACGATCCGGTGCTGCACGCGGTGCAGCCCCTCCTCGCGCCAGGCCGCCGCGACGCCCGGAATCGCGTCGTTGTCGATCGGCGCCCGCCAGACGTCGAGGCGAGCGTTCCGCAGGCCCGCGACGTTGATGCCCGCGACACCCGCCGCACCTTCGGCCGGCGAACCGCTGACCGCGGGCGCGGCCTCGACCGGCTCGTCCAGGCGGATCTGACCCCAGGCAATCCGGTGCCCGGCCTCGGCCCACGGCGTCGCCTCGGTGAGCTCGGCGGTGATCGTCAGCCAGGTTTCCGCCCGGCCGTCCGCCCGCAGCTTCTCGATCGACGGCGGCAGCTCGAGAGAACCGGTCTCGCCGGGCGCGAGCACCAGCGCCGGAAGGGTGCCGCTGCCGATGACCTCACCTTCGGCCTCGACGCGCGCGGTGAACGTGAGGTGACTGGTGTCCAGCACCTCGTAGCGGTTCGTGACCGTCACCCCACCATTGCCGTCGGCAACGATACGGAGCGGCTCGATCACCTTCACGTACTCGTGCATCCCGGGCGACGGTGTCCGGTCCGGGAACAGCAGACCGTCGCAGACGAAGTTCCCGTCGTGAATCGACTCGCCGAAGTCACCGCCGTACGCGTAGACCTCCTTGCCGTCGATCGTGGTCCGCAGGCCGTGGTCGATGAACTCCCAGATGAAGCCGCCCTGGCAGCGCGGGTACTTCTCGAACACCTCGCGGTAGTCGAGCAGCCCGCCCGGCCCGTTGCCCATCGCGTGCCCGTACTCGCAGAGGATGAACGGCAGGTTCCGGTACAGGCTGGAGTCCGCGCCGATCTCCGCGCAGCCCTCCGGGGAGGTGTACATCCGCGAGTAGATGTCGACGAACTCGGCCTCGGTGTCGCGCTCGTAGTGCACCGGCCGCGACGGGTCGAGCTCCTTGACCAGGTCGTACATCGCCTTCAGGTTGTCGCCCATGCCGCACTCGTTGCCGAGCGACCAGATCACGATCGACGGGTGGTTCTTGTCGCGGTGCACGGTCCGGCGCATCCGGTCGACCAGGTCGTCGCGGAAGCGCTCGTCCATCACCGGGTTCGGCAGCTTCGGCGGCTGCGGCTCGTACCCGAACCCGTGCGACTCCAGGTCGCACTCGTCGATCACGTACAGCCCGTACTCGTCGCACAGCGACAGGAAGTGCGGGTGCGGCGGATAGTGGCTGGTCCGGACCGCGTTCATCCCGGCCCGCTTCATGATCAGTACGTCGTCCAGCATGTCCTGCTCGGTCACCGAGCGGCCCCGGTCCGGGTGGAACTCGTGCCGGTTCACGCCGTTGAACAGCACCCGGTTGCCGTTGACCGTGAAGATCCCGTCGACGATCGCGACCGTCCGGAACCCGATCCGCAGCCGCACCTCGCCACCGGCGGTCCGCAGTACGGCGTCGTACAGCCGCGGCACCTCGGCGCTCCAGGGCTGCACGCCCTCGACGCGGGTGTGTTCGCCGGTCGGCAGCTCCAGCCCGAGCTCGGCGATGCTGACGGTACCCGGCACATCGGACTCGACCAGCAGCGTGCCGGCGCCGTCGACGTGGTCCCAGGCTGCCTTCACGAACACGTCGGTCGGGGCGTCCGGGCGGAGCGCGAGCAGGTTCACCTCGCGGAAGATCCCGGACAGCCACCACATGTCCTGGTCCTCGACGTAGCTGCCCGTCGACCACTGGTGCACGCGGACCGCGATCCGCGCTTCCTTGCCCGGGGCAACCAGGTCGGTGACGTCGAACTCGCTGACCAGCCGGGAGCCGGACGACCAGCCGACCTCCGAGCCGTTCACGTACACCGCGAACCGCGAGTCCACACCCTCGAACCGGAGCACGATCCGGGCGCCCGCGAAGTCCTGCGGGACAGTCACGGTCCGCACGTAGTCACCGGTCGGGTTGTCGGTCGGCACGTACGGCGGCTCGAGCGGGAACGGGTAGACCACGTTCGTGTACGCCGGGGCGCCGTACCCGCTCAGCTGCCAGTGGCCCGGGACCACGATCGTGTCCCAGCCGGAGGTGTCCGGGTCCACCAGGTCGTCGGGCGCGTCCGCGACGCTCGGCGACAGCCGGAAGCTCCAGTCACCGGTCAGCGGCACCCGGCCCGAGTCGTCATCCATCCACGCGCGCGGCGGCAGCACGTTCAGCCCGGAGGCAAAGTCCTCGACGTAGTCAGTCACGGAAGTTGAGCCTAAGGCCAACCTGTTCACGAATCCACACCGATGAACAGATATGGACAGTCGTGACCGTGACGGGCCACCCGGTTACTGCTGGCAGTCCTTGCAGATACCGACCAGCGCGACCTGCTCGGGCGCGAGGTGGAACCCGAGCTCGCGGGCGACCTTCTTCCGCGCGGACTCGAGAATGTCCCCCGGGGCGTCGTACACCGTGCCGCACTCGGAGCAGCGCAGGTGCAGATGCCGCGGCGCCAGATCCCCGGCCAGGTGGTACGTCGTCCCGGCGCGCCCGAGATGCACGTGGGTCACGAGCCCGAACTCACCGAGCGCGTCGAGCGCCCGGTAGACCGTCGCGCGGTGGATCCCCGGCCGCAACTGCTCGGCACGCTCACCGATCTGCTCGGCGCTCAGGTGCTCCTCGGTCCCCGCCAGCACCTCGACCACCGCCAGCCGAGCAGGGGTGACCCGCTCACCGCGCTCCCGCAGGCGCTGCGCACTGACCTCGACCGGACTCGTCATGTGCGCTCCCTTGCGATTACGTCTCGTCCCACCCGCCGTCACGGCTGGGGCGGCGAACCCAATGTACTTTCCGGTTACCACAACTCACACCCGGGGAAACGCCGATGAGTGACCAGCCGAACGCAGTCGCCCGCAGCGGCGCCGCGCACCTCCGCGGTGTCGCCAGGAATGTGCAGTACCGCTCCGAAGGTCGCGGAGACAACGGCGCGATCCAGGTCCTGACCTTCCGGCTCGGACAACAGGACGCCGTCGGTACGGCGCTGCAGCCCGTGCTCGTCGAACTGCGCGGGACCAGCCTGGAGGGTCAGGTCGTCGACGGCGAACAAGTGACCGTCAACGGGAAGTGGCGCCGCGGCAGCGTCGTCGCCCAGGAAATCGTCAGCCAGAGCACCGGCGCGGTCGTCCGCGCCCGGCGGCCGCCACTGTGGGTGGCGGTGCCGGTCGCGGTCGTCTTCGCCGCGTTCTTCGCGTTCGTGCTCTATTTCATCGTCCGCGGCTTCGCCGGCTGACTCGGCCGAGGCGGTCAGCTCTTCTTCGCGGGCGCCTTCTTGGCGGTCGCCTTCTTGGCGGCCGTCTTCTTGGCGGCGGTCTTCTTGGTGGCGGTGGTCTTCTTGGCAGCCGCCGTCTTCTTCGCCGCCGCGGTCTTCTTGGTGGCCGTCTTCTTGGCGGCGGTCTTCTTGGCGGCGGTCTTCTTCGCCGTCCGCTTCACCGGGCCGCGGGCGCGCTTCTCGGCGAGCAGCTCGGCCGCGCGCAGCAGCGAGATCGTGTCGACCGAGTCGTCCTTGCGGAGCGTCGCGTTGGTCTCCCCGTCGGTGACGTACGGACCGAAGCGGCCCTCCTTCACCACCACCGGCTTCTTGGACTCCGGGTCCTCGCCCAGCTCCTTCAGCGGCGGCGCCGCGGCCCGCCGGCCGCGCTGCTTCGGCTCGGAGTAGATCTTCAGCGCCTCGTCGAGGGTGATGTCGAACATCTGCTCCTCGGTCGCCAGCGACCGCGAGTCCGTGCCCTTCTTCAGGTACGGCCCGTAGCGCCCGTTCTGCGCGGTGATCTCCTCACCGGACTCCGGGTCCTTGCCGACCACCCGCGGCAGCGACAGCAGCTTCATCGCGTCGTCGAGCCCGATGCTGTCCAGCGCCATCGACTTCAGCAGCGACCCCGTCCGCGGCTTCGCACCCTTCGGCGCGTCCTCCGGCAGCACCTCGGTGACGTACGGCCCGAAGCGGCCGGCCTTCGCCACCACCTTCAGCCCGGTGTCCGGAGCGGTCCCCAGGTCGTGCTCGACACCCGACGGCTGCTCGAGCAGCTCTTTCGCCTTGTCGACGGTCAGCTCGTCCGGCGGCAGGTCCTCGGGGACGTTCGCGCGGCGCTCGTCCTTGTCCTCGACGTACGGCCCGTAGCGTCCGACGCGGACGACGATCCCGCTGTCGTCCCCGCCGACCGGGAACGTGGACATCTCCCGGGCGTCGATGTCGCCCAGGTCGGTGACCATCGACTGCAGACCCTCGAGGTCGTCGTCACCGAAGTAGAACCGGGACAGCACGCCTTCGCGCTGCAGGTCGCCGGCCGCGACCTCGTCGAGCACGTCCTCCATGGTGGCCGTGAACGCGTAGTCCACCAGCCGGGTGAAGTGCTCCTCGAGCAGCCGGACCACCGCGAACGCCAGCCAGGCCGGAACCAGCGCCTGGCCCTTCTTGTAGATGTACTTGCGGGCCTGGATCGTGCCGATGATCGACGCGTACGTCGACGGCCGCCCGATCTCCCGCTCTTCCAGCTCCCGGATCAGCGTCGCTTCGGTGTAGCGCGCCGGCGGTTTCGTCTCGTGTCCCGACGCCAGCACCTCGATGGCCGGCAGTACGTCGCCCTCGGCCACGTCGGGCAGCCGGGTCTCCTGGTCGTCCGTCCCCGCGGACGGGTCGTCCGCGCCCTCGACGTACGCCTTGAGGAAGCCGTGGAAGGTGATCACCCGGCCGGACGAGGTGAACTCGCACTGCTCGCCGGTGGCGGCGGTCGCGTCGATCTTGATCGACACGCTGTTCCCGGAGGCGTCCTTCATCTGGGACGCGATCGTGCGCATCCAGATCAGCTCGTAGAGCCGGAACTCGGCGCCGCTCAGACCGGTCTGCGCCGGAGTCTGGAAGCTCTCACCGGCCGGCCGGATCGCCTCGTGCGCCTCCTGCGCGTTCTTCACCTTCGAGGTGTAGACGCGCGGCTTGTCCGGCAGGTACGACGCGCCGTACAGCTCCCGCACCTGGGCCCGGGCGGCGGTGATCGCGGTGTCCGACAGCGTCACGCTGTCGGTACGCATATAGGTGATGTTGCCGTTCTCGTACAGCCGCTGGGCGACCTGCATCGTCTGCGAGGCGGACATGCCGAGCTTGCGGCCGGCCTCCTGCTGCAGCGTCGTCGTCCGGAACGGTGCGTACGGCTTGCGCGTGTACGGCTTGGACTCGATCGACCGGACGGTGAACTGCGAGTCCCGCAGCGCGCCGGCCAGCGCGGTCGCGGTGGCCTCGTTCAGGTGCACCGTGTTGGCGCCCTTGAGCTCACCCGTCGAGCTGAAGTCGCGGCCCTGCGCCACCCGCTTGCTGTCCACCGAGACCAGGCGGGAACCGAACTGCCGCGGCGACCGGCTCTCGCCGGCGTCGAGCGTGGCGTCGAGATCCCAGTACGACGCGCTGCGGAACGCGATCCGCTCGCGCTCGCGGTCGACCACCATCCGGATCGCGACCGACTGGACCCGGCCCGCCGAGAGCCTCGGCATGACCTTCTTCCAGAGCACCGGGGACACCTCGTACCCGTACAGCCGGTCGAGGATCCGGCGCGCCTCCTGGGCGTCGACGAGCGCCTCGTCGATGTCCCGGGCGTTGCCGACCGCGTCCTGGATCGCCTTCGGGGTGATCTCGTGGAAGACCATCCGGCGGACCGGGACCTTCGGCTTCAGCTCCTCGAGCAGGTGCCAGGCGATCGCCTCGCCCTCGCGGTCCTCATCGGTCGCGAGGAAGAGTTCGTCGGCGCCCTTGAGCAGGTCCTTGAGCTTGCGGATCTGCGCCTTCTTGTCGGCGGGGACGACGTACAGCGGATCGAAGTGGTCCTCGACGTTCACGCCGAGCCGGGCCCACGGGAGGCCTTTGTACTTGGCGGGGATCTCGTCCGCCCCGCTCGGCAGGTCGCGGATGTGGCCGAAGCTGGACTCCACCACGTACCCGGACCCGAGGAAGCCGGCGATCATCCGCGCCTTCTTCGGCGACTCGACGATCACCAGGCGGGTCCCGGCCGCTGTCTTCGTCCCTGCTGCCCCTGCCACTGTGCTCCCTACTCTCGTCCTGCGACAACGCCTCTGCCCCGACGCCTGTTCCCCCGAACACAGACCGACCCCGCCCGAGGACAGGGTACGGCCGACGGCAACGCATTTCTCCACGCACCGTAACCGTTGCGGACCCGGTCGCGCTCCCCAGGGCTTCAGAAGGTGTCGAACAACCCACCGTCACCACGCGTGGCGGTCCCGCCACACCGAGCCCCCAGGCACGCTTACGAGAGTACGCCGTCTCAGCGCCGGAATCGGACCTCGGGGAATGTCGGGGAGTCTCCGCGGAGCAGCACCGAGGGCCGCCCCCGGAGCGTGAGACCGAAGAACGCGGCGACGTACTCCCGCTGCGCGAGCACGCTGCGGGCCGGCTTGGCGCTGCCCACCAGCGCCGTCATCACCGACGAGATGATCGGGTCGTTGCCGTAGATGTCGTGGAACAACTGGGAGAAGACGAACTGGTAGTCGGTGAACGCCTTCTGCTTGGTGCGGGCCAGCGCCAGGTCGAGCTTGCCGCCGCGCTGGGCAGCCCAGAAACTGGCCCACGACTTGTCGTACCCGTCCTTGGCCGGATCGGTCCGCTGCGTCTCCGCCGACCCGAACAGCAGGAACGGCCGGTCCAGACCTCTCTCCGCGACCACACCGAGCGGCCCCTTGGTCCGGTCGTCCTGGAGCGTTCCGTCCAGGTCGAGACCGGCCGCGATCCGCCGGTCCTCGAGCATCGTGTTCGCGGTCGTGTAGCCGCCGAGGGCGAAGCCGAACATGCCGATCGCGCGCAGGTCCAGGGTGCCGGCCAGCCCGTCCGGCAGCTGCTTGCCATCGGCATCGACAGTGTGCCCGTCTGCGATCCGCTCGAGCTGGTCAAGAACGAACCGCGCGTCCGCCGTCCTAATCTCGAGCGCCTTTCGGATGTCGTCCGGACCGGTCGGTTCGGACTGCGGTGCGCCTGGCAGGAACCGTCCGCCCGGGAACTCCACCGGCGTCTCGTGCGAGTGGTCCAGCGTCACCACGACGTACCCACGGCTGGCCAGGTCCTCCACCTGCGCAGTGTTCACGAACCGGGAGTACTGATACCCCGGCGAGAACAAGACGACGGGATGGCGCAACCGCTGCGCCGGCGCGTCGACCCGCGCGTGCGTCTCAGTGTTCGCGAAGTCGAACGACCCGGTCGGCAGGGCCAGCCCGTAGTCCCCCGTCCACGCGTCGTCCACAGCCACAGCGGTGCGCTCGGGCATGTACTTCGCGAGCGGCGCCGACTCGTCCGCGGACGCCGGATACCAGATGCTGATCATCAGCTCGCGCTGTCCGCTCGGCATGCTCGGGTCCTCACGGGACCGGTCGATCAGATGGAGCGCGGTCGTACCGAGCGCCTTCCGCCCGGTCGGTGCCGGGAGCCGGAACCGCACCGGATGGAAGTTCGGGTCACCCTGCGCACGGAGCGGACCGCGTGGGTCGAGTGGCGAGGCCTGCGCCAGGCCCGGCGCGGCCACCGTGACGCCCGCAGCCAGACCGGCCGTCAGGACGCGCCGCCTGGTGAAGACGGGACTACTGGGGCTACTGGGACGCCAGATGGTCATGCGACTCATCGTCATGGTGGCGTTTCACTCCGTGATGGCGACACTGTCTCAACTTCATGAAGCTGACCTGATGACAATCCGGAGCCGGTGAGCTTCAATGAGCCATCTTGTTCATTGATGCGTGAAGTGAGGCAGTCGTGAGCATCTTTGTCCGCATGAAACGTTCAGTAGTCGCCCTGGTGTTACTCGCCGGGGCACTGGTGGCTACCGCCGGTCCCGCCCGGGCCGCCGGCAACACGCTGGGTGACGTCACCGACTTCTCCGCCGAGCAGGCGACGTACACCTTGAGCGCCGGGACCGCGAAGGTTCGGGTGGTGTTCCTGAAGGACGACGTGTTCCGGCTGTGGATGGCGCCGGACGGGAACTTCACCGATCCCGCGAACACACCGCCCACCGATCCGAACGCCCCGGCCTCGAACATCGTCACCAAGACCGACTACGGGAAGCCGCGGACGACGTGGCAGGACCGCGGCACCTACTACTCGCTCAGCACCGGGAAGATCGAGGTCCGGGCGCAGAAGAAGCCGCTGCAGTTCTCGCTGTACCGCTCGAACGGTCAACTGGTGTGGTCCGAGGCCGCGCCGCTCTCGTGGACCGACACGTCGACGACGCAGACCCTCGGCCGCGGCGCGAACGAGCAGTTCTTCGGCGGAGGCATGCAGAACGGCCGCTTCTCGCACCGCGACCAGACGATCAGGATCTCCAAGGACTTCAACTGGGAGGACGGCGGCAACCCGAACGCGTCGCCGTACTACATGAGCACCGCGGGGTACGGCGTACTGCGGAACACGTTCAGCCCGGGTAGTTACGACTTCACCAGTCCGGTTGCCACCACGCACGACGAGAAGCGCTTCGACGCGTACTACTTCGTCGGCGACCTGAAGACCTCACTGGACCGCTACACCGAGCTCACCGGCCGGCCGTTCATGCCGCCGATCTACGGACTCGAGTACGGCGACTCGGACTGCTACAACCGCGGTCACTACGGGACGGACCCGGACCCCAGCAACGACTGGAAGGTCAACCCGGACAAGGTGACCACGCTGGACGCGGTGAAGATCGCGCAGAAGTTCCACGACGAGGACATCCCCGGCGGCTGGATGCTGGTCAACGACGACTACGGCTGCGGGTACTCCGCCAACACCGACTCCGAGCAGGTCGACGGCACCTGGTGGGGCAAGCGGGACATCCCGGCGCTGAAGCAGACCGGTGACGAGCTGCGGGCGCGGAACATCCAGATGGGCCTGTGGACGCAGTCCAACCTGGACCGCCAGCCGGCGGAGGTCGGCGACGCCGGTGTCCGCGTGCGGAAGCTGGACGTGGCGTGGGTCGGTCCGGGGTACCGGTACGCGCTGAGCGCCTGCGACGCGGCACACAACGGGATCGAGCAGTACAGCAACGCCCGCGGCTTCGCGTGGATGGTCGAGGGCTGGGCCGGCGCGCAGCGGTGTGCGGTGCAGTGGACCGGTGACCACAGCGGTTCGCTGGACGCGATCAAGTGGCAGATCCCGGCGATCACCGGTTCCGGCAACTCCGGGATCGCGTACAGCGCCGGTGACGTCGACGGCATCTTCGGTGGCTCCCCGACGTCGTACGTGCGGGACCTGCAGTGGAAGGTGTTCAACCCGGCCTTCATGAGCATGTCGGGCTGGGCCACGCCGGCCTACAAGCAGCCGTGGGCGTACGGCGATCCGTACACCGCGATCAACCGGAAGTACCTGAAGCTGCGCGAGCGGCTGCTGCCGTACTTCTACACGTACGCCGCCGAGGCGCACCGCACCGGCGCTCCGCTGAACCGGTCGCTGGTGCTCGAGTATCCGAACGACCCCAAGACGTGGGACGACACCACGAAGTACGAGTTCCTGGCCGGCAAGGAGTTCCTGGTCGCACCGATGTACGGCGCCGACGAGGTGAAGAACGGTATCTACCTGCCCGCCGGGCGCTGGGTCGACTACTGGACCGGTCGCGTCTACCAGGGACCGACGACCGTGAACGGGTACCACGCGGCGCTCGACACCCTGCCGCTGTTCGTCAAGGCCGGCGCCGTCGTGCCGATGTGGAAGTCCGGGATCAACAACGCGGTCGAGCAGAAGCCTGGCGACCCGGTGACGGTCGACATCTACCCGTCGGGCAAGTCGTCGTTCTCGCTGTACGAGGACGACCGGGTGACGCGGTCGCCGAAGTCCGCGACGCAGACCTTCGCTGTCGACGCCCCGGCCACGGGACGCGGTGACGTCACGGTGAACATCGGTGCGAGTGTCGGCACGTACGACGGCAAGCCGACGGCTCGCCCGTACAACCTGACGGTGCACACCGGCGCGGCTCCGGCGAACGTCTTCGTCGACGGCCACAAGGTCGCGTGGAAGTTCGCCGACGGCGTGGTCACGGTGCAGACGCCTGCGGTGTCGACGTCCAGGCCCGCAACGGTTCTGCTCACCGGAACGTCCGCGGTCGGCGGTCCGGAGGTCACCAGCACCTTCGGGACTCCCGAGCTCAGCACACCGTCGCTGTGGAACGCTCCGGGGCAGGCGACCGAGGTGACCGCGACGTTCCGCAACGGCTCTCCGACGACTGTGCGCGACGTGAAGCTCGACCTGCAGCTTCCGGCCGGGTGGACCGCGTCCGGCGCCAACACGTTCGCGACCGTGGCGCCGGGACAGACCGTGACGACGAAGCTTCAGGTGACACCGGGAGCGGACGTCAAGCCGGCGACCTTCACGCTGCAGCTCAAGGCGTCGTACGTTGCTCAGGGCAAGAGTTATGCGAATACGGCCTCCGCGACGGCGCAGTTGCCGTACGCCTCGGTGTCGCAGGCCGCGAATATCGTCGGGGTCAGCGATGCGGCGACGTACAAGCAGGGCAACTTCGACGGGTCAGGCGACAGCTACAACGGCGAGGCGCTGGCAGCCGCGGGATACACACCGGGCGCGAAGGTGACGGTGCAAGGCGCCGACTTCACCTGGCCGACCGGAGCTCCTGGTACGCCGAACCTCGTGAAGAACCAGACCGCACCGATCCTCGTGTCGGGGACCGGATCCCATCTCGCACTGCTGGGTGCCGGTGCGAGCCTGAACGCCCGCGGAACCGTCAAGATCATCTATACCGACGGTTCCACGTCGGACGGCACGTTCCAGTTGCCGAACTGGTGTTGTCAGGACCCGACGACCGGTGGTGCGAAGCTGGCGGTCTCGGTGAAGGGCCGCTACACACCGTCGGGTCTCGGGAACACGACGACGGACTATCGGGTGTTCTATACCGCCGTACCGCTGGATCCGGGGAAGACGGTGAAGGCCATCCAGTTGCCCGGCGGCGGGCTCGGGTTCTTCGCCGCGACGATCGCGAACAAGCCGTTGCCTCCGGCGCCCACCGGCGCGAACTGGGTCAGTGACCTGGAGTTCCTGGACTCGACCAACGGCTGGGGTCCGGTGGAACGCGACCACAGCAACGGCGAGGACGCGGCCGGCGACGGCGGCCCGATCACCCTCGACGGCGTCCAGTACGCCAAGGGACTCGGCACCCACGCCGTCTCCTCGGTCTCCGTCCGCCTGGGCGGCAACTGCACCACGTTCACCAGCCAACTGGGCATCGACGACGAGATGGAGGATCGCGGCAAGGTCACCTTCAAGGTCCTCACCGACGGGGTCGCCAAGTACACGTCGGACCAGTTGACCGGCACTTCTCCGACAGCCGGTACGACAGTCGACGTCACCGGTGCTCAAACGTTGACCCTCCAGGTCACCGACGGCGGCGACGGCAACACCAGCGACCACGCCGACTGGGCCAACGCGAAGGTCACCTGCAACCCCTGACGCCCACTCTTCGGCGCCAACCCTCCAACTGAGGAGGCGCCCCTGCAGCTGGAGGGTTGCCCCCTCGGAATCTCGAGGGGCAACCCTCCAACTCGGTAGGCAAGTCTGGCGGTGGCAGGATGTGGGCATGCTGGAGTTGGCGGGGAGTGCGGTCGAGGGATTGCGTACGGCGTTCGCCGCCGCGGGGTACACCGTGTACGGGGTCGCCGCACGCATCGGTGAGCAGGCGAACGGCGCGCTGGCGCGGAACGAGACGGCGCCGGCGTACCGGCGTACCGCCTCCGGGGATCCGCTCGACACGATGATCCGGCTGTTCCTGCTGCAGCGCGAAGTGCCGGAAAGCGCTGTGAACAAGGCATTTCCGGGGATAGATCTGGTTGCTTTGGGCATCGTTGAGCTCAGTGGCGGCGAGGTACGGGCGACGCTCGACATCCGGCCGTTCGCGGAGGACGGGCGGGAGTGGTGGGTGGTCGCCGACCTCACGCCCGGGCTCGACGGGCGGCGCGAGCCGATGCGGTCGGACTACGTTCTCGGAATCGCGCCGGCCAGCCTGAGCCTGATCCAGCTCACCGTGCCGATCAAGGCCGAGCGTGCGCTCGACATCGGCACCGGGTGCGGCGTCCAGTCCCTGCACCTCGCGGATCGGGTCAACCAGCTGACGGCGACCGACGTCAACCCGCGAGCACTCCAGCTGGCGCGGGCGACGGCGGCACTCAATCACGTCGAGCTCGACATCCGCGACGGCAGCCTCTACGAGCCGGTGCGGGGTGAGCGTTTCGACCTGATCGTCAGCAACCCGCCGTACGTGATCTCGCCGCCTGGCGGCGACCTGACCTATCGCGAGACCGGGTTCACCGGCGACGCCGTGGTGGAGCAGCTCGTCCGCCAGGCGCCGGAGCACCTGACCGACAGTGGGTGGTGCCAACTGCTTGCCAACTGGACCTGTGTCCGTGGTGAGGACTGGAAGGACCGCATCGCCGCCTGGACGGCAGACCGGTCCGCTTGGGCCGTCCAGCGCGAACAACTCGACCCCTCGGAGTACGTCGAACTCTGGCTCCGCGACGCCGGCCTGCACGGCACACCGCAATACACCAGCAGGTACGACGAGTGGATGCGCTACCTGGACGAGCAGGACGTCGAAGCGATCGGCATGGGGTGGATCACCCTGCACAACGTCGCCGGCAGCCTCGACGCCGAGCCGTGGCCGTACGAGATCGAGCGGCCGATCGGACCGCACGTCCTGCACCGCTTCGAACGAGTGGAAGGCCTCCCGGCCGACCTGACCGGCCTGCACCTGCGCGTCGCCGACGACGTCATCCAGGAGACCACCGGTCAGCCAGGTGCCGAGGACCCGGCCACCATCGTGCTCCGCCGGCAGCGCGGAATGCGCCGCGCCGAACAGGTCGACACCGTGCTGGCCGGTTTTGTCGGCGCCTGCGACGGCGATCTGAACACCGGTCAGATCCTGGCCGCGCTGGCGGACCTGATGGACCGGCCTGTCGTCGACGTCCTGTCCGACTACCTCCCGCAGGTGCGACGCCTCCTCATCGAAGGCTTCCTCGACTACTGAGCGGCAGTGCCGCGGCGCCGGCGCTTCTCGGCGTACATGCGTCGATCCGCCACGGTCAGCAGGTCACCGACCGGCGTACCGTCCGTACTGCTCGCCTGGCCGACGCTGAGCCGGAGCATCGCGAACCACGGCGCCTCCGCCCGCGCAGCCTCCCGATCCGCCGCGGTCCTGATCCGCTCCACCAGCTCCGGCGCGCCACGCTCGTCCGGGTTGGCCAGTACGACGACGAACTCGTCCCCACCCGCACGCGCGACGACGTCCTCCGCGCGGCACTGCTCGGTCAGCAGCGTCCCGACCCGGCGCAGCACCTCGTCGCCGCACGCATGTCCGTAGCTGTCGTTGATGACCTTCAGGTTGTCCACGTCAATGGCAATCACCGCGATCGACCGGCCGGAGTCGCGGGCCACCGACATCCGCTCGTCCAGCGCCCGCCGGTTCCCCACGCCGGTCAGCGGATCCTCCCGTGCCGCCCGCCACTCGGCGTCGTGCCGGATCGACAGCTCATGGTTCGCGAGGGCGCTGCGTACGGCGTACAGCCCGCGCAACCGCTCGGCCCACCACCCACGACTGATCGCCCGTGCATACTGCAGCCCGGTCGCCGCACCCGCGTCACCGGTCACCGCGGCGATCTGTACGGCGGTGTGCCGGATCAGCGCCTCCACCGGCGGATCCGACGCCGGCGGCAGGTCGCTCACCGCCCGGTCCGCCGCGGCGATCGCGTCGTCGCTGCGCCCGAGCGCCAGGTACGCCTTGGCCAGGTACGCGCCGGCGATCGCGGCCAGCTCGTGATCGCCGAGCTTCGCCAGCTGATCGCGGCAGTCCTTCAGGATCACGGCGGCCTCGTCGGCGTCTGCCTCGTCGTTGCTCGCCGCGAGCCACATCCGACCAGCCATCGGCCAGTACCCGAGCAGATCGGTCGCGAGGATCACCTCGACCGCCTCACCGGCCCACCGGTGCGCCGAACGACGGAGCCCCTTGATCTCTTCGTTGTACGACGTGTCGCCCAGCCGCTCGAGTTCGTGCGCCCACCGCAGGTTCGACTCGGCCAGGTTCAGCCGATTGATCGCCGGCGCCTCGGGCAGGCCGAGCGGGTCGTAATCACCCTCGGCCGCGAGCTCGAAGTGCGGGATGCACAGCTCGTACAACCGGAGCAGGTCGTAGGCGTAGCCCAGCCCGGTGTGCGCCCAGCCGGCCAGCCCCAGGTCCCGGGTGCGCGACAACGCGTTCTCGGCCGCGACCAGGTCGGCGACCGAGTCACCGCCCTCGCCGGTGCGGATCAGGGTGACGATCCGGAGCGCGATCGCGTTCGCCTCCCAGCCCGGCTCGTCGATCGCCCGGGCGACCCGGATGCAGCCGTCGACGGCGTCCAGCGCCTCGACCGCGTCGGTGGCGTGGTGGGCGGCGACGGCGCGCACGTACTCCGCGGCGGCCCGTTCATGACTGGGATCCGGGTCCAGCTCGGCGAGCAGCGCGCTGATCGCCTGACCGGCCGCGGCCGGATTGCCGGACTGTGCCCGCGTCATCGCCCTGGCGATCCGCTCGGTCACCCCCGACGTCTCGCGCACCGCACCTCCCCTGGTCACGAATTCCGGGCTATCTGTCCCGCTTGCGGCGCTTCGCCTGGTAGAGCCGCTGGTCCGCACGGGCGACCAACTGCTCCACCGCGAGCCCTTCGGCGGTCGCGGCGTACCCGAGGCTCAGTCCGAGCCGGCGCAGCCACGGTTTCTCCGTCGCCGCCGCGATCGCCGCCACGGCGACCCGGATCCGCTCGGCCAACGCGGCACCGCCTTTGGCGTCGGGCTGGTCGAGGACCACGAAGAACTCGTCGCCACCCGATCGAATCACGGCATCGGTGACTCGCGCCTGTTCTACCAGCAGATTTGCCACAACCTGCAGCAATTCGTCCCCGCAGGCGTGCCCGAACGTGTCGTTGACGATCTTCAGGTCGTCCACGTCGATGGCCAGCAGGGTGACCGCACGACCCGAGTCCCGGGCGGCGGTCAGCCGCTCGTCGAGCGCCCGCCGGTTACCCACGCCGGTCAACGGATCCTGCCGCGCCGCGTGCCACTCGGCATCGTGCCGCGCGGGCAGGTCGTGCACGGCAAGCGCATGCCGTACGGCGTTCAGCGCGCGCTGCCGTTCCTTCCACCAGCCCCGCGACACCGACCGCGCGTATTCCAGCCCGGCCAGCGCGCCCGGCGTACCGGTGAGTGCGTCGATCTCGGACCGGGTCTGCAGCACCAGCACATGGGTCGATGGGTCGGCCAACGGAATCAGGTCGGCCGCGGCCCGGTCGGCGGCCGCCTTCGCCTCGTCGGACCTGCCGTCGGCCTGCAGCGCCCTGGCCAGGTACGCGCCCGCGATCGCGAGCCGCTCGGTCTCACCCAGCTTGCTGATCTCGTCCCGGATGTCGGTCAGATCGACGACTGCCTGTCCCGGATCGGCGGCCGTCACAGCCGCGGCGAGCCACAGGCGGGCGCTGAGTTTCCAGAACTCCTGGCTCTCGTCGTCGACCACCACCCGCTCGCCCTCGCGGGCCCAGTACGCCGCGGACGCGAGGCGGTCCTCGATCTCCCTTGTAGACAAAGGATCTCCGAGGCGCTCGAGTTCGTGCGCCCAGCGCAGGTACGTCTCGGCGAGATTCAATCGGTCGATCGCCTCGGCCTCGGCCAACTCGAACACGTCGTCGTCGAGTTGGGTGGCGCGCTCGTAGTGCGGGATGCACAGTTCGAAGAGCCGCAGGACGTCGTACGCGTAGCCGAGGCCGGTGTGTGCCCAGGCGGTCAGGCCGGGATCCTTGGTCCGGTTCAGGGCCGCCTCGGCCGCGACCAGATCGTTGACCGTGTCGCCGCCGCGACCGCTGCGGGCGAGGTTGATGATCCGGATCGGCAGCGCATTGGCCTCCCAGCCCGGCTCGCCGATAGCGCGGGCGACCTCGATGCAGGCGTCCACGGCCCGCAGCGCCTCGTCGGCGTCGCTGGCGTGGTGGGCCGTCACCCCGCGCACGTACTCCGCAGCGGCCAGCGTGTAACTCGGGACGCCGCCGAGCTCCGCCCGTACCGCCTCGATCTCCGCCGCCGCGCTCGCATGGCCACCCGACTGCGCAGCGGTCATCGCGGCAGCGATCCGGGCGGTCAGCGCATCACCCGCCGCCATCTCGCCACTCCCCATCACCGCCGACGGCCCTTCTCTACCCGTCACCCGCATCTCGGGCCGGACCGCCCATTGTGACCACCCACCCCGCATCCTGTCACGACCCGATCCGGCCAACGACCACCTAGTGCCACAAACGCACTACTAGAAGAACCATCAGTACCCGTAGTCACCACCGCAATCCGGTTGCGTTGACCCCAGGGGCAGGGTTCTACGGTTCGGGAATGAGATTCGCGGTGAGTTACAGCACGCCGGCGTACGGGATGGATCCGGAGCGGCTGGTGGGGTTCGCGCGGCGGGCCGAGGAGTGTGGGTTCGAGGGGTTGTACGTCCCGGAGCACGTGGTGCTCTCTCAGGGCGCGACGTTCGGTGGCGTGCAGATGCCGACCGATCTCGTGTACGGCGACCCGCTGGAGCTGCTGACGTTTGTCGCGGGGGCAACGGAGCGGCTGCTACTCGGGACTGCCGTGTTGCTGTTGCCGTATCACCACCCAGTGGTGCTGGCGAAACGGCTGGCGACCCTGGACGTGCTGTCGAAGGGTCGCCTGCGCCTGCTGACTGTGGGGCTGGGCAGCTTGCCCGGTGAAGCTCAGGCCGTCGGGGTGGACTACGCCTCGCGCGGACGGCGCGCGGACGAGGCGATCGACGTACTGCGGTTGCTGTGGTCAGGGGAGGACGTCAGCTACTCGGGCGAGTTCTTCGAGTTCGAGGGCTTGAGCAGCTTCCCGCATCCGTTGGCGCCGCTGCCGATCCATGTCGGCGGCTCGAGCCGGGCCGCCGCGCGCCGTGCCGGAGCGAGAGGCGACGGCTACTTCCCCGGCGGTGCGCTGACGCCCGACGAACGCGCCGCCCAGTGGGAATTGGTCCGTACGACCTCCGGGCGCGACGACCTCGAGTACACCCGCTGGGCCTCCATCGAGGTGACGCCGGACGCCGTCGCGGCGTACGAGGCGCAAGGCGTCACCCGCCTGGTCGTCACGACCCCGGACCTGGACGAACTGACCCACTTCGCCAAACGCTTCCAGCTGCCCTGACATCAGACCACGCGCTTGCCGTGCCCACACAGAACGACAACCCCTTCGCGGACGGCATCCACGGCTGCCGTGAGACGGTTCGCGAGGAGGGGCTTGCCGAGGGTGCGGGCCTGGTCGACGGTGTACAGGCCGGTCGACAAGATCTCGCCATCGGGGAACGTGAAGCCCGCGACGTCCGCCTCGGTCACCAGACCGCCGTCGAAGACGAAGACCATCGCGTCCGGGCGGCCGTCGTACGCGTGGACGTGGTCGACGACCAGCAGCCGCCCCACCGCCCGCTCGACGCCGAGCTCCTCCAGTAGTTCCCGAGCCGCCGCGTCCCACGGGGACTCGTCAGCTTCGACCACACCGCCCGGGATCTCCCAGTTCGGCTTGTACGACGGCTCGACCAGCACGACCCGCTCGTCCGCCGACCGGAACAGCACCCCGGCGGCCACCCGCTTCTTCGGTAACCGAGCGACGTACTCCGCGTCCACCACGCGCCACACCCTCCACCTGGTCCACCGATGCCAGGGAGGTAGACGCCGCAGCAGCCACCAGAGTTCGTGGCTGTAACCATCTACTGGGGGCCGTGCACAGGCAATAGCTTGTTCACGGCACCCGCAGCCCCGCCACGCCCACCGGAGTGGGCGTGGCGTCGTCAGCCGGCGGCTTGTTCGGGGGTGGTGGCGTGCAGGCGGACGGGCAGCGCCTCGACGCCGTACACGAGCGAGAAGTCGCGGAAGCGGAGCTGGGACTCGGGGACCGCCAGCGCGAGATCCGGGAAGCGGTTCGCCAGCGCGGTGAACGCCGCCCGCAACTCCATTCGCGCAAGCTCCGCGCCCACGCACCGGTGCATGCCGTGACCGAACGCGAGATGCGCGGCCGACACGGTACGGCGTGGGTAGAAGTCCTCGGCGTCATCGCCGAAGACCGCCTTGTCCCGGTCCGCACCGGACAGCGACACCGCGACCAGGTCGCCCTTCTTGACCTGGTGCCCGAACAGCTCCTGGTCGTGCCGCGCGAACCGCGGGAACGCGACCTGCACGACGGTCAGGTACCGCAGGAGTTCCTCGACGATCCCGTCCACGGCGCCCGGCTCGTTGCGGATCCGCTCGAAGTTCTCCGGGTCGCGCAGCAGCACCAGCGTGCCGAGCGCGAGCATGCTCGCCGACGTCTCGTACCCGCCCAGGAACACTCCGTCGGCGAGCCCACCGAGCTCGACGTCGTCGATCGCGTCGCCCTGATCGCGGATGATCGACCCGATCAGCCCGTCACCCGGGTTCGCACGCTGCTTCCGGACGATCTCGAAGAGGAACTCGCGCGACTCCGACGCCGACCCGAAGACCCCGATCCCGCCACCGGACAGGTCGAACCGCGCCGGACCGAGCGCGCGGAAACGATCCCGGTCCTGCTCCTCGACACCGAGCAGGTCGGCGATCAGCAGGAAGGGCACGTTGAAGGCGAAGTCGGAGACGATGTCGACGACCGAACCCTTCGCCTCCATCAGGTCCAGTTGATCGTTGACGATCTTCTCGATGGCCGGCTCGAGCCGCGCCAGCTTGCGCTTGGTGAACTCGGGCGTGAGCAGCTTCCGCAGCCGGGTGTGGTCCGGCGGGTCGGTGAACCCGAGGCCGCCGATACCTTCGGACGGCTTGTTCGGGTCGGAGCCGACCAGCGGCCGGATGTCGTTGCTGAAATTCGTGGTGTCGCTGAGCACGACCTTGGCCTCGGCGTGCCCGCTGACCATCCAGACATTCAGTCCGAACAGGTGCGCCAGTTTGTGGACCGGCTCGGTCTCCCGCACCTGCGCCAGCTCCGGCACCGGATCGAGGCCTTGCCGGCGTAGCGGCATCGAGACCGAGCTGGGGAACATCCGCATTTTCGACAGGTCGAGACCACCCCTGCGGGTGGTCCTACTGAGAATGCGGTTGCCGACCCATCTCTTCAGGTATGTCGCAACCATGACTTCCACGCGCCCTCTCTAGAACCCGCTGCCCCCAACGGCTGTGTAGCTCAAAGCTAACCTCGCCGGGGACCAGATCTGATGGTGTTGGCACTACTCCGGTAGTGGCGTTGGCACCACCATGGGAGGGGGCCATGGCGTACCAGCAGAGACCTTGTCACGGACGACGCCTCCACTGCCACCTGAAACCACCTGTACTCCGCCCTGGAACGCGACGTGCCGTTCCTCGGGGAGGATTCAGGGAAAGTCGAGACGAAAGTCGGATGCGCCGTCCCCCGCCGGGTCGTTGCCCCGGCGCCGTAGCAAACCCCCTCGTTTCGAGTGTGTCAGAGGTAGTACGGCGTGACGATGCGGAAAACGTCGGCCAGTTTTGTCTTGACCTGTTCGCGTCGCGGGACCGGTGTGAGTTTCTTCGCATCTCCCACGCGCACACCGTGATCGGCCAGCACGTACAGCACGCGCAGCGTGCGGATCGTGTTCGTGACCTCCGGAGTGATCCCTTCGACCGGCGGATTCGCCAACGCGCGCAGCGCCGGGTCCAGCCAGTCGACCGCGTCGGAGTCCGAGAGGTCGCCGCGGGTGAGCGTCACCGCCAGCGCGTACCCGAGCCGGTCGTCCTCCATGTCCCGCAGCACGTACGACGTCGGCGTCAGCAACCGCCCGATCCCGAGCCGCAGCATCTGCACCGGCTCGACCGCGGAGTGCAGCCCGAGGGTGCCGAGCAGGTCTGCCCCGTGCGCCACCGCGTGCAGCCAGCCGAGCTTCTCGTCGTACCCGCGGAGGTCCTCCTCGGCGACGTACCAGCGCTCGAACGGGGGCACCCAGCTGGGTTCGAAGACGCCGGCGGTGACGATCGCGTCCAGGATCAGCGGCGCGAACGTCCGGGCCTGGATCTCCGGGTCGCCGAACCGCGGGACCATCGCGTCGCCGAGCGCCCGCAGCTCGGCCGCGGACAGCACGCCGCGCCCGATCCAGGTGGCGAGGATCGAGTACGCCTGCCGGTCCCGGACGACGGGATCCGGCGATCGCAGCATGCCCGCCAGCTCGGTCACCAGCTCCGCCGGTGAACGGCCCTCAGGAACCGCGTAGCCCGTGTCCCGCACCTGCGCCCAGTCGGTCATGCGCGGCACCGTAGACCCTGGTTCCCGCCGCCCGCCACCCCCGGTCCAGCAAAGAGCACGGCCCGTGGTTCATCCGGTCTCCCAGATCAACCACGGGCCGTCGCGACCAGGACCCCTCAGCCCGGCCGGGCTCGCGCCCCGGTCAGGGCCCCTCAACCTCCGACCGGGGTGGTCCAATCATCATCGTCAGGCGTCGCGCTTACTCGCCGAGACCAGGGCGATCGCCATCAGCGCGGCCGCCCAGCCGGCGAAGTACAGCAGCGCCCACCACGGACCCATCGCGTACTGCGAGTCGCCCTGCGGACCGTTGACGCCGAAGTCCTGCCCCTGGTTCAGGAACGACGCCGCGTTCTGGAACGGCGACCAGCGGGACATGTCGTCGCCGACCTTGGGGATCAGGTTGAACAGGTTCTCCACCAGCAGCGGCCAGAGGATCAGGATCGCGATCGCACCGGCGCTCTGCCGGATCAGGATGCCGATCGCCACCGCGATCACCGCGGACAGCGCGAACACCAGGCCCTGGCCGGCCAGCAGCCGCCACTCCGCCCCGGTGTTGATCGACAGGTCCGCACCCTTGGCGAAGATGTTGCCGATGCCCCAGGCACCGAACGACGCGACCAGGCCGACCAGCGCGGACAGCGCGGCGACGACGGCGGTCTTGCCGAGCAGCAGCGCGGCGCGCTGCGGGACGGCCTGGAAGCTGGTCCGGATGGTGCCGAAGCGGTACTCCGTGGTGACCGCGAGGGCCGCCATCACCATCATCACCATCTGGCTGAGCTGGGCCCCGCCCTGCGTCAGACCGATCGTCACCGTGCCCTGCGTGAAGCCGGCGGCCAGCGCGGCCAGACCGAGGGTCAGCACCGCGGCGACCACCATGCACCACCACGGCGAGCGGGTGGAGAAGAGCTTGATCCGCTCGACAGTGATTACCGACATCTCAGTTGTCCTCCTTCGGACCCGCGGCCACCTCGGTGCCGGAAGGGGCGGCGAGCTCGGCGATCGCGGCCGCCTCGTCGTGCGCGTGGTACTGGACCGAGTCACCGGTCATCTGCATGAACGCCTGCTCCAGCGAGCCGCGCTGCAGGGTCAGCTCGTGCAGCACGATGCCGTGCGCGGCGGCCGCCTCGCCGACCTGGTCGGTGCTCAGGTCGCCCTCGACGAACAGCACCTTGCCCTGGTTCTCGACGTCCTCGATCCGGGTCACGAGCTGCTGCTGGTGCAGGACGCTCGCGAGCTGGTCCAGCTGCGGGGTCCGCACCTTCACCGTCGTCCCGCTGGCGCGGTCGACGAACTCCTGCGTGGTGCTCTGGGCGATCAGCTTGCCGCGGCCGATGACGACCAGTTCCTCGGCGGTGAGCGCCATCTCGGACAGCAGGTGGCTGGAGACCAGCACCGTGCGGCCCTCGTCGGCCAGCTTGTGCATGAAGGTCCGGATCCAGACGATGCCCTCCGGGTCGAGCCCGTTCACCGGCTCGTCGAAGAGCAGCACCTCCGGGTCGCCGAGCAAGGCGCCGGCGATGCCGAGCCGCTGCGACATACCCAGCGAGAAGGCACCGGCGCGCTTGCCGGCCACCGACGAGAGGCCGACCATGTCGAGGGCCTTGTCGACCGATGACTTCGGCAACTTGTTGGACGCGGCCATCCAGGTCAGATGGGCACGCGCCGAACGGTTCGGGTGCACCCACTTGGCGTCCAGCAGCGCGCCGACCTTGGTCAACGGCCGCTTCAGGTCGCGGTACCGCTGGCCGTCGATCGTGACTTCGCCGGACGTCGGGGTGTCGAGTCCGAGGATCATCCGCATCGTGGTCGACTTGCCGGCCCCGTTCGGGCCGAGGAAGCCGGTCACCTTGCCGGGTTTCACCTCGAAAGACAGGTTGTCAACGGCAACTGTCGCGCCGTATCGCTTGGTGAGGCCTTTTGCCTCGATCATCGCCGTACTCCTCGTTCGGTGGCGTGAAGTCGTTCCCCAGTCGGGCGGGCTGTGTCGTGTATGACATCAAGTATCGAGGCCGAGGCGGTGCAGATCATCGGACCCCGGGCGGATCCGGTGTGTCCACCCGTGGGTTGATTCTGCCGTCCGCCCGGCGCCGGCTGCTATCGGTTAAAGCCCTGACCACGACCCCGACGATCCCCCATCTCGCGAGTGAGCACATCCGCCGAAAGTCGACACCCTGCTGAACTTCGGTCGCATCGATGGAAGTGACTACCAGGTTTAACGCGAAAGCAGCAAAGTCAGTCCAGCGGGACGCCGTACAGCACCAGGTTCTGGCTGTAGCGGTGCGCCTTGCGGTCGTACGAGCCGGTGCAGGTCACCAGCGCCAACCGGGGCTTCGCCGCGCCGTGGAACAGATCAGAAGGCAGCGCCTCCTGCCGGTAGGTCCGGCGAGCCACGATGCGGTACCAATGCACGTCGCCGTCCCCTGCTGTCACCGCCACCTTCGCGCCGACCGGCACCTCGGACAGCGCCGCGAACACCCCACGCCCCCTGGTGGTGTCCACATGACCAGCGAGCAGCACGGTGCCGCCTGCCGAGCCCGGCGCTGCGCCGGCCGCCCACCAGCCGACGTCGGCCTTCGTCGTGGGTACCTGCAGCTGCCCGTCGGGCGCCGTCGCAACCGGTGTCACCTGCGCATCGAGGAAGCCTGGCAACGCCAGCCGGACCGGCGGAACGGCCGCCTCCCGATCCGCCGCCGGCCCGCCGGCCTCTGGGACCTTCCCGGAATCACCGTGCAGCCCGCTGAATGTCAGGAGCAGCGCAAGTCCGACCGCTCCGGCCCCGAGCAACCGCCGCCGTACCGGAGCCTTCTTGCCGACGAGCAGCAGCAGTACGCCGATCCCCAGGAGCACCAACGCCACTCGCGTGCGAACCTGCGCAGCCGCGGCTACCTGGCCACCATCGCCAGTCGGCACCACGGGAGTGGTGGCGCCAGGGCGACAGGGCGTTGCCAGCATGCGCTGATGCATCGCGAGGACGGGCTTGGCGCCGTTCGCCAACGACTCGACAGCGGGTGAGGCGGATTTCGGCAACTCACCGTTCACCAATGCGAGGTACTGCTGGTGCGCCTTCTCCTGCAGGGCAACCCACGGAGCGTCGTACCCGGAGGTGCCTGCTTTGGCGGCGAGAGCTTCGAGTTGCTGACGCTGCGCCTGCGACGGGATCGATACCAGCCCGATGCCGAACCTGGTGGCGACGTCGATCTCCTGCGCGGCCAGCGTGCGGTGTTGCCGTTCGATCTGGGCGGCGGTGCTTCGCACGCACGAGCTCCGGCCCTGCGTCGTCGCCGCGTGGGCCGCCTGGATGATCGTCAGGTTGAGCTGGTGCGCGGCAGTCAGATACGCGACGTCCGGCTGCGGCGGCTGCGCGTTCGCGGACTGCGTCGTACCCAGCACAGCCAGGACGGCGACCAGCAGGAGTGCCGCCGTACGGGAAAGTGTCGAGCCTGTGTCATGCCGTCGAGGCACTCGCCACCTCCCCACGCGGAGCGCCAGTCCGTGTCTCGACAGTAAAGGGGCGTGCTGGCCGGGGTCCAGCCGTCAGTGGCCCCCAGGACGCGGAACGGCCCGCCGGAGAACCGGCGGGCCGTTGCGTCGCTTGCCTGCGTCAGGCGGCTGCCTTCGCCTCCGCCGGGGTGTCGGCGATGACCGACTCACGGCGCTTGGAGACGATCACGGCGGCGGCCAGGATGACCACCGCGACGACCGCGATGATGATCCGCAGCGTGGTGTTGGTGTCGTTGCCGATCGCCGACATGCCGACGACCGCCGGCGCGATCAGCACCGAGACCAGGTTCATCACCTTGATCAGCGGGTTGATGGCCGGGCCCGCGGTGTCCTTGAACGGGTCACCGACGGTGTCACCGATGACGGTGGCCTCGTGCGCGGGCGAACCCTTGCCACCGTGGTTGCCGTCCTCGACCAGCTTCTTGGCGTTGTCCCAGGCACCACCGGAGTTGGCCAGGAAGACCGCCATCAGCGTGCCGGAACCGATCGCACCGGCCAGGTAGCCGGCCAGCGCCGAGGCGCCCAGGCCGAAGCCGACGGCGATCGGCGCGGTCAGCGCGAGCAGACCCGGGGTGGCCAGCTCCCGCAGCGAGTCGCGGGTGCAGATGTCCACGACCTTGCCGTACTCCGGCTTGCCCGTGCCCTCCATGATCCCCGGGATGTCGCGGAACTGGCGCCGTACCTCGTAGACGACCGCACCGGCGGCGCGGCCGACCGCGTTGATGGCCAGACCCGAGAACATGAACACGACCGCGGCACCGAGGATCAGGCCGACCAGCGTGCCCGGGTTGAACACCAGGGCGTCCGCCTCGAACTTCGAGTAGCTGTCGCCCAGCGCGGACCGGATCGCGTCGGTGTAGGAACCGAACAGCGCGGTCGCGGCCAGTACGGCGGTCGCGATCGCGATGCCCTTGGTGATCGCCTTGGTGGTGTTGCCGACGGCGTCCAGCTCGGTGAGGATCTGGGCCGCCTCGCCGTCCACGTCACCGGACATCTCGGCGATGCCCTGCGCGTTGTCGGAGACCGGGCCGAAGGTGTCCATGGCGACGATGACGCCGACGGTGGTCAGCAGACCACAACCGGCCAGCGCGATCGCGAACAGCGCGACGACGCCGGAGCCACCGACCAGGAAGGCGCCGTACACGGCCGCCGCGATCACCACTGCGGTGTAGACGGCGGACTCGAAGCCGACCGAGATACCGGACAGGATGACGGTCGCGGCACCGGTCAGCGAGGACTTGCCGACGTCCTTGACCGGCTTGTCCTCGGTGCCGGTGAAGTAACCGGTCAGCGCCAGGATGATCGCCGCCAGCACGATGCCGATGATCACCGAGACGGTCGCGATCAGCCGCGGGTCGCCGTCGTGCGCGGCGATCGCCTCGGTCGCGCCGGTCAGCTCCTTGAAGCTGCTCGGCAGGTACACGAACGCCGCCACCGCGCAGAGCACGCCGGAGATGATCGCGGAGATGTAGAAGGCGCGGTTGATGGTCCGCAGGCCGTTCTCGCCGGTGCGCGGGCGGGTCAGGAAGACGCCGACGACCGCGGTGAGCGCGCCGATGGCCGGCACGATCAGCGGGAAGATCAGGCCCTGCTCGCCGAACGCGGCCTTGCCCAGGATCAGCGAGGCCACCAGCATCACGGCGTACGACTCGAACAGGTCGGCCGCCATCCCGGCGCAGTCGCCGACGTTGTCACCGACGTTGTCGGCGATGGTCGCGGCGTTCCGCGGGTCGTCCTCGGGGATGTTCTGCTCGACCTTGCCAACCAGGTCCGCGCCGACGTCGGCGGCCTTGGTGAAGATACCGCCGCCGACGCGCATGAACATCGCCAGCATCGCGGCGCCGAAACCGAAGCCCTCGAGCACCGTCGGGGCGTCGCCCTTGAACAGCAGCACGACCAGCGCGGCACCGAACAGACCGAAGCCCACGGTCGCCATGCCGACGGTGCCACCGGTGCGGAACGCGACCCGCATCGCCGGGTTGCGGCCCTCGTCCCGGGCGGCCGCGGCGACCCGGACGTTGGCGCGCGTCGCGAGCCACATGCCCAGGTAGCCGATCGCGGCCGAGAAGCCCGCTCCGACCAGGAAGAAGACCGACCGGAAGATCTTCAGCGTGGTCTCGTTACCACCGTCGGTGTGCGCCGGCAGCAGGAACAACAGCAGAAACGCGACCACGGCGAAGACCGACAGCGTCCGGAACTGCCGGTTCAGGTACGCCGAGGCGCCTTCCTGGACCGCAGCGGCGATCGTCTTCATGTTCTCGGTGCCATCGTTCGCGGCAAGCACCTGGCCCCGGAAGACCATCGCAATGGCAACCGCGAGGATCGCGATCACCCCGACGACGATCACCAGTGTGGTGTTGCTCGACGAAAGATCCACCGCTTGTGGCACAAGCCGTGCGGACATCCGTCCTCCTTGTAGGCAACCCATCCAGGCTTGACGGCCCCCGTCTGCCGCAACCGAAGGGTTGGGGAAATACGACACAGCGCCAGCGGTCTGGCGCGGTGGGCTACTTTAACGGGTTCCCGACCAGACCTGACGACAGGGTGGTCTACGCCATACCGGGTCGGCAGGGCAAGTCCTGTGCCGGAACCTGAGCGGGATGATCACCCTTCGTAGTGGTGCGGACACCATTTCACTTCGGTCAGATCGCCGACGCGACGTCCGGATGGATGTCGAAGACCTTGGTCAGGCCGGTGATCCGGAAGATCTTCAGCAGCCGTTCCTGGGTGCAGACCAGGGACAGGGATCCGTCGTGGGTGCGCACCCGTTTCAGTCCGCCGACGAGAACGCCGAGACCGGTGGAGTCCAGGAACTCCACGCGTTCCAGGTCGATGACGAGGTCGTACTGCCCTTCGTCGACGAGCGTGGCGATCTTCTCGCGGAGCTTCGGTGCGGTGTAGACGTCGATCTCCCCCGCCACCTCGATGACGGTGCGCCCGCCCTCGGCGCGCGCGGTCAGCGACAGATCCACTTCGGCCTCCGATCCCGTGAACTGCTGCATTCAACCATGTACGGACCGTGAGAAGACCCGTTGCAGAAAACTCTTTCATCTCGTCCGACCGAAGTCGATTCCCCTCCGGAAAAAGCGCGTGCATCCGCCCGTGCATTCTCAGCTGGTCCTCAGTCAGGAGCTGTCCGTGGCGAAGACTAGGCTCGCGGTATGCGTGCGGGTGGTGAGGCGGCGGCGGTGCTGAAACGGCTGGCCGCGGGCCGCGACGACCGGCTGACGCACGTCGAGTCGGTGCCACCCCGGCCGGGACAGACGTCCGACTGGCCGCGGTGGGTCCCGGCCGAGGTGCTCGGTCAGCTGAGCGACTGCGGCAT
Organism: Kribbella sp. NPDC004875; assembly: GCF_042873375.1. Taxonomy (NCBI): domain Bacteria; kingdom Bacillati; phylum Actinomycetota; class Actinomycetes; order Propionibacteriales; family Kribbellaceae; genus Kribbella; species Kribbella sp. NPDC004875. The sequence continues at coordinate 502,826 of NZ_JBIALI010000001.1, forward strand.
CATCGCGCCCTGGACCCACCAGGTCGCGACCGCCGAAGCGGCGTACGCCGGGAAGCACGTCGTGGTCGCGACCGGGACGGCCTCGGGCAAGTCTCTCGGGTACCTACTACCCGCCTTCGCCACGTTGAGCATCGCGCAGGCCGCCTCGCCACACCGCCGGACGGCCTCGGTGCTGTACCTGTCGCCGACCAAGGCGCTGGCGCACGACCAGCTGCGCGCCGTGTCGTCGTACACCGTGCCCGGTCTGCGCGCGACGACCCTGGACGGGGACTCCGAGCGCACCGAGCGCGACTGGGCCCGCGACCACGCGACGTACGTGCTGAGCAACCCCGACATGTTGCACCGGTCGGTGCTGCCCAATCACCAGCGCTGGGCGCGTTTCCTGGGCTGCCTGCAGTACGTAGTGGTCGACGAGTGTCATCACTACCGCGGCGTCTTCGGTGCGCACGTGGCCGGCGTACTGCGACGGCTCCGTCGGGTGTGTGCCCAGTACGGCGCCCATCCGATCTTCATCTGCGCTTCGGCGACCGTGTCCGAGCCGGCGACGTCCGGGGAACGCCTGACCGGTCTACCGATGGTGGAGGTCGTCGAGGACGGCTCGCCGCGTGGCGGCGTCGCTTTCGGGCTCTGGGAGCCGCCGCTGACCTCCCTGCACGGCGAGAACGGCGCACCGGTACGGCGCTCCGCCACGGCCGAGGTCGCGGACCTGTTGAGCGATCTCGTGGTCACCGGCGTCCGGACCGTCGCGTTCGTGAGATCGCGGCGCGGGGCCGAGTCGGTCGCCATGACAGCCCGGGAGAACCTGGCGGAGGTCGACCCGTCGCTGATGGACCAGGTGTCGGCGTACCGGGCCGGCTATCTGCCGGAGGAGCGTCGTCGACTCGAGGGGATGCTGCAGAGCGGCGAGCTGACCGGCGTCGCGGCGACCAATGCTCTGGAGCTGGGCATCGACATCGCGGGGCTGGACGCCGTGCTGCTGTCTGGCTGGCCTGGCACGCGCGCATCGCTCTGGCAGCAGGCCGGGCGCGCCGGTCGCGCGGGCGGGGACGCGCTGGCCTTGCTGATCGCTCGAGACGACCCACTGGACACCTATCTGGTCCGGCACCCCACGGCGATCTTCGGACGGCCGGTCGAGGCAACGGTGTTCAACCCGGAGAACCCGTACGTCCTCGGACCGCAGCTGTGCGCTGCCGCGCAGGAGTTGCCGCTGACCACGGACGACTTCGAGATCTTCGGCAGTAGTACTGAGACGGTGATCGCCCAGCTCGTCCGGCAGGGGCTGCTGCGCGAGCGGCCGCACGGGTGGTTCTGGACACGGCGGGAGCGGGCTGTCGACGCCATCGACATCCGGTCGGCCGGTGGCAAGACGGTGCAGATCGTCGAGGACCGGACCGGTCGGCTGCTCGGCACGGTCGACGGCGGCTCGGCCCATGCCTCGGTCCACGAGGGCGCTGTCTACGTCCACGCGGGTGAGTCCTATCTGGTGCGTTCGCTGGACCTGGAGGAGCAGGCCGCGGTCGTCGAGCCGGCCTCGCCGGACTACACGACGTTCGCGCGGGACGTGACCGAGATCAGCATCCTGGCGACCGAGGAGACCTGCGCCTGGGGTACGGCGGAGCTCTCGCGCGGCTGGGTCCAGGTGACCAGCCAAGTCATCTCGTACCAGCGCAAGCTGATCGCGACCGGCGACGTACTCGACGAACAACCCCTGGACCTGCCGGTGCGCACTCTGCAGACCAAGGCCGTCTGGTGGACGATGCCCGACACCGTCGTCGCCGGGCTCGGGCTGGAAGACATCCCGGGAGCGGCGCACGCGGCCGAGCACGCGTCGATCGGCCTGCTCCCACTGTTCGCCACCTGCGACCGCTGGGACATCGGCGGCGTCTCCACCGCCCGGCACGCCGACACCGGCTGCCTCACCGTCTTCGTGTACGACGGCCACCCGGGTGGCGCGGGCTTCGCCGAACACGGGTACGCCGCGGCGCGCGAGTGGTTGACGGCGACACGCGAGGCGATTGCACACTGTGATTGCACGGATGGATGCCCTTCGTGCGTACAGTCGCCCAAGTGTGGGAACCAGAACAACCCACTCGACAAGAGCGGCGCGGTGACGCTGCTCTCCGCACTCCTGAGCAGTGAGGCCTGAAGGGCCGGCGTAGGCCGGCAGAAAGGCAGCTCGCCATGGCCGTCCTCGGAATCGTCCTGATCGCCCTCGCCGTACTGTTCGGACTCGGCGTCTCGGTGTCCTCGACCGCCTCCACCAAGCTGGAGGTGTTCGGCGTCGACTTCGGCGTCTCGGTGCCGACCGTCTACTTCCTCGGCGCCGTCACCGGTGCGGCCCTGGTCGCCGGCCTGTGGTTGCTGAAGAAGGGTCTCGGCCGCACGCTGCGCCGCCGTAAGGAGATGCGCGAGCTCCGCGCCCAGGTCACTCAGAGTGACAGCACTCCGGAGCTGTCCACGGAGCGCGACGAGACCCTTGTCGACGACGCCCCGGCGACCGAGGAGCCCGTCGCACGGCACTCCGCCGCCGACCCCACGGAGCACCGGCAGCCGCACTGACAACTCCGTTGCCTCCAGCACCAACCATCGCGGAGAACTACCGGAATCCCAGCGGATCACCGTAAGATCTCGAACAGTTCACAGCGATCGAACGGCGACCTCGCAGCCTGATGTCGATGCCCTGTGCAACGACATCAGATTGGCAGTTAGTTGCCATTGGCATCAAGTTTCGCGAAATCGGCATAACCTCACCGGACACTCCTGTGCCTTACTGGTTGTGGCGTCAACGTCGCGCTGCGTCACTGCCGGTTCACCGGCTCGCGCCACGGGGTCCCGACGACCTGACGCCTACTGCGATGGCACGACCTCTGGAGGTTGTCTTGATCATCCGAAAACTGTTCAGCCGCACCGGCGTGGTGGTGCTCGCGGTCAGCGTCGCGCTCGCCACCGCCGTACCGGCACAGGCCGCGAACCCGGCCTCCGGTGGCCCGAAGACACCAGGCGTCACGGTCGGCGTGGCACAGCAGATCGCCACTCGCTCCGACACCCGCTACTGCCTGACCTTCGTGGCGGCCGACAAGGTCCCGATGGCGGTCATGATGGCGTGCGCCCCGGGCAAGGAGGGCAAGACCCAGGAGTGGATCTACACCGAGTCCGGCCAGCTGCAGGTCGCGATGAGCAAGAGCGTCGGTGGCGCCCTTGCGACGACCGGAGCCTGCCTGGACAGCGGAGCGGACCTGGCCAAGGTGCCGGCCTCCGCACCACTGCTGGTGCTGCCCTGCCGTAACGGCGACGGGCAGAAGTGGAACTACGACGAGGGCAGCGGCACGTTCGTGAACGCGGCCAGTGGCCTCGCCCTGACGTCGCTGCTTGGCAAGGGGAAGGCCAAGCAAGCGCAACCGACCGGCAGCATGAGCGCAGCCGGCACGCCGATCCAGGCGTGGGCCGGACTGCCGGTACCGAGCCTGGACATCCTGGGCGCCGTTCTGGCGCTCGTGAACGCGCTGCTGGCATCGCTGGGCCTGGCCCTGCCGTTGCCGATCGCGGGTGCGGCAGCGAGCCTGCTGACGCTACTGCGGCCGCAGGTGCCGATCCCGGCCCAGATGTCGGTGCTGCCGAAGCAGATGATGCAGCTGGCCCAGAGCTAGCCGGGAAGGATTCGTACCGGACACTACCGAGAAGAGGACGGCCGGCCCCGACATCGTCGGGGCCGGCCGTTTTCGCTCCTTCGGATCGACACGTTCTGATTCGGTTGTCTCTGGTGAATCGAACGACGGTCGCTCGGTGCTCGGGGATGAGTCCCGGGATGCCCCGCTGCTTGCGCGTCAGCGGGAGCCGGGCAGCGTCGTCACCTCGCGGCCGTCAGGTCCGCAGCCGTCACCAGGCGGCCACGCTCACCACCAACACCAGCAGTCGAGCAGGTCGTCGAGAAGGCAAGCAACTCCGTGGAGCAGTCTCATGTCTGTCACCTCCGATCCACTGAACCGAACGGCAAGACAGTAGCTCCCCCGGTCACCCTCTGTATCTACTCAATCACCTGTTGCCACAGAACCTTGAGCATTCTTTAACTCTTCCGCAATGCATCCCGTGGGATCCCGGCTTGACAGTCCGCGGTTGGTTGCCTGCAGCACCTGATAACGTTCACTCAGGGTTGGGAAAAAGTCTTCACATAGTCGCCCGGGAATGCCAATCTTTGACCGGCACTGTCGCTGGACCACTTTCGCTAGGAGCCCTGATGCGATCTCTCTCGCGGTTGACCACCGCCGGCGTGCTCGGCGCCGCAGCCCTCGCCCTGCTCACCGGATGCCTCGGCTCGTCCGGGTCCGGCGACAGCGGCGGCCAGGACGCGAACCGCAACGCCGACGCCAAGCAGGTCGAGCTGACCATCGGCTCGAACTCGGTCAAGGGCGGTAAGAGCAGCGCCGGCGCGACCTTCATCTCCGACGTACTGATCCCGAAGTTCGTCGCCGAGCAGAAGGGCAAGGGCGTCGACGTCACCGTCAAGTTCCAGGGCGACGGCTCCGACGACGAGGTCTACAAGCAGAAACTGTCCCTCGACCTGTCGAACAAGTCCGGACCGGACCTGTTCCAGATCGACGGCATCTGGGTCGGCGAGTTCGCCCAGGCCGGCTACATCAAGCCGCTCACCGACACCGTCGGCGACGCCGGCAAGGTGAACGACTGGGACGGCTGGAAACAGATCCCGGAGTCGGTCCAGGCCCTCGGCAGCTTCGACGGCAAGCGGTACGGCGTGCCCGGCGGCACCGATGGCCGCGTGCTGTACTTCAACAAGAAGCTGTTCCAGCAGGCCGGCCTGCCCGCCGATTGGCAGCCGAAGTCCTGGGACGACATCATCACCGCAGGTCAGGCGCTGGAGAAGATCTCCGGCGTCACCCCGATCCAGATCAACGCCGGTACGGCGATGGGCGAGGCGACCTCCATGCAGGGCGTGCTGCCGCTGCTCGTCGGCACCGGCGCGACCGTGAACTCCGACGGCAAGTGGCTTGGCGACACCCCGAAGCTGCGCCAGGTGCTGGACTTCTACCACAAGATCTACAGCACCGGTCTCGGTGACCCGGTGCTGCAGCGCGAGGCCAAGGGCCGGGACAAGTCCTTCGCCGAGTTCGCCGCGAACAAGATCGGCATTCTGCTCGAGGGCGACTACTTCTGGCGCAGCGTGGTGGAGCCCAAGGCGGGCGTGGCCAAGATGGCCGACCGCGACTCCGCCGTCGGCTACGCGCTGATCCCGGCCGCCCGGCCGGGCGCCGGCGTCAAGGGCCAGGACTTCGTCTCGATGTCGGGTGGCGGTGCGACCGTGATCAACCCGAACACCAAGTTCCCGCAGCAGGCCTGGGAACTGCTGCAGTTCATGAACTCCGCGGAGATGGTCAAGGCGTCCCTCGACGGCGCGGCCAAGATCACCCAGCGCAACGACGTCAACAGCGAGGTCCTCGCGAGTGACCCGATGCTGAGCTTCGTGGCCGAGAAGGTCCTCCCGATCACGCAGTTCCGTCCGGGGCTGGCGGAGTACCCGAAGGTCTCGGCCGCGCTGCAGCAGGCGACGGCCGACGTCGTCGGCGGCAAGTCGACGGACGCGGCCGCTCGGGCCTACCAGAAGGCCGTCGAGACGGCGGCCGGCGGCAAGGACAAGGTCGCCGGCAACTGATGACTTCCGCTTCCGCACCTCCGGCGCCCGCCGAGCCGGCGCCGGGACGTGGATCGGCCGGCCCCCGAGGACCCGCGCGCGACGTCGCGGGGCTCGGGGTCGGCCGGGCGCTCGGTTTCCTCGCGCCCGCGCTGCTGCTGATCGGCGCGTTCCTGATCTTCCCCGCGCTCTGGACCATCTACATCGGCGTCACCAACTATCGGCTCACCGGCGTCGAGGCCGTCTCGCCCTCGATCGTGGGGCTGTCGAACTACACGAAGGCGCTGAACGACGCGCTCTTCCACAACGCGTTGTGGCTGACGTTGGTGTTCGTTCTCGGCTCGGCGATCATCGGCCAGAACGTCCTCGGCTTCACGCTGGCGTGGGTGATGCGGCGTGCACGGCCGGCGGTCCGGCGTACCGTCGAGGCGTTCGTGCTGCTCGCGTGGATCCTGCCGTCGACCGTGGTCGCATACCTGTGGGTCGCGTTCTTCGACCGCGACGGCGGCACGCTCAATAGTCTCCTAGGTACTCCGGGGACCGCCTGGCTGATCGACTACCCGATGGCCTGTCTCGTGGTGTTCAACACCTGGCGCGGTACGGCGTTCTCGATGATGCTCTACTCGTCCGCGCTGCAGGCGGTGCCACCGTCGCAACTCGAGTCGGCGCGGATGGTCGGCGCGTCGGGCTGGCAGACGCTGCGGGACGTGGTGTTCCCGCACATCCGCGGCCACGTGCTGACGAACACGCTGCTGATCTCGCTGTGGACGGCGAACGACTTCTCGCCGTTCCTGCTCACCAAGGGCGGGCCGAACCACGAGTCCGAGACCGTGCCGGTCTACATCTACAACGTGGCGCTGCAGGGCGGTGAGCTCGGGTACTCGTCGGCGATCTCGTTCCTGCTGCTGATCGCGAACCTGCTGGTCTCGCTGCTCTACCTGCGGTTGCTCCGGAGGCGGTCATGACGTCCTTTGTGCTGCGCCGCATCGGGTTCTACGTGCTGATCTGCGCGATCACGCTGTTCTTCGCCGTACCGATGTTGTGGATCGCTTCGGCGCCTTTCGACAGCAATCCCGGCCTCGGGGTGCGCTGGCCGGACTGGACGCTGGAGAACGTCCGGAAGACTCTGGACCATCCGTATGCGATGCATTCGATGGTCAACTCGCTGCTGATCTGCGTGACGACCGCTGTCGCCGTGACTGCGTTCGCAGCGCTGGCGTCGTACGCGTTGTCGCGGGTCCGCCTCCCGGGGCGGGACGCGCTGCTGTACGGGTTGCTGCTGCTGTCCTCGGTGGTGACCGGGACCGCGGCGATGGTGCCGATCTTCGTGATGATGTTCCAGCTCGGGCTGATCGACTCGCGGTTCGGCGTCGCGCTGGTGATGACCGGCGGTTTGTTGCCGGCGGCGATCTTCATCCTGAAGGACTTCGTCGACGCGGTGCCGAAGTCGTACGAGGAGTCGGCGCGGGTCTTCGGCGCGTCCACGGGCCAGATCCTGCGGGACGTCGTACTCCCGGTCGCTCGTCCCGGACTGGCGACGATCATGGTCTGGGCGTTCGTGAACTCCTGGGGCAACTTCCTGGTGCCCTTCCTGCTCATCCGGTCGATCGACAAGCAACCCGGTGCGGTGCTGATGCAGACCCTCACCGACGAGGGCGGCAGCGTGAACCTGCAGGTGCTGCCGGTGTTCTCGCTGTTGTTCTCGATCCCGGTCGTCGTGCTGTACCTGTTGGTGAACTCGCGGTACGGGTTCCGCTTCCACGGAGGGATCAAGAGCTGATGTCTGTCCACGAAAGGATCGGTTTGATGGCGGGCATCTTCCACGAAGGGACCACGGTCTGATGGCGGGCATCGACATCGAGGGCCTCGCGACCGTCTACCCGAACGGCGTCCGCGCTGTCGACGGGCTGGACCTGCACGTGGCCGACGGCGAGTTCTTCGCGCTGCTCGGCCCGTCGGGCTGTGGCAAGACCACGCTGCTGCGGACGATCGCCGGCCTGGAGTCCGCGACCGAGGGCACCGTCCGCATCGACGGCGCCGACGTCACCCGGACCGAACCGGGCAAGCGCGGCGTCGCGATGGTCTTCCAGGACTACGCGCTCTTCCCCCACATGAACGTCTCCGAGAACATCACCTACCCCCTGAAGGTACGCCGAGTTGCCGCGACCACCCGTGCCGCGACAGCTGAGCGCACCGCCGGCGAGCTGTCGCTGCAGGGTCTCCTGGAGCGGAAGCCCGGTCAGCTGTCCGGCGGTCAGCAGCAGCGCGTCGCGCTGGCCCGGGCGATTGCCTCCGAGGGCAAGGTGCTGCTCCTCGACGAGCCGCTGTCGAACCTCGACGCCCGGCTCCGCCTCGAGGCCCGGACGTTCCTGAAGAAGCTCCAGCGCGACCTCGGCATCACCACGGTCTTCGTCACCCACGACCAGGCGGAAGCGCTGGCGCTGGCCGACCGCATCGCGGTCATGGAGTCGGGCAAGCTCCGCCAGCTCGGTTCACCGCGCGAGGTCTTCGCCCGCCCGGCGAACACCTTCGTGGCCAACTTCATCGGTTCCACCCCGATGAACTTGCTGCCCGGGAAGGTCGTCGCTTCGTCCTCGGACCACTCGGACGCGACGCAGGGAGCAGTCTCGGTCGCCGGCGGCTCGTTGCCTGCAACCACGTTCTCGGTGCCGGTCGACGCCGAGGTCACGGTCGGCATCCGGCCGGAGTACCTCACGCTGGCCGCCGGCGACGTCACCGGCCCGGTCCTCCGGGGCACGGTCGTGGTCGCCGAGAACCTCGGCACCCAGTCGCTCGTCACCGTCGAGTGCGACGACACCTTGGTCGGTGTGACCGTCCCCGAGGAAACCGAACCGTCTCCGGGCTCCACGGTCGTTCTCACTGCGCCTGCGTCCCGGGTCCTCCTCTACGACCGGGACTCTGGCGAGCTCCTCGCCCGTCAGCCGGCCGCCGTCGCATCATGACCATTGCCCTTGCGAACTGGGATCTCGTCTGATGGCTGTCACCTCCTACCGCCGGCGCTGGACACTCGATGACCGCGCCGAATCGGTCTGGCACTCGCTTCCGGTGGACATCCCCGCCGACTGCCCCGGCCTCCTGGTCACGCTGACCGTCCCGGCAGTCGAAGGCGCGGTCATCGACATCGGCTGCGAGGGCGCGGCCGGCTGGCGCGGCTGGTCGGGCGGCGCCCGTCGTACCTTCGCCATCACTCCCGAGGCAGCCACTCCCGGCTATCTCGCCGGCGAGCTCGAGCCGGGCACGTGGTGGGTCGTGCTCGGCCTCCACCGGGTGCCCGTCGAAGGCGTAGAACTCCTCGTCGAAGCGGTCACCGGTCCCGTCGACACCATCCCCGGCCTGACCGAGTACGCCGACGCTTCCGCGGCAATCGCAGTACCCTCGCGACCTCCTCGGCGTACCCTTCCGGCTTCGTCCGGACTCAAGTGGATCGCGGGCGACTTCCACGCGCACTCGTTGCACTCCGACGGGTCCACACCGATCGCCAACCTCGCGGCGCTCGCGGTGTCAGCCGGGCTCGACGTACTGGCCGTCACCGACCACAACACGGTCGCCCATCACTCGGAACTCCCTTCCGTCGGTAGTCGCTTCGGCATCGGCCTCATCCCTGGCCAGGAAGTCACAACGGACACCGGGCACGCCAACGCGTTCGGCGACATCGGGTTCATCGACTTCCGTCGGCCCGCCGCGACGTGGGTCTCGGAGGTCGCCCGCCGCGGCGGTCTGCTGTCCATCAACCATCCGCTCGGCGGCGACTGCTCCTGGCGCCACCCGCTCCCCGAGCATCCGCCACTCGCGGAGATCTGGCATTCCTCCTGGCTGGATCACACGTGGGGTGGGCCGATCGCCTGGTGGCGGGCCTGGGGCCTCGAAGGCACCATCCCGATCGGTGGCAGCGACTGGCACAACCCCACGTCGATCGGCACGCCAGGCACTCCTACCACGTGGATCGCCGTCGACGCCTCCGCCGAAGGCCCCGACGAACTCGCCGCGGCCACCTTGGAAGGCTTAGCCGCCGGCCGGACCGCCCTCTCCTGGTCCTACACCGCCCCCGTCCTGGTCCGAGCCGACGACGAACTCATCGCCCTGGACGCCCCCAACACCCTCGTCATCTCCCCCGACGGCACCCGCCACCCCGTCAATTCCCCCGAAGCCCACCTCCCCGCCACTCCAGGCCCCCACCTCCTCCTAACCCACACCGGCGCCTTCCTAGCCACCTGCACCTAACCCCACCGCCCGCTCCAAGCCCACCCCACGCCGGCAGCCACCCACCCGCGCCCCGCCGCACGCCGACATCCGCCTACCCGCATGCCGCGCCATGCAGCCGCGAGTACTTGGCGATTCTGACCGCGGTTCAGCTGTGCGGTTGCTGGGGTAGTTCGTCCAACTGGTCCAGAAGCCAGCCCGGCCCCGTGAACGCAGCGCCGGCTGCTGCTATTCGTTGCCGGAGCCCCCGATCCGCGGTGACCACGGTGACCGCGGAACCCTGCGCCTGCGCAACAACCTCCGCCGTCACCCGCACGATCGTGTCATCACCAGACCCCGGCGCCAGTACCACTCGAACCCGCCCAGTATCAGGCGCATCCACCCCAGAAACCGCCCGACAAGCAGCACCCTCCAACACCACGATCAGGTCGGTGTCCACCAACCGCTCCTGCAACACCGCCAACCGCTCAAGCAGCCGCCGAGCAGCGCCGACCCGATCCCGCCACCACCCGTCCGGCCGCGACCCCACCACGTTCGCGGCGTCAACGACAACAACCTTCCGCCCACCATCCACAACCCCAGTCTGCCTCCGCCAAGTCGCAGCCGCCGCCCAAACCTCCGCGGACCCGGGGCGAATCGCCTGACGGGTCAGTCGAGGAGCCAGCCGTTCTGTTCGGCTACGTGGACCGCGTCGGAGCGGGTACGGGCGCCTGTCTTGCCGATAGCCGACCACAGCCGCGTACGCACGACCCGCTCGGAAACCTGAAGCTTCTGCGCCATCAACGCCACCGAACCGCCCTCCCGCGCCGCGCGCAGCGTGTCAGTCTCGTCTTCATTGAGCGGAGTCTCGGAGTACTTCAGCGTTTCCGCGGCGAGGTTCGCGTCAACGACCCGGAGCCCGAGGTGCACCCGTCGTACCGCGTCCGCGAGCTGCGGCGCCGGACTGCCCTTCAACGCGAACCCCTTGGCCCCTGCATCGAGCCCGCGACGGAGATGCACCGGCCGCCCGTACGTCGTCAGCATGACTACACGGCACTCGGGCATCGACGTACGCAGCTTGGTGGTCACCGTGATGCTGTTCTGCGCCGGCCCCGCCGCGTCGAGCAGCGCGACGTTCGCCCGGTGCCGCTTCGCCGCGCCAACGACGTCGTCGGTTCGGTTGAGCTCGGCAACGATCTCCAGATCGCGCTCGCGTTCCAGACCGCTCCGGAGCAAACCTCGGCTGAGGATCTGGTCGTCGACCAGCAACAGCCGAATCGGGTCGGGCACAGCGAGCCTCCGAGGTAACCGTCCGGGCGCCGGGGAAGTACGTCCGGGAAGATGAGCAGTACTCGGGTCCCGATTTTGAAGGGCCCGCCAGGACATCGTCCACATCAACGCGGCATCTCTACCAGATTGCGACCAGATCGCGATCACACCAGAGCCGACCCCGATTTTCCTGCCCAATCAGGCAGGCCCAGCCCGAGCGGCCGCGGTCAGCACCGGGTGGACGACACGCAGATCCAGTTCAACCGAAACCTCGACCATCACAGCCGCCGACGTGACGTCGCAGGCACGCAGCCGCACCCCATTGAGCGCCGCCGTACGAGCCGCTATCACGCAAGCCCGATCCACTGACGCCGCAGGCAACAGTCGCCCAGAGCTGTCGTTCTTCAGCGAATGTACGCCGAACACACTGCCCACCTCTCTCACCTGAAGAACCTCACCGGTTGATCGAGTCGAGGCCGCGGACGGGGCTGCGGATTGTGGCTCGGCCGTGCCTGGGACTGGGCTGGTGGTTAGGGACTGGGCGGCACTTAGCGCGGTCAGGTCTGCTGCGGCGGCGAGTTTGTGGCGGGCCGTTGAGATGGCGGACCAGAGGGTCGCGGCTGCTAGGGCGGTGAGGAGGAGCGTGGCGGCAATGAGGGCGTGGATGGTGGCGCTACCTCGTTCGGATCGGGTCATGAGGTCTCCGGTTCGGCCTGAAGGGTGGCGGTTGCAGCGATGCGGGTGGGAGTGAGAAAGGTGAGGAGTGGCGGTTTGTGAGCGGGAGTAGCTGTGACGGTTACGTGGATGTCCGAGGCCTGACGGGTGATGGTGACCGTCCCGGTGGGGATGGCTCGGCGGCCGATAGCTTCGGCCTGATCTGGCGACTCACCACGAGCGACTGCGCGTGCAACGTCCCGGGCGGCGTCGATGCACTGGATGTTGAGTACGACGAGTCCGATCGCCCAGATGCCCAACAGAAGAAGGGCAACCAGCACCGGAAGCACAATCGCCATTTCCGCGACCACAGCACCACGCTGAGGCCGGTCCACCCCACGAGCGCGCCCTGACCACCTCGGCCGGTGTGGGCGGTCGAAAAGCTCCGCACGGAGCAGCATTCGGACCGGCCCACGCCTGCGAGTCAACCGACGTGCGCCGGCAGACCGACATTCCCCGGCGACCCGCGTACTCCGGCGAGTCGACGTGGCCGGGTGGAGTGGTGCGCTGTGGGCTGTCGGCGTGGTCGGGCCGGGATGTTGCGCGTGGGTGTTGTGGTGGAGGGGCATCTGGGGTCCTTGGGGTGGCGACCGGCCGGGGAGGGGAGGCCGGCCGGTCGCCTGACTAGGGGTTAGAGGTGGACGCCTTCTACGCCGGCGAGCTTCAGGGCGTAGTTGATGAGGGCTTTGAGCGCGTTCATCATCACGGGGGATTTGAGAAGTGCGACCAGGACACCTCCGAGGCCACAGGCGGCGACGATGGTGATCGCGTACTCGGCGGTTGCCGCGCCTCGTTCTGTGCGTGCACGTAGGTGACGGAAGGCACTCCTGCGGAGGCGTCGGACCGAGCGGGAACTGTGGCAACTGGCGACGGGGAGTTCGCCTGGCTTGGGGAGCGGCATGCTGAGTGACTCGGCGAGCCGCAGACTGAACGGCTCGGCGGGGCGGCGGTTCGCCGGTTCGGCGACGAGCGGGGTGGACGACTTCGTTGGGTGGGTGTTCGGAACGCTGGTGGGATGTTGGCTCAGTGGGTTCGCGGGATACGGGGTGGGCGGTTCGGTGGGAGTCGAGGTGGGCTGGTTGCTGGTGGGGGTGGGAGGGGTGTTGGGAAGGGTTGTCGGGGTGCGCATTGTGTGCTCCTTGGTGGGTGCGGGGGCGGCGGGTTTGGGGGCTTGATTGGAGGATGCCGTTGTTGGGAGGGCTTATTTACAAGGAGTTTGAGGGTGTGGACAGCGCTAGGGGTGGAGGAGGTTGGGGATTAGGGAGTCGGCGATGGTGGGGACTATGGAGAGGAGGACGAAGGCTGGGAGGAAGCAGAGGCCGAGGGGTAGGGCGGCTCGGGATTCCGCGGAGCGGGCTTGTTGGTCGGCGGTGTGGTGGTGGGTGCGGCGGGTTTCGTCGGAGAGGTGTTCGAGGGTCTTGGAGAGTGGGGCGCCGGAGCGGAGAGAACGGGTGATTGCTCGGGCCATGGGGGCGCAGGAAGGTTCGGTGTGGAGGTGCGACCAGGCGGTCATGGGGTCTGCGCCTAGTGCGAGGTGGTGGGCGATCTTGGCGAAGACGTCGGCGAGTGGGCCGGGGAGGGCTTCGGCTACGAGGGTGAGGGCGTGTTGGGGTGGGCGGCCGGCTCGGAGGCAGGCGGTGAGGAGGTCGATGGCCAGCGGGAGGTCGCGGGCTAGTTGGGCGTTGCGTTGTTTGGTGGTGGCTGGTTCTAGGCGGGCTAGCGCTTTGGGGATGGCGTAGTACGCGATGGCGGCCGGGATGACGCCCCAGGGGAGGCCGATGATGAGGAGGGTGGCCAGGGCGGCGACAGTGCTGGCTAGGCGTGTTGCACGCGGGATTTGAGGGCGTTTTCGTGGCTTGGGTGGGGTCAGGCGGCGAAGGCTTTGGCGTGGCGGGATGAGTAGGTAGGTGCTGAGGGCAACCGATATGGCGGCGGGTGCGGCTGGCGGCATACGAAGACCTTGCTCAGGTTGGGGGTTTGGCGAGGTGGGTGGTCCAGTGGAGGCCGGCTGTGGTCAGGGCCAGGCCGACGGCCAGGCAGAGCCAGCCGGGTGGGGTGGCGGTCAGGAACGTGACTGGGTCTGCGCCTAGGGAGTAGCCGAGGGCTATGCCGAAGGCGGGGAGGATCGCCAGGAGTCGGGCGGTGGAGCGGGCGCCGGCGAGGCTGGATTCGGTTTGGCGGCGGATGGCTTCGTCGGCTCGGAGGGAGTCGGCCAGGCGTTCGGTGATGGTGGCGAAGGCGGCGCCGGATTGTTCGGTGACTCGCCAGGCTGCGGCTAGGGCGCGGAGGCTGGAGGCGCCTGGAGCGGTTGATGCTCGGGTCAGGGCAGCGGGGACGTCGGCGCCGAGGTTGGCTGCGGCGTGGGCTACTTCGAGGTCTGGGCTGATGGAGGCGGCGCCTTCGAGGGCGGCGATGGGTGGGCGGCCGGCAGAGAGGTCTGCGGCTAGGACGTCGAGGGCTTCGATGATTTGGGCTCGGCGGGCGGTGGTGGACTTCTGGTGTTGGTGGTGGGTTCGTTGGTTTGCGATGAGCGCTAGGACGGTGGCTGTTGCGAGGGTTGCGACGAGGGCTTGGGGGCCTAGTGCGGCGGTGGCTAAGGCGGTTGGTGGGGCCAGGAGCCAGATGCGAGTTCGTTGGGGGCGCCAGCGTCTGCGGGTTGGTTCGGCCTGGTCGAGGTTGCGGTCGGTTCGTTGGTTGCGGGTTAGCCGGCGGGTGCGGGTTGGTTGCAGGCGGTGGAGGCCTGGGGAGCGCGGTGGGAGGGCGAGGGTGCAGGTGATGAGGGCGAGGATCGCGGCGAGGAAGGCGGGGCTCATGGAGCACCGCTCGCGGGCGTGAGTGGTGCGGGAGCGGGCCGTGCGTTCGTGGCAGACGTGGATATGTGCGGCGTGGGCGAAGCATGGGAAGGTGGCGCGGGTGGAGTAGGAGTGAGCGACGCGGGCGTACCGGGAGCAGCGAGCGCGGGCGGAGTGCGGGTGGGCGAACCTGGCGTGGGTGATGTAGGCGGGTCGGCCGTGACTAGCGAGGATTGGGCCGAGGCGGCGGTGGGTGCCGAGGCGGCGGTGGGTGCCGAGGCGGCGGTGGGTGCCGAGGTGGTGGTGGGTGCCGAGGTGGCGGTGGGTGGGTGTGGGTGCGAGGGGGTGGGTGGGCGGGTGAAGAGGTGCGCGGGTGGGTGGAGGGTGAGGGTGTCGTTGGGGTGGAAGGTGACGGCGGGGTGGGTGGTTAGGGGGCCGGTGGGGGATCTGGTGAAGGTATGGATTTCTGATATTCGGCGGTGGCCCGTGGGGGTTCGGGTCAGGTGGATCACGGCGTGGAGGGCGGAGGCTGCTTGGCTGTGGATGGCTTGGGGGGATTGGCCGGCGAGGGCGCCGAGGGCTTCCAGACGGGCTGGGACGTCGGCGGCGGAGTTGGCGTGGATGGTGCCGCAGCCGCCCTCATGGCCGGTGTTGAGGGCGGTGAGGAGGTCGATTACTTCGGCGCCGCGGACCTCGCCGACGACCAGGCGGTCGGGGCGCATGCGGAGGGCCTGACGGACTAGATCCCGGAGGGAGATTTCGCCGGTGCCTTCGACGTTCGGTGGGCGGGCTTCCAGGCGGACCACATGCGGATGGTCGGGGCGGAGTTCGTTGGCGTCTTCGACCAGGACCAGGCGTTCGGACGGGTTCGCCAGGGACAGGAGGGAGTTGAGAAGGGTGGTCTTGCCGGTTCCGGTGCCGCCGCTGATCAGGAACGCCAGGCGTGAGTCGAGGAGGTCTTGGAGGATGGCGGCGCCGGGTTTCGGGAGGGCGCCGGCGGTGACGAGGTCGTCGAGGGTGAAGACCTTGCGCGACGGGACGCGGAGCGACAGGCAGGTGCCTGGCGCGGCGATGGGTGCCAGTACGGCGTGGAAGCGGGTGCCGTCGGCGAGGCGTACATCGACGTACGGAGTGGAGTCGTCCAGGCGGCGGCCGGCCGCGGCGGCCAGGCGGGTGGCGAGGCGGCGGATGGCGGGCTCGTCGCCGGTGCGGATGGCGACGAACTCGAGGCCGTGGCCGCGATCGATGTAGACCTCGTCGGGGCCGTTGACCAGGATGTCCGTGACACCGGGCTCGGCGAGCAGGCTGTCGAGCGGACCGGCACCGAGGGCTTCGCGGCGGAGGGCGGTGACGACGGCCAGAACCATCGCGTCGCCGCAGATGGTGCCGTCGGCGCGTAGGGCTGCCGCGACGTGAACCGGCGTTGGCGCGGCGCCCGTGAGGGCCAGGGTTCCGCGGACGCGATCGAGCAGGTCGGCGGGAACGACCGTGCTGCTCATGCGATCACCGAATGCGCGAGAGCGGATGGGGCGGCCGAGTCGATCAGGTCGAACAGGTCCAGGAGGGTGGTGGCCGCACGCGTCAACGGACTTCTGGGATGCGGGACGAAGTGGCCTTGATCCATCGCCCGAGGGAGCGTGCGTTCGGTGCCGACCTTTGTTGCTATGGGCAATGCGAGGTGCGATGCGACATCGGCGGCCGAGAGACCGGGGCGGGACTCGCGGAGGACGACCTGCAGGTCGCCGGCAACGGAACGGAGCGGACCGGAGAGGCGTTTCGCGGCGGCGACCGAGCGGACGTCGCACGGGACGACGAGGAGGGTGGCGGTGGAGCGGATGAAGCCTTCCTCGACGGTGGGATCGGCATGCCGGGGTAGGTCGAGGACGACGAGGTCGTTGCTGCGTTGGGCGGCGCCGATGACCGAGCTCATGGTGTCGGGCGGCAGCACGGTGACGTCGGACTGGTCCCAGGACAGGACGGCCAGGCCGTCGATCGAAGGGAGTGCTGAGCGCAACGCGGATGCGCTGATCCGTCCTGAGGCGTTCAGGAGTTTGGGCCAGCGGTCGCCGGCGTCGTGCTCGATACCGAGGGCGAGCTCGATGCCGCCGCCGAGTGGGTCACCGTCGATCAGCATCGTCCGGAATCCGCGGCGGTTGCCGAAGACGGCCACTGCCGCCGCGAGCGTGGTGGACCCTGCTCCCCCGCAGCCGCCGACGAACGCCAGCGTCACGGCGGTGCGCGTCGAACCGTCCAACGCATCGGCCAACTTGCCCGCGAGCAAGGTCTCGTCATCAGGCAGGCGGCAGACGGCATCCGCTCCGACGTCGAACGCGCAGCGATAGAGATCGTCGCCGTCCAGCGCCGAGCCGACCACGACGACGCCAGGCCGCTGGGCGGGCTGGATGCGGGCCAGAGGCTCGGCAAGGTCGCGACCGACGACCACCAGCGGACAGGTGTGCCAACTGCGCCGGAGGCCGAGCAGGTCGGGCTCGACCAGCGGAGTGATCGACGCGGCCGCGGCCAGCCTGAGCAGGTCGTCGAGGAGCGCCTCGTTAGTAGTTGCCATGAGCACCGATGGGGTTGCTGAGTTCGTGTCCATGCCTAGAACATGCCGTTGTTCGGCCAGTTCTGAGCAGGCGACCGGATCGCCTGTGGACAAAGGGCTGTCGGGTTTCCGTCAGCAGCGGGAATCCGCCACAACGAGGCCGCGACCAACCCGCCGGAAACGGCTACGGTTCCTTTCGAAGCGTCTTTAACTAAATTTCACCGGACCGCTTCCGTCCCATCGCTCCGGAGGAACTCTGATGAGTCGATTGCGCACGCTCACCGCCACCGCCGCCGTCGCGGCCACCGCCCTGATCACCGCCGCCGGCGTCTCGCTCGCGAGCCCGGACGCCACCGCGGCCACCGCAGCCAACGCAGCCACCTCGGCGCCACAGGCGACCAGCGGTGGCGTCAAGACGGCGTACTTCACCCAATGGGGGATCTACGCCAACGCCTTCTACCCGAAGAACATGGTCACCACCGGTGTCGCCGGCAAGCTGGACTTCCTGAACTACGCCTTCGCGAACATCGACCCGACCAACCACACCTGCTTCATGGCGAACAAGGCCGCGTCGCAGGACGAGAACAACCCGAGCGCCGGCGACGGCGCCGGTGACGCGTTCGCCGACTACGGCAAGTCGTACGGCGCCGACATCAGCGTCGACGGGGTGGGTGACGTCTGGAACCAGCCGATCCAGGGGAACTTCAACCAGCTGAAGAAGCTCAAGGCGAAGGCCCCGAACCTGAAGATCCTGATATCGATCGGGGGCTGGACGTACTCGAAGTACTTCTCCGACGCCGCCTCGACCGACGCCAAGCGCAAGGCCTTCGTGAGCTCCTGCGTGAACATGTTCCTCAAGGGCGATCTCCCGGTGATCGACGGCTTCGGCGGTCCTGGCTCGGCGGCCGGCATCTTCGACGGTGTCGACATCGACTGGGAGTACCCGGGCTCGCCGAACGGTCACGTCGGCAACCACTACAGCGCCGCCGACAAGCAGAACTTCACGCTGCTGCTGGCCGAGTTCCGCGCGCAGCTCGATGCCTACGGCAGCCAGACCGGCAAGAAGTACTACTTGACCGCCGCGACCCCGGCGGGTCAGGACAAGATCGCGACGATCGAGACGAACAAGGTCGGGCAGTACCTCGACTACAACAACGTGATGACGTACGACATGCACGGTGGCTGGGAAGCTACCGGGCCGACGAACTTCCAGGACCCGCTGTACACGGCGCCGAACGACCCGAGCAGCCCGATCCCACCGGGTCAGGGGAAGTACTCGATCGACTCCGCGGTGAAGGCGTGGACGACCGGCGACTCGGCGTACGGCATCCCCGGCGGGTTCCCCGCGAACAAGCTGAGTATCGGATATCCCTTCTACTACAGGGGATGGAAGGGTGTTCCGGCCACGGACAACGGTAAGTACCAGACCGCGACCGGACCGGCCGACGGACACGCGATGAGCGGCAATGTGCCCGGAGTGTCGTTCTACAAGGAGCTGACCGGCTTCGTGGACAGCCCGTCCGCGACGCACTTCGACGACGTCACCAAGTCGTCGTGGTTCTACAGCAACGGCACCTTCTGGTCCGGTGACAACGCGCAGTCGATCAAAGCGAGGGCCGACTACCAGCACTGCCACGGACTGGCCGGCGCGATGATGTATTCGCTCGAGGCGCTCGACCCGAACGTCACCCTCTTCAACAACGTGGTCGACGCGGTCAATGCCGACACGGCAGGGTGCAGCGCCCCTCCCACGACGCCTCCCACGACGCCGCCGACGACACCGCCCACCACGCCCCCGACTACGCCTCCCACCACCCCGCCCACGACTCCCCCGACGACCCCACCGGGTACGGCGGCTCCGTGGGCCCCGAACACGGCGTACGCGACCGGTGCGCTCGTGACCTACAACGGCGTCACCTACAAGTGCATCCAGGGCCACACCTCCCTGACCGGTTGGGAGCCGCCGAACGTCCCCGCACTCTGGGGCCGGGTCTGATCAAGTACCGCCCACTGATCGGAGCATCATGAAACGCATCTCCCTGGCGATCGCCGCCATCACCGCGGTGGTCGTCGCCCTCCTGACCGCACAGACGGCCAGCGCGGCAGGCGTCTCTGCCACCTTCACCAAAGTGTCCGACTGGGGCAGTGGCTTCGAGGGCAAGGTGACCGTCACCAACGGCACCACCAGCTCTCTCAGCACTTGGTCGGTCTCCCTGGACTTCCCGTCCGGATACACCGTCACCAGCTCCTGGGACGCCAACCACACCAGCAGCGGACAGACGCACACATTCACCCCGCCGAGCTGGGCCGGCCCACTGGCGCCCGGAGCGACCGTCACATTCGGCTTCAACGGCAGCCCCGGCAACTTCGCCGGGATCGCCTCCTGCCGATTGAACGGCGGCTCCTGCTCCGGCGGCGGTGGCGGCACCGTCCCCGGTGCACCAACAGGTCTGTCCGGTACGGCGTCCGCGTCGTCGGTGAACCTCACGTGGTCGGCTCCGTCCGGTGCAACCAGCTACAACGTCTACCGCAACGGCGCGAAGGTGGGCAGCCCGACCGGTACGTCGTACATCGACTCCGGCCTCACCGCGAACACGTCGTACAGCTATCAGGTCAGCGCCTCCAACAGTGCGGGTGAAGGCGCGAAGAGCACCAGCATCTCGGTCAAGACCGGCACGGGTGGTGGCAGCACCGGCAGCAAGCAGGCCGCTCCGTACCTGTACATGGGCTGGGGCGACCCGCCGAACCCCACGACCGTGATGAACGCGACCGGGATCAAGTGGTTCACGATGGCGTTCGTCCTCTCGTCCGGTGGCTGCAACCCCGCCTGGGACGGCAGCCGCCCGCTACAGGGTGGCGCGGACGCCAACGCGATCAACGCGATCCGGGCGGCCGGTGGCGACATCGTCCCGTCGTTCGGCGGCTGGAGCGGCAACAAGCTCGGCCCGAACTGCAGTACGCCGGAGGCTCTCGCCGGCGCGTACCAGCAGGTGATCGACGCCTACAACCTGAAGGCGATCGACATCGACATCGAGAACTCCGACGAGTTCGAGAACGAGGCCGTGCAGGACCGGATCCTGACCGCGCTGAAGATCGTCAAGCAGAACAACGCCGGCATCCAGACGATCGTCACCTTCGGTACGTCGACCACCGGGCCGACGTACTACGGCAACCGGCTGATCGACCGGTCGAAGGAGCTCGGCGCGAACATCGACGTGTTCACGCTGATGCCGTTCGACTTCGGCAGCTCGAACATCTACAACGACACGGTCGGCGCTTCCACCGGTCTGAACGCCAAGCTGAAGAGCACGTTCGGCTGGACCACCGCGGAGGCGTACGCGCACCAGGGCATCTCCGGCATGAACGGTCTGTCCGACCAGCAGGAGATGACCACGACCGCGACGTGGCAGAACATCACCAACTGGGCCAAGACCAACGGGCTCGGCAGACTGGCGTTCTGGTCGGTGAACCGCGACCGTGGTTGCGCCGGTGGCGGCGTGGTCTCGAACTGCTCCGGGATTGCCCAGGGCGACTGGGACTTCACCCGCATCACGGCTGGATTCTGAACAACCAGATACGGCTGAGCGCGGCGAGCGCCGCGCTCAGCCGGCCTTGATGGCGTCGATGATCAGGCCGTTGCGGGCGTTCTGCCCAAGCGTGACCGACGGGTGCAGGCCGTCGCGGAGATAGCGGGCCAGCCGGTTCGGGCTGGAGGCCAGGTGCTCGGCCCAGTGCACGATCCGCAGGTTGTCGTAGCGCCGCTGCGCCTCGGCGAGCTGCAGGTTGATCCAGGCACTGTTGCGCTGGTCGGAGACCTTGACGTCCGCGCCGTGCGCCGTCCGCGCTGCCTGGACGTTGACCCAGTAGACCGTCCGCTCCTCGCCGACGATCTGCATCGTGCGGTCGACCTGGGCCGCAACCGCCGGCGGCGTGAAGATGTCGTTCGAGCCGACCGACATCAGGATTCGGTGCGGCAGGCCGTACTCCTGCGCCCAGGTGTCCAGCGCGTCCACGGCAGGTGTCACCGGGCGACCGGCCCAGTTGTGCACGGCGATGCTGATGCCCAGCTTCGACAGTTGCCTGGCCAGCGCCGGTCCGTCCTGAACGCCGATGCTGTCGCCGAACATGAAGACGCCGTCGGTCTCCCGGGTACGGCGGATCTGTGCCTCGTTCGAGATCGCCCGGGCCTGCCGCTCCCAGGCGCCGAGTACGCCGGATCCGTAGTTGCCCAGCGAGCCCGAGCCATCGGTGATGGCCTGCGTGGAGCCCGGGACCGCCTCGGCCGCAGTGGCCGCAACCGTCGACGCAGCAGCCGCCGTCCCGGCTGCGAACAGCAGCCGCCGACTCGGCCGGAACGAACCCAGACGCTTCCTCACGCAGGAAAGAGTGCGGTGGAAAGCCCTCTCACTGCAAGTCGACACCGGGAAAATTGGACGAACGCTGCGGAACTGAGTGTCACGGCAGTCAGCTGGACGTCACCGGCCGAGAACGGACAAATGTCCGGAACCGCTCGCCGGCGGGCGTCAACGCCGTACCCAATCGCCACGACATCCCGATCTCCCGCCGAGCCTGTACGCCGGCCAGCGGCACGGACACCGCCCCACTGTCGGTCCCACGGACCGCGCCGGCCGGCAGGATCGCCACACCGAGCCCAGCGCCGACCATGCTGTCGATCGTCGCGAGGTCGGTCGCCTCGAACGCCAACTGGGGACTGAACCCGGCCGCCGCGCACAACTGGTCCGTCACGCGCCGGAAGCCGAAGCCGGGCTGCAGGCCGACAAAGGCCTCGTCTCGCGCCGCCTCCAGCTCCACCCGGTGACGCGCCGCCAGCGGGTGGCCGGGCGGCACGTGCAGGCACAGCCGCTGCCGCTCGAGCAGGTGCCAACCGAAGCGGGACGGGTCCGGGCGCGGCGCGATGATCGCGATCTCCGCCTCACCGGTCTCGAGGTCCTGGACGATGTCGTGCGCAGGCTCCTGCCGCAGCGCGAACTCGACGTGCGGTGCCACCGCCCGGAACGCCTTCAGGAGGTCGGGCATCAGGCTGGTGGCGACCGAATGCAGGAACGCGAGCCGCACCGTCCCGGACTCCGGGTCGAGCAGCGCGTCGACCCGGCGCTGCGCGGTGTCCACCGCCGCCGTCGCAGCGCGGGCCGCCTCCAGGACGACACGGCCGTACGGATTCAGCCGTACGCCGCGACGCTCGCGCTCGAACAGCGGCACTCCGAATGCCCGCTCGACGCGCTGCAGCGAGCGGGACAAGTTGGGCTGACTGGTCCCCAGCGCCGCGGCCGCCTCGGTCAGGTGCTCGGTCTCCGCCAGGACGGCGAACCACCGCAGATCCTCGACATGCATACTGAAATCGTATCGATTTCTGCTGAGATCGACATTTTACGTATCGCTCCAGGCGTGCGACCGTCGAAGACATGCACCAGGCCGTCGCTCGCCAGACCGGGTACCTTCCCGGAGATCCGGAGTACCGCAAGCTGTCTGTCGCGCTGTTCGCGGCCGGACTGGCGACGTTCGCGCTGCTCTACAGCACGCAGCCGCTGCTGCCCGAGCTCGTCGATGCCTTCCATGTCTCCCCGAGCCAGAGCGCGTTCAGCGTGTCGTTCGCCACCTTCGGCCTCGGTCTGGCGCTGCTGGTCGCCGGTCCGGCGTCCGAGAAACTCGGCCGAACCAATCTGATGCGTTGGTCGGTCGCGGCGACCTCTCTCTTCGCACTGCTCAGTGCCTTCGCGCCGACCTGGCACTTACTACTTGCTCTGCGCGGTCTGCAGGGCATTGCGATGGCCGGGCTCCCCGCGGTCGCGATGGCGTACCTGCGGGAGGAGGTGCACCAGACCAGCCACGCCCGAGCCAGCGGGCTCTACATCGCCGGTACGGCGGTTGGCGGTATGGCGGGCCGTCTGATCGCAGGAGGACTGTCGGACGTCGGCGGCTGGCGTTTCGCGACCGGGGGGATCGCGGTGGTCGGCGTATTGTGCGCGGCTGTCGTCTGGCTGCTGCTCCCGGCCTCGCGGAACTTCTATCCGAACGCCGCTCGGCCCCGCGACCTCTTCCGCGTACTGAAAGATCCAGCACTGCTCGCACTCTACGGAATCGCGGCGACAGCCGTGGGCGCCTTCGTGGCGGTCTACAACGGAGCCGTCTTCCGGCTGTCAGGTTCGCCGTACGAGCTGAGTGCTGGAGCCGCCGGGCTGGTGTTCTGCGTCTATCTCCTCGGGTCAGTCGGGTCAGCGACGGCGGGGACGCTGGCGGACCGGTACGGGCGGCGCGCCGTCGTTCCGGTTGGCTGTCTGATCACGCTGGCTGGTGTGGCGATAACGCTGGCCACCCCGCTGCCGTTCATCGTGCTTGGGCTCGCTGTGATGACCGCGGGGTTCTTCGCGGTCCATGGAGTAGCCAGCGGGTGGGTGCCGGCTCGGGCACACGCGAGCGGCGTCGGGACCGGACAGGCGTCCAGCATGTACCTGTTCGCGTTCTACCTCGGCTCCTCCGTCTTCGGCGGCCTGGCAGGTACGGCGTGGAGCCGCGCAGCGTGGACGGGCGTCGCGGGAGAGGCTGGGGTGCTGTTCGTCGTGACGCTCGTCCTCGCCGTACTGCTCAAGAACGTTCCCAGCAAGGTGCAAAACTAGCCAGGTGACGAAAGCTACCGATGCGGCCGATCGGCTGGGCCTGAGCTACGAGGTGACCAGGCACGGCCGGGTGAACTCTCTGGAGGAGGCCGCGGCGGCGCGAGGTATCGAGCCGGCGCGGTTGATCAAGACGATCGTCGTCCGGCTGTCCGACGACGACTACCGCTTCGTGCTGGTCCCGGGTGACCGGGAGATCGCGTGGCCGAAGCTGCGGGCGCTGCTCGGGGTGAACCGGATCTCGATGCCGGACAAGGACACGGCGTTCGACGTCACCGGGTACGTGCGCGGGACGATCACGCCGCTGGGCAGCACGCGCGACTGGCCGGTGATCGCGGACGAGCGGATCACCGGCACGATCTCCATCGGCGGCGGCGACCACGGCGTCGGGATCACTGTGGACGCCGAGGCCCTCACGAAGGCACTCGGCGCCACCGTGGCGGATGTGACCGACTAGACCAGTAGGCCTTGTTGACCTGCCCGGAGGCCGGCTTGGAAGCGGGTCGTGGCGTCGAGGGCCTTGAGGATGCGTTGCATGCGGCGCTCGACGGTGCGTTGAGCGACGCCCAAGCGGCGCGCTATGGCCTGGTCCGTCAGTCCGGCCGCGGCCAGTGAGAGCAGCGCCTGGTCGTCGGACGTGAGCGGCCCCTCGGACGCAGCCGGGGTCAGCGGGCTGGCCTGTTGCCACAGCAGGTCGAAGAGGCGTACCAAAGCATCCAGAAGACTGGAAGGGCCGAGCTCGACGACCACGTCAGGAGCTGTTGGCAGCAGAGCGATCCGGCGATCGACCAGCACCAGCTTCAGCGGTACGTCGCGCAGCATCCGGCAACACCCGGTCGACCGAGCAGCAGCCAGGTCACCGGGCTCGGACAGCGACGTCATGTCGTAGATCCGTCGGTACCTCACACCCTGGGCCCGACGCGGCTCCACCAGCATCCGGTCCAGCACGAGTACTTCGTCCTGCGCGCACTGCTGGGCCTGGTAGAACCGCTGCGCGATCGCCTCCGCGCCACGGATGACGGTGAAGGCATCCGGCTGCCGGAACTCCGCACTCAGCGCGGCAGCACCCAGCCGCGCCTCCACGATCGCCGACTGCTTCCGAAGCGCGAGCAGCTCGACCGCAGCCTCCGGTACTGCGGGCAGATAGCGAGCCGGACGGCCTGGCGTCCGGGACGCCAGGCCGAGGGACAGTAACGACCTGAGGTGCCGGCCGACGCGGTTCGCCGGCCAGTCGACGAAGGACGCCAGATCGGTCGCAGTGGATTCGGGGCGGGCCAGAAGCGCCCGGTAGAGCTGCTCGTCCTCCGAGCAGACACCGAGCGCCTCCAGCACCGGAGCCGGTCGATAGCTGTGCATGATCAGGGCAATGAGTGGACGTGACCGCCCACCTGGGAAGCGAACTGATTGCCGTTCGTCGCGTCCCAGTTGGTCGACCAGGTCATCGCACCACGCAGCGACGGCCACGGGGAGCTCGGCTTGTAGTTACCGCAGCCGGTGCCCTTGGCCAGGCAGTCCAGTGCGTTGTTCACCACCGTCGGAGAAACGTACCCGCTCCCGGCCGCCTGGGAGGACGCCGGCAGGCCTAGGCCGACCTGGTCGGGACGCAGACCGCCCTGCAGCATGATGCAGGCCTGCGCGGTGATGAAGTCGACCGAACCCTGCGAGTAGACCTGACCGTTGCAGCCGTTCATCGCGCCGGAGTTGTAGTACTGCACATTGACGATGGTCAGGATGTCCTTGATCGCCAGCGCCAGCTTGAAGTACTCCGTCGACGTACTCTGCATGTCGATCGTCTGGGGCGCCATGGTGATCACCAGCCCGCTGCCGAACTGACTCTGCAGGCTCTTCAGCGCCTGCCCCAGGTACTGCGCGTTGACGCCGTTCTCGAGGTCGATGTCGATCCCGTCGAACCCGTACTCGCGCAGGACGGACAGGGCGCTGCTGGCGAAGTTCGACGCGGCCGTCGGGTCTGCGACCGAGATGGTGCCGTTCTGGCCGCCGACGGACAGGATGACCTTCTTACCGGCCGCCTGCTTCGCCGCGATGTCGGCCTTGAACTGGGCGACCGTGTAGCCGCCCAGACCGGCACTGTCCAGATTGAACGTGATGCCGCCCGGCTTCGACGCGTCGGCGTCCGCGAATGCGACCGCGATCAGGTCGTACGCCGCCGGTACGTCGGCGATCTTCTGCACAGTTGCACCGTTGTTGAAGTTCTGCCAGTACCCGGTGAGCACGTGCGACGGCAAGCTGCTGACCGGCGGGTTGGTGCCGCCGTCTGCCGTGGTGCCCGACACCGCGGCGCCGTACGGCGAGCAGTTGCCGCTCGGGTCACAGGCCCGGACCTTGAACGAATACGTGGTTTGCGGGCTCAGACCGGTCGCGGTCCAGCTGGTCACGTTGCCGACGCTCTGGGCCGTACCGGTACCGCGGACGACGTCGTAGTGGTCAATACCGTTGGCGTCGGACGCGGCCGACCAACTGAGCTTCAGTGAGCTTGAGGTCTGGTCGCCGACCGTCAGACCGGCGGGTGTCGAGGGCGGCGTGGTGTCCTGCGCCCCGCCTGGGCCGTCGAGCACGACGTCATCGACCTGGTACGCCGGGAGCGCGTACCAACTGTTGACGTAGATCGTCACCGACGTCGCCGAGCTGCCCGTGGTGAACGGGACGGTCAACTGGCTCCAGCCGGAACTGGTGGTCCACGTACTCGGGCCACCGTCCACACCGAGGTAGACGTTCGATCCCTTCACCCACGCCGACAGCGTGTACGCCGTATTGGGCCGGACCGCAATCGACTGGGAGCACCGGGCGATGTCACTCGCACTCGGTGTCGCCTCGAGCGCGTACGAGCCGGAGTGTGGCGCGGACGTCGTGACGCCGCCGGCCGGGCACGACCAGCCGGAGAGCGCACCGGACTCGAAGCCGGAATTCGTGACGAGATTGGTCGCCGCGGAGGCGGCGCCGGGGGCCAGGAGGCCCATGAGTACGGCGAGCAGGCTGATGACGACCGCTGCCTGGGGGCGGTATGCAGGCGGTTTCATGCCTTACAACCTGTGACCGAGCGATTACATTGTCAAGACCCTACATAAAGTGGGAACGCTCCCACGGGCAGAAAAACGAGAATCTTTACCAGTCCTTGGCGAACTGGAGGAGGAAAGGCGACGGCCCCCGGCGGGGGGGTGACCGGGGGCCGTCTTCGGCCACGGGCTCGGGGGGAGGAGCCGGGGGCCGTTCAGGAGGCGACAGTCTGCCACTGTCAGAGGGTATGTACCCCCCGAGACCAGGCTCTACACATCTCAGTTCGATTTCGACTGCGAGCGTTTCACCCAAACGCTGGTCCCACCCGATCGGGCGCTTCCAGCCAGTGTCACTGTCACACTGATCAACAGTCTAACGGGAGACCGGCCCATGCAAAAGCCCGGGTCCCCCGGCGTTTCTCCCGGCTGCCTATGCTCGGTCCCATGGCGCACTCCGGAACGGCCCGACCGGCGGCTTTCTTCGATCTGGACAAGACCATTCTGGCGCGCTCCAGCACGCTCGCGTTCTCGCGGCCGTTCTATACCGGCGGGCTGATCAACCGCCGGACCGTGCTGCGCAGTGCGTACGCGCAGTTCGTCTACCTGCTCGGCGGCGCCGACCACGACCAGATGGAGCGGATGCGCGAGTACATCTCGGCGATGTGCACCGGCTGGGACGTCGCGACCGTGAAGACGATCGTCGCCGACACCCTGGACCACATCGTCCGGCCGATGATCCACACCGAGGCCGTCGAGCTGATCGCGCAGCACCATGCGGCCGGCCGGGACGTGGTGATCGTGTCGTCGTCCGGCGCCGAGGTGGTGGAGCCGATCGGCGCGATGCTCGGCGCCGACAAGGTGATCGCCACCAGGATGGTCGTTGCTGACGGCAAGTACACCGGCGAGATCGCGGAGTACGCCTACGGTCCGGCCAAGGTGACCGCGATGAAGGCGCTGGCGGCGACCGAGGGCTACGACCTCGCGAGTTCGTACGGTTACTCCGACTCGATCACCGACGAGCCGTTGCTCGCCGCGGTCGGGCACCCGTTCGCAGTCAATCCGGACAAGGCGTTGCGCAAGATCGCGGTCGAGCGCGGCTGGCCGGTGCTGGAGTTCGCCGAGCCCGCCGAGCGGCCCGTCTTCCCCGCCGTACGCCGGCCCGCGGTGGCTGCCGGTGTGGCTGCCGCGGTGCTCGCCGGCCTCGTCCTCCTGGCCTCCCGCCGACGCTCCCACACCAGCTGAAACCAGCCCCACGACGGCGGCGCCGGTGGGTCAAAGCTGAAGATAGCTTCATTGTTCTCAACTCCATGAAGACACCGCATCCCCTTCCCAGAAAGGGGTTTCAGGAGTACAAAGGAAGGCAACAAAGGATCTTCGGATCCGGTAGAGATTGCACGGCAGCCAGGCACCCACGCGGCGACCAGCCCATCCCAAAGGGGCAGCGCGACCCAGGTTCGACCTGAGGCGGCAGACCGGTGCACGCATGGTAACCAGGATGGCGTGCCAGCGACGGCGTTCTCGTTCGAGAGCGCCGTTCGCATGTCCGGCGGCGGCGATCAGCCGGCGGACACCAGCGGCGAGAGCTCGGCACCTTTTGTCACGACCTCGCAGGATCGCAGCAACCAATCACGGACTCCGGTCAATCCTCGCGCTGCGTAGTCGCTGAGACCGGACGCATAGGTCGCCTGCAACACATAGTGACCGGCCTCGGGAACCGTGACCGCGACCGGGTCGATGCCCCGGGCAACCAAGAGGCAGCGCTCGGCGGCGCGGGCGACGAGACCGTTGGCGGTCGGGAACGGACGGAGTACGGCCAGCTCGGCGTGCACGATCGCCGCGACCACCAGACCGGGCGCCTTGGTCGGGCGGGTGAGGTTCTGGGCTAGCGCGCTCAGTCGCTCCCACATCACGTCGGCGGGCGGCGCCGGCGGCAGACCGGGAATGTCGTCGGGGATGGGCTCGACGGCCGTCCGCAGGTGACCGAGTCCGTCGGCCGGTCCCAGGTCCAGACCGGCCAGCTGGTGCAGTCTGGTCCAGACCTGCACGGGCGCCTTGTCGACCTGTGGTGCGAGCGTCATCAGCTCACCGGTCAGTCGCACCGCGCCGGAGGCGAGCCCGTCGGCGGCACCAAGGCGTACGTCGTCGGGGGTCGCTGTGCTGCCGGCCAGGGCGGCGGAGGCGTGCGCGCCACGCAGCAGCGCCTCGGCCGTCATGTCCGATCCGACCCGGCGCAGCCCCCGGTCCCGGAGCAGTACGTCGACCGCGTCCCGGGCCGCCCGCGCCGCAGACCCGACCCCCTCCAACCCGGCAAGCGGCTCGAACACGTCAGTACTCATGTCCGCAGCCTAAGGCCGTGCCGAGCTACCGCGCCGAGCACCTGCTCGCGACGGCGTGGGATCACCAGACACGGCCTAGGATGACGTGGCATGGCGCTCGGCACCGTCCCCAGGTTCAGCATCGTGGTCCCCTGCCATGGCTCGCGGGCCTGGCTGCGTCCCTGCCTGGACTCGGTGCTCGGCCAGTCGTTCACCGACTTCGAGGTGATCGGGGTGGACGACGCGGACCACGACGGCTCCGGCCGGATCCTGGACGAGTACGCCGCCGCCGACCCGCGGGTCCGGGCGCTGCACCTGGACGAGAACATCGGGCTCGGGCCGACCCGGAACGCCGGGCTGAAGGAATGCCGCGGTGAGTACGTGCTGTTCCTGGACGCCGACGACGTCTGGCTGCCCGGATCCCTGGAGGCGATCGCCACCCGGATCGACAACGCGCGGCAGCCCGACATCGTGATGTTCGACTACGAGCGGATCTTCTGGGACGGCCGGGTGATCGGCAGCCAGCGGCACGACGCGTTCGCGCGCGAGGGCGCCGGGGTGTTCACGGCGGCCGAGCGGCCGATCTTCCTGACCTTCCTCGAGGTGGTCTGGAACAAGGCGTACCGGCGCGCCTTCCTCACCCGCCACGGGTTCGCGTTCACGTCCGGCTTCTACGAGGACGCGCCGTGGACCTACTCGACGATGCTGACCGCCGAGCGGATCGCCACCCTGGACCGGGTCGTCGTGCACTACCGCCAGCACCGGGCCGGCGGCAACATTCACGCCACCAGCGGGCGCCGGCAGTGGGACATCTTCGACCAGTACGACCGGGTGCACGCGTTCGTCCAGTCCGACCCGGAGCTGGCCGGCTGGCGGCGGTTCGTGTTCGACCGCTCCCTGGACCACATCATCGCCGTACTGGCGAAGCCGGAGCGGATCGACCCCGACGACCGGGCCGAGTTCTTCCACGCCGCGCACGCGTTCGCGAAACGGTGGAAGCCCGAGGGCTACACCAGCGACCGGACGGCGCGCGGGTTCAAGCGCTGGCTGCTGATCCACGACGACTACGCGACCTACTCGACACTCAAGCTGAGTGCGCGGATGCTGCAGGCGCCGAGCCCGCGCAAGACTGTCGGCAAACTGCTGCGCCGAGGCAAGCTCGACCCGAACCTGGTCGCGTACGCCGCCTGCGGGTTCCAGCAGTACGCCTGCAACCCGCGGGCGATCTTCGAGAAGGCGGCCGAGATCGCGCCGCACCTGCGCGGCGTGTGGGTGGTCGACAACGAGCACCTGGACGTGATCCCGGAGGGTGTCGAGTACGTCGTCGCGGACTCCCCGGCGTACGAGAGGCTGGTCAGCAGGGCGACGTACTTCGTCAGCAACATGAACTGGCCGAAGGACCTGCAGAAGCGGGAGGGCCAGATCCACCTGCAGACCCAGCACGGGACGCCGCTGAAGACGATCGGCACCGACCTGCGCAAGCAGGCCGGCCAGGAGCTCGACCTCGAGGAGCTGATGCGCGAGGTCGACCGCTGGGACTTCAACCTGTCCTCCAACCGGTACTCCTCGGAGATCTGGGAGCGCACCTACCCGGCGTACTTCGAGGAGCTCGAGTACGGCTACCCGCGGAACGACCGCCTGCTCACCGCGAGCCTCGAGGACGTCCGCGCGATCCGGGCCAGGCTCGGGTACGACGACTCGCACCTGGTGATCCTCTACGCGCCGGAGGACGAAGCACGACTCGACCGCGACAAGCTGGCGCAGGCGGCCGGCGGGCAGGCCCGCGTCCTGGTGCGTCCGGGCGATTCCCCCGAGACCCGGCAGCCGCGGATCGAGGACCTGATGCTGGCGGCCGACGTACTGGTCTCGGACCACTCGTCCATCACGTTCGATTACGCGAACCTGGACCGGCCGATCATCCTGCATCTGCAGGACAAGGCGGTCGACACGTACTTCGACGTCGCCGAGTTCCCGCCCGGTGTCGTGGCCGGGTCCGCCGGCGAGCTGTTCACCACGTTGCGGAGCGGCGCGTTCGCCTCACCGGAGGCAGCCAAGCACCGGCATCTGTTCCGCGAGCGGTTCTGCGAGTTCGACGACGGGCGGGCAGCCGAGCGAGTGGTACGACGGGTCCTCCTCGGCGAGACCGACGTCCCGTCGATCGTGCCGCTCGCGAACCGGGCCCCGGCACCGTCGGCGTACTTCGTGCATAATGGCTGACATGTCGATCAGCCTGAAGCCGTCACACGCCCTTCGCGTGCGCTTCAGCCTGCGACGACGACGCACTGTCTGAACACCTCAGCCTGTTCCAGTCGCGTCTGTCTGAAGGACCCTGCCATGTCCGCAGTTCTGCCTGTCCTGTCCACCCGGCTCTCCGCCGCCGCCGAGGCCGCGTTCGGCACGCCCTACGACCCTGAGCTGCGGTCGGCGACGAAGCCCGAGTTCGGCCACTTCCAGAGCAATCTCGCCTTGCGGATCGGGAACGCGGCCGGTCTGCCGCCGCGGGAGGTCGCGGCCCGTCTCGTCGAGGCACTGGAGATCGACGACCTGTGCGAGAGACCCGAGATCGCCGGGCCCGGGTTCATCAACCTGACGCTGCTGCCGTCCACGCTGACGAACGCGGTGAACGAGCCGGAGACCTTCGGCAGCAACGGTCTGCGGGTCGTCGTCGACTACTCGCAGCCGAACGTCGCGAAGCAGATGCACGTCGGCCACCTCCGGTCGACCGTGATCGGCGACGCACTCTGCAACGTCCTGAGCTACGTCGGGTACGACGTGATCCGGCAGAACCACGTCGGCGACTGGGGCACGCAGTACGGGATGATGATCGAGCAACTGCTCGCGGAGGGTACCGCGGCGCAATCCCTTGATCTGGAGGGATTGCAGCGGCTCTACGAGCGGAGCCGGAAGCATTTCGATGCCGATGGCACCTTTGCGGACCAGGCCCGGCTCCGGGTCGTCGCGCTGCAGTCGGGTGATCCGGAGACGCGGGCGATCTGGCGGCACATGGTCGACGTGTCGATGGACGACTTCGAGAAGGTGTACGCACTGCTCGGGTCGAAACTCACCCGGCAGGACGTGGTCGGTGAGAGTGCGTACAACGACGACCTGCCGCGGGTCGTGGCCGAGCTGGATTCGCAAGGTCTGCTGACCGAGTCCGACGGTGCGATGTGTGCGTTCCTCCCCGGCTACCTCGGCCGGGACGGCGATCCGCTGCCGGTGATCGTGCGGAAGTCCGACGGCGGATTCGGTTACAGCGCAACGGATCTGGCCGCCGTACGGCACCGGGTGAGCACGCTGCACGCCGACCGGATCGTGTACGTCGTCGACCATCGGCAGGCGCTGCACTTCGACATGATCTTCACGCTCGCGCGGACCGCCGGCTGGCTGCCCGCCACGACTCCGGCGGAGCACGTCTCGTTCGGCACTGTTCTCGGACCGAACGGAAAGCCCTTCAAAACAAGAGAAGGCGGCACGGTCAAGCTGGTCGACCTGCTCAGCAGCGCGGTCTCGCGGGCCGACGCGCTGCTGGACGGGCGGGATGGTGTCGACCGGAACGCCACGGCCAAGGCAGTAGGCATCGGCGCGGTCAAGTACGCCGATCTGTCGAGCGACCGGGGTAACGACTACGTCTTCGACCTGGACCGGATGGTCGCGATGACTGGCAACACCGGACCGTACCTCCAGTACGCGCATGCCCGGCTCACCAGGCTCCTGTCCAAGGCCGGCGGCGCCGCCGGTGAGGTGACCGAGCTGAGGGACCCCGCCGAACAGCGGCTGGCCTTCCTTCTCACTGGCTTCGCTGCCACCGTCCAGCAGGTCGCGGACACTCTTCAGCCGCACCGACTCTGCACCTACCTGTACGACGTCGCGTCAGCCCTGAGTGTCTTCTACGAGCAGTGCCCGGTGCTGAGCAGCGAAGGCGCGACCAGAGCAAGCCGCGTCGCCCTCTGCACGGCAACCCGCAAGGTGTTGCAGGATGGACTCGGCCTGCTGGGCATCGAGGCCCCCGACGCGATGTGACTCACCTGGAGGTACGGATGCTGCCGTGGTCGGCCGAGTTCAAGGGGCGCCTGGACCAGACGACGTACACCAGTGAGTTGTTGCGCGGGAACCCGCTGGGCGATCCACATGAGCGCCCGGTCCTGGTCTACCTGCCGCCGAGGTACGACGACTCGGACGAGCGCTACCCGTCGATCTACGTCACGATGGGCTACACCGGGCACGTCGGGATGTGGTTCAACCGGACACCGTTCCGGCAGCCGTACCCGGAGCTCCTGGACGCGATGTTCGCCGACGAGGGCGTGCCGCGGGCGGTCGTGGTGTTCGTCGACTCCTGGACGAGGTACGGCGGGAGCCAGTGCCTGGACTCCCCCGGGACCGGGCAGTACCAGTCGTACCTCTGCGACGAGATCGTGCCGTGGGTCGACGCGACGTACCGGACCATCGCGGATCGGGACCATCGCGCCGTCACCGGCAAGTCGAGTGGTGGGTACACGGCGATGGTGACGCCGTTGCTGCGGCCCGACGTCTTCGGGGCGCTCGCGACGCACGCCGGTGACGCGCTCTTCGACGTCTGCTACCGGCCGGAGTTCCCCGAGCGCGCCCGGACGCTGCGAGACAAGTACGACGGGAGCTACGAGAAGTACTTCGACGTGCTCGCGACCCGCACCGGCCGGACGACCAACGAGGATCTGCACCTGCTCGAGATGTACGGCTACGCGTCGGCGTACTCCGCGGAGCCCGACGGGACCGTTCTGCTGCCGTTCGACGACCTGGGCGCGATCGTCCCGGAGATCTGGGCACGCTGGCTGTCCCGCGACCCGGTCGAGATGGTGAAACAGGAGCAGTACGCCGCGGCGCTGCGCTCGCTGCGCGCGGTGTGGATCGACGCGGGGCGGCAGGACGAGTACTACCTCGATCTCGGCGCGACCGCGTTCCACCGGGCCGCGCGCGACGCCGGTCTGCCGGACGGGCGGATCCATTTCGAGCTGTTCGAGGGCACGCACGGCGGGATCGAGTACCGATACCCGATGGCGGTGCGCTGGCTCGCCGAGCAACTCAGCGGGTAATTGGCATGCTGTGGACCGATGGACGTCGTACCTTCGAGCCATGAACTGGCCGGAGGGAATCGAGGCGCGCCCGATCGACAAGGGTGACGTCGAGGCGTGGGCGGCACTACTGGCTGCCAAGGAGAAGGTCGACCAGGACGGCGAGAACTTCGACGTCGAGGACCTCGCCGAGCAACTGGATCGCCCGAACCTCGATCTGGCCAGGAACAGCATCGGCCTGTGGTCCGGCGACCGCCTGATCGGCTACGGCATCGTGCACGTCAGGACCGCGGTCGTGGACGTGGACCGGGTCAACACCGAGGGCACCATCGACCCGGAGTGGCGCCGGCAGGGACTCGGCACAGCGCTGATGCGCTGGCTGATCGGTCGCGCCGGCGAGCTGCACACCGCCACGCACCCGGACTCCCCTGGTCTGGTCGCGGCCGGCGTGGGCAGCACCAACGTCGGCGCGAACCAACTGCTGCGCGACCTGGGCTTCGAGGAGGCGCGCTACTTCTTCGACATGCGCCGGCCGCTCGACCAGCCGGTTCCGAACGCGCCGGTGCCCGACGGACTCAAGCTCAGGTCGTACGACACGTCCTACGAGGAGGCGCTGCGGCAGGCCCACTACGAGGCCTTCTCCGACCACTGGGGCTGGTCGCCACCCACCCCGGACGAGTGGCGATCCCGGAACGTCGGGTCACGCGCGTTCCGCGGCGCGCAGTCGTACTACGTCCTCGACGGCGACACCGTCGCGGCGTACGCCAACGGTTACGAGTGGGAGGCCGACACCGAGGCGACCGGGATTCGGGAGCTCTATATCGGGCAGGTCGGCACCCGCCGGGCCTACCGTGGCCGCGGGCTGGCCCGTGCGGCCCTGGCGAAGCTGCTCGCCAAGGCCGCAGAGGCGGGGTACCTTCGGGCTTCGCTCGGCGTCGACGCCGACAACCCGACCGGAGCCCTCGGTCTGTACGAGGGCCTCGGCTTCGTCACTCACCAGAAGTTCATCAGCTACCAGCTGCCGATCACGTCAGACGTGTGAGTCCACCACGGCCGGGGCCTCGACCGCCTCGACCGGCTTGAGTGTCGGGCGGAACCAGGTCCACGGGCGGACGGTGAGCGTGATGAGCGCCAGGCACACCGCGGCGTAGACCAGAGCTCCGACGAACGCGCCGTGGACGCCGTCGACCAGCACCTCGCGGGTCACGGTCGAGGTCGAGTTGCGGCTCGCCGTACCGAAGATCGTGACCAGGATGCCGAGGCCGAGCGCCCCGCCGACCTGCTGGACCACGTTCAGCATGCCGGACGCGGCACCCGAGTCCTCCGGTGCGACACCGGAGATCGCGCGGCCGACGAGCGGGATGAAGATCATCCCGGCACCCGCACCGAACAGCAGCAGTGGACCGACGACGTCGTGCAGGTAGGTGCTGTGCGAGTCGAGCCGAGTCAGCCAGATCGTGCCGAGCGTGACCAGCGTCGAACCGGCGAGCAAGAGCTTGCCGCCGTCGATCCGGGCGACCAGCTTCGGCACGATCCGTGACGCGGTGAACAGCAGACCGGTCATCGGCAGGAACGCCAGGCCGGCCGTCAGCGGGCTCAGCGCCAGCACACCCTGCAGGTACTGCGTCAGGAAGAAGAACATCCCGAACATCGTGCCGACGATGAGCAGCATGGTGACGTACGACGCCGACCGGCTGGCGGACCGGAACAGCCGCAGCGGAACGATCGGGTGGCTGACCCGGCGCTCGATCAGGACGAACGACACCAGCAGGACGACGCCCATCGCGAACGCGGTCAGCACCTCGGCCGACGACCAGCCCACCTCGGCGACCCGGATGAACCCGTAGACCAGCGACGTGATGCCGAGGGTCGAGGTGAGCGCGCCGGCCACGTCGAACCGGCCGGTCTCCCGCTCGGTCTCGGTCAGCACGCGACGGGCCGCGAAGACCAGCGCGATACCGATCGGGACGTTGATGAACAGACCCCAGCGCCAGGACACCCAGTCGGTGAGCATGCCGCCGAGCACCAGACCGACGCTGCCACCACCGGACGAGACCAGGCTGTAGTAACCGAGCGCCTTCATCCGCTCGGGTCCTTCGCGGTAGGTGAGCATCAGCAGCGTCAGGGCCGCCGGCGCCGCGATGGCACCACCGATGCCTTGCAGGACCCGGGCGGCGAGCAGGAGCTCGGCGTTCGGGGCGAGGCCGCCGAGCAGCGAGGCGAGCGTGAAGATGCTGACACCGGTGACGAAGACCCGGCGGCGGCCGAGCAGGTCACCGGCGCGGGCGCCGAGCAGGAGCAGACCACCGAACGCGAGCGCGTAGGCGTTCTGCACCCACGACAGGCTGGACGGGCTGAAGTGCAGGGCCTGCTGGATGTGCGGCATCGCGATGTTCACCACGGTGCCGTCGAGGATGACCATCAACTGGGTGACCAGGATGACCGCGAGAACTACCCCCGGCCGCCGCGCGGGCGTGCCGGTTCCGGCACCTGCCGGGCCTGAGGATGTTGCCGACATATTGCTCCTTACCCCAAGGGGGCTACAGTTGTGAGAGAAAAGCGGAGCGCTCCTCCGGTTACAATACGGAGGCACCCTCCGCTTTGCAAGCGATATTGTGGCCCGATCTCGGGAGGAGGCTGGATGGCCACGCAACCACTGCCGTGTTCACGGCCGACCCGCGCGGACGCGGCGCGGAACTACGACCGCCTGGTGACCGCCGCCCGGGACACCTTTGCCGAGCACGGCACCGACACCTCGCTCGAGGAGATCGCCCGTCGGGCCGGCGTCGGCATCGGCACGCTCTACCGCCGCTTCCCGAACCGGACCGCACTGCTCGAGGCGGTCTACGTCGACGAGATCCAGTCCGTCGTCGAGCGCGCCTACGACTTCGACCGGGAGCTGGAGCCGTTCGCCGCGCTCGAAGCGTGGTTGCGCAGCTTCGTCGGGTACGCGCTGTCCAAGAAGAGTCTGTCCCACGAGCTGACGCTGGCCATCGGCCAGGAGTCGCCGTTCTTCCAGGCCTGCAAGACGAACGTGCAGCAAGCGGGCAGCCTGCTGCTGGACAAGGCGAAGGCCACCGGCGACGTGCGGCCGGAGGTGGACCTGATGGATCTGCTGCGCCTCGTCGGCGGCATCACCCACTCGCCCGACACCCCGCCGGAGCAGGCCCATCGCCTGCTCGACATCGTGCTGTGCGGGCTCAGGCCCGCTGCTGCCGCAACTGCTCCAGCGAAGGGTTAGCGGCGTCCCGCTCGGTGTACCAGAGCGGCTGCACGGGCCAGTCGATCGCCAGCTCCGGGTCGAACAGGTCCACGCTCACCCGCTCCGGCGACCAGAACTCGTTCACCAGGAAGTTGTACGTCGTGTGCGGCGTCAGCGTGCAGAACGAGTTCCCGACGCCGCGGGGCACGTAGAGCGCGTCCGACGTACCGAGCTCGAAGGTCTCGACGGTGCCGAAGGTGTCGTTGTCGCGGAGATCGACGATCGCGGCGAACACCCGGCCGGACGACGGCGACAGGTACTTGTCCCAGGGCTCCGCATGGATCCCCCGGATCACGCCCGCGAACTCGAAGTACGCAACGTTGTGCTGGACGACGTCGAGCCCGATCTCGGCCAGTTTCGCGCGGTGGAAGTTCTCCTTGAACCAGCCGTCGTGGTTCGGCTGCACGTCCAGCTCGATCCGCAGTACGCCGGGGATCGTGGTCTTCACCGTCCTCATCGGTGCACCTGCCGACGGGCTTCGAGCTGGGCCTGGTCCGCGGCCGTGAGGCCGGCGTGCCAGCCGGCGCCGTTGGTGATCCGCGTCCGCCGGGTCGTCGTGTTCGGAAACAGCTGGGTGAACAGCGCGTCCACCTGCTCCTCCCGCCGGGCCAGCACCGGCAGCAGGCGACCGGCGTCCGCCGCGGGTACGGCGGCCTGGGTCGCGGCGGCGGTCTGCTCGAGCCGCTCACCGATCCGCTGCGCGTAGGCCATCAGGAACGACTGCCGGAACGAACGGGTCCGGGACTCGCCACGGTGACCGAAGTGTTTGCCTGCGGCAAGCATCGCCCGATTGGCCTGCACCAGAAGGGAGGTGCTGAGGATCTCGGTGTGCTGGAGATCCAGCTCGGCGCCGACAATGGTGACGACGGCCAGGTCCTCGATCACGACCGTGCGGCACCGGTTCGCCGCGGCGACCGCGCCGACCAACTGCGCCTTGGCCGAGACGTACGGCGTCTCGACCCACAGCCTGCGCCCCGCGGAGTCGTCCGGGATCTCCACCTCCGCCTCCAGCAGCGCACTGTCCAGCGAGAACTTCGCCATCAACTCCTGCGCCTTGCCCGACAGCGCCTCGGCTTCCTCCGGGAACTCGGTCGCCTCCGCCTTCGCCAGCAGCCCGCGAATCCGGGCGAGCATCTTCCCGCTCGCCGGTACGACGGGTTGCTCGCGGCGGACCGTCGTCCCGGGAAGGGGGAAGAGCCGGGCCAGGACCGGCAAGGTCTGGAGGAAACCGGCGAGGGAGAGCGCGTGGTGCAGCGTGAGGTAGCGGCCGACGCGCGCGCCGGCGGCCCACGAGGTGAGGCTGAACGCGGTGAACGGCTGCGGGACGCCGACGTCGGTCAGTTGGCTGAGCCAGCGTGCGTCGAGGGTGGCTCCGGCGTACCCCGTGTGCTCGGCCGAGATCGCGGCGAGCAACAACGGCTCGGCGCCGGGGTCGAGAATGCGACGGCCGTGCTGAACGATGTCCGCGGGCGCCCAGCCGCGCTCCCACGCGGTCCGCAACAGGCCGCCGAGGAACGCCTGCACGCACCGGTCCACCTGCGTCTGGTCGATCTCGTCGTACGCACCCAGCTGGGCCAGGTGCGTGTCGGCGCGATCGTCGCGCTCGGCAACGCCGGCGGCGGCAATCGGTAACAGTCGCAAGATTTCCTCGTCACTCACGCCATCGAGTCTGACACTCCCCGAAGTTCCCACCCAAACGGGAATTCTTCCCCTTGTGGGCAGGCGTGCGGCTCTGGAGGCTGGTCCGACGACGGCACTCGGACAGGCGGGTGCCCATGGGGGAGGAATCGGAATGACGCAGAGTGTGGCGGAACTGCGCACGGTCGTGAGTGGGGCCGTGTACGCACCGCAGGACGAGGGGTACGACGCCGCGCGCCGGCTGTGGAACGCCGAGCACGTGCGGGAGCCGGCCCTGATCGCTCAGGTCCGGTCGGCCGCGGACGTCCAGGCCGCCGTGCGGTACGCGGTGGCCGAGGGACTGGAGATCGCCGTCCGCTGCGGCGGGCACAACATGGCCGGGCTGGCGTCGGTGGACGGCGGGCTGATGATCGACCTGAGCCGGATGAACCAGGTCACGGTCGATCCCGAGGCCCGCCGGGCGCGGGTCGGCGGC
The DNA here is from genome assembly GCF_042873375.1 of Kribbella sp. NPDC004875. Classification (NCBI taxonomy): domain Bacteria; kingdom Bacillati; phylum Actinomycetota; class Actinomycetes; order Propionibacteriales; family Kribbellaceae; genus Kribbella; species Kribbella sp. NPDC004875. Next base: position 542,374 of record NZ_JBIALI010000001.1, read on the forward strand.
GGGGCACTGCTGCGGGATCTCGACGCGGCCACCCAGCAGCACGGTCTCGCCGTACCCGCCGGGATGGTCTCCCACACCGGAGTCGGCGGGCTCACGCTCGGCGGCGGGATGGGGTGGCTGTCCCGGATGCACGGGCTGAGTATCGACAACCTGGAATCCGTGCAGATCGTCACCGCGGACGGCAGCATCCTGCGCGCCTCCACGGACGAGAACGCGGACCTGTTCTGGGCTGTCCGTGGGGGTGGCGGCAACTTCGGTGTGGTCACCGAGTTCGAGTTCCGGCTGCACCAGGCCGGGCCGATCGTCAACTACGGGATCGCGTTCTGGGGTCAGGACCAGGGCGCCGAGGTACTCCGGAACGCGCGCGAGGTGATCCCGGCGTTGCCGCGTGAGGTCAACGTGGTGATCGTCTGCCTGAACGCGCCGCCCGCACCGTTCGTCCCGGCGGAGCAGCGCTTCAAGCCCGGGTACGCGCTGGTGGCGGTCGGTTTCGGGCCTGCCGAGCAACACGCCGCGGCGATGGACCGGTTGCGCGGGACGCTGCCGCCGGCGTTCGAGTTCATCAGTCCGATGCCGTACGTCGCCGTACAGCAACTGCTCGACGAGGCGAACGCCGCGGGGAGGTACCACTACGAGAAGGGCACGTACCTCGAAACGCTGACCGATCCGGTCATCGACGTACTGACGACGCAGATGGCACAGAAGACGTCACCGATGTCGATCGCGCTGATGTACCGGCTCGACCACGGGTACCTCGAGACCCCGGACGACGCCACGGCGTTCGGTGGGCGGCGGACGCCGCGCTATGCGATGTTCACGATGGCGACCACGCCGGGACTGGACGGGCTGGACGCGGAACGGGCTTGGGTCCGGCGACTGTGGGACGCGCTGCAGCCGCATGCCATCAGCATCGGCAGCTACGTCAACGGCATCGCCGAGCCGGACGAGGCCCGGCTGCGGGCGTCGTACGGCCCGAAGTACGACCGGCTCGTCGAGACCAAACGCAAGTACGACCCCGACAACGTCTTCCACCGGAACCAGAACATCAAGCCCTAGATAGACGCCGCTCCGTCGATCACGAGGACTTGGCCGTTGATGTTGGTGTTGTCCAGGAGGAGCATGCGGACGATCGGGAGGACGTCCTCGGGTTCGGTCAGGTGACCGGTCGGGGTGCGGCGGACGATCTGGTCGAGCTGGGTCTGCCCGAGGACCGCGGACATCTCCGAGGCGAAGAAGCCCGGCGCGACGGCGTTGGCGAGGACGCGGCCACCGAGTTCACGAGCGAGTGAGCGGGTGGCCGCGTCCATGCCGCCCTTGGTGGCGGAGTACGCGACCAGGCCCGGGTACCCGCGTTGCGCACAGATCGAGGTGATGTTGACGACCCGGCCTTTGAGGCCCTTGGCGAGCATCCGGCGCAGGACGAAACGGGTGAGCACCAGCGGCGAGGTCAGGTTGGTCTGGATGATCTCGGCCAGCCGCTCGGGCGAGGTGTGAACGTGCAGTGAGTCCTGACCGATCGCCGCGTTGTTCACCAAGCCGTCGATCGGGCCGAGCGTGCGCTCGACCTCCTTCACGAACGCCTGGGCGGCCGCGGTGTCGTTCACGTCGACGGAGCCGAAGTGCAGGTGGTCCGGATACTTCTCGCCGAGCGCGCTCAGCTCGGGCGTGACGGTCCGGGCGAACGCGGCGACCTTGATCCCGGCGGCGAGCAGGTCGGTGACGACGGCCAGGCCTAGGCCGCGGGAACCGCCCGACACCAGCACGACCGAGGCCGGCGGGACAACACTGACTTCAGACATCGCTCTTCAGGGTTTCCTTCTGCGGGATCTCGTCGAGGAATCGGATCCGCCGCGGTACGCCGTAGTCCGGCAACCGCGTCGAACACCACTGGACCAGGTCGGCGTCCGTGATCGGGCCGAGCGCCAGGTTCGGGACGACTTCGGCCGCGACCATCCAGCCGACCAGCGGCGCCTTGCGCGCGAACACCCGCGCCCATGCGACGCCCGGGTGCCCCATCAGCACGTTGCGGACCACACCGGCCGAGACCTTGGAACCGCCGACGTTGATCTCGTCGGTGTCCAGACGGCCGGTGATCAGCACGCGGTCGTCGGCGTACTCGACCCGGTCGCCGGTGTGCACCGCGCCGACCAGGCCGGCGCCGTGGTGCGGCGAGCGGATGACGAGCTCGTCGCCCTCGACGCTGAGTGCCGGCCGGTCCGGCGTGGGTTCGCGATCCAGCCAGGACTTCGGGAAGCCGGCCTTGCCGTCGTGCACCACGATCGAGGCACCGACCTCGGAGGACGCGTAGATCCAGGAGATCCGGGCCTTCGGGAAGAGCTCCCGCAGCTGATCGAGGATCGCCTGGTCGACCGGCTCCCCGCCGAGCGTGATCTGCTCCAGCGGTACGGCGCTCAGCGCGTCGGCGTCCCGATAAATCGCCTGCCGCCAGAAGGTCGGCGTACCCGAGGCCGCGGTGACTCCGTGCTCGGTGGCGATCGCCGGCCAGTTCTCCAGCTCGCCGGGCTCGATCACGACCAGGCCCTGATCGGCCTGGGTCAGCGAGAGCGTGACGACCTGCCACCAGGCATAGGTCCCGGGCGAGTACGGCAGCAGCCAGGTGCGCGGTGGCTGGTCGGCGGTGACGGTGGTCAGCGTCTCCAGCGTGTGGCCGATCCGCTTCGGGCGGCCGGTCGAGCCGGAGGTGAGCAGCCAGGCGCGGCCCGACTCCTCGACGCGCTTCAGCTTGGCCGGGGTGACTGCCCCATCGGGCAGCACGATCGCGAACCCGGACTCGGCCAGCTCCTCCCGCATCCGCTCGTCGACGCGGGACTCGGTGGCGACCAGCAGCTCGGTGCCGTGCACCGCGTGATGGCGGAGGGCGGCGAGCGCGTCGGCACCGTTGTCGACCAGGACGGCCGCGGGTGACGGCAGCTGCGGCAACTTGTGCAGCGTCCGCCAGGTCAGGCGCTTGCCGGCGACGACCACAGTGTTGTCGTCACCGATCAGGGCGGTGGTACGGCGGCGGCTCGTCACGGCGCCGTCACGCGGACTGGAGGTGCTCGATGAAGTCGAGTACGTCGCCGACCGTCGCGATCCGGCGCAGCCCGGGGGCATCGAAGTTCAGCTCGTCGCCGAGCTCGTCCTCCACCCGGAGGGCCAGCTCGGAGAAGTCCAGCGACCGGAACCCGATCGCGCGGAGATCCGCTGTGTCGTCGGCGGGCAACGACCGGCCCTGGGCCGTCATCACCTCACCCATCAACGCCCTGACCCGACTCCGATCCACCGAACTCATAGTCCCGAAGCCTAGCGTCTCCGTCCGGGGAGCCCTCGGTCCGAGGAGATTTGTCACGCCGCAGGAGCCAGGCTCGCAGGCGTTTGAAACGGCTGCTGATCTCCCAGCCGACGAGGGCGATGACCGGGGCCGCGGCGGCCAGTGCCGCCAGCAGGACCTCCTCCACCGGCAGGCCGGCGATGTGCTCGACAACCATCGAACCTCCCGCACACTGCAAGGGCTTGGGAGATTACCGAGTGTAAACGCGAGGCGTGCGGTGGTAAACGGCTCACCGGCCGACGGCCGGTCCGGTAGGGCTCATACACTTTCCCGATGATCAGAGCGGGCCGACGGCGTGCGGCAGGGCGGGGCAAGCGGACCGCGGCACTGGTCAGTCTCCCGGTACTGCCGCTGGCCTGGTTCGTGGCACTGCAGGAGCACCCGCCGTGGATGCCGGCCGTGTACCTCGCTTACCTCCTGGTCGTGATCGTCGTCCCGGGCACGATGTTCTGGCGGCGGCTGACCGGCGGGATCGGGTGGCTGTCGGCGGACGTGGTGCTGGGGACCGCCTTCGGGCTCGCGGTCGAGGCGCTGATCTACCCGCTCGGCATGCTGTTCCAAATGCCGTTCGCGGCCCTGCTGATGCCCGCGCTGGCGTTCGGGATGTGGCGGGCCCTGCCGCGGCGCGAGCTGCCCGATCGGCCGACGCCGTGGTGGTCGATGGCCGGCGCGATGATCGCCGTCGGGGTCGCGGCCGCGTGGTTCGTCCGCGCCGGCGCGCACCTCGTCCCGCTGAACGGTCCCGAGGCTCTCCGACCGAACACGGACGCACCGCACAACCTCGCGATCGCCGGCGAGGTGGCGCACCACTTCCCGGCCCGTGTTCCGTACGCCGATGGTCGGTGGCTGACGAGCCACTGGGCGGCGTACGACCACATCGCGTCCGCGCACTGGATCACGACTGTGCCGCTCGACGTACTGACACATCGGGTGGCGCCGTTCGCGTGGATCCTGCTGACCGTGCTCGGCGCGGCTGCGGTCGGGATGCTGCTGACCGGGCGTGCGGTGGCCGCGCCGATCGCTGCGGGACTCGTCGTGGCCGGTGGGGATCTGGTGGCTTGGCCGTGGGCAGTGTCGGATCGGGTGTTCGCCGACGGGCCGTTCTCGCTCGGTGAGCTGACCAATCCGCCGCAGGCCTTCTCGACTGTGCTGTTGCTGCCGTTGATCGCCGTGACCACGTTGCTGCTGCGGCGCCGCCCGGGCACGACCCGCGGCCAGTTGTTCCGGCTGTTCGTCACGGCTGGTGTGCTGATCGCCGCGCTGGCGATGACGAAGGCCACCACGCTGCCCGTCTACGCCACCGGGCTCGCGGTGGCCTGGATCTACTTGACGGTTCGCGCCGGGCGGCTGAATCTCCGCGCGCTGGTGCTCGGGGTCGGTGTCGCGGCGGCGTACGCGCTGACGTTCTTCTTCGTCCTGCGGGGCGCGGCGTCGAGTGTGCGGTTCGATCCGGGCGCGACGTTCACCAGTCTGGCGGATCGGATGGGTGGTGGTTCCGCCGTCCCGGTGATCGCGGCGGTGGCCGTGGTCGGCTGGGTGATGCCGTTGGTCGGCGCGTTGCTGATCACGCGTCGCGTGGCTCGCGATCCGATGGTGGTCTTCCTGGTGGCCGGGTTCGTCGCCGCGGTGCTCGGTGCGTCGCTGCTGGCGGATCGTGGGGACACGCAACTGTTCTTCGTGCGGACGGGCTTCGTGTTCGGCGTACTGCTGGCCACCTGGGGTCTCGCGGCACTCGAGCGGCGGCTGTTCTGGGTAGCCGGCGTCGCGCTCGCGATCGGCGCCGCGGCGATCTACTGGGGCCGGTACCGGTCTCCCGACACGTGTACGTCGGCGAACTGTTTCGGGCAGGGTCTCGTGGTCGCGCTGGTGATCGCGGCGATCGGGATCGGTGTGTTCGGGCTGGTGCTGCGCGGAACCCGGCGGACCTGGGCCGTGATCGCGGTGGCGGTGCTGCTCGGTACGACGGTGTCGCCGACGATCGCGTCGGTACGGAAGTTCGCCGATGCACCGCTGACGGAGTACGAGTCGATCGCACCGGGCGGGATCGAGGCGGCCCGGTTCATCCGGCGGAACTCAGGATCGGACGACCGGATCGCCACCAACGTGCACTGCCACCAGGCGCGCGCGTCGCACTGCGGGACCGGGTCGTACTGGATCGCGGGGTACGCCGAGCGGCGGGTGCTGGTCGAGGGGTGGGCGTACCAGGCGAGGGTCGACGACAGCTATCCGGCCGGCGTTCAGGGACCGTACTGGAACCAGGACCTGCTGAAGCTGAACGACGAGGTCTTCAGCAACCCCACCCGGCAGACGATCGAGACGCTGCGGACGAAGTACGACGTGCAGTGGTTGCTGCTCGACGAACGGGTCGGTGCGGCGCCGAAGAACCTGGACAAGCTGACCGAGCTGCGGTTCCAGCTGGGCACCGTCCGCGTGTACCAGATCTATCCGCCACCGCCGGAGAACCCGTACCCGTCGAAGACGCCGTCGCCAACAGGCACGCCGTCACCCAGCTTCCCGACCACCACACCGGGCCCGTCGTCGGGAACTTCGTCGGACCCGTCGACGAGCGTGCCGGCGAATCTGCCGACCACCGTGCCGACGACTGGGCCGACAAGCACCGCGCCGAGCTTCCCGACCGGGCCGCCCAGCCCGTCGGGAAGCTTCACGACGCTTCCTGTCCGCAACTCCCCGACGAGCGTCCAGAGCCCGTCGTCGAGCTTCTCCGGCTCGACTCCCAGCGTCAGCGGATCGACACCGCTGGGATAGCGACGCTCTGGTTGGCGAGCCGGTCGAGGGCGGTCACGGAGTACAGGTACGCCGTCCCCGGCGTCGCGGTCGTGTCGACGTACGACTGCGCGGCCCCGGTCGACCGCACGGTCGCGATCAGGTTGCGGGCGTCGTTGTCCGGGCAGTGGTCGCCGCCCTTGAGCTCACGCCGGTAGATCGCGTACGACGTGGTGTCCTGCGACGTCCGCGACCACTTGACCCGCACGCCGTCCGCGGTCCGCGTCGCGTGGACGGCGTGTGCCGGGAGCGGCGGCCGCGCGTCGAGCGCCGGCATCGCGGGGATCAGCGCCGGCTTCGAGTACCACGTGGTGTTCAGCAGCGTGGTCGCACCGAGCCGGTCCGCCCGCACGTCCTTCGCCGAGAAGTAGATGTTCCCCTTGACCTCGGGAATCGTGCTGTCGAATGCCAGGTGGTCGCTCAGTTCCTTCGGGTCCGACCAGTCCGGCGACTGCGTCGACGTACCGACCTTGTACGTCGCCTCGCCGATGTACAGGTGCACGTGGGTACCGCGGACCTGGTCGGCCCACCACGGGACGATCTTGGTGTAGTCCGCCGGCGCGAACCCACCGGCCCAGTAGACCTGCGGCACGATGTAGTCGATCCACTCCTCGCGGACCCACTTGCGGGTGTCCGCCGCGAGGTCGTCGTAGGTCTGGACGCCGGCCGTGGTGTCGGTGCCCTCCGGGTCGGTCGCCTTGTTCCGCCAGACCGCGAACGGCGAGATGCCGAACTTGATCCACGGCTTGATCGCGTGCATCTTCTGGCTGAGCTCGCTGATCAGCAGGTCGATGTTGTGCCGTCGCCAGTCCTGCAGGTTCGTGTAGCCGTCGTTGTACTGCGCGAACGTCGCGGCGTCGTCGAAGGTCTGCCCGGCGACCGGGTACGGGTAGAAGTAGTCGTCGAAGTGCACGCCGTCGATGTCGTACCGCGAGACCGCGTCCATGATCGCGTCCTCGACCAGCTTGCGGGCGGCGGGGATGCCGGGGTTGTAGTAGAGCTTCCCGCCGTACGAAACCACCCAGTCGGGGTGCAGCCGGGCCGGGTGCGTCGGGACCAGCGCGTTGAGGTCGGTGCCCATCGAGAGCCGGTACGGGTTGAACCACGCGTGCAGCTCGAGGTTCCGCTTGTGCGCCTCGGCGACCGCGAACGCCAGCGGGTCGTACCCGGGGTCGCCGCCCTGGTGGCCGGTCAGGTACTGCGACCAGGGCTCCACCTTCGACGGCCAGAACGCGTCGGCGGTCGGGCGGACCTGCAGGACGACCGCGTTGTGGTGCTGCCGGACCGCGTCGTCGAGCCAGCCGATCAGCTCGGTCTGCTGCTGCGCGGCACTCAGGCCGGTCTTCGACGGCCAGTCGATGTTCACCACCGACGACACCCAGCTCGCCCGGAACTGCCGCAGCGGTGTGCTCGCGCTCGGCGTGCACGTCTGCTGGTCCGCGGCCGAGGTCGGCGCCGCGGACGCCGTACCTGTCAGACCGCCGAGCACCAGGCCCGCCGTTACGCCGAGAACACCCATCGATCGCCAGACTCTCATGTCACTCTCCGACTACAGTTCCGGTGAAGTGGAAAGATGTTTACACACTCAGGCACCCGAAGAACAGCACTCGACGAATCGGGGCGCTAGGTTAGAGCCATGCTGCGCCCCGCAACCGAAGACGACGTCGACACGATCCGGCGACTGCGGAACCAGCAGGCCAACCGGGACGTGAGCATCACCGCGCACGAGATCACCGTCGACGAGCACGCGGCCTGGTGGGCGAAGACCTCCGTGGACCCGAGCCGCCGGGTGCTGATCTACCTGCGCGACGACGCGACCGCGGGCGTGGTGAACTTCTTCGACCTGGCGGGCACCACCGGCTCCTGGGGGTTCTTCCTGGACGCCGACGGGCTCGCCGAGCGGGGCGAGACGCTGCCCGCGTGGATCGAGATCATGCGCGAGGCCACGACGTACGCGTTCGACGAACTCGGCCTCGAGACGCTCACCGGTGAGGTGCTCGAGCACAACGCCGTGGTCCGGCAGATGAACCGGCGCTTCCGGTTCGTCGAGGGGACGCCGCAGACGCGGTACGCCGACGGTCGCGAGATCACCGTGATTCCGATCAGCCTGCACAAGCAGGACCGTAGAAACCAGGGGAAACAATGAGCAGCACCATCGAGATCGGCGGGGTGCCGGTCGGTCCGGATCACCAGCCGTTCGTCATCGCGGAGATGTCGGGGAACCACAACGGCGACCTGGAGCGGGCGCTGGACATCGTCCGGGCGGTCGCGGAGACCGGCGCGCAGGCGCTGAAGCTGCAGACCTACACGGCCGACACGATGACGCTCGACCTCGACCTGCCGGCCTTCCGGCTGCCGGCCGAGCACGAACTGTGGAGCGACGCGCGGCTCTACGACCTCTACGAGGAGGCGCACACGCCATGGGCGTGGCACGAGCCGATCTTCGAGCTCGCGACGTCGCTCGGGATGGTCGCGTTCTCGTCCGCGTTCGACCAGACCGCGATCGACTTCCTGGAGAAGCTGAACGTCCCGGCGTACAAGGTCGCGTCGAACGAGATCGGTGACCTGCCGCTGGTCCGCGGGATGGCCGAGACCGGCAAGCCGATCATCATCTCGACCGGTTCGGCGACGCTGATGGACATCGACGCCGCCGTCCGCGCGGCCCGCTCGACCGGGAACGAGCAGATCATCGTGCTCTCCTGTACGGCGAGCTACCCGGCGCCGCCGGAACAGTCGAACCTGCGCGGCATCCCGGTGCTCCGCGACGCACTCGGCGTACAGATCGGGCTGTCGGACCACACGATGGGCATCGGCGCCGCGGTCGCCGCGGTCGCGCTCGGTGCGACCGTGATCGAGAAGCACGTGACGCTGAAGCGCGTCGACGGAGGTGTCGACTCGGCGTTCTCGCTGGAGCCGTGGGAGCTCGAGATGCTCGTCGAGAGCACGCGGGTCGCGCAGCTGTCCCTCGGCGAGCCGGTGATCGGGCCGAAGCAGGCAGAGCAGAACGTCCTCCGCTTCCGCCGCTCCCTCTTCGTCACCCAGGACGTCCGTGCCGGCGACCCGATCACCCCGGAGAACGTCCGCTCCATCCGCCCCGCCGGCGGCCTCGCCCCCGACCTCTTCACCCAGGTCAACGGCCGCCCCTTCCGCCAAGACGTACCGGCCGGCACCCCGCTCACCTGGGACCTCCTCTAACCCTTGAGCTCGGCAGTCAGCCGATCACGGGCCTGCCGAGCAAACGCGAGGAACCCCGCCTCCGGATTGATGTACGCGTCGAGCCGCACCAGCACGACGTACGTCGCCGTGCGGTACTGCAAGGTGCGCTCGGTCCAGGTCTTGCCCGCGATCGGGTAAGTCCGCACGATGTAGCGCGCCCGGACGCCGAATCCCGGCAGCCGTCGCTCGACCACCGCGGCGGCCGGGCGGCCGTCGACCTGGATCCGTGCACACTCGGCCGGCGTCGGCAGCCGCTGATCGAGCAGCCGGTCGCCGAGCGGGCCGGCGAGTTCGACGATGTTGATGCTGACGAACGGCCGCGCCGGGCCGGTGGTCGGTCCCAGCGCGGCGAACGCGGATGCCGACGGTGTGGTCGATGCGACGAAATCGCCTGGCACACCAGGCACGCCCGAGTACCGGATGATGTCCCGGCAGAGCTCCGGCGCCACGGCGTGTCCCGCCAACGGATCGGCTCGAGGCTTCCAGCCGGTCTCGGTCGGATAGGGATAGAGCGACTTGTTCAACGAGTGCCGGCCGTAGGCGACCGGTAGCGCATACTCCAGGTCGTTCACCAGGTACCTGTTTGCCGCGGGCGTCGGCGTCACCGACACCCGGGGTACGGGCGTCATGCGCGGCACGGCCGAAGTCACGGCCGAAGTCACGGTCGACGGGCGCGGCTCGGTGTTTCCACTCGGCGTCGTACAGGCGGTCAAGGGCAGCAGCAGACAGGCGGCCGCCGACCATCGGGTGAGGCTCCACATCCCGAGGCCCCTCCTCCTGGGATCATGTGATGTCGACGCATCGTATCCGGGGAAGGGCTGGGATGGGCGAGTACTTGTTGTTTCCGGGGCGGCATCATGTGTTGACGGGGTTTCAGGCGGAGTTCCTGCGGGGGTTCGCGGATCGGACCGTGGTGTGGGCGGTGACGTCGGCGAATCATCAGACGACGAAGCGGAATCCGGTGGCGTTCGATCGGCGGGAGGCGGCGATCGAGCGCTTCAGCGTCGGGACCGGGATCCGGTCGCTGGTGGTGGGCGTGGTGGACACGCCGCCGACCGACGAGTTCGCCGAGGTGACGGTGAAGGCGATCGAGGCCGGCACCGACGATCTCGTCCGGTTGACGCCGCAGAACACCGTGGTGGCGTGCTCGACGCCAGCGGTGAGCAAGCTGTACGAGCGGCTCGGGTTCACCGTGATCGGTGTCGAGCCCGAGGGTACGGCGCGCCCGTGGGACGTGCTCCTCATGATTGCCGCAGGCAACGAGCAGTGGAAGGAGCTCGCGCACCCCGCGACCGTCGACGTGTTCGAACGGTACGCCCTGGACGCGCACGTCGCGCGCTGCGTGAACGACCCGGTGGTCGGCGACGACGGCGGGCTCACCACGACCCGCGACTACAAGACGTACGCCGATGCGTTCGAGACCGCCGCCGACCGGAAATGGCTGCAGATCAAGGATTTCGTCCGCCCCGGCCGGATCCTCGACATCGGCTGCGCGACCGGCGCGACGCTGCAACTCGTCGACCGTGATCCACGGTTCCACGAGTCGGACCTGATCGGCGTCGAGGTCGCCCGGCACCTGTACGCCGAGTGCGTGCACAAGAAGGAGCAGGGTCTCTTCCAGAACCCGAACGTCTACTTCTACCAGCGCAACATGCTCGGCTCGGCCAGCTTCCCGCCGAGGTCCATCGACACCACGCTGACCCTCGCGCTGACCCACGAGATCTGGTCGTACGCCGACGGCTCCCGCCCCGCCACCGTCCAGCGGTTCGCGGACGCATTGTTCGCGCACACGGCACCGCACGGTGTCTGGATCAACTCCGACGTCTGCGGCCCCGACGAGCCCGACCGTCCCGTCGTACTACGCCTCGACGACAGCGATGGCGAGAACCCGGATGACGTCACCGATCTCGAAGCCCTCGCCGAACCGGCGGCGTACATCGGGAAACTGTCCACCAGGGCACGGTTCTTCCAGTTCGCGCACGACTTCCGGCGGAACGCGCGGGTCCCGTTCGGGTACGACGTCAGCGGCGACAAGCTCACGCTCCGGCTGGCCGACGCGATGGACTTCCTGACCCGGAAGGACTACGTCGACAACTGGCTCAGCGAGACCCACGAACAGTTCTGCGGCCTGGACTTCGCCGGCTGGACCGCGGTCGCCGAACGTGCCGGTTTCACCATCGACCCGGCGTCGAGGGCCTGGCGCAACGACTGGGTGATCGACCACCGCATCGCACCGGTCGCGACCATCACCACCCCCGACGGCACCCCGCTCGACTGGCCCGTCACCCACCAACTGATGGTCGCGCGCCGCTGAGGATCGGCAGCTCGACAGGAGGTGTCACCTCGGGCGGACCGCCCTCACGCTCAGCACGGCGCGCACAGGTGCTGATTTCGCGGACACCTCCTGTCGAGCTGCCGACTACTCGACCTCGAGGTGTAGCGTTCCGGCCAGCGGACGGACGGTCAGGGTGTACTCGCCGTGGCTGATGACCAGCGGGAGGCGGCTGGACAGGAACGGTTCGCATTGGACCGCGTGCGCTGTACCGTCCGGGGCTGTCGCGAACAGGATCCAGTCCGCCGGGCCCAGTTCGGCCATCTCGACGACCGCCGCCCAGCCGTCGTCCGACACGGTACGCCGGCACGCGACGTCCACGTGGTCGTCGGAATCGGGCAGGTAGCGCCGCCAGCCGAACTCGGCCGCACCCCAGTCCGGACCGCGCACCACCAGCATGTTGCCCGCCGCAACCGCAGCTGTCGCGGTCATCCGGACCGGCGACTCGTGCAGGTTCACGTACCCGCCGGTCGAACGGGTCAGCATCACCGCGCGGCCACCCTCGGCGTGCGAGACCAGCCGATCGCCGGCCGTCCACAGCAGCACCTGCTCGCGGCCCTCAGGCCCCCGCATCCGGAACGCCCGCGTCGTCCGTTGACTGAACGGATCGTCCGGGTTGATCTCCTCGAGAATGGGCCGGATCGGCAACCGTGCAGTGAAGTCGCGACCGCTGACCTCGAGCGGCAGCTCCTCCTCGCCACCCGACAACGGCCGGCTGACGAACAGCGACGGTTCGTCGAACGCCGACCGCCCGTGCAACACCAGCGCGTCCGGCGTCTGCTCCACCGACGTCAACCGGCACGGATCCGACAAGCGCCGTACGGCGAGCGCGCCTTCCTTGCCCGGTCCGGGCTGGATCCAGCTCGTGCCGTCGATCCACGCGCCCGGCGGCCAGCCAGGACTGCCGGCCTTCTGACCACGCAACAGGTCCCGGCGCCGGACTCCACCGACCCGCATCCGGACGTCGAACTGCGACGGTCCGGCCGGACATTTCGCCAGCAGCTCGCGGCTCACCCGAACCTCGAACCCGACGAGACTGTCCTCGCCACGCAGGTCGGTCGCCGCGTACCGACGTACCGGAAGGCGATGGTGTCTGCCGCCGACGACCAGGTCGATGCGGAGGGTCGACGGCTTGGACTGCAGGTGGCGGATCTCAGCGGTGCCCTTCACCACCAGCTCGCCGTCGATCCAGGTCACCTCGCGCACGCTCGTCGCCAGGGTCAGGTCGGTCTTGTCGATCTGCAAGTGTTCCTGAGCCGTGGCGGGGTCGAGCGCGACCATCCGGAGCAGCTCGATGTCGCGGGCGCGCAGGGCCTCGAACTGCAGCTGTGCCAGCCGCGGCGAGGTCCTCAGGACAGCAGGGTCGAGGCGGTCGAGGAGCTCGGTACTCAACTCGACGAGGTGCTGCTCCTCCTCGGCCGGAACCGTGCCGAAGGCGGACAGGATCGCGTGCAGGTCGATCTGCCGGAAGTGCGCGTGCACCCGGTGGCGGATGACCGGCAGCGCGTGCTCCACCTCGTCCAGCACCAGGCCGGCCGAGAACACCCGGTCCCGCATGTTCGCGAACTGGAACTTCTGCTGGGTGATCGAGTCACCGGACTCCCGCTCCCGCCAGAAGTACACCGGCGCCGCGATGGTGTCGACGGTGACGGCGTCCAGGTGCGCCTTGAGCGTGATCGGGTAGTCCTCGTACCGGATCGCCGGGAAGCGGTAGCTGTTCTCGTCCCAGAACGACCGGCGGTACACCTTGTTCCACACCATCCGGTCCAGCACCAGCTGCGGCGTCTCGGAGATGTGCGTGGCCTGCCGGTCCGCCGTGAACGCCTGCCCGTGCAACCACGACGGCCGTACGCCGTAACTGTTGTTGAACCGCCGCGCGTTGCCACCGGCGAAGTCCGAACCGGTCCGGTCGAGCGACCGGATCAGCAGTCCGAACCCGTGCCGGGTGACCAGGTCGTCGCTGTCGACGAACGTGATGTACTCCCCCGTCGCGTGCTCCACCCCGGTGTTGCGGGCCGGGCCGAGCCCGGCGTTCTCCTGCTGCACCACGCGAAACCGTGGATCGCGCTCGCAGAACTCCTTCGCGATCACCGCGCTCTCGTCCGGCGACCCGTCGTCGACCAGGATCGCCTCGAAGTCGGCGAACGTCTGCCGCGCGATCGAGTCCAGACAGTCCCCGATGTACGCCCCCACGTTGTAGAACGGCACTACCACGCTGAGTCTGACAGGCGGGCGTGGCCCTCTCATCGCTTCCGGATCCGGCGGGCGAGCTTCCGGGCGACGACCTTCGGCTTGCGGACCTGCGCGGCGTGGAAGAACACCCGCGACATCGCGTACGTGCGGGATCCGCGGATCCGCTCGTGGGCCGCCTGCAGGCGCTGCAGTTGCAGCCGCAGCTCGCGGATCCGGTTCTCGCGGGTCTTCATCGCCTTGTTGCGGAACCCGAGCGTGCGCTCCAGGCCGTACACGTGCCCCTTGAGCTCGAACAACTCGTGCTTGGCCTCTTCGGCCTCGGCCAGGGCGCTGCGGACGTCGACCGTGTGCGTGTCCGTGCCGAGTACCGCGGTCAGCGCCGCGGCGAGCTCTTTGCCTCGGGCAACTTGTTCGGTGGCGACCGGGAGCGTGTCGGGAGAGGTCGCCTGGACCGGCTCCGGCGCCTCGACGCCGGACATCCCGAGCCAGGCGGAGACCAGGTCGTCGCCCACCATCCACGGCGGCCACGGGTGCCGCCGGTGCTGCCCGATCAACCGGTCCTGGAACCGCGACCAGGCGGCCGCCAGCAGGTCTTCCTTCTCGACGGGTTCGTCGGTCACCCACGCCGAGACGCCGTACGCGAACGAGTCGCCGTCGTAGATCACGTCGTCCCAGCGGACGATCACGCGCGACGTGGTCACCCACTCGCCGAGGTCCGCGGCCAGCTTGCGGAAAGCCGGCACATCCTCGGCCGCGGCCAACCGGAAGAGCACGGTCTCGACCGATACACCCGAGGAGACCGTGGCGGGGACGACCGTGGGATCAAAGGAAAGAGCTTCGGAGACAAACGGCGTGTCGGTGACGGAGATGTCCCAGCCGGTGAGGGTCTGATCGGCGGTGAGTACTGCTTCCGCTGTCTGGGAGTAGACGTCGTGGGCGCCGTGAGCGCCGGCGATGGCGACCCACCCCGTGGGGACCGAGGCCAGCAGGCCGGCGCGCGCGGCAGCGTCGATACCCTCGTGGGCCGGGGACAACAGCGGTACGTCGACCGACTCGAGCGCGCCGATCGCCAACCGGGTCGGGAGTTCACCCGGACGGGCCCCGGCCGCCACGTCGCTGCGGACGAACGTGCGCGACCCGAAGTCGGCGTACACCTCCGCCTTCCACGGCAGCGCGGCCTGCAGCTGGTCGACCGACACCGGACGAGTCGGGTCGTCGTGCAGCGGCCGCCACTCGTCGTCGCCGTGCCGTTCGTCGGCGGGACGGCTGTCGAGCAGGTTCAGCAGCGAGAACTCGTTCTCCAGCCCGAGTACGACGACTGCGTCCGGCGTGGCCAATGCGGACAACGCGGCCAGGCGCTCGCTCCAGGACAGGTCGTCGCTGTCGTACCCGAGCAGCCGGTCGAGGCCGTCGCTCGCGATGATCACGTCGTACGGGTCGGCCTGCAGGCCGTCCAGCGCACCGGCGATCACCTGCAGGCACGGACCGAAGTCCGCACCCAGCTGCTGCGCGTCGGAGACCGAGCGGACCAGGATCGTGACATCCGCGGAGTGCGCCAGCACCGACTCGATCAGCGGCGCGGCATGCGGCCCGAGGATCAGCGTCCGCCGGTTGGCCGGGACGACGTCGGTGAGCAACGCCGCCAGCGCCGGCCGCGCCGTCGTCCGGTCCGTCCACGGCTGCATCTCACCGCGAACAACCTGTACTTCAGACACGCTCTCTCCAATCGAACAGGCTTCGCAGTTCCGCGGGCGGCATCATCCAGGGTTTGCCGAGCTCGAGGTCGGTGGTGGCCCGGGCCGCCTCGAGGTCGATCGACTTGCCGAGCATCTCCGGCCACAGCCGCTCGATCCGGCTCTGGCCGCCGAACAGCGGGTTCTCGCCTTCCATCTCCATCGGGTCGCCGTACACCGCCGGTTCGCAACCGGCCGCGATGCCGTAGAAGATCGCGGTCGACAACCGGTTGGCCGCGACCCGCTTGTGCTTGCGCAGCTCGGCCAGCTGCTTGAACAGGAAGCGCCGGTCGGTTCCCTCGTAGGAGAACCCGCGGCGCCCGAACGACACCACCCGGAAGCCGGCGTCCTCGTAGAAGCCGCGCACCTCGGGCCGGTCGAACTCCGTGTAGTACAGGCTGAAGGTCACCGGGCCGGGCTCGGTCTCGCGGATCTCGTCGATCAGCCGCTGGTGGTCGCCGTGGATCTTGCCGCCCTCCCACCCGTGGAACAGGAACCACAGCGTGCCCTCACGCTCGACCGGTTCCTCGGGCTCGGGCTCCAGCTCCAGCAGGTAGAGGAACGGCGCGCCGATGCTGTGGTAGTTCCGCCGGCCGAGGGCGTGACCACGCCGCTTCGGCGCGTCGCTCCAGGTGAACCGCCAGGCGCCGTCGTAGAACTCGTGCACCGGGTTCCAGCCGCAGCCGATGTTCCAGCCGTGCTGCAGGTACCCACGCAGCCGCGGCGGGTGGTCGAAGTCGAACCCGGCGTACCGCGACAGGATGTGCGTCTGGCCGTAGTAGTGGTTGTGATGATGCATCAGCGCACCTCCACGTGCAGAGTGCCGGCGTGTGGTCGGACGGCGAGCGCGTGGTTCCCGTGGGCGATCGCGAGGGGCAACCGGCTGCACAGGAACGGCTCGCACTGCACGGCGTGCGCCGTACCGTCGTCTTCGGAGGTCGCGAACAGGATCCAGTCGGCCAGTGCGGCGAGCGGGTCGACCGAGACCTGCACCGCGGTCACCGGGATCAGCGCGTCCACGTCGGCCGCCGCCGCCCAGCCTTCGGCCGTGAGGGTACGGCGGCATTCGACGTCCAGGTGGTCGTCGGAGTCGGCCAGGTACCGCCGCCAGCTGAAGCTCACGTCGCCGCCGGCCACCCCGCGCACGACCAACTGGTTGCCGTCAGCAACCGCGTGGGTCGCGGTGGTGCGGATCGGTGACTCGTGCAGGTTGACGTATCCGCCGGTCGAGCGGGTCAGCGTGACCACGCGCCCCTCCTCGACCATCGAGACCGCGTCGTCGCCGGCCGTCCAGAGCAGCACGCGCTGCTGTTCCTCCGGACCGCGCACTCGGAACGAGCGGGTCGTCCGCTGACCGAACGGGTCGTCGTGGTTCGCCGCCGCCCGCAGCTCGTGGATCGGCAACCGGGCGGTGAAGTCCCGCCCGTCGACCTCGAGCGGGATCTCCTCCTCGCCGCCGACGACCGGCCGGCTGAGGAACAGCGTCGGCTCGTCGAACGACGCGCGTCCGTGCAGCACCAGCTCGTCGGCGGTCCGCTCGACGGCGGTCAACCGGCACGGGTCCACCAACCGCCGCAACGAGAACCAGCCGTACTTGCCCGATCCCGGCTGGATCCAGCTCGTCTCGTCGATCCACGCACCAGGCGGCCACCCGGGACTCCCCGGCCCCTGACCACCGAGCATGCCCTTGCGGTCCCGCCGCCCGGACCGCATCTTCACCTCGAAGTGCGCCGGGTTCCCCGTGCAGTGCGCGAGCAGCTCCTGGTCCAGCAGGACCTCGAACCCGACGAGCGATGTCTCGCCGTCCAGCCCGAGCGCCTTGTACCGGCGTACCTCCAACGGGTACGACGTGTCGCCGACGGCCAGCGCGATCTGCAAGGTCGACGTTCGGTCGGTCTCCAGGTGACGGATCTCGGCGGTGCCCTTGACCGACAGCTTGCCGTCGGCCCACACCACCTCGCGCACGCTCGTCGCGAGCGTCAGGTCCTGCTCCCGGAGCTTGTAGAGCGCCCGCGGTACGACGGACTCGCCCAGGCCCGGGTAGTTGTAGTCGAGCTGCTTCGACCGCCGCGACCGCGGTACGGCGCGGGCGCCGCCCCGCAGCCCACCGGAGTTGCGGAACACCGCGAGCCGCCGCAGCAGGTCCACGTCGCCGGCCCGGAGCGCGGCGTGCTGGATCCGGTCGTACCGATGGGTGACCGCGAGTACCCCGTCGTCGAGGCGGTAGAGCAGCTCGCGGGACAGGTCGACCAACGCCTGCTCGTCGTCCACAGGCACCGTGCCGAACGCGGACATCAGCGTCAGTACGTCGATCTGCGCCAGGTGCGCGTGCACGCGCCGCCGTACCGCCGGGGGCGCGTCCTCGACCAGGTCGATCACCATCCCGGCCGACGTCACCCGGTCCCGGATGTTGCCGAGCTGGAACTTCTGCTGGGTGATCGACTCGCCGGACTCGCGCTCGCGCCAGTAGTAGACGGCCTGGGTGATCGTGTCCACGGTGACCGCGTCCAGGTGCGCCTTCAGGGCGACCGGGTAGTCCTCGTAGCGGATCGGCGGGAACGTGTAGCCGTTCTCGGTCCAGAAGGACCGGCGGTAGACCTTGTTCCAGAGCATTCGGTCCAGGACCAGGTCGGGGAACTCGGTGACGTGGGTGGCGTGCCGGACCCGCGCGAACGGCTGCTTGTGCAGCCACGACGGGCGCACCCCGAAGCTGTTGTTGAACCGGCGCGCGTTGCCGCCGGCGATGTCCGAGCCGGTCCGGTCCAGGGTCCGGACCAGGGCGGCGAAGCCGTACCGGGAGACCAGGTCGTCACCGTCGACGAAGGCCAGGTACTCACCGGACGCCTCGCGGATCCCGCGGTCGCGCGCGGGACCGGGCCCGGCGTTCTCCTGCTGGATCAACCGGAAGCGCGGATCCTTGGCACAGAAGTCCTTGGCCACGACGGCGCTGTCGTCCGGCGAGCCGTCGTCGACCAGGATCGCCTCGAAGTCGGTCCAGGCCTGCCGGGCGATCGATTCCAGGCAGTCCTCGAGATACTCGCCGACGCCGTAGAAGGGCACCACCACGCTCAACCGCGGCGTCACTACGGTGTGTCCTTTCTCGAGGTCGGCAGACAGTGGGCCCCCAGCGCACTCCTACTAAGCGGCAACGAGATGCACCGTCAGAAGGTTATGCACAGGCTCGAAGCCATAGCGAGCCCAAATTCGCTGAATACCGGTCTGGTGGGTCTGGGTGGTGACGACGAGCCGCCGGGTCGCGCAGACGTCCTCGACCGCAGCCAGCAGGTGGCCGTAGCGGCCACGGCCCTGCTCGGCCGGGACGACGCCGGCCAGCTGTACCTCGGTCCAGGACCGCTGCTGGTCGATCGCGGCCAGTGCGAGCACCCGTCGGTCCGGTCCGCGCAGTACGACGGCTCCCGCGTCGGCGATCCGCCGCCGGGCCCACTCCTGCCGACCGGCCAGCGCCAGCGCCCGGTCGAACAGCGGGTCTGAGCAGTAGTGGTTGCCGGAGTCGCCGAAGACGTCCGCGACCAGGTCGTCCACCACGTCGTCGGCGGCCTCGGGTTCGAGCTGCGCGGTGAACCCGGCCAGTGGCGCGGGCCGCCGGCCTTTCCCGACCGGGAGCGACCAGCAGACGACCGTGTCGGCGAGCAGCGCCTGCCGCGGTCCGTTCGCGAGCGCGGCGAACCAGGTGGTTTCGCGGGCCGGATACCGGAGCACGATCACGTCGGCGGTCGACTTCTCCACGGCGGCGAGAACCTCGGCGAGCGGCGTACCGGCCGACGCGGACACGGACATGCGGTCGATGGACAGCCCGAACCGCTTCGCCGCGTCCACCGACGGCCGCACGGTGAGCTCACCGGCCTCGAGCGCGTCGTACCAACTCATAGAGCGCTGAGCTTAAGGCATCGGGGTTACCACGTGTGCGCCGGAACGTACACTCCGGGACCTCACGCGCAGTGACACTCCACATTCGTGGCGCAACGGATTTCACATTAGTGTTACGACATGCGCGCGAAAGCGAGGCGGCGGGGGCCGCGGACCGCGGGACCGTCCCTTTCGGGGCTGGTCGCCGGCGTCGCCGTCGCGCTGCTCGCGATCGTCCTGCTCGCACTGCACTCGACACCCTTCGAGCTGGTCCGCTTCGTGCTGTTCACCTGCGTGGTGGTCACGCTGCCGGGATTCGCGCTCTGGCGGCTGATCGGCGGGTACGGGCGGAACCTGGTGGAGGACCTGTCCGCCGGATTCGCCGTCGGCACCGCCGCGCAGGTTCTGGTCTACCTGGCCAGCGCGTCGATTGGGCTGCAGGCCTGGTCGTGGGCGTGGGCGCCGGTCGTGCTGGTGATCGCGTTCGTCGACAGCGATGCCCGAGCGCGGGTCTGGCGGCGGGTCGAGCGGCCGTTGCGGCCGATGCAGGCCTGGTTGCTCGCGGCGTCGACCGCGGTCGTGCTGCTGATCGTGTTTCGGCGCGGTCCGGGACAGTTCCTGCCCGCGTACACCGACCCGCTGCGGGCGTATCCGGATCTGGCGTTCCAGCAGGCGCTGGCGGCGAGCGCGAAGTACGACGTACCGATCTCGACGTTGTGGCTCGGCGGCGAGCCGATGAAGTACCACACGTTCTTCCACCAGGCGACGGCCGCCACGCAGTGGGGTACGCGGATCGACCTGACCGATCTGATCCACTCGCTGAGCTGGCTGCCGCTGTTCCTGGCCGGGTGCGGGCTGGTGTTCGCGCTGGCGACGCGGCTGACGCCGACGGCCGAGTCCGGCGCCACCTGGGCCGGGCCGCTGGCGGTGTTCGTCGCCGGGCTCGGTGGGGCGGTGCAGCCGTTGGCGGGCGCCGGTCTGGGCGGGATCTCGACCGCCGTGGCGGCGTACCTGAGTCCGACGCAGAACCTCGGCGTCCTGATCGCGCTGGCGCTCTGCGTGGTGGCGGTGGACCTGCTGCGCGCCGACGGCAGGCCGCGCAGCCGGTGGGTGCTGCTGGTCCTGCTCGCGCTCGTCGCGTCCGGTGCGAAGTCGACGATCCTGCCACTGGTCGGCGTCGGCTTCGCCTTCGCATTCCTGCAGCTAGGACTGGTACGGCGGCCGACGCGGCCGGCGTTCCTCGGCGGGCTCGTGTCGCTGGCGGTGTTCGTGGCCGCGCTGATCACAATCTTCGGCGGCAGCACGTGGGGCACGGAGATCAAGCCGTTCGAGACGTTCGTGCAGCTGGCGCCGTACCCGATGCTCGTGTCGAACCCGCACGCGCAGCTCCTGTCCGGGCTGACGACGCTGCTGAGCTGGGCACTGGCGGCGTCGGGCCTGTTCTTCCTGGGCCGGAAGTGGCGGGACACCGGGGCAGCGTTCCTGGCCGGCGTCGGGGTTGCTGGACTGCTCGGGACGCTGCTGACGACCCAGTCCGGTGTCAGCCAGCTGTACTTCCTGCGGACGGCGTTCCCGGTGATCGCCGTACTCGCGGTTGTCGGGCTGGCGAACCTGGTCGGGCGGCTCGGCGATCGGCGGGCCGTGGTGCTGGTCGGAGTGGCTGGCCTGCTCGGTCTGGTGACGCTGGCGATCGCTCGGTGGCAATCGGCTGACTTGCCTGGCATCAAAGAGCCTTGGTTGTGGACAGCCGCGGGGGTAGTAGTGACGGCCTTTGTGGTAGCGGTGGGGTGGAAGGCAGCGCGGCGGCCGGGGAACTTCTTCGTGGCGTTGCTCGGCGGTGCGGTCGCTGCCTGCATGATCGGCGCGGCACTGGTGCCGTTGCAGGCGTTCGTGTCCGACAAGGCGTCCAATCTGGTCTTCGCGCGCCCCTTCCGCGGTGGAGCGACAGCGGCGGAAGCGGGCGCCGCCCAATGGCTGCGGCGCAACAGTGCGCCCGGCGACCTGATCGCGACCAACGCGCACTGCATCATCCAGCGCGACGGCGTCTGCGACAGCCGGCACTTCTGGCTCGCCGCTCTGTCCGAACGCCCGGTTCTCATCGAAGGCTGGTCCTACTCCAACCAGGCGAACCGGATCGCCCTCACCAACGACGGCAACCCGAGCCTCATCCCGTACTGGGACACCGCGAAGCTGACCGCGAACGACATCGTCTTCAAAGCGCCCACGCCGGCAGCGATCGAGCGCCTTCGCCAGGCCGGCGTCCGCTGGCTGTACGCCGACCACCGGGCCGGCGACGTCTCACCGGCGCTGCGCAACTACGTCCGCCTCCGGCACGCCACGCTGGACGCGACGATCTACGAACTCAGATAAGTCGCAGGAGCGCGTCGGCGACTCGCTCACGCCCTCGGCCGTCCACCAGCTCCCACCCGGCCCGCGCCAACCGGCCACGCTCGGTCGAGTCGGTGAGCAGCCGCTTGAGCACCGGGACCGCAGACGACGTGTCCGCCGCCAGTGCGCTCAGCAGACCGAGTCCAGCCGCCGCACCGGTGTCGATGGCGCGCTCGTAGCCCATCACCTGGTTGTCGACCACACACACCAATCCGGCCGTCGCGCCGAGGCACAGCAGCTCCCAGGTCGACGTACCGGAGGCACTGATCGTCAGGTCGGTTTCACGGACCTGCGCTGCCAGCTGATCAGTCGGACCGATGACCTGGAGACGCTGATGCGGCTGGGACTCCACGGCAGCGATCTGAGCAGCCAGCGCCGGCCCGGGAGCGACCAACGTTGCCTCAAAGGGCAATCCGGTGGCCACCAGCGCCCGCGCCACATGCGGACCGGCACCGAACGCATCGGTCCCGCCGAAGAACGCAAAAACCTTCGGTACGGCGCCCTGTCGCGCAGCCGGCGGCTCACTCGGACGATGCGCGAGGATCTCGTCGCGGATCATCACGTACGGCAGACCGGCCAGCCGGACCGAATCCCGCGGCAGGACCGGTTGGTCCAGCTCGGCGGCGAGGTTCTGATCGACCAGCACGTCCGCCTCGGCGCCGCGGAAGTCGCCGTCGACGATCGCCAGCGTGGGCAGACCGGTTGCCCGGACAGCCGCGTAGACGGCCGCATCCAGGTCGTAGGAGTCGAAGACGACCGCGTCCAGCCCGAGTGCGCCGAAGAGCTCGACATGCGCCTGCGGGGTCCACACCGCCGGGTTCACCGCGATCCCGCGAGCTGCGACCTGGCCGGCCGCCCACGGGACGGTGTGAGCATCGCAAACGAAGACGAGTTCGGCGCCGCGACGGCGTACCTCCTCGGCCAGCGCCAGGCAGCGCATCACGTGCCCGACGCCCCGGGCGGGTCCCACATCACATCGCACGCCGACGCGTTTCACGCCCCAGACCGTACCTGCGGAGCGTACGTTTGATCACACCGCACTGAGACGCGGATTGAAGGGACAGCTCGCCGGGCAGCTATTGTTTCGGAGGTTCGCACCGCGTGTGCGCAGCTCGAAACTGTCCGTCAGAAGGGTTCTGCTCGCGTGTCAATCCTCACCGGCTCCGACATCCTGGTCACCGGAGGCACCGGGTCGTTCGGGCGGACGTTCGTTCGGCACGTGCTCACCAACCTGAAGCCGCGGCGGGTGATCGTCTTCAGCCGCGACGAACTGAAGCAGTGGGAGGTCCGCCAGTCGTTCGGCGACGACCCGCGGCTGCGGTTCTTCCTCGGCGACGTCCGGGACCGCGCCCGGCTGCTGCGCGCCATGCACCGCGTCGACTACGTCGTGCACGCGGCCGCGCTGAAGCAGGTCGACAGCGGTGAGTACAACCCGTGGGAGTTCGTCCAGACCAACGTGGTCGGCTCGCAGAACGTGATCGAGGCGGCGATCGACAGCGGCGTGAAGCGCGTCGTCGCGCTGTCCACCGACAAGGCGTCCAGCCCGATCAACCTGTACGGCGCGACGAAGCTCACCGCGGACAAGCTGTTCATCAACGGCAACCACTACGCGGCGGCGTACGACACCCGCTTCAGCGTCGTGCGGTACGGCAACGTGATGGGCAGCCGCGGTTCGATCATCCCGAAGTTCCGGGCGCTGCACGCGGCCGGGCAGTCGCTGCCGATCACCGACCTGCGCTGCACCCGGTTCCTGATCACGCTGCCGGAGGCGGTCGAGTTCGTCGTCGACTCCTTCGACCTGATGACCGGCGGCGAGCTGTACGTGCCGCGGATCCCGTCGATGAAGGTCACCGACCTGGCCGAGGCGATCGCGCCCGGCGCGGCCATGCACGACGTCGGCCTGCGACCCGGCGAGAAGCTGCACGAGGAGATGATCAGCCCGGAGGAAGGCCGCCGCGCGCTCGTCCTCGGCAACCGGTTCGTGCTGCAGCCCGACCTGGCCAGCTGGGGCTACCAGCCGCCGGCCGCCGGCGTGCCGGTCCCGGAGGGCTTCCACTACGCCTCCGACACCAACAACCAGTGGTACTCGATCGAGGAGATCCGCAAGATCCTCGAGAGCGACGTCTGACGTGCTCCCGTACGGGCGCCAGTCGATCTCGGAGGAGGACATCGCGGCGGTCACCGCCGTACTCCGGGGCGACTGGCTGACCACCGGACCCGCGGTCACCGCCTTCGAGAACGCGATCTCCGAGCTCGCGGGCGGGCACCGGGCGATCAGCTGCACGTCCGGCACCGCTGCCCTGCACATCGCGTACGCCGCCCTCGGGGTCGGCCCCGGCGACGAGGTGATCACCACCCCGATGACCTTCGTGGCGACCGCGTCCTGCGCCGCGATGCTCGGTGCCAAGATCGTCTTCGCGGACGTGGACGAGGCCACGGCACTGCTCGACCCGCAGGCCGTGGAGGCCGCGCTGACCGACCGGACCAGCGTCATCGCAGCGGTCGACTACGCCGGCCAGTCCGCGGACTACGCCGCACTGCAGCCCCTGGCGGACCGAGTCGGCGCCCGGACCCTCGCCGACGCCGCGCACTCGGTGGGCGGCGCGGCGGACGGCCGTCCGGTCGGGGACCTCGCCGACGTCACCACGATGTCGTTCTTCCCCACCAAGAACCTCACCACCGGCGAGGGCGGGGCCGTGGTCTGCAAGGACCCTGCCGTCGCCCAGCGCGCGCACGAGTTCCACTTCATCGGCCTGGTCCGGGACGCCGCCCGGTTCGAGATCGCCGACGAAGGGCCGTGGCACCAGGAGGTCCACGAGTACGGCGTGAACTACCGGCTCACCGATCTCGGCGCGGCGCTCGGGTTGTCGCAGCTCGGGCGACTGGCCGAGTTCAAGCGCCGGCGGGCCGAGATCACCGCGCGGTACAACGCGGCGTTCGCCGGGGTGGACGGCGTACGGACGCCGGTTCAGCGGGCCGGCGTCGACCCGATGTGGCACCTGTACCCGATCCGGATCCTCGGCGGGCGCCGCCGGGAGATCTTCGAGCGGATGCGGGCGGCAGGCATCGGCGTCCAGGTCAACTACATCCCGGTGTACTGGCACCCGGTGTTCGCGCGGCAGGGCTACCAGCGCGGCCAGTGCCCGAACGCCGAGCAGTTCTACGCCGAGGAACTGTCCCTCCCGCTCTTCCCGGACCTCACCGACAGTGACGTGGACCGGGTGATCGAGACCCTTTCAGCCTTGGTTGGTCAGTGACCCCTGGATGGTGTGACTCGAACGATGGCGGCGTCCAGGGGGCACTAGAGTGACGGATGTGACCCGATCGAACCTGGTCGGCGGAGAGATGCTGAACTGGTCGGATCTGCACCCCGCCGACGCCCGCCCCGCGTGCACCGGCGCGGCCGCCACGGCGCTCCTGACCGCGGCTCTCCAGCCCGACGACGCCGTCCTGATCGCCGGCCCGCACGCCGCCGAGCTGATCACCGCCGTCGCCGCCGCGGTCACGTCGGTCGACCTGTTGGTCCGCTCGGCGCCCGACGCCGAGGAACTCGCGGAGCAGCTCGAGACCACCAAGGGTGAGGTCTTCTGCGGCTCCCTCGACCGCTTCGCCGCCGACGAGCCAGGCGGCGCGGCAGGCGGCGCGGCAGGCGGCGCGGCAGGTGGCGTGGCAGGCGGCGCGGTCGCGGGCGACGGTTATCACGGTTATGACGTGATCGTCGCGTTGGACGGCCTTGACCGGCTGGTGGGGCCGGACACCGCCGGTTTCAGCTGGGCGGACGGGCTCGAGCGCCTGCTCGGGCGTTTGCGACCGGGTGGGCGCCTGTTGCTCGGGGCTGAGAACGCGTTCGGCTTCGAGCGCCTGATCCAGCCCGACATCACCGCCGCCCTCCCCCGCGACGAGGACTGGGCCCGCGACGTCACCGATCGAGCCCCGGCCGGGCTCAAGCCGCTACAGGCCGCCCTCCACGACGCGGGCGTTGCGGTCACGCAGACGTATGCCGTCTTCCCCGCACTCGTGCAGGCCGACGTGGCACTCACCTCGGTCGACGGGTTCGCCGCCGTGGTCGCCGCACGAGCTGTTGCCACACGCAACGAAGGCCCAACCCTGATGGACCCGTACCGCGTGGTCCTCGACGCCGCCGCAGCCGGCCTCGCCCTGGAGCTGGCCCCCGCCTGGTACTTCGTCATCGGCACCGAAACCCCTGCTGTCCTGCCGGAAGAGAGCGTCCCTGGCGGCGACGGGGTGCTACTCGAGGAACACCTACTGACAGCCCTGCGCTGCGATGACCAGGCGGAACTTCGCCGCGTGATCCCCGAGTACGTCGCCTGGCTCGGCGCGGGTGGCGCGGGGTCGCCGGACAACGTGATCCGCGACGGGTCGTCGTACCGGCTGTTCGGCCACGCCCAGGAACTGGACGTGGTGGAACATCTGACCCGGTTCGCGCGGCGGGCGCTGGAAAGTGGCTCGC
This sequence comes from Kribbella sp. NPDC004875, assembly GCF_042873375.1. Lineage (NCBI taxonomy): Bacteria > Bacillati > Actinomycetota > Actinomycetes > Propionibacteriales > Kribbellaceae > Kribbella > Kribbella sp. NPDC004875. The sequence goes on from NZ_JBIALI010000001.1 coordinate 568,689, forward strand.
GGCAACCATGGCCCGCGGCGGCCGACCCGCACGCCCTGACGGCGCGGCTCGCCTCGATGGCCGGGATCACCGTGCCGGAGCAGGAGTTCACCCCGGACGAGGTCGTCCGGCCGCGCGGCAGTGCGGAGCAGTTGACCACGGTCGCCCGGCTCGCCGACGAACTCGCGCACGCGAGCGCCCGCGCGATCCTGTTCGAGGGCACGGTCAGCGGCATCCGCCGGTCCCGGCCGTACCGGGTCGGCCACGCGGTGATGAACCCGGCCCGGGTGATCCGCCGTCGCCTCAAGCGGGTCCTGAAGAAGGTACGGCGCTGATGCACCACGCCAACCACTTCTACGGGCACGCCAACATCATGGCGTCGTACGCCGGACTCGCGAAACCGCCGCGGATCTGGGGCTACCTGCAGCACGGCTGGAACATCCTCGACGGCTTCGCGTACGGCACCAACTTCGCGCCGGGGATGCCGAAGTTCGTCTGGTCGGACAGCGTCCGCCGCCGCGGCCACGCGCTCGGTCTGCGCAACTACTCGGTGATCGGCTCGGTCTGGCTGTACCTGCTGAAGGTGCACCCCGAGCTGGCCACCCGAGAGAAACGGGCCAAGGGCACCATCTTCTACCCGTTCCACGGCTGGGAAGGCCAGCACGTGCTCGGCGACCACGGCCGGATCGTTGCCTCGATCAACGAGCACGAGACCGGTCCGGTGACCGTCTGCCTGTACTGGAACGAATACGAGAAGCCCGCGATCCGCAACGTCTACTCCGACGCCGGCTTCCGGGTCATCACGCACGGCTACCGCGGCCTGCACTGGCGGCGGACCAACGCCAAGTTCCTGGTCAACCAACTGCGGGAACTCCGCAAGCACGAACGCGTCGCCTCCAACCGCCTCAGCTCCGCCGTCCTGTACGGCGCCTCGCTCGGTCTGCGGCCCGGGGTCTACGGTGATCCCATGGTGCTGGAGAACGAGCACCCGTCGTTCGGCGGTCAGGCGCGGATCAAACGGCTCTGGCCGGAGATGGACCAGCCGTACGTCCCGGCCGAGGTCGCGCGTGCGTTCACCGACACCGAACTGGGCGTCGACCACGTCGCCGGTCCGGCAGAGATCCGGGAGATGTTCCGATGGAACAGCTGAAGATTGGCATCATCACGCAGGTCCGGGTGACCAGCACACGGTTGCCGGCCAAGGTGCTGCTGACCGCTGCCGGCCGCTCCTACCTGGAGCACCACCTGGACCGCCTGCACCACACGGGACTGCCGGTGATCGTCGCGACCACCACGAACTTCAACGACGACCTGGTGGCGCAACTGTGCGCCGAGGACGGCATCCCGGTCTTCCGGGGCAGCGAGGACGACGTACTCAGCCGGTTCGCCGGCGCCGCCCGGGAGCACGACCTGGACGCGATCGTCCGGGTCACCTCGGACTGCCCGCTGATCGACCCGCAGATCGTTGCCGCGGGCGTCGACCGCTGGCGGTCCGAGAACGACCTCGACCTGTACGTGTCCAACTGCCTGGAGCGCACCTACCCGCGCGGCATGGACTTCGAGATCTTCTCGGCCGACCGGCTGTACGACGCGGAGGCGAAGGCCACGCTCAAGGCGGACCGCGAGCACGTCACGCCGTACCTGCACCAGAACCGGTCCGGCGAGATGCGGCTGCTGAACCTGCCGTGGAGCGGCGGCGGAGCGCAGTACCGGCTGACGCTGGACACCGCGGACGACTGGAAGTTGCTCGACGCCCTCATCGAGGACTTCGACGCGACCAAGCTGGGCTGCGCCGAACTGGTCGCGATCCTCGACGCGCACCCGGAGCTGGCGGCGCTGAACGCACACATCGAGCAGAAGAAACTCGGCGAGTAACAGCGTTCGTGGCTGCCACTACGGCATGATTTAGCTGATGACCACCAACGACCCGGCCGGGGACGCTGCCGCTGTCCCGGACCACGGCGCGCGCGCGGCGCGGGCGACGTCGTTCGGCGCCGTCGCGGCCGCGTACGAGGCCGGGCGGCCGGCGTTCCCGGTCGAGGCGCTGACCTGGATCCTGGGGCCCGGCCGCGGTCTCCAGGTGCTCGACCTGGGCGCCGGCACCGGCAAGCTCGCCGCGGTCGCCGCCGAGCTCGGGCACCACGTGATCGCGGTCGACCCGTCGCCGGAGATGCTCGAGGTCTGCCGCCGGCGGCCCGGGATCGACACGATGGCCGGCGCCGCGGAGTCGATCCCGCTCGCGCATGCCTCCGTCGACGCGGTGCTCGTCGGACAGGCCTTCCACTGGTTCGACCACGCCCGTGCCCTGCCGGAGATCGCCCGGGTGCTGCGGCCCAACGGCGTACTCGGCCTGCTCTGGAACAACGCCGACACGGTGGTCCCGTGGGTTCGCCGGATCTTCCAGGTGATCCAGGGCGACAGCTTCGGGGGGAGTGACGGGTTCGAGCCGATCCCGGTCCTCGAGCAGTCGAACCTGTTCACGCTGATCGAGCAGGCCCGGTTCCGGCACTGGCACGACCTGAACCGCGAAGGCCTGCGCCAGCTGGCCCGCTCGCACTCGGCGGTCGCGATCCTCAAGGACACCCGCCGCGAGCAGGTTCTGGAGCAGGTCGACCTGATCTACGAGCACAGTGCCCGCCCACCGGAGCCGCTGCGGATGCCATACCTCGTCAACTGCTACCGCGCCCACCCGAGCGAGTTCGCGAACTACCGCCGCACCCTCGACGGACCGGTCGCGCCGCACCTGTAGAACGCAGGTCGCCCCGCGGGTAGAAACGTTTTGGTTGCGGTAGGTCACAAATGGGCGACTTGCGGCTAACGTGCACCTGTTCGGGTCCAGCGAAGGGGAGCTCATGGACGACCAAGCGGTGCGCGAGCGGGATGCCCGCGCGTACGAGGCGGTGCACGAGGCGGCCGACTTCACCGAGCTGAAACGGCGGTACAAGAACTTCGTCGTACCGTGGACCATCGCCTTCATGGCGTGGTACCTCGCGTACGTCGCCTGCTGCAACTGGGCCCGGGGCTTCATGAGTCACCGGATCGGCGACACCCACATCAACGTGGCGCTGATCTTCGGGCTGCTGCAGTTCGCCTCGACGTTCCTGATCGCGGGCCTGTACGGCCGGTTCGCGAACCGCAAGCTCGACCCGCTGGCCCACGGCCTGAACGCCAAGTACAAGAGGGAGCGCCGCCGGTGACCACACTGCTCGTCCCGCTGGCGACCGAGCCGGGGAACCGCGCGCTGACCATCTCGCTGTTCACCGCGGTGGTCGCCGTGACGCTGTACATCACCTGGTGGGCGTCCCGGCAGAACAAGACCGCGGCCGACTACTACGCCGGCGGCCGCTCGTTCAGCGGCTCGCAGAACGGCCTGGCCGTCGCCGGCGACTACATGTCCGCGGCATCGTTCCTCGGGATCTCCGGCCAGATCGCCCTCTACGGGTACGACGGCTTCCTGTACTCGATCGGGTTCCTGGTGGCGTGGCTGGTCGCCCTGCTGCTGGTCGCCGAACTGCTGCGGAACTCCGGTCGCTTCACGATGGCGGACCAGCTCGCGTTCCGGATGAAGCAGCGCCCGGTCCGCACCGCGGCCGCGACGTCGACGATCGTGGTGTCGATCTTCTACCTGCTCGCCCAGATGGTCGGCGCCGGCTCGCTCGTCGGCCTGCTGCTCGGCGTCAAGGGCGACGGGGTGAAGGCCGCCGTCATCGTCCTGGTCGGCGCGCTGATGATCATCTACGTGACGATCGGCGGCATGAAGGGCACCACCTGGGTGCAGATCGTGAAGGCCGTGCTGCTGATGGCCGGCACGGTGCTGATCACCTTCCTGGTGCTGGTGAAGTTCCACTTCAACATCTCCGACCTGCTCGGTTCGGCGGCGGCGAAGTCCGGCAAGGGCGAGGCCTTCCTGCAGCCCGGCCTGCTCTACGGCAAGGACCTCACCGGCCAGATCGACTTCCTGTCCCTCGGCCTCGCCCTGGTCCTGGGTACGGCGGGTCTGCCGCACATCCTGATCCGCTTCTACACCGTGCCGGACTCCCGCGCCGCGCGCCGGTCGGTGCAGTGGGCGATCGGCCTGATCGGCGTGTTCTACCTGATGACGCTGGCCCTCGGGTTCGGCGCGGCGGCCCTGCTGGACACCGGCAAGGGTTCGGCCGTGGCGGAGTCGAAGGGCAACGTCGCCTCGCCGCTGCTGGCCGAGGCCGTCGGCGGCGGCGCCGGTTCGCTCGGCGGATCGATCCTGCTGGCACTGATCGCGGCGGTCGCGTTCGCGACGATCCTCGCGGTGGTCGCGGGCCTGACGCTGACGTCCGCGTCGTCGTTCGCCCACGACCTGTACGCCAACGTCATCGCGAAGGAGAAGCCGAGCGAGAAGCAGGAGCTGCGGGTCGCCCGGTTCGCGGCGATCGGGATCGGCGCCGTGTCGATCGCACTGGCGATCCCGGCGCAGAAACTGAACATCGCGTTCCTGGTCGCACTGGCGTTCGCGGTCGCGGCCTCGGCCAACCTTCCGGCGCTGCTGTTCAACCTGTTCTGGCGGCGGTTCAACACCTCGGGCGCGGCCTGGAGCATCTACGGCGGCCTGATCTCCGCCGTCGTCCTGGTGATCTTCTCGCCAGTGGTGTCCGGCAAGCCGACGTCGATGATCACCGGCGCCGACTTCGCCTGGTTCCCGCTGTCGAACCCGGGCATCGTGTCGATCCCGCTGGGCTTCCTGTTCGGCGTCCTCGGCACCTACCTCGGTCGCGACCGGTCCTCCGAGGCGCGGTACAACGAGCTCTCGGTCCGCGCCATGACCGGAGCCGGCGCGGAGGGTCCCGCCAAGCACTGACGTCTCCCCGGAAGGGCCGGCTCGCACTGCGCGAGCCGGCCCTTTCGTCGTTCGCGAACCGTTGACGCCTGCGTAGCGGTGCCGTAACAATGAGCCATCGCCGCGCAAGAATTGAGCAAACCTACGAAAGTTTTGGACTCCTGTGCGGTGGCTCTTCCCTGTCCCGCCCCACCAGGAGAGGCCTCATGCGAATTCCCCGATGGCGGTTGCTGACCGCCTTGCTGGCCGCGAGTCTCGCGGCCGCGCCGCTCGTCCGGCCCGCGCCCGCCGCGCAGGCCGCCGTACTCGCCGGAGCGAATCTCGCCGCCGGCAAGACCGCCTCGGCCAGCAGCAGCACCCAGGAGTACGGCGCGTCGAACGTGACCGACGGCAACCAGGCGACGTACTGGGAGAGCGCGAACAACGCGTTCCCGCAGTGGGTCCAGGTCGACCTCGGCTCGTCGGTCGCGACCAACCAGGTCGTCCTCAAACTGCCGACCACGAACTGGGGCGCCCGCGACGAGACCCTAGCCGTCCAGGGCAGCACCGACGGACAGAACTTCACGGACCTGTCCGCGTCCGCCGCGCGCACCTTCGGCCCGCCGAACAACACGGTGACGGTCGACTACGGTACGGCGACCGCGCGGTACGTCCGCGTCCGGATCACCGCGAACACCGGCTGGCCCGCCGGGCAACTGTCCGAACTCGAGGTCTACGGACCCGCGACCGGTGACACCCAGGCTCCCACCGCCCCGGGCAACCTGGCCTTCACCGAGCCCGGCGCCGGCCAGGTCAAACTCACCTGGAGCGCGTCGACCGACAACGTCGGGGTGACCGGGTACGACGTCTACGCGAACGGCCAGCTGCGAACGAGCGTGGCCGGCAACGTCCTGACCTACACGGACAACCAGCCCGCCAACACCTCGGTCGCGTACTTCGTCCGCGCGAAGGATGCCGCTGGCAACCAGTCCGCGAACAGCGCCACCGTCACGCGGAACGGCAGCGGCGGTCCGGGCAGCAACCTGGCGGCGCACAAGCCGATCACCGCGTCAGGGTCCACATTCACCTACGTCCCCGCGAACGCGAACGACGACGACGTGACGACGTACTGGGAGGGCAATGCCAACCCGGCCACGCTGACCACGCAACTCGGCTCGAACGCGGATCTCAGCTCGGTCGTCGTGCGACTCAACCCCGACCCGGCGTGGGGTCCGCGGACGCAGACGTTCTCGATCCTCGGGCGCGAACAGAGCTCCACGAACTTCACCACGATCGTCCCGAGCGCGGCGTACGACTTCAGCCCGTCGAGCGGGAACAGCGTGACGATCCCGGTGAGTGCGCGCGTGGCCGACGTACGGCTGAACTTCACCGGGAACACGGGTGCGCCGGCTGGTCAGGTCGCCGAGTTGCAGGTGCTCGGCGTACCGGCGCCGAACCCGGATCTCACGCTGTCCAACGTCTCCTGGACTCCCACGTCGCCGGTCGAGACCGACGCGATCACGGTCCGCGCGACGGTCGACAACGGCGGTACGGCGGGATCCGCGGCCACCGCGGTGAACTTCTATCTCGGCGGCACCAAGGTCGGTACGGCGGCTGTCGGCGCACTCGGCGCGGGCGCCTCGACGACTGTCAGCGCATCGATCGGGACGCGGGACGCCGGTTCGTACGCGTTGAGCGCGAAGGTCGACGAGGACAACGCGGTCATCGAGCAGAACGACGGAAACAACACAGCGAACGCCGCGGGCCCGATGGTGGTGACGCCGGTAGCGAGCTCGGACCTCCTCGCGGCCGCGGTGAACTGGACGCCGGGTAATCCGTCTGCCGGGAACTCCGTCGCGTTCTCGGTGTCGTTGAAGAACCAGGGCAGCGTCGCCTCGGCGTCCGGCGCGCACGGGATCACGCTCACGGTTCTGAACGGCTCGACCGTGGTGACGACGCTGACCGGCTCGTACAACGGATCGATCGCCGCCGCCGCGACCATCCCGGCGGTTGCCGTTGGCAACTGGACGGCCGCGAACGGTCGCTACACCGTGCGCGTCGTACTGGCGGACGACGCGAACGAACTGCCGGTGAAGCGGACGAACAACACCAGCGAGCGGCCGCTGTTCGTCGGGCGCGGCGCGAACATGCCGTACGACCATCTCGAGGCGGAAGACGCCGCGGTCGGTGGCGGCGCGGCCGTCGTCGGACCGAACCGGGCGATCGGCGACCTCGCCGGCGAGGCGTCCGGCCGACGCGCGGTGACGCTGAACACGAACGGCGCGTACGTCGAATTCACCACGCGGGCGTCGACGAACACACTCGTCACGCGGTTCTCGATCCCGGACTCCGCGGGCGGTGGCGGGCAGTCGTCGTCGCTGAGCGTCTATGTGAACGGCTCCTTCGCGAAGACATTGCCGCTGACCTCGAAGTACGCGTGGCTGTACGGGGCGGAGGCATCGCCGAACAACTCGCCCGGATCAGGTCCCGCGCGGCACATCTACGACGAAGCGAACCTGATGCTCGACCAGACGTACCCGGCGGGCACGAAGATCCGGTTGCAGAAGGATCCGGCGAACAGCACGACGTACTCGATCGACTTCCTCGACACCGAGGCGGCGACTGCTGTTGCGAATCCTGGTGCGGGTTTCGTGACGCCGACCGGATTCACGCAGCAGGACGTGCAGAACGCGCTCGACAAGGTACGGCAGGACTCGACGTTGCAGGGCGTGTACCTGCCGGCCGGTGACTACGAGACCTCCTCGAAGTTCCAGGTGTACGGGAAAGCCGTGAAGGTGGTCGGGGCCGGGCCGTGGTTCACGCGGTTCCACGCGCCGTCGACGCAGGACAACACCGACATCGGGTTCCGCTCCGAGGCCTCGGCGAACGGGTCGACGTTCAGCGGGTTCTCGTACTTCGGCAACTACACCTCACGAATCGACGGGCCCGGCAAGGTGTTCGACTTCTCGGGTACGGCGAACATGACCATCGACAACATCTGGGTCGAACACATGGTCTGCCTATACTGGGGTTCGAACACCGACAGCTCGACGATCAAGAACTCGCGGATCCGCGACACGTTCGCCGACGGCATCAACATGACGAACGGGTCGGCCGGGAACACCGTCAGCAACAACGACGCACGCTCGACCGGCGACGACAGCTTCGCGCTCTTCAACGCCACCGACAACGGCGGCGGCGAGGTCCGCGACAACGTCTTCGAAAACCTGTCCGCGTCGCTGACCTGGCGGGCCGCCGGGTTCGCGGTGTACGGCGGGACGAACAACATCTTCCGCAACCTGTACGCCGCGGACATGCTCACCTATCCCGGGATCACCATCAGTTCACTGGACTTCGGGATCCCGATGAACGGCTTCGGGGCGACACCGCCGACCCAGTTCCAGAACGCGACGGTGGTCCGGTCCGGCGGTCACTTCTGGGGCAACCAGGCGTTCCCCGGCGTGTGGGTCTTCTCGGCGTCGAAGGTCTTCCAGGGGATCCGCGTGAGTGACCTGGACGTGGTCGATCCGACGTACAGCGGGATCATGTTCCAGACGAACTACGTGGGCGGTCAGCCCCAGTTCCCGGTCGCGGACACCGTCTTCACCAACACCACGATCTCCGGCGCCCACAAATCCGGCGACGCCTTCGATGCCAAGTCCGGCTTCGGCATCTGGGCCAACGAACTCCCCGAACCAGGCCAAGGCCCCGCCGCAGGCACAGCCACCTTCAACAACCTCACCCTCACCGACAACGCAGTAGACATCCAAAACACCACCACAACCTTCACCCTCACCCGCAACTAACAGGCGGGAGCCGCGGGAGGGTTAACCCCTCCGGCGGCTCCCGCATTTCGCGGACCAGGCTCGAGTCCGGCTGGCCAGAGGTCGTCGGCTGCATGGCTGCCCGGGCCCCCGTCCGCCCCAGGATCTGGCATCACCCAAAACGCCTTCCCGCGCCCACCTACCGCCACCGTAGATCCACAGCCCCCTAACCTGTGGCCCCGCACCGCCCCGCCCTCCACGCGCTCAGACTCAGCCCGCTCCCCCAATCGCACTCCGCCAATTCCGCCCACCCACCTCCACCCCAACGACCTGCACCAGCCCCACCACACCCCGGGCCCCACCACACCCCGGGCCCCACCACACCCCCGGCCCCACCACACCCCGCGCCTCACCACCCGCGCCTCACCCGCGCCTCACCACCCGCGCTTCACCACACCCCGCAAAACGTCCGCCCACACCTCACGCGCGCCGCCGCCAACCTCTCCGACCGCACGAGGCTCACCCACACGCGTCGTACAGCTCACGTCTCCCGCCGTGCTCGGCGCCGTGCCTGCTGCCGCGGAGATTCCTCGGGACCCGTGGTTATCCTGCGGTCCCACACGACATGACCACGTACGTCGTTCCACCCAGGCCCGGCGAACCGCACCCACAGGTGTGCCGCGCCATATGTTGCGCCTCCCACCCCGCCCTGACGAGCTTCCTCGGACGAACCGCTTTGACGAACTCAGGCAGCGAAGTACGGGCAGTGCATCGGCGAAGGGCCGCAACGCTGGGGAGGGTCCGGTGGCGCGGAGCTCAAGTTGTTGCGAAGGGCGGCGGGCCGATGCCGGACTCGGTCTGAGGCGCGATCCCATGCATCGCGAAGAGTGCTGCGTTCGCCAGGGTGGCGTCGGTGGACTTCCAACGGCTTGTCCGTGGGCCGGCGGCAGCAGGCGCAGACAAGACCGTCCTGCTCCATGAATCACCCCCGCGCGCTTCACCCCCGCGCGCTTCGGGTTCGCGCGACGCGAGCTCACGCGACGCGGGTTCGGGCTCACGCGACTCGGGCTGACCCAGCGCCGGTTCACGCGACGCGGGCTCACGCGACGCGGGCTTACGCAGCTCAGGTTCTCGCGGCTCGGGCCCACGCGACGCGGGCTTACGCAGCTCAGGTTCACGCGACGCGGATTCACGCAGCTCGGGTTCACGCAGCGCCAGTTCACGCGACGCGGGCTCACGCGACGCGGGTTCACGCAGCTCAGGTTCACGCAGCTCAGGTTCACGCAGCTCAGGTTCACGCGGCTCGGGTTCACGCAGCGCCAGTTCACGCGACGCGGGCTTACGCAGCGCCAGTTCACGCGACGCGGGTTCACGCGACGCGGGCTCACGCAGCGCGGGTTCGCGCGACGCGGGCTCACGCGACGCGGGCTCACGCAGCTCAGGTTCACGCGGCTCGGGTTCACGCAGCGCCAGTTCACGCGACGCGGGCTCACGCAGCGCGGGCTCACGCAGCGCAGGTTCACGCAGCGCAGGTTCACGCGGCTTGGGATCGCGTGGCTTGGGATCGCGTGGCTTGGGATCGCGTGGCTTGGGATCGCGTGGCTTGGGATCGCGTGGCTTGGGATCGCGTGGCTTGGGCGTGGGTTGCTCGGAGGGTTGGGGGGCGCGTCGCGGTGGGTTGTGGTGGCGAGGAGGTGGTGGGTCCGCCCAGGTGGGGCGGGTGACGTGGACGGTGTCGTCGGTGATGGTGATGTGCCAGTGGCCGGCGTGCAGGTCGGCGTGGTGCCGGCGGCACAGCAGCACGAGGTTCGATACCGCGGTGACGCCGCCGTCGACCCAGGAGATCAGGTGGTGGGCGTCGCACATGACGGGTGGGGCGCCGCAGACGACGCAGCCTCGGTCGCGGGTGTTCAAGGCGCGGCGCATCGCTCGGGTGACGAGGCGTTCGCTTCGGCCGACGTCCAGTGGCTCTGATTTCGAGCCGAGGACTACCGGAATGATCTTCGCGTCGCACGCCAGCCGTCGGAGGGTGACGGCGGACAACCCGTTGCTGTACACGGTTTGTCCGATCGCGTCCGCGGTTGCCGCTTGCAGGTCTTGAAGGTCGATGGTCACGGTGATGTTCGCCTTGGCCCCGAAGCCAGGCACCACATCACCACTCGAACCTGCACGTCCTGCGGAGTCCGATGACCCACTGGCGCTCGAACCCGCTGGTGGGGTGCGCCCCGCAGAGTCCACGGCCCCCGCGACGCTCGCAACCGCTGCTGAAGTTCGCTCTGCGGATTCAGTAGACGTCGTGGGGCTCGCAAACGCTGCCGCAGTGCGCCCTGCGGTGTCCGTGGAGCCAATGGGGCTCGCACACGCTGGTGGAGTGGATCCTGCGGAGCCAGTGGGGCTCGCAGGTGCTGGTGGGGTGGTTTTGGTGGGGCGCGGGATGGTGGGGCTTGGGGTGCCGGTGTCCAGGGCTGTGGCGGCGAGGGTCAGGGCTGTGGTCAGGGCGTCGGCCTGGCGCTTCTCGCGGGAGCGGGGATCGGGCTCGCCGTCGATCGTCCGGTGGGGGCGCGCACCGGTGATGATCACGGTGCGAAGGAGTTCGGCGTTCTCGTTGGCCAGATAGCCCTTGAACTTCACACCGCGGTCGGCCGGGGTCAGGGTGAGGGTCTCGCGGGCGGAGGCCTTCCGTTCTTCGGGTTCCGGGCCGTCGGTGTCGAGGATGTCGCGGGCCTGGACGGCAGCTTTGCGCAGGTCGGCCGGGGGAAGATGGCGGGCGAGGCGGACCAGTTCGTGTTCGGCGCAGTCCAGGTCGTCGACGGGCACGGTCGACGGCGCCTTCTCCAGCTCGAGCACGATTGCCTCAGCTTGGGCCGGCCGCATCAGCACCACAGACTCGGCGTCGTCGGCCAGGGCGGCGGAAACAGCCTGGTACTTCGGTAGCGCACGGGCGAGCTGCATATCGCGACGGGCACGGAAGTGATCGAGGCGGTAGCGGTACTCGATGAACTGGACCGTGTCGCGGGCACCGACGGTCTCGGCGTGGCCGGTCTGATCCAGGGCCGCGAGGAGTCGCAGACGGTAGGTCTCCAGACGGGCGAGGTCGGCGTGGCTCTGGTCGAGAGCATGCACGAGCTCGCGCTCGCTCATTACCTCAGGAGGCCGCTCACCCAAGAGTTCCATACCCCAAAGCCTAGAGACCCCCACCGACAGTTCTCAAAGCCAGAACCCCTTTATTTCAACGAAATTCGTCATCCACAACCTGAACATCCTGTGGATATTGCCATGAGCAACTATCGCGCCGTCCAACGAGTAGTGAGCGGGCACTGGAGGTCAGGGCATGCAGCGCTGTGCCTTGACTTCTTTCGGTGGTGATCAGCCCGGCGGCACGGAGGACTCGGGTGTGGTCCGAGACGGAGGCCGGCGAGATGCCTACCCGGCGGGAGAGTTGCGTCGTCGTGGCGGGGTGGACGAGGGCTCGGAGTACGGCGGATCTGGTGCGCCCGAGGAGATCGGCCAATGCATCGGCGGTGGCGAGTTCGGTGGCGGGGAGTTCCGCGCACGGGTAGACGAGGACGGGACGGCGGTCCGGGACGTCCATGGCTGAACAGGTGGCCGCGAGCGGCGACGGGTAGAGCTCCAGGCCGCGGCCGTTCAGGTGGATGTCGGCGACCTGGTGGTCGGTGTCGTCCGGACCGTAGGTGGTGAGGACCGGAGCGGACCAGTCGACATCCGGGTGGAGAGAAGACAGGAGCGCGTCGACGCCTTCGTGGAGGATTGTCCGGGTACGTCGCCCCAGGTCGGCGCTGTAGTGACGGTGCAGTTCCGAAGGGGCCAGGACGTGCTCGTGGAAATCGCGAACGGCCGCGCCCAAGGCTCGACGGGAACCGGCCCGGCCTGCGAGCAGCCCCTGCAGGTAGCGATCGATCTCGGGCGGTAGCCACGGACCGAGCTGGTCGCGGATCACTTCTGCGGGCGTGTCCATCAGGGCCTCGACGGCCGGCTCCAAGCCACCGGTGACGTCCGGGACCAGGAAGCGCGGGAACAGTCCACCCGGCGAGATCAGCTTGAAGAGTGGACGCATCGAGCCCCGGACCCGAGGGCCTGCCGTTCGGCGCCAGCGGCACACCGCGGGCGAGAGTGACGGCTGCCCCAGTGCGCGGGCGGCGAGAGCGGCCTCCCACAAGGGATGCGGTTCGGCCGGGAAAGTGACCCGCCCGAGGTCCGCCGCGCTGAAGTGGACCCGGATCATCCCACGATTGTGACCGCAGAACGCCTCCCTGGGCAGGCCTGTCCGCCCCGAACTTCCCCGGCCCACCCTTCAGCCCCGGACCTCCTCCGCCCGAAGTTCGGCACGGCCTTCCCCGGCATACGCCCCTTCGGGCCGGACTTGTTCGGCTCAGACCGAATCCGGTCGCGCAGACCCGTCGTACTCTCCGACGCTGGGCTGATGAAACGTCTGGCAGTCCTCACCGTCCTGGCCGCGACCACCCTGGCGATCGCACCGTCGGCCACACCGTCCGCGTCCGCCTCGGCCACCCACCGGCCGACGGAGTACGTCGTCTCGACCGTACCCGGCGATACACCTGAGGGGATCACGGTGACGCCGGACGGCACGATGTACGTCACCAGCGTCGGCACCGGCGCCGTCTACAGGGGCACCACCCGTACCCCGAAGCTGACCCAGTTCCTCCCCGCCGGCAGCGATGGCCGGACGTCCGCGACCGGTGTTCATGTCGACCGCTGGGGCCGGGTCCTGATCGCCGGTGCGAGCACCTCGAAGCTGTTCCTGTACGACGCCCGCGGCCGCCTGCTCGACGTACGCCGGGCCGCCGCCGGCTCGTTCCTGAACGACTTCACGATCGCCGGTGACGCCGTGTACGTGACCGACTCGGCGACCAACCAGATCTGGCGTGCACCACTCACCCGCGACGGCCTCGGCGAACTCGAACCGTGGATCACGCGGGACGCGATCCGGCCCACGCCGTACTTCCTCAACGGGATCGTCACCGACGGCCGGGTCCTCCTGGTCGGCGAGCAGGGGCAGGACGTCACGTACCGGATCGACCTCCGCACGAAGCAGGTCACGGTCCTCGACGTCCCGAACGGCATCCTGTCCGGCGACGGCTACCTCCTCGAGGGACACCGCCTGTACGCCGTCTACAACGCCGGCGGCGGAAAGTACGTCACCAGACTCGCGATCCTGAACCACGACCTCACCCAGGCAACGCTGGTCGCGGATTCAGCACCCGGTACGGCGGGCGCGACCCCGACGACGATCGCCCGCGACCGCGACCGGCTGCTGTGGGTCAACAGCCAGCTCGACGGTGCGCCCGGAACGCCGCCCTACACCGTGAGCGTCGTCCCCGGGCTGCGTTAGAGGTCGTCGGCGATCCGCGCGAGGGCTTCGCCGGCTTTGAGGACGAGGGCTCGGTCGGGTTCGTCGAGGCGGCTGAGAAGGTGGGCCAGCTCGTCGGCGGCTTGACGGCCGGAGGCCTCGACGGTGGCGGCGCCGGTGTCGGTGAGGACCACCGCGGTGGCGCGGCCGTCGACGGGGTCGGGCTCGCGGCGGACCAGGCCGGACTGCTCCAGCGCCGCGACCGTCGTGGTCGCGGTGGGTTGGGAGCACGGGACCCGGGCCGCGATCTCGCCGATCCGGATCGGTTGCTCGTCGGCGATCAGCATCAGCGCCAGGAACTGCGTCGGGTGCAGGAGCGTCGTGGTCCTGCTCCGGCGCAGGTGTCTGACGATCCGGTGCATGCTGACGAGCAGCTGTAATGCTTCCTGCGCCATCGTGATCACCTCCGTCGGGAAGCGCCATCCTGGCACAGGCACCCAAATTGTCCTACCGACTGAGCTTGATATCCGGGTGATAGAGGTCCAGCCAGGTCGCCAGTGAGAGCGTCTGCTCGAGCTGCCGGCGCGCCGCGTCGTCGGCGGACCGCGCCAGCTCGTCCGCCCGCTTCCGGTCCACCAGCTCGAACACCGCGTGCTTGTCCGCGAGCAACTCCCGGACCTGACCGGCGAGCGTCACGACGTACGCCGGGTCCTGGGTCTGTGGGTACGGCGATTTGCGCCGCTCCACCACCGACCGCGGCAGCACGTCGGCGGTCGCGGCCCGCAGCAGACTCTTCTCGTGCCCGTCGAACGTCTTCAGCGACCACGGCGTGTTGTAGACGTACTCGACCAGCCGATGGTCGCAGAACGGGACCCGGACCTCGAGCCCGACGGCCATGCTCATCCGGTCCTTCCGGTCGAGCAGGATCCGCACCATCCGGGTCAGGTGCAGATAGCAGATCTTCCGCATCGCCCACTCGTCGTCGGATTCGCCGTCGAGCCGCCCGACCTCGCCCACTGCCTCGGCGTACCGATCGCGCAGATGCCCGCCGAGATCGAGCCTCTGCAGCACGTCCTTCCGCAGCACGTGGACGTGGTTTCCCGGGCGCCGCGACACCATGTACGCGAGCCACGGGAACATCGGCTTGCTCCGCACCTCAGGGTCGTGGAACCACAGGTACCCGCCGAACACCTCGTCGGCCGACTCCCCCGACAGCGCGACGGTCGACTGCTCCCGGATCGCCGAGAACAGCAGGTACAGCGACCCGAAGATGTCGCCACTGACCGGCGCGTCGTTCGCCCGGATCACCTTCCGCCGGATCTCCGGGTCGGTCAGCGCCGCGTTGTCGAGCACGATGTCGGAGTGCTGCGAATGCACCAGGTCCGCGACGTCGTGCACGTACGGCGTGTCCGGCGTACCGCGGAGCTCGGACGGCTGGAAGTTCTCTTCCTGCCCGACGAAGTCGACCGCGAAGCTGCGGACCTTCCGCCCCTCCTCGGCGAGCTGACCGGCCGCGAGCGCCGTGAGCGCGCTGGAGTCGAGCCCGCCCGACAACAGCACACACCTCGGTACGTCGGCCACGAGCTGGCGGCGGGTGACGTCGTCGAGCAACTCGCGGACCCGCGCGACGGAGGTCTCCTGATCGTCGACGTGTGGCCTGGTCTCCAGTCGCCAGTACACGCTCTTCCGTACTCCGGAACGGTCGACCGTGACGACAGTCCCCGGCTCCACCTCGGACATCCCGGCCCACAACGACCTGCCGGGCGTCTTCGTCGCGGTCAGCGTCTCCCGCAGCCCGTCCGCCTCGACCACAGCCGGTACGGCGGGGTTCGCGAGAATCGCCTTCGGTTCGGAGCCGAACAGCACCCCGTCCGCGGTCGGGTAGTAGAAGAACGGCTTGATGCCCATCCGGTCGCGGACCATCACCAGGGTCTCGATCCGCGGGTCCCAGATGGCGAGCGCGTACATCCCGTTGAGGTGTTCCGCGAACGCCGTACCCCATTCGGCGTAGGCGCGCAGGACGACCTCGGTGTCGGAGTCGGTGGTGAAGGCGTGGCCGCGGCGGCGGAGTTCGTCGCGGAGCTCGGTGTAGTTGTAGACCTCACCGCTGTAGACCATCGCGAGGGTGACCGCCCGGCCGTCGTGCCCGACCTCGGTGGTCATCGGCTGTTCACCGCCCGGGAGGTCGATGACCGCCAGTCTTCGGTGCCCGAGCGCGACGTGCGGGGCGTACCAGGTGCCGCGGGCGTCCGGTCCGCGGCAGGACATCGTCTCGGTCATCGCGTCGACGACGTCCCGCTGCGCTTCGAGGTCCTGCCGGTAGGCCACCCAGCCGGTGATGCCGCACATACCGTCGCTCCTCCCGCTCGCGAGATGCATTCCTTCCCAATGTATTTCTCGCGGTGTGTGACACAAGCGCTTCGTTCCGTGAGGAACCTCTCACCCCACGGGTGGACTCAGAGGTGTACTGAGAGGACGCCGAGCGCGAAGGCGAGCCCGGCGAGACCGAGCATCGTGGTGGCGAGCGCCACCAGCCGGCGTTGCAGGGCCGGGAGCTCGGCGGACGTCGCGAACACGCGTCGCGGCCAGTGCCGCCAGGAGACGTACCAGAAGACGCCGGTCGCGATCAGCAGGAGCAGGCCTTTGACCGCGTGGACCTGCCAGTGGTCGTGGTTCATCAACAGCAGGACGATCCCGCTGACCGCGATCGCGGCGATCAGGCCGACGACCTTCCACCGGTTGCCCGAGGCAATCACCGCGGTGAGCGTCTCGCGACCGTCCTGGTCCTTGCCGAAGTACTTCTTCAGCTTCGGCTGGACGACGAACAGCGAGTACGCCATCCCGCCGACCCAGGCCGCGGCGAGGCCGGCGTGGATGATCGCGACAACGGCGGTCATCGCTGCGGTCCGTTCGCGAAGGCCTGGAACGGGAACAAGTTCACCAGTTGCAGGAGTTTGCCGAGCGTCTCCACGATCTCGTCGGGTTTGGTCCGCCCGAAGATCGGGTGCTCCATGAACAGCAGGTCGTCACCGACGACCGCCCAGGTGTGCAGCTTGGCGTCCCGCATCAGCTTCATCAACTGTGGATGCAGGTAGTAGGCGGCGATGTTCGGGTCGGTGTCGATCAGCTTGTACCACCGGTTGAACTTGCCGTCCGGCGTCTGCGGCTCCGGGTACGGGTCGACGTCGAACGCCGGATCGATGCTCGAGGCCACTTGGAAGAACGGCATCGGCATCGGCAGCTTCACCGCCCACACGGTGTCGATCGTGACCGTGTCCCGCGAACTCAGCTCCCGGTCCGTCCACGCGTCGTGGTAGTGCGTCACCTTCGGGCGGCGATGGAAGTCGAAGGTCAGGAACGGCACCCCGTTGAACTGACCGTTGACCACGCCGAACGCGATCCGCTGATCCCCGCGCTGGGTGAACGGCAGCACCTGCCAGGCGTCGGCGTACTGCGGCGCCTCGGGCTGGAACTGCCAACCCCACTGCTGGGCGAGCTGGAACCGCTCCTGGTTGGTCTTCTCGATCCGCTTGGCCTCGATCGTCACCCCCCGACAGTAGAGCCGGCCCGGGGCCAGTGTCCGATAGCCTCGCTGGATGGACCCCTGGCAGACGTTGACGACCGACTACGAACAGCGCCGGGCCAGGGAGGACTCCCTGGACCACTTGCTGGAGTGGGACGCGCAGCGCTCGCTGATCGGCCCGGTCGCGGGAAAGACAGTCCTGGACGTTGGCTGCGGCAACGGCGGGAAGGCGATCGAACTCGCTCGGGACCACGGCGCTGCCTCGGTCTTCGGAGTGGATATCGGCGGTCAGTTCCTGACGCCGCCGGACGATCTGGACGTCACGCTGCACGCCGGCGACCTGTCGACGCTCGACGAGATCGACGCGCTGGCGGGCCGGCGGTTCGACGTGGTCGTGTTCCTACAGTCGCTGGCGTACGCCCGGGATCGCGCGCGGACGCTGCGCGCGGTGCGGTCGTTGATCGCGGATGACGGCGTACTCGTGGTGTCGATGGCCCATCCGATCCGGTACGCCGTGGAGCGGTCGGAACGCGATGGCGTCGGGATCGGGGATGCGTACCACGCGGTCGGACCGTACTCCTACCCGTCGCTGTGGAACCCCATGATCACCATTACGCACACGACCGACACGTTCTCGTCGATCCACAATTCCCTGACCGGCAACGGTTTCCGGGTCGACCAGGTCCTCGAACCGCAGCTGTCGGACGAGAACAAACAGCGCTATCCGCACAAGCAGGAGTGGCTGTCGCAGTACGTCGGCATCATCATCTTCCAGGCGCGCCCCGCGTGATCGAGGTTCAGGTCCTGCACCGCACCGGCCAATGGTGCCGCGGCCGCCAATTGGGGCGGGTCGTCGCGTACGACGTCCACATCCTCCCGCCGTACCAGGTCGCCGGCCGCCCCACGGTCGAACGCTGCTACCTGCTGCTCGACGAGGGCGTCCAACTCACCAGGCCGGCAGTCTTCGAGGGCCCGATGGAGGGCTGGTGGTACGTCGACCTGATCGACCTCGAGCACACCGCTGAGGGTCTCGTCGTCCACGACATGTACGTCGACTTCCTGATCCCACCGGCGAACAACCGCTACCAGATCCTGGACCTCGAAGAACTCGCCGAAGCCCTCACCACCGGCAAAGTCACCCCAGCCCAGTGCGCCACCACCCTCACCACCACCCAACAATTCGTCAACCACTACCTCCGCGGCCCCGAAGAAGGCCCCAACGGCCCGTCCCGGGACTTCCCACCGCCCGAGGTGACCAGCCTGGAGCAGCTCCCGTCCTTCCTCGCGCCGCTTCCCGGGTCCTCGGACACCCAGCAGTTGCCGTGAACAAGCAATAACCTGTTCACGGCCACCAGTGCCTGTGCAAGGTCCCCAAACGACAACAGGCCCCCGGGACAAACCGGGGGCCTGTTGAACGACCGCGGGGCTCAGTCCTCGTCGGACTTGCCGGCTTCGAGGTTGGTTTTGATCAGGTCCATGACGGTGGAGTCGGCGAGGGTGGTGACGTCGCCGACCTCGCGGTTCTCGGCGACGTCGCGGAGCAGGCGGCGCATGATCTTGCCGGAGCGGGTCTTCGGGAGCTCCGAGACGACCATGATCTGCCGCGGCTTCGCGATCGGGCCGATCTCCTTCGCGACGTGGTTGCGCAGCTCCTGGACCACGTCCGGACCGCCGTCGCCGGCCTCGGAGCGGAGGATCACGAACGCCGCGATCGCCTGCCCGGTGGTCGGGTCGGACGCGCCGACGACGGCCGCCTCGGCGACCTTCGGGTGCGACACCAGCGCCGACTCGATCTCGGTCGTCGAGAGCCGGTGCCCGGACACGTTCATCACGTCGTCGACCCGGCCGAGCAGCCACAGGTCGCCGTCCTCGTCCTTCTTGGCGCCGTCACCCGCGAAGTACATCCCCGGGAACCGCGACCAGTACGTGTCCACGAACCGCTGGTCGTCGCCCCACAGCGTCCGCAGCATCGACGGCCACGGCTTGGTGATCACGAGGTACCCGCCGGACCCGTCCGGCACCGGCTGGCCGGCGTCGTCGACGACGTCCACGTTCACGCCCGGGATCGCCCGCATCGCGGCACCCGGCTTGCCGGCCGTCACGCCGGGCAGCGGCGAGATCATGTGCATGCCGGTCTCGGTCTGCCACCAGGTGTCGACGACCGGCGCCTTGTTGCCGCCGATGTGCTCGCGGTACCAGACGTAGGCCTCGGGGTTGATCGGCTCGCCCACGGACCCGATCACCCGCAGCGACGACAGGTCGAACTTCGCCGGGACCTCGGCGCCCCACTTCATGAACGTCCGGATCGCGGTCGGCGCGCAGTACAGGATCGACACCTTGTACTTCTGCACGATCTCCCACCAGCGGCCCTGGTGCGGCGTGTCCGGCGTCCCTTCGTACAGCACCGAGGTGGTCGCGTTCGCGAGGGCGCCGTACACGATGTAGCTGTGCCCGGTGACCCACCCGATGTCGGCGGCGGTCCAGTAGACGTCGGTGTCCGGCTTGAGGTCGAACACACCCCACTGCGTGTACGACGTCCCGACCAGGTACCCGCCGGTCGTGTGCAGGATGCCCTTCGGCTTGCCGGTGCTGCCCGACGTGTACATCACGTACAGCGGGTGCTCGGCGTCGAACGCCTCCGGCGTGTGCTCGGTCGACTGCTTGCCGACGAAGTCCTGCCACCAGAGGTCGCGGCCCTCGGTCATCGCGGTGTCCTGGCCGGTGCGCTTCACGACGACCACGTTGCGGACGTCCGGGCAGTCCGCCAGCGCGGCGTCCACGGCCGGCTTCAGCGCCGCCGCCGCGCCCCGGCGGTAGCCACCGTCGGAGGTGATCACGACGCGGGCGTCGCAGTCCAGGATCCGGTCCTTCAGCGCCTCGGACGAGAAGCCGCCGAAGATCACCGTGTGCGGGGCGCCGATCCGGGCGCAGGCGAGCATCGCGACCACGGTCTCGGGGATCATCGGCATGTAGATGGCGACGATGTCACCGGCCTTGACGTTCAGCTCGAGCAGGGCGTTCGCGGCCTGGCTGACCTCGTCCTTGAGCTGGGCGTAGGTGATCTCGCGGGTGTCACCGGGCTCACCCTCGAAGTAGTACGCGACCTTGTCACCGAGGCCGTTCTCGACGTGCCGGTCGACACAGTTGTACGCCGCGTTGAGCTTGCCGTCGGCGTACCACTTGGCGAACGGCGGGTTGCTCCAGTCCAGCGTCTCGGTCGGCTCGGTGGCCCAGGTCAGCCGTTTGGCCTGCTCGGCCCAGAACCCCTCGAGGTCGGCCGCGGCCCGCTCGTACGCGTCGGCTTTCAGGTTGGCGTTCGCGGCG
The DNA here is from genome assembly GCF_042873375.1 of Kribbella sp. NPDC004875. Taxonomy (NCBI): domain Bacteria; kingdom Bacillati; phylum Actinomycetota; class Actinomycetes; order Propionibacteriales; family Kribbellaceae; genus Kribbella; species Kribbella sp. NPDC004875. The sequence continues at coordinate 589,397 of NZ_JBIALI010000001.1, forward strand.
AGGTCGGCGGGCGGCTCGAACCGGCGCTCCTCGTGCATCAGGTTCGACAGTGCCTCGGACGGGGCCCCGGACGGCGCACCGGACTGGGGTGACTCTGCATTCGTCACGTCGACGACTCCTCCTCGCTGGCTTCGGCGCGCTGGAGCGCCCGGCTACCTTTCTACCAACGCTGACCTTGCCACGGAACCGGTGTATCGACGAGCCGTTTCGAATCTGCGCCGAACAGGACCAATTCCGGGTCGAGCGGATCTGTCTCACCGAGTGAGAAGCGTGTGATCGGCAGCGGTCGCGGCAGCGAGCAACCACCGGCGCCGGCATTGGCGCGGGTCAGGCATGCGGCAGGGGCAATTCGCCGTACGGCGGAACCAAACGGGTGGGGCGTGCATCGGACTTGGTATGAACCCGATGCAGCCGACCGCGCAGATCCGGACCGCCGTGACTGACGAGGGCCGGAAGATCTCGCGGGCCGCCCGGCGCCGGGTGCACGCGCGCGAGCTGCGGGTCCGGCGGACCCAGAAGGACGCCCGCGCCCAGCTCCCGACCTGGTAGCGATTACTCCTGGTGATAGGCCAGGAGTTTGCCGAGGATCGACCGCAGCTTGGTCCGGTCGGTCGCCGACAGCGGCGCGAAAATCTCCTCCTGCGCCTTGCCGATCAGGTTCGTGAGCCGCCGGTACTGGCGTTTGCCGGCCGTCGTGATCGTGATGATGTTGCGGCGGCCGTCGGCCGGGTCGGGGCTGCGCTCGACGTAGCCGTCCGCCTCCAGCTCGTTGAGGGCGGCAACCACATCGCTGCGGTCGATGAAACTGCGCCGCCCGAGCGTTGCCTGACTGGCCGGACCGAACTCCACCAGGGTCGCGAGCAGCCGATAGTGGTACGCCCGCGCACCTCCGGCGGCGAACGACTCGGTGACGATCCGGTGTGCCTGGGCCGCACTCTGGGTCAGCAACCAGCTCGGCAACTGGGCCAGGGCGTTCGGGGTCTGCTCGTCCACCCGCGCAGTCTAGGTGCTGAGGGGTTCCTTCCCCGTGATCCCAGCGTTGGCAGCACCTACGATTCGCGGGCGTCCAGGAGCTCGTCCCAGTGCTCCTCGGCCCATCCACAGAACACCCGGAGCGGCTCCAGCAGGCTCCGCCCGAGGTCCGTGAGCTCGTACGTGACCCGCCGGACCGGCTCGGCGTACTCCGTCCGGCGCACGAATCCGTCCCGCTCCAGCGACCGCAACGACTGGGTCAGCATCTTCGGGCTGACCCGCGCCAACGGAACCCGGAGCTCGGAGTACCGCCGCGGGCCGTCCTCGAGACAGCGCAGTACCAGTGCCGCCCACTTGTCGCCGCCGACCCGGAACGGCAGCAGCGACGACGGGCAGATCTCCTCGAACATGTCCGCTCGGAGCGCTTCCATACCCACCACGGTATCCAATCGGTAACCACGCTCCCGCCTACCGTCGCCGTACCCATTCCAAGGAGGTTGCGGTGAGCAAGATTCTGGTGATCGGAGCACGCGGACGCGCCGGCCGGGCGGCGGTCGACGAGGGCCTGGGGCGCGGTCACGAGGTGGTCGGGGTCGCACGTACGGCGGGCACGCGAGAGGCCGGCGTTGTCGTCGGGGACGTGACGGATGCAGGGCGGATCGCGGAGCTGGCGACCGGGCGGGACGCGGTGATCGCTGCGGTCTACGACGGCGGGAGCGACCCGTCGGCGTTCTTCCCGGCGGCCGCGCGAGCACTGGTCGAAGGGCTGGAGAAGGCCGGGGTACGGCGGCTGGTCTGGGTCGGCCTCGCCGCGATCCTCCCGACCGCGGACGGCACCCTCCTGATGGACTCGGCGGACTACCCGAGCGAGTACCGCTCGTTCTTCCTCGCCCATCAGGCGGCGCTCGACGTGTTCGCGGCCTCGTCCCTCGACTGGGTCTCGATCGCACCGACCGGCGACTTCGACCACGCCGATCCGTCCCGCAAGGGCAGCTACCGGGTCGCCCCGGCGAACGCCGCCGACCTGATCTCGTACGCCGACCTCGCGACCGCGCTCGTCGACGAGGTAGACCATCCGGCCCACCACCGGACGGCGATCGGCGTAGTGGTCTAGTCGGGGACCTCGCGGCGGCCGGCGGCCGGACGATAGGTTCGGCGCATGGCTGGGGCCGAGGAGTACTTGGGCAAGGCGTTGGCGATCGCGCAGCACGCGGCCGAGACGCAACTGGGAGCGATCCGGGTCGCGGCGGGCCTGGTCGCCGACGCGCTCGCGGGCGGGAAGCGGTTCTGGGTGTTCGGCACCGGGCACAGTCACGCACTCGCCGAGGAGGTCTACGGCCGAGCCGGCGGGCTGGCCGACGTACGGGCGATCCTCGAACCCGGACTGATGCTGCACGAAGGCCTGCAGAAGAGCTCGCTCCTCGAACGACTGCCCGGACTGGCCGCGGTCCTGCTGGAGATCAACGAGCTCGAAGCGGGCGACGTGGTCCTGATCGCGTCGAACTCCGGACGGAACGCCGTACCCGTCGAGTTCGCGCTCGGCGCCCGCGAACACGGCGCCCAGATCATCGCGCTGACTTCGCTGGCCCACTCCAACGCGACAAGCTCACGCGCGCCCGGCGGTCAACGCCTCTTCGAGACCGCCGACGTCGTCATCGACAACTGCGGCATCCCCGGCGACGCCCTGATCGAGGTCCCGGGTTCCACCGAACCCACCGGCGCCACCTCCACGATGATCGGCGCCATGCTCCTCCAGGCGCTGACCGTAGAAATAGTCACCCGCCTCACCGAACGCGGCCAGCCCCCCAACATCCTCCGCAGCCTGAACGTGTAGCCCGCCCGCCGGGCTCCCGCTCACGCGGCGCTAGCCGGAGGGCGGGTGAGAGCGCGTAGCGGACGCGTCTGAGGTGCTGCGCGACGAAGCTAGCGGCCGCACAGCACACGGGGCGGGCAACAACCCCTACCTACTACCTCGTGCTCAGGTGGCGCGGTAGGCGACCGTGATGTCGTAGCGGTCGGAGCGGTAGATGGAGCGGCCGAACTCGATGACCTGGTCGGTGGCGGTGCGGGGCGCCGAGGTGATGATCAGGCACGGGGTCGAGTTGTCGATCTCGAGCAGCTCGGCGTCGCCCGGCTCGGGCGGGGCGGCGACGATGGAGGCGGAGACCATGCCGAGCGTCACGCCGTACCGCGTGGAGAGTTCGGTGTAGAGGCTCTTCTCGCCGAAGTCGATCTCGTCGAGGCCGGGGTAGCGGTGCAGGGACAGCGCCGTGCGTTCGATCGCCATCGGGTCGCCGTCCGCGGTGCGGAGGCGGACGAGGTGCAGGACGGGGGTGCCGATCGGCTCTTCGAGTTCGCGGGCGAGATCCTCGTCGGCCGCGCCGACGCGGTGCTCGAGCACCTTGGCGCCGGGCTGGATGCCGCGGTTCGCCATGTCCTGGCTGAAGGAGGAGGCGAGCATCCGGGACGGGCGCGGCTCCGCGACGAACGTGCCGCCGCCGGGGCGGCGGTTGGCCAGACCTTCGGCCACCACGCGGTCCACTTCCTGGCGGACCGTCATCCGGGCGACACCGAAGCGCTCGGCCAGGACCCGTTCGGACGGCAGCACGGTGCCGACGGCCAGCGAGCGGGTGAGCTTCTCCAGAATCTCGCGAATCTGGTCACCCTTCGGGCGATCGGGCCGCAGCTCGGTGGGGAGCTCGGCGAGATCGCCTGGGTTGTTCCGTGGGCGGGCCATGAGGTCAGTATCCCTGGGAATCTGCCCGGCAAACCGGTTGCCGGGGGACGCGGGCCGCGGTGTGTCGTACCGCGCAAGCCGCCCGCGACCACATTGTCCCGAACGACCTTGTCAGCCCGACTGTAACGTCCACTGCCACCTAACGGCCAGTGACGATCCACAGGCCCAGCCAATTCACAGCGGGGGTAGTTTTAACGCTATGACCCCGGCACAGTTCGCACAGGAGACGTCGACGACCGGCGAGTGGAAACGGCAGGGCAACAGATTCACCGGCCGGATCAGCCGGGAGTCCACGGCGGCTCCGGGCGCGGGACCGGACGACCAAGGGCGCTGGCCGGTCGAACCGGGCCGGTACCGGCTGATCGTCAGCCTCGCCTGCCCGTGGGCGCACCGATCGGTGATCGTCCGCAAACTGCTCGGCCTGGAGGACGCGATCAGCCTCGGCGTGGTCGATCCCATCCGCGACGAGCGCGGCTGGCGCTTCACGCTGGACCCGGCCGGCCGCGACCCGGTGCTCGGCATCGAGTTCCTCTCCGATGCGTATCACCGCACCGACCCGGCGTACGACGGCCGCGTCACCGTGCCCGCGATCATCGACACCTTGACCGGCGACGTGGTCACCAACGACTACCCGCAGATCACCCTCGATCTCTCCACGGAGTGGACCGACTTCCATCGCCCGGACGCGCCCCAACTGATTCCCGCCGACGATGCTGCCCGCGCCGAGATGGACCAACTGATCGACGAGATCTACCGGGACGTGAACAACGGCGTCTACCGCTGTGGATTCGCCACCAGCCAGGAGGCGTACGAGGCGGCGTACGACGCTCTGTTCGCGCGCCTCGACGTACTGGAACAGCGGCTTGCCGACCGGCAGTATCTGCTCGGCGACACCCTGCGCGAGGTGGACATCCGTTTGTTCACGACGCTGGTCCGCTTCGACGCGGTGTACCACGGGCATTTCAAGTGCAACCGGCAGAAGCTGACCGAGTTCCCGAACCTGTGGGCGTACGCGCGCCGGCTCTACGCCCTCCCCGGTTTCGGCGAGACCGTCGACTTCGACCAGATCAAGCGGCACTACTACGTCACGCACGAGACGATCAACCCGACGGGCATCGTCCCGAAGGGCCCGGACCCGGCGGTCTGGCTCAGCTAGCCAGCGCGGTCAGCGCGGCAGTCACCGCCGATCGCAACTGCGCTCGCGTCGCCCCGGAGCGCGAGCGCAGGTTCACGGCGTACGCGAGCAGCGTCAGCATCTCCGCCGCGCCCCCGACCTCGATCCCGGAGCGCAACTCTCCGTTGCGCTGAGCAACCATCAGCGCGGCGGCCAGCGAGTCCCGCAGTACGTCGTGATGCTCGGTCAGCACCGCCCGTACGGCGTCCGGCGGGTTCTCGGCGTTCGCGTTCGCCATCATGCAACCCCAGCCGGCGTACTCGCCGGAGAGCCGCAGTCGCAGCAACTCGTCGAAGAACCCGCGCACTGCCGGCAGACCCCGGTCGTCGGCGGCGAGGTCGTCGAACATCGGACGCGATCGGTGCTCGAGGTACCGGCGGGCGGCGGCCGCGTACAGGTCGTCCTTGCCGCCGAACGCGTTGTAGAGGCTCGATCGGCTCAGCCCGGTCGCCGCGACCACGTCCTGGATCCCGGTCGCCGCGCTCCCGCGGCGCCAGAACAGCTGCTCGACGACGGCCAGCGCCTCGGCCTCGTCGAAGTGTTTGACATCCGGCATACCCCGCATCATATCTTGGAACGACTGATCCAAGATACGAGGAGTCGTGATGATCGACGTACTGGTGCTGGACGTCAACGAGACACTGACCGATATGGAGCCGCTGCGCGACGGGTTCGAGGCGGCCGGGCTGCCGCGGCACGGCCTCGACGCCTGGTTCGCGGCGACGCTGCGCGACGGCCTCGCACTGACCGCGGCCGGCGCGTCCGCGAACTTCCGCGAACTCGCCGCCGAACTCCTGGAGGCACAGCTCGTCGCGGCTGGGATCGAGCCGACCACCGAGCGGGTCGACGGCGTGTTGTCCGGGTTCACCCGCCTGCCGCTGCACCCCGATGTCGCTCCGGGCCTGCAGAAGATCCACGAGGCCGGTGTGCGGATCGTCACCCTGACCAATGGATCGGCAGCGATGTCGACGGGCGTGTTCACCGATGGCGGGATCATGCCGCTGCTCGAGCACCGGCTCGACGTCTCGGTGCCGGGACGCTGGAAACCGCATCCGGACGCCTACCGGTACGCCGCCGAGGTCTGCGGCGTCGCGGTCGAGCGGATGGGCCTCGCCGCGGTCCACCCCTGGGACATCGACGGCGCCCGCCGCGCGGGACTCCAGGGCTTCTACATCGACCGCCGGAATACGCCGTACCCGCGCGCGTTCCGCGCCCCGGACCGCACGGTCCGCGACTTCGAAGAGCTCGCGGAATCCCTTCAGGAGAAGGCGAAATAGCGCAACCACAGGTACGGCGCCGCCACCAGGATCGTGATCGCGGTCATCACGACGCCCTTGCGGGTGAACGTCCAGAAGCTGATCGGGTGCCCGGCCCGGAGCGCGAGACCGATCACCACCACGTTGGCGCTGGCGCCGATGGCGGTGGCGTTGCCGCCGAAGTCGGCGCCGATCGCGAGCGCCCACCACAGCGCATGGGCCTGGCCCGGGTCGGCGATCCCGCTGGTCAGGTCGGCAACGACGGGACTCATCGTGGCGACGTACGGAATGTTGTCGATGACGCCGGACAACACTGCGGAGACCACCAGGACCAGCATCGCGGCGAGCAAGGTGTGCCCACCGGTGAGCCGGCCGACCTGGTCGGCCAGGTCCGCGATCACGCCGGTCTTGACCAGGGCACCGACCATCACGAACAACCCGGCGAAGAACAGCAGGGTCTGCCACTCCACGCTCGCCATGTAGTCCCGGGTCGGGACCTTCGAGATCACCACCAGGACGCCGGCCCCGAGCAGCGCGACCACCGACGGCTCGATCTGGAAGACCGAGTGACCGACGAAGCCGGTGAACACGAGCAGCAGGACGACACCACACTTCAGCAGCAGTGCCCGGTCCTCGATCGCCTCCCGCTCGTTCAGCCGGAGTACGTCGGCGACGCGGTCCGGATCGACCGTGAACGAACCCTTGAACAACCGCGGCAGGACCAGCGTGAACACCACCAGCACGATCGCCACCAGCGGCGTCAGATGCACCAGGAAGTCGTTGAAGGTCAGACCGGAGCGGCTGGCGATGATGATGTTCGGCGGGTCGCCGATCAGGGTCGCCGCACCACCGATGTTCGAGGCCATCACCTCGGCGATCAGGAACGGGACCGGGTCGATGCCGAGGCGGTCGCAGACCAGCAGGGTGACCGGCGCGATCAGCAGCACGGTGGTCACGTTGTCGAGGAAGGCCGAGGCGCCCGCGGTGATCAGCGTCAGCAGGATCATCACCCGCAGCGCCGATCCCTTGGCCCGCTTGGCAGCCCAGATCGCGACGTACTCGAAGACCCCGGTACGCCGCAGGACGCCGACGATCACCATCATGCCGAACAGCAGGAACACGACGTCCCAGTCGATCCCGGTGTCGGGTGAGTAGAAGACGTGGTCGGAATCCGTCACGCCGAGCGCGAGCAGAATGCCGGCGCCACCGAGCGCGGCGAGCAGTTTGTGGGTCCACTCGGTCGCTATCAGCACGTAGGCGACCGCGAACACCGCCACCGCGACGACCGTCATGCGGCCGTCCCCAGGGTCAGTTCGGGCCGACCGCGAGTTCCAGCAGCCGGGACGCGGTGACCGCCCCAAGGATCCGCCGGTCGCGAACCACGACCACCAGCGGGCTGCGCAACCGGGCCATGACGGCCGCGATCTCGAGGATCGTGTCGTCGTGGTTGACCACCGGGATCTCCCGCGGATCGTCGGGCAGCAGAGTACGGACGGTGACCCCGGCCAGCTTGTCGGCGACCCGGTCGGCCAGCGACTCGTCGATCACGCGGGCCAGCGACGGGTCGTCCTGGACGTAGCTCGGCACCAGGAACCGGACGACCTGCGAAGCCGGGAGTACGCAGCACGGGCTCCCGTCGGCCTGCGCAACGATCAGGCCGGGCAGCCGGCGCGACGCGAGCAACTCGACAGCCTGCCGAGCGTCGTCGTCCAGGCCGACCACCGGGAACTCCTCGGCCATCTGCTCTCCGTGCACGCAGCGAGCGTACGCCGGATCGGTGGCGTCCAGTGATGACTCTCACAGGGCTCTGACGGAGCACGGCACCTCCCGGGGGCAGCAACAGACCACTCGCGCCCCTGTGCGGGCACGAGTGTTGCCGACCAGACTTCCCGGCGCACCGGGCCCCACCCTGCCGCAACAAGCTGCCCGGGGCAAACACGAGCCGTTAGAATGGTCGTGGTGCGCCGGGAAGTCTGGTCGGCTCCGTCCGACCGACCCCGAAATGAAGGGCCGTGCATGAGCCAGCACCCGAGAATGCGGCCGCGGAGGCGTGCGTTTCCCCGCGTCCTCGGCCGCGAGCGAGCCTTTCTGGCCGACACGTTGCGCGCCGAGACCACCGGTGGACTGCTCCTGTTGCTGGCGGCCGCGATCGCGATCGTCTGGGCGAACTCGCCGTGGCAGGACGCGTACCACCACCTGAGTGACACCCAGGTCGGGCCGCTGACCGTCGAGGGCTGGGCGTCCGACGGCGCGCTGACGCTGTTCTTCTACCTGGCCGGTGTCGAGCTGAAGCGTGAACTGGTGGTCGGCACGCTGTCGAAGCTCAGCGAAGCGGTCGTCCCGGTGGTCGCGGCGATCTCCGGAATGGTGCTTCCGGCAATCATCTACCTGGTCGTCAACCTGACGGCCCGGCACGGCAATCCGCACGGCTGGGCGGTGCCGACCGCGACCGACATCGCGTTCGCGCTGGCGGTGCTGGCGATCGTCGGGTCCTCGCTGCCGAGCGCGCTGCGGGCGTTCCTGCTCACGCTCGCGGTCGTCGACGACTTCGGTGCCATCCTGGTGATCGCGGTCTTCTTCTCGCACGGTTTCCACCTGCTCTCGCTGCTCGCCGCGCTCGCCCTGATCGCGCTCTGGTACGTCCTGCAGCGCCGCCGTGTCCGGACGCCGTTCCTCTACGTACCGATCGCCGTCGGGGCCTGGTGGTTCATGCACGAGTCCGGCATCCACGCGACGATCGCCGGCGTCGCGCTCGGCCTCGTCACCCGGGTGGTCGCGGATCCCGGCGAGGAGCATGCGCCGGCCGAGCGGATCGAGCACCGGCTGCGGCCGTGGTCCGCGGGAGTCGCCGTACCGTTCTTCGCGTTGTTCGCCGCCGGAGTCACGCTGAGCGGGAGCGCCGTACGGCAGATGCTGACCGACCCGGTCGCGATCGGGGTGGTGGCCGGGCTGCTGTTCGGGAAGGCCATCGGGGTGTTCGGCGGATCGTGGCTGACCGCGCGGTTCACGCGGGCCGAGTTGAACTCCGACCTGGCCTGGCGGGACGTCGGCGCGGTGTCGGTCCTCGCCGGTATCGGATTCACCGTCGCCCTGCTGATCGCCCAGCTCGCGTTCGGCTCCGACGAGGCCCAGGTCGAGCGCGCCAAGGCCGCCGTCCTGATCGCCTCGGTGCTGGCCGCACTGATCGCCTCCGTACTCCTGGCTCGCCGAAACCGCGCGTACGCCGATTGACACGGCTGCGGACGGTAGTGTCGGGGCACGGACCTGTCGGAAGGAGTTGCGATGTCGATGGGGCAGAACGGGGACGAGCCCACCGTCGGCCAGTTGGTCGCGAACGTCAGCAAGGACCTGTCCAGCCTGGTCCGCGGCGAGGTCGAACTCGCGAAGACCGAGCTGAAGAAGACCGCGGTCGCGGCCGGTACCGGAGCGGGCATGTTCGCCGGCGCCGCGTTCCTGGCGTTGCTCGCGATCATCCTGCTGTCGATCGCCGCGGCGTACGGACTGGTCGCGGCCGGCCTGCACCCGGCGATCGCGTTCCTGATCGTCGCGGGCGTGTACCTGGTGGTCGGCGCGATCCTGGTCTTCATCGGGATGCGGGCGCTGAAGAGCGCCAAGGGTCCGCAGCGGACCATCGAGACCTCGAAGGAGTCGGTCGAGGTGCTGAAGGCGATCGGCAAGGGCAGCGACGACCACGTAGCCCTGCCCGAGCCGGGCGTACGGCGCTGAGCCCGGCAGGAGTCGTCGACCTGCTGGTCGACGGCCCCTGGTCGCACTCACTGGTCGCGGCCAACGGGGCCCGGTTCCACGTCGCCGAATGCGGTGCGGCGGACGATCCACTCGTCCTGTTCCTGCACGGTTTCCCGGAGTTCTGGTGGGCCTGGCGCCACCAGTTGCCGGTGGTCGCGGCCGCCGGGTACCGCGCCGTCGCGATGGACCTCCGCGGGTACGGCGCCAGCGACAAGACCCCGCGTGGTTATGACCCGTACACCGCGGCCGCCGACGTCTCCGGCGTGATCCGTTCGCTCGGCGCGACCGACGCAGTGGTGGTCGGCCACGGGTGGGGCGGGTTCATCGGGTGGTCGGCCGCCGTACTGACACCGCGCCAGGTCCGTGGATTGGCAGCGGTGTCGGCGCCGCACCCGCTGCTGCTGACGCGGTCAGGGCAGACGAAGGCGGTGACACGGACCGCGTGGTTCCAGCTTCCGATCCTGCCCGAGCGGCGCCTGCTGGCGCAGGACGGGATCCACATCGAGCGTTTGCTGCGCGCGTTCGCCGCGCCAGGAGGAACGTTCCCGGACGCGGAGGCGTCACGCCGGTATCGCGCCGCGCTACAGGTCTGGCCGGCGCCGCACTGCGCGCTCGAGTACCACCGGTGGTTCGCCCGGTCCCGTTTCCGTCCGGACGGCCGGAAGTACTCCGCGACGATGCGCACGCCGGTCGCCGTACCCGTCCTGCAACTGCAGGGCGCTCAGGACTCGGCGGTGAGCCCCACCGCGACCACTCCCCCGGATCTGGTCGCGGCGCCGCTCCAGCACGAACTCATCACCGGCGCCGGCCATTTCCCGCACGAGGAGGCACCGGACCTTTTCAACGGGCTGCTGCTCGAGTGGCTGGCTAGCGCACGGTTCGCTTCCAGAACGTCTGAGTGATCACCCAGTCGACGCCCTGCCGCTCGACGCGGTACTTCGCCGTCGTCCAGTGCGTGCAGTCGTGGTAGAGGTTCACCTCGACCTCGGCATGGTCGCCCTTGTCGATCACATCTCTGAGCTGAGCCACGCCGACGCCGCTGTTGTCGCAGGTCGCCGGAGCGGGCGACATCTCTCCGTGATACGTGATCGGCGCGGTCCTGCTGACGAGTTCGCTGATCAGCGTCCGCTGTTCCGGAGCGATCGGCGGGCCCTTGCGGAGGTGATCCTTCCCGACATCGGACAGGTCCATGACGATCACCGATCGCCAGCCGCCGTCCGGCTTCACGCTCTGCAGCAGCGAGTCGAGGCCGACGGCCCAGATCCGGGCGTCATCGGTGGCAGTTCGGGCGAGCGCGGTGGGGGTCGCCGCCGGCTGAGTAGGTCCGGCTCCCACCCGGCTGACGCCGTACAGGACGCCGGCGAGGACCGCGAGGACGGCGGCGGCCGCGAGCAGGATCGGCACCGCGCTACGGCGCCTTGACGGTTCGGTTGTCTCGGGCAACTGGTCGGTCAACTGCTCGCGGGCGGAGAACGTCTCGCGGAGCAGCGTGCCGAGCTCGTCGTCGGTCAGCTTGGGCATGTCAGATCGCCTCCTCGGCGGACAGGCAGTCGCGCAGGGTCGCCAGCGCGCGGGTAGCGTTCGAGCGGACGGTGCCGGGCGCGACGCCGAGCAGCTCGGCGATCTCGGCGTCCGCGAGATCCTCGTAGTACCTCAGGACCAGGACCGCCCGTTGCTTGCGGGGCAGCCGGGCGAGCAGCCGCCAGGCGGCGTCGCGCTGCGCGTGGCGGGTGCTGACGTCGTCGTCAGCAGGCTGGTCGATCGGCTCGGCGAGCGGTACTTCGCGGTTCTTCAGCAGGCGTCGCCAGCTGAGGAACTCGTTGAGCACCATGGTCCGCAGGTACGCCTCAGGACGCTCCAGTTCGCAGATCCGTGCCCACTTGCGATGCGCCCGCGCCAGCACCGTCTGGACCAGGTCCTCGGCGGTGTGCACGTTCCCGGTCAGCATCAGCCCGAGCCGCAGCAGCCGTGGCTCGTTCGCCCGCACCATGTCGTCGTACAGGAGCGCCGGTCTCACCTCGCTCATCGTCACCGTCATGCCCCTTCAACGCGACGACACTGCGAGGCTGCTGCATCAGGTGCAGGACTGGGTGGAAACCTCTTGGGTCGCCGTGGTGCCGTCACGGGCGTCGTCGGAGACCTGCTGGGCGGTCAGGACGTAACCGGTGCGGTTGTCCTCGACGGAGGCCGCGAAGACCACGCCGTACACCGTGCCTCTGGACGACAGCAGCGGGCCGCCGGAGTTGCCGGGACGGACCGACGCCCAGATCGAGAACGCCTCGCGGGTGACCGTCTTGTCGCCGTAGATGTCCGGGCCGCGCAGCCGCTCTTCGGACCGGATCCGGGCCGGCTCGGAGTCGAACGGGCCGTTCTCCGGGTAGCCGAGCACGACCGACGGGTCGTCGGCCTTACCGGTGAAGTCGAAGGACAGTGGCTGCTCGGTCAGCTTCGGCACGTACAGCACGGCGATATCGGTCTCCGGGTCGAACACCACGACCCGCGCGTCGTACTTCTTCCCGTTCACCTCGACCTTCGGTTCGCTGACCCCGGCGACGACGTGCGCGTTCGTCATCACGCGCTGCGGCGCGTACACGAACCCGCTGCCCTCGAGACCGCGCGAGCAGCTCGCGACCCCGGTGACCTTCGCGATCCGGGTGTACGCCGAGCGCACGTTCGGCTGCCGCGCGATCGCGCTGTCCGGCGGCTGCGTCTCGCGGATCCGCTCCGGGACGAACGGGTCCAGGAACCGTGGGAACAGGTCCGTGTTCACGACGTCGTTGAACGACTGCAGCGCCCGGTCGGCGCTGCTCGGCAGCACCTCGTCGACCTTCGCCAGCACCTGCGAACCGCGCACCGCGGACGTCACGCTCGGGATCCGCGCCCCGCTCACCGCGACACCGAGCACCCACGCGACGATCAGCACCGACGCGGCCGCCAGCGCGGCGCCGCCGAGCGCGTCGAGGAACCGGATCGGCTTCCAGGACAACCTGTTGCGCACTCGGGTGCCGATCAGCGCCCCGAGCATTCGGCCGAGCGCGGCGAGACCGACCACCAGCACCAGCGCGGCGAACGACACCGTCACGCTCGGTGAGAAATGATCCAGGATCCGCGGGACGCCCCAGACGCCGACGGCCGCACCGCCGAGCAGGCCGAGCGTGGCGCACGCGCCGAGCACGAACCCCTCGACGTACCCCGAGATCGCCACGAGTGCCGCCGTACCCAGCACCGCCCAGTCGAGCCAGCTCATTCCACGCCTTCCGGCTTGTCACCGCGCGCCTGACCGAGATCATGCTCGATGGCGGTCATCCGCCGCACGTCCTCCGGCCGTCGCCCGTCGCTCCGCCAGGCCGCCTCGACCAGTCGGTCGGGCAACGGTACGACGTTCGAGGGGTCCCAGTCGCGGTACCAACCACCGAGCAGCAGCAATTTGTCCAGCAAGCCGGCCGTGAAGCCCCAGATATAGAGATTACCGATGGTGAACGCCGGACCGGTGAAGCCGCTCGGGTGCAGGCAGCTGATCCGGTTCGCCGGGTCGGCGAGCGCGTCGAGCGGCACCCGGTGCACCGACGCGACCTCGGCCGGATCGATCACCGCGACCGGCGACGGTTCCCGCCACCAGGCCAACACCGGCGACACGCCGAAGTTGCTGACCGGGACCCAGAGCGCCGGCCAGACCGCGAACGGTACGACGCCGGTCGGGTCCAGCCCGGTCTCCTCCTCGGCCTCGCGCAACGCAGTCCGGACCAGACCGGTCTCGCCGGTGCCGTCCTCGGGATCCGCGCCACCACCCGGGAACGCCATCTGCCCGGCATGCGTGCGCAGCGTCCAGGACCGCTCGGTGAGCAGCACCTCGGGCCCGTCGTTGCCGTCGGCAAGCAAGATCAGGACCGCGGACTTCCGCACCGCCGGATCGTCCGGCGGCAGGAAGCGGGACAGCCGGCTCGGATCGACGTCGTCCGACGCCTTCGCCAACGGCTGCAGCCACTCGGGGATCTCCACGCCTTCGAACCTCATGGGGTCACTCCGAGCTTGTCCTTCACCAGCTGGTCCAGCTGTTGTTGCGAGGTGAGTACCCCGCGGTGCACGTAGGCAACCGTGCCGTCCGCGTCGACGAAGGCGGTCAACGGCGGGCCGCCGACCCGCAGCGCCTGCTTGATCGCCTTGTCGGTGTCGACGAGATGCGGGTACACCAGGCCCTCGTCGGTCGCGAACTTCACCGCGAGCTCCGGCCGCGGGTCGTCGTAATCGATCCCCAGCATCTTCACCTTCCCCGACTTCGCCAGCTTCGCGAGGTACGGCGCTTCCTCGCGGCACGGGCCGCACCACTGGGCCCACACGTTGACCACCAGCGGCCCGCGAAGGTCGGCGAGCCGGACGTCCGGACCGTCCCCCAGACACGGCAGGCTGACGTCCGGCAGGCTGTTCGTGGTCGGCGGCTTCGACGGGGTCGCCGGGCACGCCGTCAACCGGTCCGCGCCGGCGACCGGAGCCTGGCTCGCCGACGGCGCGGCCGCCGGCGAGTCGGTGCCGCAGGCAGCCAGCAGGATCGCGAGCGCCGCGCCGGCCGTCGCCCCGAGGAGCGAGCGGGCGCGGCGGGACGACGTACGCGATCCTGGGAGGTTCACGCGGGGACCTTCACCAGCTTCGCGGCCACCTCGGGATCGGTCGGGCCGGTCCCGTAGGACGGGCACCACTGGGCGATCGGGCAGGCACCGCAGGCGGGCTTCTTGGCGTGGCAGCGGCGGCGGCCGTGGAAGATCAGCCGGTGCGACAGCATCGTCCAGTCCTTCTTCGGGAACAGGTCGCCGATGATGTGCTCGACCTTGACCGGGTCCTCCTCGGCGGTCCAGCCGAAGCGCCGGACCAGGCGGCCGAAGTGGGTGTCGACGGTGATCCCCGGGACGCCGAACGCGTTGCCGAGCACCACGTTCGCGGTCTTCCGGCCGGTGCCCGGGAGCTTCACCAGTTCCTCGAGCGTGTTCGGCACGACGCCGTCGTAGTCGTCGACGAGGGCCTGACCGAGCTTCATCACGCTGTTCGTCTTCGCGCGGAAGAAACCGGTCGGCTTGAGGATCGCCTCCAGCTCGTCGCGGTCGGCCTCGGCGTACGCCTGGGCCGTCGGGTACTTCGCGAACAGGGTGGGGGTCACCTTGTTGACCGTGACGTCAGTGGTCTGGGCCGACAGGATGGTGGCCACCAGCAACTCGAGCGGGGTCGTGAAATCCAGCTCGCAGTGCGCGTCCGGGTAGGTCTCGGTCAGCACCTTGTGCATCTTGCGGGCCCGGCGGACCAGCTGGGTGTGGGTCTCGTCAACGAAGACCGGGGCCTTGCGGGGAAGCTTCAGCGGGACCTGTGAGAGCGGTTCCGCGACACGCGGGGATGGCATGCAGGCCAGCCTACGTGGCGGTCCCGACACCGGAGGGGCTACGGTTTTGTGGCGACCGGGTGTACACATATCGGTCGACGGACGTGGCGGATCCCACGTCCGGAGTCGTGGTCAAAGGTCCTAGGAGGCCCAAAGTGGATGCCGCAGTGCTCCGACAGGCACCGCTGTTCAGTCAGCTCGACGACGAGGCGGCCGACGCGCTGGCCGCGTCGATGACCGAGAGCCGGCTGCGCCGCGGCCAGGTGCTGTTCCACGAGGGCGACTCGGGCGACCGGCTGTTCATCGTCACCGAGGGCAAGGTCAAACTCGGCCGCACCTCCGCGGACGGCCGCGAGAACCTGATCGCGGTCCTCGGCCCCGGCCAGATGTTCGGCGAGCTGTCGCTGTTCGACCCCGGACCGCGCTCCGCGACCGTGACCGCCGTCACCGACGCGTCGATGATGTCGCTGACCCACGACGAGCTGCTCCGCTGGCTCGAGGGCCGCCCGGCCGTCGCCCGCGGCCTGCTCCTGCAGCTGGCGTCCCGCCTGCGCAAGGTCTCCGACGTGGTCGCCGACCTGGTGTTCTCCGACGTACCCGGCCGCGTCGCCAAGGCCCTGCTGGACCTCGCGAGCCGCTTCGGCCGCACCGCCGACGACGGCGTCCACGTCCACCACGACCTCACCCAGGAGGAGCTCGCCCAGCTGGTCGGCGCCTCCCGCGAAACCGTCAACAAGGCCCTCGCCGACTTCGCGTCCCGAGGCTGGGTCCGCCTCGAACCCCGCTCCGTCGTACTCCTCGACGTAGACCGCCTCCAGCGCCGCGCCCGCTAACCGACCCACCACCCCGCCGCCCGCTCCGCGCAGGGCGGCGCGCCACAGCGCCTGGCGCAGGCCCGGCGAACCCTGCAGCTGAGGGGGCATCCCTTGAGTAGGAGGGTTGCCCCCCGAGAATCCGAGGGGGCAACCCTCCCACTCGACGGGCAACCACCAGGCACGTCGGCGGTTAGGCGCGGGCGAAGGCGGCGCGGATGTCGGCGATGATGCGCCGCTCGCGGGCGAAGTCCGCCCAGGTCACGCGGACCACCTCGAGACCGAGCGCGCGGAGCCGGTCCTCCCGTCGTTTCTCCCGGACGAGTACTGTCCCGTCCCCGTCGGCGTACTTCAGCAGTCCGTCGAACTCGACCACGGTCCGTTCCGCCGGGAAGAAGAAATCGACCCGGGCGATGAAACCGTCGGCGTCGGTGAACGTTGCCTGGAGTACCGGTTCCGGCAGCCCGTGGTTGTGCATCAGGACCCGCAGCCGCGACTCGCCGACGGACTCCGACAGCGGATCGGCGAAGGTGAGCGCCGCCCGCGCCGTCGCGCTGCCCGGCCAGAACTCGGTCGCAGCGAGCAACCGTCGTGCATCAGCCTCGGTGGGCGGACGATCACGCAGTACGGCGTCCGCGGCGACCACTGCCGCTGCGAACGACGACGTACAGGCCATCTCGAACAACGCGCGTGGCACCGTCGTCACCGGCAGGCCACCGACAGAGGTCAGGTCGGCATCCGTCAGTCGGCCACGATGGTGACGCACACCAGCGACGCGGCCGCCGCGATCCCGGTCCAGGCGGCTGACCTGGACCTCCTTGAGATCGGCTCCCCACACCGGTACGCCGTGCAGGACGAGGGCCGACTGGTGGCTCACGGCAACGTCGCCGGGACGTAGCGAGTTCAGCACCGCGTGGACGAGCCGCCGATGTACGACGATCTGCCGGTCCCACGGCGCGAGATGCTCGAGGTCCACTGCCTCGGCGTACTGCCCGTAACGGATCCGCTCCCAGCGACCGTCCCGGATTCGCTCGCGGATCTGGCCCAGCGTGTAGCCGCACTCCGCGGCTTGGCGCCTGGTGTACACCCCGCCTTGCCGACCGGCGAGCAGTTTCAATTTCGGGTTCACCCGTCAAGCATCAACTGAACGCCCGATCCCGCGCTGCCGGCTTCATGCCACCTGTGGACAACCGAAACCACGGCTCATGGGGCGCCCTGTCAGTTGGAGGGTTGCACCCTCAGATTCCCAGGGGGCAACCCTCCAGCTCCGGAGGCGCCTCGTCGGTTGGAGGGTTGGCGCACCAGCAGTTCGGGGGGAGCCCTGCGAGTTCGAGGGTGCTTGCTAGTCGTTCAGGTAGTCGAGTTGGGCGCGGACCGAGCGTTCGGCGGCGGGCCAGAGGGTGGGGTCCACGTCGGCGTAGACGTGTTCGACGATGGATTCCGGGGTCGTGTGGCCCTCGGCCAGGGCGGTTCGGACCTGGTCGAGGCGGTCCTGGCGGTGCTTGATGTAGTACGTGAGGACGCCGGCGGGGTCGTCGATGACGGGGCCGTGGCCGGGGAGCAGGCGGGCGACGCCGGCCGGGGAGTTGGCGAACGCTCGCAGGTTGTCCAGGGAGTTGAGGTACGGGCCGAGGGCGCCGTCCGGGTGCGCGACCACCGACGTGCCGCGGCCGAGGACCGTGTCGCCGGTGAGGAGGGAGCCGTCCTGGGGTACCCAGAAGCAGACCGAGTCGAGGGTGTGGCCGGGGGTCGGCAGGACCTCGATCCGGAGGCCGTCGGCGGTGATCACGTCGCCTTCGGACAGGCCGTGCGCATGGTCGGTGGGGATGCGGAACGCCGGATCCACCGCGCGGACACCGCAGCCCGCCTGATTCGCGAACCAGGCTGCGCCCTCCGAATGGTCGGGGTGCTTGTGGGTCAGCAGGACCACCGCGACCTGGCGGGCTTCCTCGAGGACCGCGCGCAAGTGGTCCTCCAGCATCGGGCCGGGGTCGACGACCACCGAGTGCTCGGCGTCCGGCGCCCGGAGGATCCAGGTGTTGGTCCCCTCCAGCGTCATCGGGCCGGGGTTGGCCGCCCGTACGAGGGTTGCGTACTCCGTGACTCTCATGTGGTCTCCAGATAGGCCCGGTCGCCGTCGACGCGGACGGTGGGCATGATCGCCCGGATCTCCCGCGCGCCGGCCGCGTCCAGGATCGCCGCCACCTCGCCGTACTGCGAGAGTTCGCGACAGCACACGTACGTCGGGGGCAGCATCAGCACCTCACCCGCGTCCA
The DNA here is from genome assembly GCF_042873375.1 of Kribbella sp. NPDC004875. NCBI lineage: Bacteria > Bacillati > Actinomycetota > Actinomycetes > Propionibacteriales > Kribbellaceae > Kribbella > Kribbella sp. NPDC004875. The sequence goes on from NZ_JBIALI010000001.1 coordinate 607,736, forward strand.
CCGCCGCGACCGCGTCCGCCGGGCGGATCCAGGTGACCTGGTCGGACTCGCTCGTCACGTCCCTGGTCACCTGGCCGGCGGGTAGGGCGGCGACGAAGAACGCGGTGTCGTACCGCTTGGGCTCGAACTCCGGGGTGATCCAGTGCGCCCACGGCCCGAGCAGGTCGGCGCGCAGCACGAGCCCGCGCCGGTGCAGGAACTCGGAGAACCCCAGTTCGCGGCTCTCCAACGCGACCCGATCGGTCTCCCACCCGGCACCCGTGGTGTCACCGACGACCGAGTCCGCGGACGGCCCCGCGAGCAGGACGCCGGACTCCTCGAACGTCTCCCGTACGGCGGCTGCGACGTACGCGGCCGCGGTCTCGGGCGAGCATCCGAGCCGCTCGGCGAACCAGGCGGGCGCCGGCCCGGACCAGGAGTCGGCAACCGTGGAGTCCGTCGCGTCGACGCGCCCACCCGGAAACACCGTCATACCCGCCGCAAACGCCATCGTCCGCTGCCGCCGCAACAAGTAGACCTCCGGCCCGTCTCCAACCCCCGCTGGGGTGTCACGGAGGAGGATGACGGTGGAGGCGGGGCGGGGGGCGGCGGGGGTGCGGGTGCCTCGGGTGTATTCGAGGGCGACCTCGGCCATCCGGCCGGTCATCAGCTCGGACCGGAGGTCGCGCATCACCGACCCGACCTCCAGCCCGCGCAAGGCCGACCCTGCAGGCCGGGCGGCCGGCGCCCGAGGCCGGGCTGGCTGCCGAGAGGCCGGCACCCGAGGGCGAGCCGGCGGGGCCGGGGGGCCCGTGGGTGGTGTGTGGGGAGGATCAGCCGACCTCGACGATCAGTTCGACCTCGACCGGGGCGTCCAGGGGGAGAACGGGGACTCCGACGGCGCTGCGGGCGTGTTGGCCGGCGTCGCCGAAGACCTGGCCGAACAGCTCGGACGCACCGTTCGCCACCTGCGGCTGACCGGTGAAGTCCGGCGTGGACGCGATGAACGCGACCGCCTTCACGATCCGCTTCACGTTCGCCAGGTCGCCGATCTCGGCCTTGACCGCGGCCAGCGCGTTCAGCGCGCACTGCTGGGCGCACTCGCTGGCGACCTCCGGCGTGACGGCGTCGCCGACCTTGCCGGTGGCGATCAGCGTGCCCTGGCGGAGCGGCAGCTGACCGGAGGTATAGACCAGATCACCGGTCCGGACCGCCGGGACGTAGGCGGCGACCGGCTTGGCCACCTCGGGCAGCTTCAGGCCGAGCTCGGCCAGCTTCTCCTCGGGGTGGCTCATTTGTCCTCGATCTCCCGCTTGAAGTACGCGACCAGGTTCTCCGGGTTCATCCCCGGGACGACCTGGACCAGCTCCCAGCCGTCCTGGCCGAAGTTGTCCAGGATCTCCTTGGTCGAGTGGACCAGTAACGGCGCGGTGAAGTACTCGAACTTCTTCATGAAGGGGACTCTAACGGTGTGTCCTGGGGCACGTCCTACCCTGGGACCTATGGCGCGACTGCACGTGGTCACCGGTAAGGGGGGCACCGGGAAGACAACCGTTGCGGCCGCCATGGCTCTCGCGCTGGCGACCGAGGGGAAGCGGGTGCTGCTCTGCGAGGTCGAAGGCCGTCAGGGTCTCGCGCAGCTTTTCGACGTACCCCCGCTCCCGTACGTCGAGCGCCGGATCGCGCACGGCCCGGGTGGTGGCGAGGTGTTCGCGCTCGCTGTCGACGCCGAGGCCGCGCTGCTCGAGTACCTCGACATGTACTACCACCTCGGTCGCGCCGGGAAGGCGCTGGAGAAGGTCGGCGCGATCGACTTCGTCACCACGATCGCGCCAGGGCTCCGCGACGTACTGCTCACCGGCAAGGTCTACGAGGCGACCCGGCGGAAGGTGCACGGGAAGCTCGCGTACGACGCCGTGGTGCTGGACGCCCCGCCGACCGGCCGGATCGCACCGTTCCTGAACGTGAACACCGAGGTCGCCGGGCTCGCCAAGGTCGGGCCGATCCGCAACCAGGCGGACGCGATCATGGGCATGCTCCGCTCGGACATCACCCGGATCCACCTGGTCACGCTGCTCGAGGAGATGCCGGTCCAGGAGACCCTGGACGCGGTCGAGCAGCTGCAGAAGCTGGACCTGCGGATCGGGTCGATCGTGGTGAACATGGTCCGCAACAGCCCGCTCGACGACGACGCGCTCGCCCTCGCGGTGAAGGAGAAGCTACCCGCCGCCGAACTGACCAGAGGGCTGAAGGCGGCCGGCATCACGATCGGCGACGACCTGGTCCGGACACTCGCGACGGAGGCCCGTGACCACGCCATCCGCGTCGGTCTCGAACGCGAGAACCGCGACCGCATCGATGCCCTGGGCAAGCAGGTGACGGAGCTGACGCTGCAGCCGGACGGGATCGACCAAGGCACCCTGCTCGACCTGGCCGAGGAGTTCCGCGCATGAGCCGACGAGTTCCAGCTCTCAGCCGCCAACGGGAGTCGCGCCGATGACCGATCTCGATCTGGACGCGTTGATCGACAATGCCGGGACACGGATCGTCGTCACCTGCGGGTCCGGCGGCGTGGGCAAGACCACGACCGCGGCCGCGCTCGGTCTGCGCGCGGCGGAGCGGGGCCGGAAGGTCGTCGTACTCACGATCGACCCGGCCCGGCGGCTGGCGCAGTCGCTCGGGCTGACCGAGCTGGACAACACCCCGCGCGCGGTCGCCGACGTGAACCCGAAGAACGGCGGCCGGCTGGACGCGATGATGCTGGACATGAAGCGGACGTTCGACGACGTCGTGCTGCAGCACGCGACGCCGGAGAAGGCCGAGCAGATCCTGGCGAACCCGTTCTACCAAGCGCTGTCGTCGTCTTTCGCGGGGACGCAAGAGTACATGGCGATGGAGAAGCTCGGCCAGCTGCACCACCAGGCCGAGCGGACCGGCGACTGGGACCTGATCATCGTCGACACCCCGCCGTCGCGCTCCGCCCTGGACTTCCTGGACGCGCCGGAGCGGTTGGCCTCGCTGCTGGAGGGACGGTTCCTCCGGTTGCTGCTGGCGCCGGCGCGCGGGCCGTTCAAGCTGATGTCGGCCGGCGTGAACATGGCGATGTCGGTACTGAACAAGGTGCTCGGCGCGCAGGTGCTGACCGACGTACAGACGTTCGTGGCGGCGTTCGACACGCTGTTCGGCGGGTTCCGGCAGCGCGCCGAGCAGACGGTGGCGCTGCTGCGGGAGCCGCACACCGCGTTCCTCGTGGTGGCCGCGCCGCAGAACGACGCACTACGCGAGGCGTCGTACTTCGCCGAGCGGCTGCGCGCCGAGGGAATGCCGCTGGCCGGCGTCGTGCTGAACCGGGTGACGAACACGCAGGCCCCGGAGCTCTCGGCGGAGCGGTCACTCGCTGCGGCCGAGAAACTCGAGGAAGCGGACAAGTCGCCGCTGACGGCCGCCGTACTGCGCTTGCACGCGGACAAGATGCAACAGGTAGTAGGCGACCACAAGCGCGCCGACCGCTTCCGCCGCGGTCATCGCTCGATCCGCATCGTCGAGGTCCCGGCACTACCTGACGACGTGCACGACCTAGCCGGCCTGCGCACGATCGGCGACCTGCTCACCGCCTAGCGCGGACCTGCGCCACTCACCAAGCGCCCGCATGCGGGGCGACCGCCCGCGCGCTGAGCGTGAAGCTTCGCGTGGCGAGCGGAATCCGCCAGGTTGCTGAGTGGTGGAGGTCCGCACCCCACTCGGTTCACCCTGAGCGAACGCCCGGAAGGCCGGGAATTACTTGCTTACACCTGTGGTTGAGCCTGTCAGACTCAATCTTGAAAAGGGTGTGACAGCGTGACCGATACGTTGAATCTTCCTGTACTGCCGCTGGACGACGTGGTGGTCCTGCCAGGGATGGTCGTGCCGGTCCGGCTCGCCGACAGCGAGGCCCGGGCGGCGATCGATGCTGCCCAGGCGTCCGGTGAGGACAAGGTCCTCCTGGTACCGCGGCTGGACGGGAAATATGCGAAGGCCGGGACGCTCGGTGAGATCGAGCAGATCGGCCGGCTGCCGGGCGGTGCCCAGGCGGCCGTGATCCGCGGTACCCAGCGGGTGCTGATCGGCTCCGGGACCACCGGTCCGGGCGCCGCACTCTGGGTGACCGCGACGGTGCTCCACGAGATCACCGACGAGCGGTCGGCCGAGCTGGGCCGCGAGTACAAGACCCTGACCACCTCGGTGCTCGAGCGTCGCGGTGCGTGGCAGGTCATCGACTCCGTGAAGCAGGTGAACGACCCCGCGGAGCTGTCCGACCTGGCCGGTTACGCGTCGTACCTGAGCAACGAGCAGAAGTCCGAGCTGCTGGAGAACGCCAACGTCTCCGAGCGGCTGGAGAAGCTGATCGGCTGGGTGAAGGACCACCTCGCCGAGCTCGAGGTCTCCGAGACGATCCAGAAGGACGTCCAGGAGGGCATGGAGAAGCAGCAGCGCGAGTTCCTGCTGCGCCAGCAGATGGCCGCGATCCGCAAGGAGCTGGCCGAACTGGACGGCAAGGCCGAGTCCGAGGAAGAGGACTACCGGGCCCGCGTCGAGGCGGCCGACCTGCCGGAGCACGTCCGCAAGGCCGCGCTCGCCGAGGTCGACAAGCTGGAGCGGACCAGCGAGCAGTCCCCCGAGGTCGGCTGGATCCGTACCTGGCTGGACACCGTCCTCGAGCTGCCGTGGAACGAGCGGACCGAGGACAGCTACGACATCCGCGAGGCGCGGGCCGTGCTGGACGCGGACCACGCCGGTCTGGACGACGTGAAGCAGCGCATCACGGAGTACCTGGCCGTACGGCGTCGCCGCGCGGACCGTGGTCTCGGCGTCGTCGGCGGTCGCCGCAGTGGCGCCGTACTGGCGCTGGTCGGGCCGCCTGGTGTGGGTAAGACCTCGCTGGGTGAGTCCGTGGCGCGGGCGATGGGCCGCAAGTTCGTCCGGGTCGCCCTGGGTGGCGTGCGGGACGAGGCCGAGATCCGCGGTCACCGGCGGACGTACGTCGGTGCGCTGCCGGGCCGGGTCGTGCGGGCAATCACCGAGGCGGGTTCGATGAACCCTGTCGTACTGCTGGACGAGATCGACAAGGTGGGCGCGGACTACCGGGGTGACCCGACCGCGGCCCTGCTGGAGGTCCTGGACCCGGCGCAGAACCACACCTTCCGGGACCACTACCTGGAGGTCGAGCTGGACCTGTCCGACGTGGTCTTCCTGGCCACGGCGAACGTGCTGGACTCCATCCCGGCGCCGTTGCTGGACCGGATGGAACTGGTGCAGCTGGACGGGTACACCGAGGACGAGAAGGTCACGATCGCCCGTGACCACCTGCTCCCGCGTCAGCTGGAGCGGGCGGGCCTGACGGCGGACGAGGTGGCCATCGAGGACTCGGCGTTGCGGGTGCTCGCGGGTGAGTACACCCGGGAGGCCGGCGTACGGCAGCTCGAGCGGTCCATCTCCCGCGTCCTGCGGAAGGTGACGGCCAAGCTCGCGCTGGGCGAGGACCTCGGCCATCTGACGATCGGCGGGACGGACCTGAAGGAGTACCTGGGTTCGCCGAAGTTCACTCCGGAGTCGGCCGAGCGTACGGCGCTTCCGGGTGTGGCGACCGGACTGGCGGTCACCGGCGCGGGTGGTGACGTCCTCTTCGTGGAGGCGTCGCTGGCCGACAAGGAGACCGGCCCGACCGGAGTCACGCTGACCGGACAGCTCGGTGACGTGATGAAGGAGTCGGCGCAGATCGCCCTGTCGTACCTGCGCTCGCACGGCGCGGAGCTGGGGCTGCCGGTCGGCGACCTGGCCGAGCGGAACGCCCACATCCACGTACCGGCCGGTGCCGTCCCGAAGGACGGACCGTCGGCGGGTGTGACGATGACGACGGCGCTGGCGTCGCTGCTGTCCGGACGGCCCGTCCGTTCGGAGGTCGCGATGACCGGTGAGGTGTCGCTGACCGGGCGGGTGCTCCCGATCGGTGGCGTGAAGCAGAAGCTGCTCGCCGCGCACCGGGCCGGGCTGACCACGATCCTGATCCCGAAGCGGAACGAGCCGGACCTGGAGGATGTCCCCGCGTCCGTGCTCGCGGAGCTGACCGTGCACCCGGTGAGCGACGTCCGCGAGGTGCTGGAGCTGGCCCTGGAGCCGGCCGAGGTGGCCGCGCACCAGTACGCCGCCTGACGTCGTACCGCGGGAGGGCCCCGGGCAACTGCCCGGGGCCCTCGTCCTTTTGGATGAACTTTGTCCACAGGGTGTGACTGAACTCATATTCCACGCGGTAACCCAATCAGCCGATCCCGTAGTCTCTATAACCATGCGCGCGAGGGAGAAGGGCGACCGGGGAGTCGCCCAATCTGTGGTTCTGTTCCTTGGGGTGAGCGTGTTGTCGGGGGCCTTGGCCGCCGGTCTCGCCATCCCGTTCGCCGGCCTCGCCGGGTTCACCACCCAGAAAACCTCCGACACGTTGCAGGACCTGCCACAGCAGTTCGACGAGGTCCCGCTCAAGCAGAAGAGCCAGATCTTCGCCGCCGACGGCACGCTGATCGCGACCCTCGCCGAGCAGAACCGGGTGCCGGTGAAACTCAAGGACGTCGCGCCGATCATGCAGAAGGCGATCGTCGCGATCGAGGACGACCGGTTCTACGAGCACGGCGCACTGGACATGAAGGGCACGCTCCGCGCGCTGCTGCAGAACCAGTCCGCCGGTTCGGTGCAGCAGGGTGGTTCGAGCATCACCCAGCAGTACGTGAAGATCAGCCTGGTCGAGAAGGCGAAGACGCCGGAGGAGGTCGCGGCCGCGACCGCCGACTCCTACCAGCGCAAAGTCGCCGAGCTGCGCTACGCGATCGCGGTCGAGAAGCAGTTCTCGAAGAACGAGATCCTGGAGAAGTACCTCAACCTCGCGAACTTCGGCGACGGCGCCTGGGGGATCCAGGCCGCCGCGCAGCACTACTTCTCGGTGAACGCGTCCCAGCTGACGCTCGCGCAGGCCGCGATGCTGGCCGGCCTGGTGAAGAACCCGACCGGCTACGACCCGACCAACAACGCCAAGCGCGCCAAGGACCGCCGCGACGTGGTGATCCGGCGGATGCTCGAACTGAACGTCATCTCGGTCTCCCAGGCCAACTCGGCCCTGAAGACCCCGGTCATCGACCCGGCCAAGGTCCGCCCGAACAAACTCGGCTGCGGCAACGGCCCGTACCCGTTCTACTGCGAGTACGTCGTCTCCGAACTGGAGAACAACCCGGCCTTCGGCAAGACCAAGACCGACCGCGCCAACTACCTGAAGACCGCCGGCCTGACGATCCGCACCTCGCTGGACCCGAAGATCCAGGCAGACGCCCAGCGCTCGATCGACACGCACTCGCGATCGACCGACGAGGCGGTCGCCGCGATCACGATCGTCGAGCCCGGGACGGGTCTGGTGAAAGCGATGGCGCAGAGCCGCAAGTACGGCAGCAAGCGCGGCCAGACGGCGTACAACTTCAACGCGCCGAAGACTTACGCGGGCGGGTACGGCGGGTTCCAGAACGGCTCAACGATGAAGGCGTTCACGATCGCGGCGGCGATCCAGCAGGGCATCCCACTGAACTACAAGATCAACTCGCCCAGCCCGATCCACCTCGGCGGCAAGACGTTCAGCACCTGCAGCGGCCCGTACAAGATCCAGGGCAGCTACGACCCGCAGAACTCGACGAACAACGTCGCCGACCCGACAATGATCCAGGCCGCGCAGAAGTCGACCAACACCTACTTCCTGCAGTTGTCACAGCGGACCGGCCTGTGCCCGATCGCCAAGATCGCCGGCGCCCTGGGAATGTACAACGCCCAGTCGCTCGAGCCGCTGCAGCAGGTGCCCTCGATGACGCTCGGCGTCGACCTGATCTCGCCGCTGCAGTTGGCCGGTGCGTACGCCGCCTTCGCGGCCCGCGGCATGTACTGCAAGCCGTGGGTGGTCACCGCGGTCAAGGACGCTGCCGGTAAGACGGTCAGCACACCGGGCGCGGACTGCAAGCAGGCGCTGGCGCAGGAGGTCGCGGACGGTGTGAACGCGGTCCTGCACCAGGTGATGGAGCCGAACGGCACCGGCGGCAAGCTGAAGTTCGGCAAGAGCGACCTGGCCGGCAAGACCGGAACGATCAACGATGCCAAGGCGGTCTGGTACGCCGGGTACTCGACCCGGCTCGCGGCGGCCGCAACCGTGGCCGACGCCTCGGTGCCGTACAGCCGGCTGCAGGGCCAGACCCTGAACGGAAAGCCGATCAACGACCCGACCGGTTCTGGCACGGCCGGTCCGATCTGGGAGGCCGCGATGAAGGCGGCGCTCCAGGGCTACCCGACCACGCACTTCGTGGCCCCGACCGACAAGACCCAGCGCGGCGATGTGAAGAGTCTGCCGTTCGTCAACGGCATGAACCCCACCGACGCCGCGAACAAGCTCAAGCAGGCCGGCTTCGACGTCGCGACCGCCTCCGGCACGGTGAACTCCGAGGAGACCGCCGGCACGGTCGCGTACACCGACCCGCGGCAACGCGACGGCGCACCCGCCGGCTCGGTGGTGACGCTGTACATCTCCAACGGCAGCCAGAAGAACCAGCCGAAGCCGCCGACCCAAACCACCAAACCCCCGGGCAAACCAACAACCACCATCAACCCGAACTGCCCCCCGTGGAACCCCAAGTACCCCAACTGCGGCGGCCGCGGCCACGGCGGCTGACAAAAACACGGGGGCACCGTCCGGTGCCCCCGTTTCCTGTGTCCGGCCGTCAGAGGGTCGTGATCTTGCACCCCTTGTCGATGCTCGGGCCGAATCCGCAGAAGCGCTCCCACGGATAGGCCTGGGAGATCATCTTCGTCCAGGCCTCGCCCTCATCCGGGTTGGAGGTGTACACGATCTTGGTGACCGGGCTGCCGTTGGCGTCGTACACACCGCCCGCGATGTAGGCGTACTGGCCCTCCGCGCCACCGGCTTCGGCCGGACGGATGCGGGTCCAGAACGCGTGACAACTCGGCGACCAGCGAAGTTCCGCGAGGTAGCCGCGGTACAAGGTCAGAAGATCGTCCTTGGTGACGGCGTCGTTCGCGCACCCCGATGTCTGCGGGTCCAGGCCGTTGCAGGCGGCATAGGTACACGATGCGGCCGATGCCGGCGCCGTGTTCAGTGCGGAGAACCCGACGATGGCTGCAACCGCGGTCACGCCGGCGACTGACTTCCTGAAACGGGACACGAGTCTCCTCATTGATCGTTCGATCGGCTGAGGAAACCTACGAATCCGTCGCAGCGCGAGGCAAGGCTTTTGCAGCTAGTTGCAGACTTGTGCGGTCAGGCGCTGAGTTGGCGTTTTACTTCGGCGGAGACCACCGCGCCGTCGGCCTTGCCCTTGACCTTGGGTTGGAGGGCGCCCATGACCTTGCCGATGCCGCGGGGGCCGAGTTCGGCGGCGCCGGTGGCGGCGATGGTTTCGGTGACGAGGGCTTTGATCTCGTCCTCGGTGAGTTGTTCGGGGAGGTACTCGGCGAGGATGTCCGCCTCGGCCTGTTCCTTGTCGGCGAGTTCGGCGCGGCCGGCGTCGCGGTAGGCGACGACCGACTCGCGGCGCTTCTTCGCCTCGGAGCTGAGCACATCGACGATCTCGGTGTCGCTGAGCTCGCGCGCCTCCTTGCCGGACACCTCGGCCTTGGTGATCGCGGTGAGCGCCATCCGCAGCGTCGACTTGCGGATCTCGTCGCGCGCCTTCAGGGCAGCGGTCATGTCGTCGTGCAGGCGCTGCTTCATTCCGGAGTTGGACATACGACAGATTGTGGCAGGCTGGTGAATTGACGCCCTCCTCGCCCTTGGGCCGAGGATTCCAACGACTACGCGGAGGTAGCAAGTTGAGGTTCACGCCTCGGCGAGGCCCGTACTGGCGTCTCTCCGCGTGCACTGACGGCCCGTCCGGCCGCGATGTTGACCGCCGCGTTCACGTCAGCATGTGCCTGATGCCCGCAGGACGCACACCGGAACACCGCTTGGCTCTTGCGGTTCTCCGGTGCGCAATGCCCACAAACACTGCAGGTCTGCGACGTATACGCGGGATTGACCTTCTCGACGCGCCCCGGCGCCTTGTGCTCAAGCCTGCGCACCAGGGCGCCCCAGCCGCTCGCGAGGATTCCTCGGTTCAAGCCGGCTTTGGCGCGCCGGTGGTTGCGAAGGTAGGTGCCTGGCTTTCGTGCGTCAGGCCTCGGCGCGGCGCGTCTGGTCATGTGCGCGATGCGCAGGTCTTCGACGCGAATGACGTCGTACCGTCGCGCGAGGTCGGTACTGGTCTGCTCCACCCAGTTTCGGCGCCGGTCGGCAGCGCGGGCGTAGAGCCCGGCGATCGCGGCCTGCACTCGCTGCCGGCGCCTCGACCCACGACGGCACCGGTCCAGGCGGCGCTCCAGTTGCCGGAGTCGCAGCAGCTCGACATCCGACAGACCGGGGCACTTCAGCAACTCGCCTGTCGACAGAGCCGCCGATACGGTGACGCCTCGGTCCACACCGATGACCTTGCTCGTGCCAGGCGGCGGGAGCGGCTCCGGAGTCACCGCGAACGCGATGTGCCAGCGACCAGCCGGGTCACGCGTGATCCGGTACGACTTCGCGTCGGGCACGATGCGGGACAGCCGGAACCGGATCCAGCCAACCTTTGGCACCAACACTCGCGCAGCCTTTCGGCCCACCCGCTCGATGCGGCCGGCCTGTGGTCCGACGATGCGAAACCCCTCGTGCAGTCCGGCGCGACGCCAGGTCGGGCGTCCATGGGTGCCGGCGCGAAAGTTCTTGATGGCTTGACCGAGATCTCGCAAGGCTTGCTGTTGCACGGTCTGCGATCCCGCCCGCAACCAGCCGAAGGCAGCTCGCGCTTCGGTGAGCTGCCGGGACTGCTCACGGTATGCAGGTGTCGGTCGCTTGCCGGGCCTCCGCATCGACCACTGCTCCAAGGCCAGGTTCCACACGAACCGGGCATGCCGACACTGCTGCAGCAGCGCAAGTTCCTGCGCCGCCGTCGGACACATCCGGAACCGGGACATGCCCCCAACCAAAGCAGCCAGAACCGACAATTCTCGATCACCGAAAGGAAGCAGGCGCGATGAGCTTCCGCACATTTGCCACCACCACCCTCAAGACCACGGCCGTGGTCGGCGCCGTGGGCGCTGCCTGTGTCGCGTACGCGGCCGGGATCGAGGTGCGGTGGTTCACCCTGCGTAGGGTGACGGTGCCGGTGCTGCCCGAGGGTGCCGCGCCGCTCAAGGTGCTGCACCTGTCCGACCTGCACCTGATGCCGTCCCAGGAGCGGAAGATCCGCTGGGTGAACGACCTGGCCGCCCTCGAGCCGGACCTGATCGTCAACACCGGCGACAACATCTCCAGCGAGCACTCCGTCCGCCCACTGCTCCGTGCGTACGGCGATCTGCTCGACCTGCCCGGCGTGTTCGTGTTCGGCTCCAACGACTACTGGAAGCCGCACTTCAAGAACCCGGGCAAGTACCTGCTGCCCGCCAACAAGCAGCGCCACAAGCCGCACGGCCCCGACCTGCCGTACGAGGAGATGCGCCGCGCGTTCACGGGCGCCGGCTGGACCGACCTGAACAACGCCAAGGCCACCCTCAAGGTCAGCGGCCTGCGCCTGGACTTCGCCGGCACCGACGACCCGCACATCAAGCGTGATCGGTACGACGAGGTCGCCGGCGAGATCGACCCGACGGCCGACCTGTCGATCGGGGTCACGCACGCGCCGTACCAGCGGGTGCTGAACGGTTTCGTCGGCGACGGGTATCCGCTGGTCCTCGCCGGGCACACGCACGGCGGCCAGCTCGCGGTCCCGTTGTACGGCGCTCTGGTGACCAACTGCGATCTCGACACGTCTCGCGTGAAGGGGCTCTCCACCTGGGGATACAACGGCCGTCAGGCCGCTCTGCACGTCTCGGCGGGCCTCGGAACGTCGCCGTACGCACCGGTTCGATTCGCCTGCCGGCCGGAGGCGACACTGCTCACTCTGGTGCCCCGGATTAACCCGATTTCGTCCGGACGCTGAGCCCATGTAAGCTACTCGCGACTTCGGGCTGTGGCGCAGCTTGGTAGCGCGCTTCGTTCGGGACGAAGAGGTCGCAGGTTCAAATCCTGTCAGCCCGACCAACACTCAGGGCCAGTCACATCGTGACTGGCCCTGAGTGCGTTATGGGCTCGGTCGCGGAGGTGCTGGGGAGTGAGCGGGTCCGACCACTACGAGGTGCTGAACGTCGAACGCACCGCCACGACCGCCGAGATCAAGAGCGCGTACCGGAAGCTGGTCCGCCAGGTGCACCCGGACCAGGGTGGTAGCGCGGCGTTGTTCCGGGTCGTGCAGGAGGCGTGGACCACCCTCGGCGACGACGCCCGGCGCGCGGCCTACGACCGCGAGCTCGCCGGGAAGAGCGGCGCCACCTCCGAGCCCCCGCCGTACGACGAGACACCGCGGCACGAGCCACCGCCCTACGAGCCACCGCCGTACGAGCCACCGCGGTACAAGCCGCAGCACGACACAACCGCCACCGCCGCGCCTGATGTGCCGTTCGAGCCGGACGGTCCGCTTCAGGCCGTTCCGCGGTTCGGACGCTGGCGGGTGCTGGCGATCGTCCTATTGCTCGCGTGGCTGATCGTGGTGGCCGGTCCGCTGGTGGTCGCGGCCGTGACGAGCCCGAAGTACCTCTTCTACGGCATCCCACTGGTGTGTCTGGGCGTGGCCGGGCTGCCGCGCCAGTGGCGGCTCCGGATCCCGTTCGGCCGCGTGATGAGCAGGTTCGGCGTCCTGGTCGCGGTCGCGTTCCTCGCGACGATCGTGGTCGCCAACTCGCACCTGGACACCACCACGCGGATCTCGCTGTACGCCCTGCTCGGCGGCTTCGTGCTCGTCCGCCTGGTCACCTGGCGCTGGTCGATCGCACGCGAACTCGACCGAGCCGTCGACAAGTACTCCGCCTACGAGGCCAACATCTGGGGCCGGCCGGGCGAGCCCCTGGTCGACGACGGCCGGTTGCCACTGCTCCCACCTTCGGAGGTACTCCGGGTCCGCCGGACGGCACGCCTCCTCGAAGAGGTGCTGAACCTCCCCGCCGCGAAGCTGATCCACACGCCCCGGGTCGGCGGCCTGACCGTCGACCATCTGCTGATGGCGGGCTCGCGCGTCGCCGCCGTCGCCTCGATCGTCGGACCGCCCGGTACGTACTCGATCGACGTCTACGGCGCGGTCCTCCGTGACGGCCGGCCGTTCGGCGGTGCGCCTGCTCTGACGGAAGCGGTCAACGCCTGGCAGCGCTTCCTGAGAGGCACCGAGGTCCGCGGCTACCTCGTCGTACTGCCGACAGCCGACGGCCAGCAGGGCATCGCCGCGGTGTCGGCACCCGATTCCGTCATCGCCTGCCTGTCCCCGGCCACCGCCGTCGCCGAGCTCACCACCTGGCTACAGGCCGAAGGCAACATCGTCGACCGCCGCCTCCTGTACGACGTCCTGTACCAGGCGCCCGTCGCTGAGGCGTGAACCTAAGCTGGACCGCATGCAGCGGGTTGAGCTGGGTGAGATCGAATACGAGGTCGCAGCGAAGGACATGCGCGGCTGGGTCGAGGAGCGGATCGCCGGGGAGGCCGAGGACCGGCTCTTCTTGCTGAGTCATCCGCCCGTCATCACCTACGGGCCGCGGACCTCGCCGGACGATCTGCCGGTGGGCACCCCGGCGGTCGCGGTGGATCGGGGCGGGTTCGCGACGTACCACGGGCCGGGGCAACTGGTCGGGTACCTGGTCATCGACCTGCACCAGCGTGGACCGGTCGACATCGTGCGCTGGGTGGAGAACGGCCTGATCGACGCGCTCGGCACGCTCGGATTCCCGCTGGTACGCCGGGACACGCCGAAGGGCGCGAGCAGCCTGGTCGGGGTCTGGACCGCGGACGGGCGGAAGCTCTGCTCGATCGGGATGCGGATCCGGCGTGGCGTGACGAGCCACGGGTTCTCGGTGAACGTCGACCCGGACATGACCGTTTTCCACACCTTCACCAGCTGCGGGCTGCACGACGTGACGATGGTCTCGCTCGCCGAACTGGCCGCCGAGCAGGGCCGGGCGACGCCCACCGACACCGAGGTCCGCGACGCCGTCGCGCACAGCCTGGGAGCCCGATAACCTGCCGCAATGAGCCAGGAGGACGACGACGACCGGATGCCTGCGGATCTGGAAGCCGTTCTGGAGGCCGCCGACGAGGCGGAGGAGGAAGCCGGCCGGCACCGGTACGACGGCCCGCCGCTGCCGCCCGCGCTGATCCTGGTCGTCGTCGGTCTGCTCTGCGGGTTCGCGACCATCGCACTGGTGTGGCTGAGTGAGCGCAGCTGCGAGCGGTTCCGGGACACCACGAACTGCGGCGCCCTCGGGCTCCCGCTGCTGGTGGTGATCGTGGTCGTCACGATGGTGCTCGGCGGGCTCGCGCTCAGCCGGCTGGCGATGCCGCACCCGCGGCTGGTCCCGTTCCTCGGCGTCGCCTTCATGGTGGCGCTGGTGATCGCGTTCCTGACCGGCCACCTGGACTCGCCCTGGATCCTCGCCGTCGTCCCGGCGCTGACCGCCATCACCTTCCTGCTCGCCAATCTCGTCGCCCGACTGCTGGAGCGTGCCGATGCCTGACCTGCCCGTCTACGAGTGCCCGCGGACCGCCACCACGCCGAATCTCGACGGCACCCTGACCGACCCCGCCTGGGAGGCCGCGCCCTGGACCACCGACTTCGTCCCGATCGCCGCCGGCCCGGCGCCGCGGTTCCGGACCCGGGCGAAGCTGATGTACGACGACCAGTACCTGTACGTCGGCGGCCAGCTCGAGGAGCCGCACGTCTGGTCGACGATGACCGAGCACAACAGCAAGCTCTTCCACGAGAACAACTTCGAGCTGTTCCTGGACCCGGACGGCGACGGGCTGAACTACTACGAGTTCGAGATCAACGCGCTCGGCACGATCTGGGAGCTGACGCTGCCGAAGCCGTACGTCGACGGCGGCGTCCCGATCGACCCGACGAACCTGCCCGGACTGCGCACCGCGATCCACGTCGACGGCACCGTCAACGACCCGTCCGACACCGATAACGGGTGGTCGGTGGAACTCGCCGTACCGTGGGCCGACCTCGCCTCGTACAACCAGGGGCGTGCCACGCCGCCGAACCCGGGTGACGAGTGGCGGATGAACCTCATGCGCTGCGAGTGGCCGCACGACGTGGTCGACGGCGCCTACCAGAAGGGTGAGCAGATCGAGTTCTGGGTCTGGTCGCCGCAGGGTGTCGAGGACATGCACCTGCCGGCCCACTGGGGCGTACTTCGTTTCTGACGGCGAGTGACCCCTGTGACCTGGCGTTAACACGAGCGCGAGACAATTGGGCACGTGAACTTGGGGGGCTCCGGCGATCAACACAGTCTGGAGGCGGACCAGGTCGTCAGCGCGATCGAACGCGCGTGTGAGAGCGACCTGCGCACCGCCCTCCGGCTGGTTGCGCGGTACTCCGCGTACTGGTGGTCACGGGGACTCCAGGACGAGGCCGCGGCGGCGGCCGAGCGGGTGCTCAGCATGCTCGGTCGCACCGTCCCGGTCGGGCTCGACGAGGAGTACCTGCTCGCCGTGATCGACGGCGCCGCGTCGGCCGAGCAGGAGCAGATCGAGCTGGCCCAGCAGATCGTGCTGACCACGACCGGCCCCTTCCGGTACTCCGTGACGGTGCTGCTGTGGTCACTTGTGTTCGGCCCGTTCGAGTCGGCCGAGGTGGTCGAGGACGTGCTGGAGCGGAACGAGAGCGGTGACGCCTGGACCCGCGCCGCCGTCGAGCTGATCCGCGGGTACCCGGGTCTGACCACCGCGGCCCCCGCTGACACCGCGCAGGCGTTGCGTACGGCGCTGGGCCGGTTCCGGATGCTCGAGGACCAATGGGGCGTGTTCCTCGCCCTGAGCGCCCTCCGGTACGTCGTCGACGAGCCGTTGGACATCACCACGGAGGCGCTGCGGCTCGCTGAGCAGCTGTGCCTGGTGGAGGAGACCGCACTGCTGCTGTGCGAGCGTGCCGAGCTCTACCGGCGAGCGGGGAAGCTGGAAGACGCCCAGGCGGACTACGCCCAGGCACTGTCCATCGGTGAGCACGCCGAACTCCTGGAGACCGTCGCCGCGGCTCGGCTCGGTCTCGCCCGGACCGCCCGGGGCTCCGGCAATCTCCCGGCGGCCCGCTCGCACCTGTCGGCCGTTCTCACGCTGCGCGGGCTCGAGGACGCACACTTCGAGGCACACCACGAGCTGGCGGCGCTGAACGCCTCCGAAGCCTCCGCCTGAGCGCTGTGGGGTCGCGTCACACCTGCGAGTGTGACCGCGGGATATCCCCGGCAGAACTGTGGTGCCAGCCACATCGCGGCCGGCTGCGTCGCTGGTTAGAGTCGGGAACAACCTGGCCCACAGATCAGGCCCACAGATCAGGTACAGAACCTGCAACGGAGCAGCTATGGACAAGACGTACGGGTCGCCGCGGGAAGCGGTGGCGGACATCGGGGACGGCGCGAGCCTCGCGGTCGGCGGGTTCGGGTTGTGCGGCAACCCGATGCAGCTGATCAGCGCGCTGCACGACAAGGGGGTGACCGGGCTCAGCGTCGTGTCGAACAACTGCGGTGTCGACGACTGGGGCCTCGGCATCCTGCTCGCCGACAAGCGGATCGCCAAGATGACCTCGTCGTACGTCGGGGAGAACAAGGAGTTCGCGCGGCAGTTCCTGTCCGGTGAGCTCGAGGTCGAGCTGACCCCACAGGGCACGCTGGCCGAGAAGCTCCGGGCCGGCGGCTGCGGGATCGCGGCGTTCTACACGCTGGCCGGTGTCGGCACCCAGGTCGCGGACGGCGGGCTGCCGCAGAAGTACCACGAGGACGGCTCGGTCGCGAAGGCGTCGGAGCCGAAGGAGACCCGGGAGATCAACGGCACGACGTACGTGCTGGAGGAGTCGATCACCACCGACTTCGGTCTGGTCCACGCGCTCAAGGGCGACACCCACGGGAACCTGGTCTTCGACCGCAGCGCGCGGAACTTCAACCCGCTGGCCGCGATGGCCGGCCGGGTGACGATCGCCTCGGTGGAGGAGCTGGTCCAGCCTGGTGAGCTGGACCCGGACGAGATCCACCTACCGGGCGTCTACGTCCAGCGCGTCGTTGCCGTCGGCAAGGACATCGAGAAGCGGATCGAGAAGCGCACGGTTCAACCCCGCGAGGCCTACCAGGCCCAGCGCGAGAAGCTGGAGGCCTGAGATGCCACTCACCCGTGAGCAGATGGCGGCCCGCGCCGCGGCGGAGCTCGAGGACGGCTCGTACGTGAACCTCGGGATCGGCCTGCCGACCCTGGTGCCGAACTACATCCCGGACGGCGTCACGGTCGTCCTGCAGTCCGAGAACGGCATCCTCGGCGTCGGGCCGTACCCGGTCGAGGGTGGCGAGGACCCGGACCTGATCAACGCCGGCAAGGAGACCGTGACGACGCTGCCCGGCGCCTCGTTCTTCGACTCGG
Source organism: Kribbella sp. NPDC004875 (assembly GCF_042873375.1). Classification (NCBI taxonomy): domain Bacteria; kingdom Bacillati; phylum Actinomycetota; class Actinomycetes; order Propionibacteriales; family Kribbellaceae; genus Kribbella; species Kribbella sp. NPDC004875. The sequence continues at coordinate 625,284 of NZ_JBIALI010000001.1, forward strand.
CGCTGTCCTTCGGGATGATCCGCGGCGGCGCGATCGACGCGGCCATCCTGGGCGCCATGCAGGTCTCGGCCAAGGGCGACCTGTCGAACTGGATGATCCCCGGCAAGATGGTCAAGGGGATGGGCGGCGCGATGGACCTGGTACACGGCGCGAAGAAGGTGATCGTGCTGATGGAGCACGTCGCCAAGGACGGCTCGCACAAGATCCTCGATGAGTGCGACCTGCCCTACACCGGCCGCGGGGTGGTGAACCGGATCATCACCGACCTCGCCGTCCTGGACGTCACCGACGACGGCCTGCGCCTGGTCGAGCTCGCCGAGGGCGTCACCTTCGACGAGCTCCAGGAGAAGACCGGGGCGCCGATCAAGCGGTAGCCCTGCTCCGATCAGGGGACGAACGCCGTCTCCGGCAGGGCGTGCCGCCAGCGGGCCGGGCGCGGGCGCTGCCGGAGATGCTGGTCGAAGAACGCCGGGATGTACGTGCCCATCGCGCGCAGCACCCGGCCCGGGTCCGCCGTACCGATGGTGTTCGCGATCAGCTCCGGCGGGACCGTGATGAACCGCTGGAACCACGGGATCAGGGCCTCGTAGTCGACGAAGCTGTAGTGCTGGCCGTTGGGCAGGTTCAGGTCGCGTTTCCAGCCTGCCGAGTGCTGCCAGAACAGTCCCCAGGACGGTTCGACGTGATGGTTGTGCGGGCCCGGTCCGGTGTCGCCGGAGCCCATCAGCAGGAACGGCCGGTCGGTGCCGCGCGCGACGGTCGGTGCCTCGGCCGGGTCGTCGTACCCGTAGCCGAGCTCGGCGTCGATGTTGATCCCGGCGCGGACCCGCGGATCGGCGACGAGCAGGTCGAGCGAGGTGATTCCGCCGGCCGAGTGCCCGTACGCGCCGATCCGGTCGAGGTCGAGTAGCGTGCCGAGGCCTTCCGGGAGGCGACGCTGTTCGGCGTCGGGGTTCTCGCCGCGGGCCAGGACCGCGAGGCTGTCCAGGACGAACCGCAGGTCGCCGTACCGCGCGTCGCGGGCGAGCAGCGCGTACGGCGTCGTGGGCAGCGTCTGTACTTCGAGCCGCCCACCGGGGAAGTCGACACCGGCGACCTCGTACGTGTGGTCGACCGTGACGACGACGTACCCGCGGCTCGCGAGCTCGGAGACGGTGATCGAGGCGAGCCCTCGCGGTACGCCGAACCCCGGTGAGAACAGCACGACCGGACGACGGCCCGGGAGCACCGGCGCGAGCAGACCCGCGTGGCTCTTGGCGCCCGTCCAGTCGATGGTCCCGAGCGGCTGCTCGAGCGCGGCAGCGGCGCCCTCGCCGTACACCTGGGCGGTCAACGGCTGTAGGTACGGCGCCGGCGCCGCGGACCGAGACGCCGGGTACCAGATGCTGATCATCAACTCCCGCGCGCGACCTGGCACGTACGGGTCGTCACGACCGTGGTCGACGAGATGCAGCTCGGTCGTGCCGATCGGAAACGGACCGGTCGGCCGCGGAATCCGGATCGGAATCGGACTACTCCGCGTGGTTGCCTGAGCCGTCTGTGTGAGCGGTGTGAGCAGGGTTGCGCCCGCGGAGGCGAGCAGAAGGCGTCTGGTCAGCATGCGTCGACTGTGCCCGGTCACCAAGGGTGCGTTCAGCTTGCGAAAGACACCTGTGATCCCTGGCGAAAGTCGGGTAAGACGGGACCCGTGGAGTTGGATGTGCTGGTGATCGGTGGAGTGGGGATCGACACGATCGTGCGGGTGCCGAGCCTGCCGTTGGGGGATGTGGACACAGTCCCGGTCGAACCGATCGAGACGTACCTGGCGCACACCGGGCACGGTGTCGCGCTGGGCTGCCACCTGCTCGGGCTGAACGCCGGGCTGGTCGACGTGATCGGTAACGACCCGGAGGGGATCCGGATCCGGCGGGAGTACCAGGAGCTGGGGATCCCGCTGCGCGTGGTGCTGCACCCGAGCGGCACCAGACGCTCGGTGAACCTGGTCAGCCCCGACGGCCGACGACTGTCGATGTACGACGGGCGGCACCCGGCCGGTCTGCGCGTCGACCCGAGCCTCTGGCGGCCCGCGCTGCGGCGCGCCCAGCACGTACATGTCTCGATCATGGACTTCGCCCGCGATGCCCTCGGCGACGCGATCGCCGCGGACCGCTCGATCTCCACCGACCTGCACGACTGGGACGGGAAGAACGACCACCACAAGGACTTCGCGACCGCGTCGGACATCGTCTTCGTGTCGACCAGTGCACTGCCGCCGGACGCGGTCGGCTGGATCCTCGCCAACGGCCGGGCCGAGGCCGTGGTCGCGATGGCCGGCGCCGACGGCAGCTACCTGCACGTCCGCGGCAAGGACGTCCGGCACTTCCCCGCGATCGACTTCCCGGACCGCCCGGTCGTCGACACCAACGGCGCCGGTGACGCGTACGTCGCCGCGTTCCTGGCCCGCTACCTCGACGGCGCCCCGTGGCAGGACGCGGCTCTGGCCGGCACCGTCGCCGCGTCCTGGGCCTGCGGCTCCGCCGGCACCCACACGAACCTGATCACCGCCGAGGAGCTTGCTGTTCGAAGTAGAAAGCTCGGATGAAGCAGTCCCGCGGCTGACCGACAGCGAAGAGCACGCAGTCGACGACCGAGTCCGCGGTGAGCGCCGCGTCCGCCTCGCGCGGACCGTCCTGGACGAAGTCCGGCGGGAACAGCGAGATCACCCGGATCCCCTCCGGCCGCAGGCGTTCGGACAGAATCTCGGCGTACCCGGCCTGGGCGTGCTTGGCGGCGTAGAACGCCCCGTGCGCCGCTGAGCGGTGCTGGCCGATCTCACCGGCCGCCGAGATCAGGTTGACGATGTCCGCGCTGCCCGACGCCCTGAGCACTGGCAGGAGCCGCTCGGTGAGCAGCACGGTCCCGGTCGCCGCTCCCGCGATCGCCTCCGTGATCTCGGCGGCTGTCGGCGAGCCACCCAGGTACTGCGCTCCGCTGTTCACCAGGACGTCGAGTCGTTCGACGGGCAATTGGTCGATCGCTGCAGGGTCGGCCAGATCGAGTACGGCGGCAGTCGCGCGACCGCCCGCGGCTTGGATGAGGTCCACGGTGTCCTCGGCGGCGGCCCGTTGCCGCGCGGTGACGAGCACATGGGCGCCGCGCGCGGCGAAGGCGAGGGCGAGGCGGCGGCCGGTGTCGCGGCCGGCGCCGGTGACGAGGACGTTCCGTCCGGCGAAGGTCATGGGCGACAGGCAAACACCTCGAGTCGGCTGGAGGTCAAGCGCGGGCCATCGGTGGATGCAGGGTGGTAGCCGTGCCGCGGTGGAAGAGCTGGGCGGGGCGGCCGCCGTCGCGGGTCGTGGTCCGGCCGCTCGGGGCGACGAAATCGGGGGTCTTGGTGACCTTGCGATGGAAGTTCCGCGGGTCGAGCGGCGTACCCCAGACAGCCTCGTAGACGCCGCGGAGCTCGGAGATCGTGAACTCCGGCGGGCAGAACGCGGTCGCGAGCGGTGAGTACTCGAGCTTGGCGCGCGCCCGCTCGACGCCGTCGGACAGGATCCGGTGGTGGTCGAACGCCAGCCGGCCCGAGTCCCGCAGTACCTCGGTGGTGTCGACCCAGCTCGCGGACGCTGCGTCCGAGCCGGCAACCGGCGTGGGCAAGTCCGGGACCAGGGCCAGATACGCCACGCTCACCACTCGGCCGCGCGGGTCGCGATCGGGAGCGCCGTACGTCGCGACCTGTTCGAGGTGGATGCGCTCCGACGCCAGGCCGGTCTCCTCGGCCAGCTCGCGCCGCGCGGTCGCCTCCAGGTCCTCGCCGCCGCGCACGAACCCACCGGGCAGCGCCCAGCGGCCCTCGTACGGCGGGATGCCGCGGCGGATCAGCAGCACCTGGAGGCGGCCGTCGCGGACGGTCAGGATGACCAGGTCGGTGGCCAGGCCGAGCGGCTCGAAATCCATGCCGACCACTCTAAACGTCATCTTGACGATAAGCCATCCCGCGCCTTATCGTCATAGTGACGACAAGGAGAACGAAGAGATGGCAGACATCACCCGGTTCGGTTTGATCAGCCACCTGCGAGCCAACCCGACCACCCACGTGCGGCACCTGCGCAACGGGCGGGTCGCCCACGACGGCGCCGGCCAGGCGTTCTGGTTCCGGGCGCTGAACTCGTCGCTGAGCGAGATCCCGATCGACGACCGCGAGCAGCCGTTGCTGTTCCACGGCCGGACGCAGGACTTCCAGGACGTCGCCGTCCAGGCGACCGTCACCTACCGGGTGATCGACCCTGCGCTGGCCGCGAGCCGGCTCGACTTCGGCATCGACCCGAACAGCGGGCTGTGGCGGTCGACGCCGCTCGAGCAGCTCGGCGGACTGCTGACCGAGCTGGCGCAGCAGACCGCACTCGATCTGCTGGCCAGGATGTCGCTGACCGAGGCGCTGTCCGACGGGATGACCGCGCTCCGGCAGGCGGTCGGCACGGGGCTGCGTGAGGATCAGCGACTGACCGGGCTCGGGATCGGGGTGGAGGATGTCCGCGTGGTCGCGGTACGGGCTGAGCGAGACGTCGAGAAGGCGTTGCAGACGCCGACGCGGGAGATGGTGCAGCAGGCGGCCGACAAGGCGACGTACGAGCGGCGGGCGTTGGCGGTCGAGCGGGAGCGGTCGATCGCGGAGAACGAACTGCAGAACCAGATCGAGCTGGCGCGCCGCGAGGAGCAGCTGGTGAGCCAGCGCGGTCAGAACGAGCGGATGCGGGCGACCGAGGCCGCGGCCGCGGGTCAGATCGAGACGCAGGCGGCCGCCGGCCGGCAGCGCGCGCTGGCCGAGGCGGAGGCGGATTCGAAGCGGGTCATCGGGGCCGCGGAGGCCGCGGCCGAGCACGCCCTGCTGGACGCGTACGCCGAGCTGGACCAGTCGACCATCCTCGCGCTGGCAATCAAGCAGGGCGCGCTGCCGGAGATCGGCACGCTGAACGTGACCCCCGACCTGCTCACCCCGCTCCTGGCGAAGCTGACCGCCGGGGCGTCGTCGTGAGACCGCGCCGCACCGCCCGGGGCCTCATCCTGCGCCCGCGCACCCGAGGCGCGCTCGTGAGCCCGCACCTGATCGCGGGAGGCTCAGCATGAGTCTGCCGCCGCGGGCGGTGATCGTACATCGGGCTACCGAGCTGACCGAGCTCGTCGCCCGGCACGGGACGCGGCAGCAGGCCGGCTTCTTCCTCGCCGGGCGGGGCCGCGACCTGGCCGAGCTCGACGCACGACATCAGGCCCAGCAGGACGCGCTCGCCACGGTCTCCGCCGCGATCCCGCTGGACTGGCGGCGTACGGTTGCTGAGCGCAACGATCTCGACCGGTTCGGGTTCGGCCCGGAGGACGTGGTGATCGCGGTCGGCCAGGACGGTCTGGTCGCGAACGTGGCGAAGTACCTCGACGGCCAACCGGTGATCGGGATCAACCCCGAGCCGGCCCGCAACCCCGGCGTACTCGTCCCGCACGAACCGTCCGCGATCACCGGCCTCCTGGCCACCCGGAACGTCGCCGAGCGGACGATGGTTGCCGCGAGCACCGACGACGGCCAACGATTGATCGCCCTCAACGAGGTGTACGTCGGCCACCGCACGCACCAGTCCGCGCGCTACCGGCTCGGCGCACCCGACGGCGTGCCCGAGCGCCAGTCGTCGTCCGGGATCCTGATCGGCACCGGCACCGGTTCGACCGGCTGGTGCCGATCCGCCTGGCAGGAACGCCGGAGCCCACTCGCCCTACCAGGACCGACCGATCCGGTGCTGTGCTGGTTCGTTCGCGAGGCGTGGCCGTCACCCGCAACCGGGACCGACAACACCGAAGGGCTGCTCGAGGCGCCGGACTCACTGACGATCACCGCCGAGTCCGACCTGGTGGTCTTCGGCGACGGTATGGAGTCCGACACCCTGAGCATCGGTTGGGGTCAGCGCGTCGAGATCGGCGTCGCCGAGGTGAAGTTACGCCTGGTGGTCTGAATCGTCGCGTGCCACGCCGAGTACAGCCGCCGGCCCGAGCCACCGATCGGGCCGACCGCCTCGAACACCGCGCCCCGGCCGGCCGGCTTCGCGTCCTCGATCGCGGCGGCGGCCTGCCCCGGCACGTCGATCGTCGAGGAGCAGACGCTCAGGATGTAGTCCGGCACCTGCAGCTTCGGGTCCACGCACCCGACCAGCGGTACGCCGACCGCCGCGACGATCGGGAACACCGTGCCCGGGATTCCGACCGCACACTCGGCGGTCGCGGACTCGGGCACCGAACCGAGCGCGCTGATCTCGTACCGGTCCCACAACGTGCGGTCCTCCCGCGGGTGCAGACCGACCACGATGTGCTTCCCCGCGGCCTCCAGCTTCGCCGCCGCGTCGAGCAGCAGCTGCGTCCCCGGTGCCGCGTTCCCGGTCTGGTCGGGGTGCGTCACGCTCGTCAGCACCAGCACCCGATCCTTCTGCGGGGCGTACTTCGGCAGGTTGTCCGTCTGCGCGGAGCCCACCATCCGCACGTGCCGCTTCCATCCGAGGTACGCCGCGAACACGTCGGACTCGGCCGGCGACGCGGCCGTCACGAGCTCCAACCGCGACCGGAACTCCTTCGCCCGCGGCGCCTCGACCGGCTTCAAATACGCCAACGAGCTCGCCGCCATCGGCAGCCGCTTCAACGCCGCCGCAACATCCGCCGGCCAGGCCTCCGCGCCGTTCACCACCAACAGATCAGCCTGACGTACGTCGCTCAACGTCGCGACCGTCACCGGATCACCTGGCTTGATCTGCGACAGGTCCGGGACGACCTGCACCAGCTCCCACCCGCGCCGCTGCGCCTCGGCCAGCAGCGGCTGCGCGTGGTAGGTCCCCCACGGCTCGTTCGTTGCCAGCAGCACCCTCGTACGCCGCGGCCGGGCCGCCACGGAGAGTCCCGGCGTCGCGGCGAGCCCGATCCCCAGAGCTCCGGCCTTCAACAGCGTACGTCGCGTCGTCATCATGCCGCGAGGTTACGAAACCCGTGTGAACAAGCGTCAGATCTCCTTCGACGGCTGGATGATCAAGTGCGGCAGATTGACCTCGCGGGCGCGAGTGACGACGTACGCGATCAGGTCGGCGACCTCGCTGACCGGGACGGCCGGGAGGGTGCGCCGCAGGTCGTCGACCATCGTCCGAGGTCCCGGGAGTTCTACGCAGACTGGCCCACTGTCGCGAAGGACTCGGTCGCGCTGCTCCGGCAGGCGTCAGCCGCGTACGCCGACGACGCGGAACTAGTGGCCTTGGTCAACGAACTCCGCGCCGCCAGCCCCGCCTTCGACGAGTTCTGGACGTCGCAGGACGTCCAGAACCGCGCCCCCCACCAAGCCAGCACCCGCTGACCTCAGTCGTGGCGCGAGTGGCGGCCTGTTTCACCAGTGGCGGGTTGCAGCACGTCAGTCACCAAACAACCCGCCATCCGCACTCTCCCCCACCACGGCCCGCGGCCTGGGATGGGGGTTACCCGCCGTTGAGGGGGTCGTAGGCGGGGGTGAAGCGGAAGTAGTCGAAGTCGTCGAAGGTGTTGGGGGTCCTGCCGAGCGACTTGATCACCGTGGCGGCGCCGTTCGCGTGGCCGACGGCGTACAGGTAGCCGATGTGGGCGTCCTCGTCGATGCCGAGCAGGAGCGACCCGGTGCGGCCGCACGGGGCCGACACGAGTTGCTCGAAGATCTGCCAACTGGAGGTCCGGACCGGCGTGATGATCGGCTTCAACGGCACCGTCGCCGGGATCTTCACCGTGTACAGCCCGCCGGCCCGGTTGTTCGCCAGGAACATGTCGTACGTCGGCGTCGTGGCGATCAGCGCGAACGACTTCATCGGGCTCATCCCACCCACGTACCCGGTGTTCCGAAACCCTTTCCCGACATCGGTCCAGCGCCCGAACTTCCCGTACATGTCCTGCGAGTACAGCGTCGTCCGCGTCGGCTTGCTGGTCGCGGACGCCTTGTACTGCGACTGGATCAGGAACCGTCCGCCCCATCCGTTCCCGATCCGCTTGAACACCGGAGTACCGACGACCTTGCCGTCCGGGCCGATGGTGTACGAGCTCTCCATCAGATAGCCCGCACCCCACACCACCTTGCCGCTCCGGGTCGTCCGCCCGTTACCGGCCGGCGTCGCGGTGAACGCCGTCGGATTGATGACGTCGTACGGCGGCTGGTAGACGTCCGGCGTGTGGAGCACCGGGCTCGTGGTCGGTGGTGACGTCGCCGTCAGGACGCGGCTGTTCACGCCCCACCCGTCGGCGAGCGAACCGAGGCCGAGAGCACACGCCGCGGTGACCGACGCGATCGAGTTGGCAGTTGCGGGTGCTGCAGTGGCCGACTGCGGCGCCGGACCCACCGCGAGGGTGAGTCCGGCGGCAGCGGCCAGACCGATGGCCTGACGGAACATCGACAACCTCATTCGCCGTTGGCTGTGTCGTACACCGGGATCGGCACCCAGCGGAAGTCGACCGGGTCGCCGAACGTGCCCGGCACCTGACCGCGGGACTGGATGACCGTGGACAGGCCGTTGGCGTGCCCGATGGCGTACAGGTAGCCCTTCTTGGTGTCCTTGTCGATCGCGAACAGCAGCGTGCCGTACTGGCCGCAACCCATCGCGGACAGCGCCTCGAAGCCCTGCCAGGTACGCGTCCGGACCTGCTTGACGATCGGCTTCATCGGCGACGCCGACGGGATCCGGATCGTGTACAGCGCCCCGCCCTTGGTGTTGGCCAAGAAGGTGTCGTACGTCGGGGTCTTGGCGATCAGCGTCATCGTCCTGACGGCCGAGAAGCCGGGGTACGACCCGGAGGCTTTCCAGCCCTTGCCGCCGGTGTTCCAGCGGAACAGCACGCCGTCGTTGCGCAGCGCGTACGCCGCCGACCGGTAGACCTTGGGCTTGCCGTTGTCCGGGCTCTCGTAGTCCGAGGTCTCGAGGTAGGTGAAGCTGCCCCAGCCGCCGCCGACCCGGGACAGGCTCTGGTTGTCGATGGTGCCGTCCTCGTAGCCCTGGTAGTAGCTGTAGTACAGCGCGTCGCCGATCACGACATACCCGGATCGATCGGTGCCGGAGATGTCCGGCTCGGTGGTCTGCCGGGCGCTCAGCCGGACCTGACCGGGCTTGTACACGCCGGCGGTGCTCCAGTCGTCCGGCACCGTCGGCGGGGTGGTGGCGGTCGGGTCCGCGAAGCGGTGCGCTCCCGTGGCGGTGACTCCGCCGTTCCAGACGAAGCAGGCGGCGGCCTGCGCGGCCGTGATCTTCCTGCTGGTCCCGGGCACCTTGGCCCCCGGCTTGGTCGGGTCGGGCTTGGCCGCTCCCTGGGCGTGCGCGGCCGCGGGCAGCAGCGCGGTCAGTGCGAGTACGGCGCTTCCGGCAAGGGCGGTGAGTCGTGGGTTCATGTCGGCCCCCTTTCAGAACTCTTGATACGGGGCGGACACGGAAAGTTGCGAGCGAAGTATTACCCGTGCACTTCACCAAAAGTGAGCGGGCGAGTGAGATCTGTGCACAAAATGGTTCCTCACCTACCGCCCATAGGGGGAGTCACGTATGCGCACAACTCGGTTACGAGCCGGGCTCACTCTCCTGGCCGCCGCCGTTCTGGTCCCGGCCGCCACCCTGACCGCCACCCTGACCGCCACCGCCGGCCCGGCGAAGCCGTTCGTTCAGGGCACCGCCACGGTGCCGGCGTACGACTACGACAACGCGATCCACGAGAAGGTGCAGGTCGACGTACCGAAGCTCGACGGGGACGCGAACGGGGTCACCGACCAGATCACGGTCGACATCATCCGGCCGGGTGAGGCGGCTCGGGCCGGCGTCGACGTGCCGGTGATCATCCAGGCCTCGCCGTACTACGCCGGCGATCCGGCGAGCTACTTCGACGGGGTCGGCGTCCGACAGGTGTACGGGAGCTGGCTGGACAACTACTTCGTCCCCCGCGGGTACGCCGTCGCATTCGTGGACATGCCTGGGACCTTCCGCTCCACCGGGTGCAGCGACGTCGGCGCGAACCTCGAAGTACAAGGGACCAAGGCCGTCATCGACTGGCTGAACAACCGGACGACCGCTCACACGACCGACGGATCGCCGGCGACGGCGGACTGGTCGACGGGCAAGGCAGGCATGATCGGCGTGTCCTGGAACGGGACGATCGCGAACTCGGTCGCGAGTACGGGCGTTCGCGGGCTGGAGACGATCGTGCCGATCGCCGCGATCTCCAGCTGGTACGACTACACCCGCGGCTTCGGCGTGCCGTTCTACGACGAGTACATGGGTTTCCTGCACGACTACGTGAGCAACGACGCGTCGCCGCGCTGCGTCGCGATGACGGACGAGATCGAGCACGCGTCCGACACCCCGACCGGTTCGTACATCAAGTGGTGGGATCCGCGGAACTACCGCCTCGACGCCTCGAAGGTCCGGGCCAGCGTGTACGTCGTGCACGGTCTGGGCGACGAGAACGTGAAGACCCGGCAGTTCGGCGAGTGGTGGGACGAGCTCGCGCAGCGGAACGTGCCGCGGAAGATCTTCCTGCACCAGGGCGTGCACCTGGACGGGTTCAGCTTCCGCGACGAATGGGTGAACAAGCTGCACCCGTGGTTCGACCACTGGCTCCAGGGCCTGGACAACGACGTGATGAAGACGCCGCAGGCAACGATCCAGCGCGAGGACGGATCGTTCGTGGACGAGGCGCGCTGGCCGGCCGCGGGTGCTCGGCAGACGACGCTGAAGCTGAGCAAGGCGTCCGGTGCGAAGGCCGGTGGGTTGTCGATCGCGGCCGCGTCGAGCGACCCGATCAGCTTCACCGGTACGTCGAAGGAGTCCGAGGACACCGTCGTACTCGATCCGACGACACCGCGCATCGATCGGGCCGTGTTCCTCAGCGACGAGCTGGAGAAGGCGGTCCGGGTCAGCGGTACCGGGAAGGTGTCGGTCCGGGTCAAGGTCGACAAAGTTGCCGCAGGCATCAAAGCCCGACTGGTCGACTACGGTACGGCGAACCGGTACGTGAACGTCACCAACGTGCCGGACACCCGGGTGTGCTGGGGTGACGGCAACACGCTCGACACCGGGTGCTACGCGAAGACGCAGATCAACACCGCGGTCTCCGACACGTCCGTCGTCATCCGAACCCTGGCGGATGTCGGGCACTACAAATCCCTGTACACCAAGGAATCGCTGCGATCGGATCGTTGGTACGACCTCACGTTCGAGCTGAACGCCGACGATGTGGTGTTCGGTGCTGGGCATCGGTTGGGTCTGGTGCTGACGGTCGAGCCCGACAACCCGTCGGTCCCGTTCACCGGCGCGACGATCACCCTCGACCCGACCCGTTCGTCGCTGACGCTTCCGCTGACGGGCTACACCGCTGCCCTCCAAACAGTTGACGCACCGCGGTCCCGGGTCTCCTCCAACCGGCTGGCTCAACCGGAGCCAGAGAAGAATCCGGTAGAACTGATGAAGCAGATGGTCGAAGCTTCCCGCTGAAACGCCCGCCCACCCCGACCTTCGGTCGGGGTGGGCGGTGTCAGCCGGAGGGCGCTGCGGGTCGGTGGCGTGAGAGCGCGGCGCTAGCCGCCCAGCTCGCCGTCGGGCGGCTTCGGCGCTAGCTGCAGCCGTCGGGCGGCTTCGGCGCTAGCCGCTCAATTCGTCGTAGGCAGCGACCAGGGTGGCGGCGTCGTGTTCCCAGTTCAGTTCTGCTGCAGCGGCGCGGACGCCGTCGGTGTAGGTGCTGTAGTTCTCGATCACCGAGCGGACTGCTGCGGTCAGCGACGCCGGGTTGCCGGGCTCGTAGAGGCCGCCGAGTTTGTACTGGGTGACGACCGCCCGCAGTTCGGGCAGGTCGGCGGCGACGACCGGGACGCCTGCCCGGACGGCGTGGAAGAGTTTGTTCGGCAAGGCGAGCCGATGGTTCTCGCAGGTGTTCGTCAGGGTGACCAACGAAATGCCATAGGACCGCAGCGTGTCGTCGACCTCGTCGATGGAGCGCTCCGCGACGGTCTCGACCGGCCCGAGGTCCAAGCGATAGTTGGGATCCACCGACCCCATCAGCACCGTCCGGAACGGCGCCAGCTGACGAGCCGCCGCCACCACGGTCGGCAGGTCCCGCCCGGCACCGACACGTCCGGCGTACAGCAGTCCCTCGGGCTGTTCGGGAGCCGGCGGTACGTCGTCCGCGCGCGGGAACGTGTTCCGTACGACGCGCACGTCGCTCAGCCCCCGCGAGCGCAGCCGCTCCGCGATCCCGTCCGACACCGTGAACACCACTCGCGCCTTCGACGCCAGCGAGACCTCGTACTTGCGCCCCCGCGCGCGCCACAGCGGCGTCGGACGCCCCGGCAGCGCACGGTCGAACCACAGTTCGTGGCTGTCGTACACGAGCGCCGCCGACCACTTCTCGGCGTACTCCGCGGCGAGCTCCAGCGTGTTGAAGTCATGCGCATGCACGACGTCGACGGGCCCGGCCGCAGCAACTTGGGCAGCCGCGGCGACCCGCCATTGCTTCTCGGTGCGACTCCGGTGCTCCGGCAGCAGCAGCCACCGGCCGAACCGCTTGAGCAGCACCTTCGGCCCCGAGTGCCCGTGCCCGACGGTCAGCCCGCCGTTCCCTGCCCGCAGACCGGACGACCGGGACACCGACTCGACCGTGATCCCTGGGCCCACCTCGAAGCCGTCCGGGACGTCGCGGCCGATCACGTGCAACGTGTGACCGGCCGCGGCCAGCGCCGTGGCCTCCCGGAGGATCCGCGAGTCCCCGGCGATCGGGGACTGCGCGATCATCAGAATCCGCACTTACTCGCTCTCGTCCTCGACCGGCAGCTCGTTGTTCAAGAACGGCAGCAACATCTCCACCGACTTCCGCCCGTCGTGCAGGTCGCGCACGAACCCCGGACCCGAGTCGGCGATCTTGCGGGCGGTGTCACGCTCGGCGACCAGCCGCTCGATCACCTCCGCCAGGTCGTCCGGATTCGCCTCGGCGATCGGCAGGTCGGTCGGCAGCAGGTCCCGGACCGGGTCCGCGATGTGTCCGACGGTGACCCGGCCGGCCGCCATCGCCTCGCACGCGAACACGCCGTACGAGCCGAGCAGCAACTGGTCGACCACGATGTCGGCGCTCTTCACCATCTCGGCGAGCTCCGCGTGCGGCACGCCCTGCACCCGCTGGTACTCGATCAGTCCCCGCGCATCGAGGTCGGTGAGCACCGGGTCGACGTACGCCGACCCCTTCAGCGCGCTCGCCGACGGCGCGTGCAGCACCACCGGGACCTCGCGCTCGAGCACCGGCTGCGTGGACGCGAACGCCTCGACGTCGACCGCCAGCGGCAGCCAGATGCCGTTCTCGACGAACTCCAGCAGATCCGGCGTCGTGACGAAGACCGGACCCTTGTAGCCGTCGAGGTGCCGGCGCATCAGGTTGTTCGCCGCCTGCAGCCGTTGGGTCAGCTCGTCGTCCGGGTTGCGGAACGGCGAGTACCGGTACTGCTCGCGGTGCTGTGCCGGGTCCCGGATCTCGGAGCCGTGGAACACCAGACCGTGCTTGATCCCGGCCTGGTCCAGCATCGGTACGTCGGTCGTCCACATCTGCCCGCGCTGCTGACCGAACATCGGCCGGCCCGCCTCGAACAGCACGTGGGTGACCTCGCGCAACGCGTACGCCGTCAGCTCCAGCTGCCAGCGCAGGTCCGACCGGTACTGCCGGTAGGTGCCCGTGCGGTGCACCCGGAAGTCGAACGCGCCACTGCCCGTGGTCAGCGACTCGGCCTTGATGTCCGGAACCTCACGCTCCAGCGCGGTCGCCCACAGCCACGCCTGACCGGCGCTGTTCACTGGACCGAGCAACAGGTGCCGCCCGGTCTTGACGATCTTGCCGCCCGGTCGGGTGATCTCGAGCTGCCGCCCGGTCAGCTCGCCGTACAGCGCCCGCAGCTTGGTCGCCTGCCCCGCCCAGGACACCTCCTGCTGGTACGCCGGATCGGCGACCCGCTCGCGGTAGGAGTCCAGGTCACCGAGCACTGTCCGGACCTTCGCGGCCAGACCGTGCGCGTCGGCCGCGGTGAAGACCTCGCCGATCTTGGTGCGATCGACGAACTCCTTCATGCTCGGCATGTCGCTGACCACCACCGGCAGGCCGGCGAAGGCGTACTCGAACAGCTTGTTCGGCAGCGCCATCTCGTGGCTCGGGTAGCGCAGGATCGGGATCAGGCCGACGTCGGCGGTGCGCAGGAACGCGACCACCTCGTCCGGCTTCACCGGGTCCAGGCAGTGCAGCCGGTCCTGGACCTCCAGCTGCACGGCCTCCGCCTGCAGCGCGCGCACGGCATCCGTCGCCACACCAGGCACGCAGACGACGGCGAGATGCACGTCCGGCAGGTCCACCAGCGCCTGGACGGCGGTGTGGATGCCACGTGCCCGGGTGACCCCGCCGCTGTAGACCAGCAGCGGTACGTCGGGCGCCAGACCGATCTCGCTGCGAATGTCGGACACCTCGACCGACACGTCAGCGGGGTTCGGCGTGTTCATCACCACGGTCGGCTCGTGGTCCAGGTGGTGCTCGCTGCGCAGCCGGGTCGCGATCGCCGGGCTGACGGTGATCACCCGGTCCGCCTCGCCGATGTACTCGGCCTCGTGGTTGGCCCAGGCCGCGATCGAGCGCCGCGTGCGAGCGCCGTACTGCGAGAGTCCGGCGACGTACTCGTGCGCGTCGTACACGACCTTCAGCGTGCGGCCACGCAGCTTCGCCCGGCCGGCGGCGCGGGTCGCGACACCGATCACGTGCATGTCGTGCGCGTGCACCACGTCCGGCTCGAGGCGGTCGATCAGGTCGCCGAACGCGATCTCCAGGTCGAGCGCCTCAGGGTGCAGCTTGCGCCACGGCGCCGGCCACGGCAGCCGGTGCAGCACCCCGTCGTACGCCCGCCAGCTGAACTTGAACGGGGCGTCGGCCTTGTTGCCGACCCCCTTGCGGACCCACGTGGCCCGCTCGGCGGCCTTCCAGCGGGCCCGGCGCAGCAGGCGGGTGCCGACGCCGAACTTGAACTTGAGCGGGTTCCCCTGGCCGGCCTTGGCGCGCGCGATCGCGTGCCCGGAGTCGGCCTTCAGCTCCTTGAGCTCGGCCGCGATCCGCTGGCTGCGCGCGACATAGGTCCCGCGGTACCGGTAACCCACGAGCGGCGGCCGCCAGTTGCGGCGCGCCGTACGGCTTCGTTTCCGCTCCTCACGCAGTGCGAAGGGCACCGCCACCCGGACGATCAGCGCACCGTCGAGCATCTCCCTCGACGGCAGGCCGCTGGCCGAGACCCCGAGCACAGTTACCTCTGCTCCGGTCTCGGCCAGTGCTGCGGCCTCTTTGCGGACCCTGCTGTCGTTGGTGACGTCGTTGGCGACCATCATCACGACCCGCAGGTCGGCAGTTGTCACTGGCTGACCGACCTTCCGATCACAATCCGCCGCACGCCGGCCCACTTGGCCGGGTCGGTGCGGTCACGACCGTCGACGAGTACCTTCACGCCCGGCAGGTCGGCCGGGCTCAGCTGCGCGTACTCCGCGTGGTCCGCCTGCAACACGGCCGCGTCCACCGGCGACCCCAGCGTGTACGGCGTGAAGCCGAACGCCTGGAGCTCCTCGTCGGTGTACATCGGGTCGTGCACGGACACCTCCGCGCCGCGTGCCTTCAGCGCCTCCACGGCCGGGAACACCCCGGAGAACGCCGTCTCCTTGACCCCACCACGGTACGACGCGCCGAGCACGACGACCTTGGCTCCCTTGAGCTCGCCGAAGGCGCCCTCGAGCAGGCCGATGGTGTAGTCCGGCATGCCGGCGTTGGCCTCGCGGGCCGCGCGGACGACGGTGGCGTCCGGGTCGGTGTACAGGTACAGCCGCGGGTACACCGGGATGCAGTGCCCGCCGACCGCGATACCGGGCCGGTGGATGTGGCTGTACGGCTGCGAGTTCGACGCCTCGATGACGGCGTGCACGTCGATGCCGTTCTGGCCGGCGAACCGGGCGAACTGGTTCGCCAGGCCGATGTTCACGTCCCGGTAGGTGGTCTCGGCGAGCTTGGCCAGCTCGGCCGCCTCGGCCGACCCCAGGTCCCAGACGCCGTTCGCGCGGTCCAGGTCCGGGCGCTCGTCGAAGTCCAGGACGGCCTCGTAGAAAGCGGTGGCGCGCTTCGCGCCCTCCTCGGACAGGCCACCGACCAGCTTCGGGTACTTGCGCAGGTCCGCGAACACGCGGCCGGTGAGCACCCGCTCCGGGGAGAACACCAGGTGGAAGTCGGTGCCCTCGGTGAGACCGGAGATCTCCTCGATCATCGGCTTCCACCGGTTCCGGGTGGTGCCGACCGGGAGCGTGGTCTCGTAGCTGACCAGCGTGCCCGGCGTCAGGTGCTCGGCCAGCGAACGGGTCGCGTTCTCCATCCAGCCGAACTCCGGCTGCCCGGTCTGCTCGTCCACGAACAGCGGCACGACCACGACGACCGCGTCGCTGTTCGGGATCGCGTCCGCGTAGTCGGTGGTCGCCCGCAGGCGGCCGTCGGCCACGGTCTCGGAGAGCAGTTCCTGCAGGTGGGCCTCACCCGGGAACGGCTCCTGGCCGGCGTTCACCAGCTCGACGAACTTCTCGTTGATGTCGACGCCGACGACCTGATGGCCCTTGGCGGCGAACTGGACCGCCAACGGCAGTCCGATCTTGCCTAAGGCAACAACACTGACACGCACAGGTTCTCCACTAGGTAGTGATTCTTCATCGGGGGCCTCGGAGCTTCCGTTCCAGCGGGTGCTCGACGAACTTGTAGAGCAGCCACGAGGCGAAGATCGAGAGGGCAAGGACACCGGCGTACCAGGTCAGGTTCGACCAGCCGATCGGGCCGGCGATGCCGTGGTGTTCTTTGATCGCGTACATGATCGTGGCGTGGATCAGGTAGAACGCGTACGACCACTGGCCGAGCGCGACCAGTGGCTTGCTGCGCAGCAGCGACCGGCCGCCGCGCATGTCGCGGGCAGCGACCGCCAGGATCAGGAAGCCGTACAGGAACGTCAGGAATTCCTTCTGGCACAGACCCATGGTGATCGCGCCGGGTACCTCGGTCGGGTGCGCGCCGGAGTACCAGAGCACGTACAGGCCGCCACCGGTGACCAGGAACGCGAACCACACCGGGATCCGCGGCTTCCAGCCCGAGCGCAGCGCGATCGCCAGACCGATGCCGAACAGGAACGCCACCGAGTGCAGGACCGGCTGCGGCAGGATCGGTACGACGTCCTTGTAGTGGAACAACGCCAGCCGGTAGGCGCCGCCGAGCACGATCACCGCGACGCACAGGATCAGGCCGCCGGCCGTCTTCAGCTTCTGCGTGGCGCGCCAGACGAACGGGAAGTACGCGTAGAAGAACGCCTCCACCGAGAGCGTCCAGCCGGCTGGGTTACCGCCGTACAGGATGGTCGGGTTGTTCGACCAGCCGTGCACGAGGAACGTCGACAGCACCAGCACGGTGATCGAGATCGGCTTGATCCACGACATCCCGGCCGGCGGGTCGACCCGGTAGAAGACGAAGAACGCCGCCACCAGGGTCAGGAAGTACAGCGGAAAGATCCGCGCGAACCGGCGCCGGTAGAAGGTGCCGATCTTCGTGCCCGGCCGTGACGACCAGGTGAGCACGAAGCCGGACAGCACGAAGAAGAACGTGACGCCGGACGTGCCGTACTTCAGGAAGTCGTAGACCGGCAGCGGCGCCAGCTGCGTCATGTGGTGGCAGAAGACGAAGAAGGCCGCCCACCAGCGCAGGCCGGTGAGCGACTCGACGCGAGGCAACCGGCCGGCGCTGGCCGCCGGCCCGCCCGCGGTCGCCGTACTCGCAGGCGCGCCTGGAGGTGGGGTCCCCACATCGGCCGACCCAGGGAGATCCTGGGTCGGCGTCTGGTTCTCTTCGGCGGCCTTCGTCATGTAGTTACTCCGCGAGAGTAGAGACGACACGCTCCGCAGCGTGGCCGTCGCCGTACGGCATCGGGCGGTCCCCCGTGGGCGCCGGCCGGGCAGCCAGCTCAGGCAGCTTACTCACGTCGGATGTCAACACGTTCCATCCCGCGTCCACCGTCTCCACCCACTCGGTCTCGGTGCGCAGCGTGGTGCACACCTTGCCGAGCAGGAACGCCTCCTTCTGGAGTCCCCCGGAGTCGGTGACGACGCCGGCCGAACCGAGGACGGCCGAGACCATCTCCGGGTACGCCAGCGGCTCGCGGACGTGCAGTGAACCGTCCGGACGCTCCAGCTTGATGCCGTGCTCCGCGCACTTCGCGACCAGTCGCGGGTGCGCCAGCAGCAGCACGGGCGCACCAGCTGCGGCCAGACCGTCGACGATCGCGGCCAGCCGCGCCGGGTCGTCGGTGTTCTCGGCCCGGTGAATGGTGGACACGACGTACTCGCCCTGCTTGAAGGGCAGGTCCAGCGGCTTGTCCTGCACCGCGTCACGGACCCGGAAGCAGACGTCGGTCATCACGTCGCCGACCAGCCGGGACTTGCCCGCCAGCCCCTCGTTGGCCAGGTGGTCCATCGCCACCTGGGTCGGGGCCAGCAGCAGGTCCGCCGCGTGGTCGGTGAGCACCCGGTTGTGCTCCTCCGGCATCAGCCGGTTGAACGAGCGCAGCCCGGCCTCGAGGTGCGCGACCGGCAGGTGCATCTTGACCGCCGACAACGCACCGGCCAGCGTCGAGTTGGTGTCGCCGTAGACGAGCACCCAGTCCGGCTTGTGCTCGTCCAGTACGGCGTCCATCGCGGCCAGCATCGCGCCGGTCTGGACACCGTGACTGCCGGACCCGACGCCCAGGTGGACGTCCGGGTCCGGGATCCGCAGGTCGGCGAAGAACACGTCGGACATGTTCTTGTCGTAGTGCTGTCCGGTGTGCACGATCACGTGCTGGTGGTCGGTCGCGGCGAACGCCTCCGCGACCGGCGCCAGCTTCACGAACTGCGGTCGTGCACCGACAACGCTCAGGACCTTCATCAGGACTACTGCTCCCCGGCGACGGTGATCGTACGAGCCTCCGCGGCGGACTGCAGGACGGCCTCGGCCACCTTCACGGTGGTCAGACCCTGCTGCAGCGTGACGATGTCCGCCTCCTTGCCGAGCACCGCGTCGCGGAACTGCTCGTGCTCGGTCTTCAGCGGCTCCGGCTTGCTGATCGCGTACCGGATCATGTCGCCCTCGCTGACACCACGGAAGTGCGCGACGTCGTCCCACGCGGTCTGCACGGTGCCGTTGGCGTGGAAGGACAGGTCGGCGGTCAGGGTGTCGGCGATGAACGCGCCCTTCTCACCGGTGACGACGGTGAGCCGCTCCTTCATCGGGGACAGCCAGTTGACCAGGTGGCTGGTCACGGTGCCGTTGGCCAGCTTGCCGGTCACCGCGATCAGGTCCTCGTACTGCCGGCCGGACTTGTGGGCGCTCTGCGCGGCCACCGTGACGAACGGCGACTGCGTGACCCACGCGGTCAGGTCGATGTCGTGGGTGGCCAGGTCCAGCACCACGCCGACGTCGGCGATCCGGGCCGGGAACGGACCCTGGCGGCGGGTGGTGATCTGGTAGATGTCGCCCAGCTCACCGGCCTCCAGCCGCACCCGGAGCGCCTGCAGCGCCGGGTTGTACCGCTCGATGTGACCGACCGCGCCGACCAGGCCGGCCGCCTCGAACGCCTTCGCGATCTCGGTCGCCTCGGACGAGGAACCGGCCAGCGGCTTCTCGATCATCGCGTGCACGCCGGCCTCGGCCAGCGCCTTCGCGATCTCGGCGTGGTACTGGGTCGGCACCGCGACCATGCAGTAGTCGATCTTCTCGGCGATCAGCTGCTCGATGTTCTCGTGCACCGGACGACCGCCGGCGACACCGAACTTGTCACCACCCGGGTCGGCCACCGCGACCAGGTCGACGCCCTCGAGGGACGCCAGCACCCGGGCGTGGTGCCGCCCCATCATGCCCAGGCCGATCAGGCCTGCCCGCAGGTTCGCCATGTCACGCACCCGCCTTCGCCACGGTGTTCACCGCGGCCACGATCCGGTTCAGGTCGTCCTCGGACAGCGAGGGGTGGACCGGCAGCGAGAGCACCTCGGCCGCGGCCTTCTCGGTCTCCGGCAGGTCCAGCTCACGCTGGAACGACGGGAGCCGGTGGTTCGGGATCGGGTAGTACACGCCGCAGCCGACGCCGTACTCGGTCCGCAGTGCGTTCGCGAAGCCGTCGCGGTCCTCGGTCACGCGGATCGTGTACTGGTGGTACACGTGGGTCGCCTCGGCGGCCACCGCCGGGATGCCG
Organism: Kribbella sp. NPDC004875; assembly: GCF_042873375.1. Taxonomy (NCBI): domain Bacteria; kingdom Bacillati; phylum Actinomycetota; class Actinomycetes; order Propionibacteriales; family Kribbellaceae; genus Kribbella; species Kribbella sp. NPDC004875. The sequence goes on from NZ_JBIALI010000001.1 coordinate 645,580, forward strand.
ACGCCCTGCAGGTTCGCGTCCAGGAAGGCCGCGTTCTCCTGCCGCTGCTTCGTCCAGCCGCCGACCTTGGTCAGCTGCACCCGGCCGATCGCGGCGTGCAGGTCGGTCATCCGGTTGTTCAGGCCGACGACCTCGTTCTCGTACTGCTTCAGCATGCCCTGGTTGCGGAACAGCCGCATCCGGCGCTCGAGGTCGGCGTTCGCGACCGAGTTCATGCCGCCCTCACCGGACGTCATGTTCTTGGTCGGGTACAGGCTGAACATCGCGAACTCGCCGAAGGTACCGACCGGGGCGCCGTTCCAGGTCGCGCCGTGCGCCTGCGCGGCGTCCTCGAAGATCTGGATGCCGTGCTTGTCGGCGATCGCCTGCAGCGCGGTCATGTTCGCCGGGTGACCGAACAGGTGCACCGGCATGACGGCCTTGGTCTTCTCGGTGATCGCGGCCTCGACCGCGACCGGGTCCAGGCAGAAGTACGTCGGCTCGATGTCGGCGAACACCGGGGTGGCGCCGGTCAGCGCGACGCTGTTCGCGGTCGCGGCGAACGTGAAGGACGGGACGATGACCTCGTCACCCGGGCCGATGCCCGCGGCCAGCAGGCCCAGGTGCAGACCGGAGGTCCCGGAGTTGGTCGCGACGCACGCCCGGCCGGAGACCAGCGCTGCGCCGAACTCCTGCTCGAACGCCGCCACCTCGGGGCCCTGGGCCAGCATGCCGGACTGCATCACCCGGTCGACGGCCTCGCGCTCCTCCTTCCCGATGATCGGCTTCGCGGCCGGAATCGGCTGCACCATCAGTTCTCCTCCTGTGTTTCGTCGGCCGGCCGCAGCCGTCCGTCGGTTTCGATGTACATCTCGCCCGTGTTCGGGCACTTCCACTCGCCGTTCCCGACGTCGAGCAGCGGGACCCCCGCCTTACCGACCCACTTGAGCCGGCGTGCCGGGACCCCGGCGACCAGCGCGAAGTCTGGCACGTCCTTGGTCACCACCGCACCCGCGGCGACGGTCGCCCAGCGGCCGATGGTGACCGGGGCCACGCACACACTGCGCGCACCGAGCGAGCAGCCTTCCTTCATCGTCACCCCGACCGGTTCCCAGTCGTGCCCGCTCTTCGGCGACCCGTCCGGGTTCACCGCGCGCGGGAAGTAGTCGTTGGTGAGGACCACCGCCGGACCGATGAACACACCGTCCTCGAGGGACGCGGGCTCGTACACCAGCGCGTAGTTCTGGATCTTGCAGTTGTTGCCCATCCGGACCCCGGTCCCGACATAGGCACCGCGGCCGACGATGCAGTTCTCGCCGAGGACCGCGTTCTCGCGGATCTGGGCCAGGTGCCAGACCGACGAACCGTCGCCGATCTGGGCGCTGTCGTCGACGTCGGCGGATGGCGCGATGCGGGACGTCACAGGGTCTCCTTCGGGATGAGCCAACTTCTCAGTACTTCGGCCGAACGGCGTCCGTCGTGCAGTTCGGCCACGAAGCCGGGGCCGGCGGCTGCCCGCTCGGCGGCGGCGTCACGATCGGCGATCAGACCGGCGAGGACATCACCCAGGGTGTCTGGATCCGCCTCCACGATCGGCACCTCTCGCCCAGTCAGAGTACGCACCCGCCGGCGCACCGCGTCACCGACGTACGAAACCACGATCCGCCCAGCGGCCAGGGCCTCCGCGGCCGCCACGCCGTACAGGCCGATGTGCAGTTGATCGACAACGATGTCGGCGGCACCGATGACGGCCGGCATCTCGTGGTGCGGTACGCCGGTGATCCGCCGGTACTCGACCAGCCCACGGTCCTGGAGGTCGTTGAGGACCTCGTCGATCTCCTGCGTGCCTTTGAGTTTCGCGTTCGACGGGACGTGCGCGACGACCGGCTTCGGGCCCGCGAACAGCGGCTGCGCGGACTGCTGCCACCGCGCCGGATCGATCGCCACCGGCAACCAGGTGGCATTCGGTACGTCGTCCAGCAGGTCGACCGTGGAGACGAAGACGGGCAGGCCGAGCGACTCGACCAACTCCGCGTGCCGGCGGGCCTGCGGCTCGAGACGGTCGGTCAGCTCGTCACCCGGGGCGAACGGCGACCAACGCTCGCGCTTCGCGTGCCTGCTGGGCAGGCGGATGTCGGAGCCGTGGAAGAGCAGCGAGACGTCGATGCCCTTCGCGAGCATCGCCTCGATGTCGGGGGCCGCGTCGGAGTACCCGCGGGCACCGAAGAGCGGGCGCAGCGACTCGACCATCACGTGCGTGTAGTTGCCGAGCACATGCTGCTGCTGGGCGCGCTGCCAGCGAGGCTGACCGAACCACGCCAGCGGTACGCCGTAGTCGTCGGCGAACTGGAACTGGCCCTTGCGGTGCAGCGAGAACGAGACGGCGTCGACGTCCGGCAGGGTCTTCGCGGCCTGTGCCCAGGCGTGCCCCTGCCCGGCGGAGTTGGTCGGTCCGACCAGCATCCGCACGGGCGTCGTCGCTGCCGGCGGGAACGCCGGCAGTTGCGCGAACGAGTACCGCAAGCCGCGCAGGCGCCGCCGGACCGCTCCCGCGGTCCGGGCCAACGGCGCCGGCAGGTGCTCGCGCATCGATCGCGTCACCGTCACTGTGTCACCCATTACCTGCCGGGACCTTCAGCATGTCCAGTTCGCGGCGGGCGGCCGGGAGCCCGAGCACCACCGGGGTGCTCGCCTTCCGCTGGCCGAGGTTCCAGCCGGCCCAGATCGCGCCCGCGTCGAGTGCCACGACCACGTCGGCCTGGTCGATCGTCGCGAGCACGTCCCGACGGCTGAGCACCCGCGCCCAGTACGTCTTCCCGAGATCACTCGACGCCCGCTGCCCGCGCAGGAACTTCACCGGCGCCGACTTCTTGATTGCCGGCGGCAACATCCGCCCCGCAACCTTCCGAGCCCGCCGAGCCCGCCACTCCACAGCCTTGACCACCCGCTTGGCCCCAGTAGGCCGAGCCTTGGCCGTAGCCGGTGCGGGCTGAGGAGCGGGGTCGGGGGTGGTGGCCTGAACGCTTTCAGTCTTTTCCTCGACGACCTCAGCCGCGGCCGGTGCGATCTTCTCGTCGGCGGCGACGGCTTCGGGCTCGGCGACAGCCTCGGGGGCGATGACCGCGTCCGGCGCCTCGTCCGTGGGATCGACCGGCTCCGGCTCGACGACCGGCTGCGCCGGCATCCGCCCGGGACCGATCAGCGTGAACGTGTTGACCTTGTCGGCAACCCAAGCAGAAGGAGCAACCCACCCGACGACATCGATCGTGATGTCCTGATCCCCCAGATCCTCACGAACCTGGTCGAAGTAGGTCGGCGGCAACCGCCGCGTAGACAGCAGGACGACGTTACTCATGCGGCCACCTTCTTCACGCTGGCGGCCAGCGACTCGATCCGCGGATCCAGCTGCAGGTCCCGCCGGTACGACGCCCCGAACTCCCGCGCCTTCGCCCGGATCCCCTCGTCCGCGGTGCGCGCCGCGTGCGCCGCCTCGATCAGCGCCGCCGCGATCGCCTCCGGCGTCACGTCCGCGACCGGGAACCACAACGGATGCCCGCGCAGTACGTCGGACGCCGCGTTCTCGGGGTCGTGCACCGACACCACCGGCAACCCGGTCGCGAGGTACTCGAACACCTTGCCGCTGGTCACGTACCGCCCCTTGCCGAGCATCAGCAGCTGCGCGTCGAACTCGTCGTACGCCTTGGCGATCTCGGCCTTGCCGACCGGGCCCTCGTAGCTGACCCCGGCGTCGGCGGCGGCGTTGATCGTCGCGAGCATGTCGGCGCGCGGCTGCGCGTAGTACCCCAGGTAGCCGTGGATCTTGGCCTTCGCGCCCTCGAGCTCCGGCGACTGCTCCTTCGCGAGCTGCCAGCCCTCGACGAACTCCTTCAGCGGCACCTTCGGCGACACGGTTCCGACGTACCCGAAGACCAACGGGCGGTCGGCGACCGCGCCACGGTCCTGCGTGTCCGGCACCAGGTCCGGGTCGAACCCGTTGGCGACCGTGTGCATCTTGCTCGCCTGCGCCGGGTAGAGCTTCTCGTGCCACTCCTTGATCGGGTCGTTGACGAACCAGACCTCGCGAGCGGACTCGACCAGCTTCTTCTCCCAGCGGGCCGCGCGGCTGTTCGGCTCGTGCAGCCGGTCACCGGTGAAGACGTCCAGCAGCCAGGCGTCGCGGTAGTCCATGACGTACGGCACCTGGAACTTCTTGTGCAGGTGGTACGCCGCCGTGAACGCGACGTGCGGGTTGGCGGTGGCGACCGTCAGGTCGACCTTGTGCGCCTTGTGGATCCGCTCCGCGGCCTTCTCGATCACCGAGCGCCAGGGACCGTACCCGCTCTCCGGGAACGGGATCTGGTCCTGCTTGGTACGCCACTTGGCCCAGAGCTTCGGGTTCGCCGCCCGGCGCTTGGACCAGCGCCGCAGGTCGGCCTCGAGGATCGGCCACTCGAACGGGACCCGGACGACCTCGACGGACGGGTCGACCCGTTCCTCGAGGGTCAGGTCCGCACCGGTGAACCGGAAGAACGTGTCGCGGTCGGCCGTCAGCACGGTCACCTTCCAGCCGAGCGCGGCGAACCGGTTGGCCGTGGCCAGGGCCCGGTAGACACCGCCGCCACGGCAGGGCGGGAAGCCCCAGGCGACGTACAACAGGTGTGGGCGGTCGGTCATGCAGTTCCTCTTAAGAGATTGAGAATCGCGTCGGCCAGTTCGTCGTACGGCGTTGTGGTGGGCAGGTGTTCGGTCGCCCACTGCAGCGCATGGTCACGCAGCTTCTCCAGCTCACCCGGATCCGCGGACCAGCGCCGCAGAATCTCGGACGCCTCCGCCACCGAGTCCACCAGGACTCCGCCACCGGACTCCTCGATCACCCGGGTCTGCCGGGGCAGCCGGGTGGACAGCACGGGAAGACCGCTGGCGAGGTACTCGTAGATCTTCGACGGCATCGCTTCCACGAACGCCGGGGTGGGCTGGAGCATGGCGAGGCTCGCCCAGGCACCGTGTGCGATCCGCCAGGCGTCGGCGGGTGGCTGGCGCCCGTGCAGCCGGACGCGGCCGTCCAGGTCGGACTGCACGATCCGGGCCTCGAGCCGGTCCCGGTCCGACGGAGCGACCGGGCCGACCAGGTCGAGCGACCAGTCCGGCGCGGCGGCGACGGTCTCGACCATGTCGAACAGACCACGGCTGGTGCGTAGGTCCCCGACGTACACGGCGCGCGGGGCGCCGGTCGGTGGGGACGGGGCCAGGAAGCCGTGGTCGGGAAGGTTCTGCACCACCAGGCGGTGCTTGGCCTGGTGCGGAGCGAGGTGCGAGTCGGCGACCACGGTCAGGTCGGCGCCCGCGGCCAGCTTCGACCCGGCGCGGACGATCAGCCGGGCGGGCAGCCCGGCCGGTCCCTGCGCCCAGGCACGGTCGGCGAGCAGCCGTTCGTAGTCCTCGTGGACGTCGACGACGAGCTTGCGCCGCCGGATCGCGGTGACCAGCCGGGTGACCGGGATCATGTCCGGGTCGACCGTCATCACGACCTTGGCCTTGGTCCGCCACGGCAGGACGGCGGTGCGGGCGAGCCGCTGCACCAGGTTGCCCCGCGGACCCGCGTGCACCACGGCACCGGCCGGGCCGCCGGAAGCCTCACCGAGCCCCCACAGCTCGACCTTCAGGTCGAGGTGCTGCAGGGCCGCGGTGATCTTGTGCAGGCGCGCGTCGGCCACATCGTGACCGGTCGTGATGATGCCCACGTCCGGCGCCGTGCTGCGTGACATCTGTCAGAGGTCCTCGAGTGAGACGGCTTCTTCTTCCCCGACCTGCAGGAACTTGGTGTAGGCCTGGATGACCTCGTTGGGCTCACCACGCATCATCAGCTTGCCCTTGTGCAGCCAAATGCAGTCGTTGCACATCTCGCGGACGCTGCTCATCGCGTGGCTGACCAGGAACATGGTCCGGCTGTTCGTGACCAGCTCGGACATCTTCGCCGCGGCCTTGGTCTTGAACGACGCGTCACCGGCGGACAGCGCCTCGTCGATCATCAGGATGTCCGGGTCCATGTGCACCGCGACCGAGAACGCGAGCCGGCTGAACATGCCGGACGAGTACGTCCGCATCGGCATCTCCATGAAGTCACCGAGCTCGGCGAACTCGGCGATCTCCTCGTACCGCGCCTCGATCTCCTTGCGGCTCAGACCGGCCGCCAGACCACCGAGGACGACGTTCTCCTTGCCGGACAGCGCCGCGTTGAAGCCGACGCCCAGCGACAGCAGCGTGGAGACCCGGCCGTGTACCTCGATCCGGCCGGACGTCGGCGGCAGGATGCCGGCGATCGAACGCATCAGCGTCGACTTGCCCGCACCGTTCGCGCCGATGATGCCGATCGTGGTGCCGTGGTTGACGTCGAAGGACACGTTCTGGACGGCCTTGACCTCGCGGACCGCACGCTCGCCGCGGCCGAGCCGGACGATCGCGCTCTTGAAGGTCGGCACCCGCTCGAACGTCGTGCGGTACGTGATGGACACGTCCTGCACCTTGACCGCCGGAACATTGGACTGCGTCTTCTGCATCGGCTTCTTCTCGGTCTCAGAGACGGACAACGAAATCACGCTCCCTCGACATGAAGAACAACGCACCGACAGCGAACGCCAGCAGCGCCCAGAACCCGCCGCCGATCCACAGCTTCATATTCGGGATGTGGCCCTTGACCAGCAGGTCGGTCCAGCCGCCGAGCAGTGAATACAACGGGTTGTACTGGATGAAGCCCTTGAACTTCGCCGGGGCCTGCTCGGCGAACCACAGCACCGGGGACATGTAGAGCCAGATCCGCACGAAGTACGGCAGGAAGCTCGCGGTGTCGCGGAAGTACACCTGCAGGGCCGCGAAGATCATCCCCATGCCGGCGGCGAAGACCGTCAGCATGGCCAGGAAGACCGGGGCCAGCAGCATCTGCCAATGGAGCTTCTGCCCCATCAGCAGGTGGATGATGAGGTACACCCCGAGGGTCGGCAGGAACCGGAAGAACGCGGTCCGCACCGCCGACAACGGCAGCAGCATCCGCGGGAACGACTGGTTCAGCAGCAGCTTGCCACCGCCGACGACGCTGGCCGCGCCGGCCGTCATCGCACCGGAGAAGTAGTAGAAGGCGAACAAGCCGCCGCACATGTGCGCGAACCGCAGCCCCGCATCGACCTTGGCGCCACCACCGGCGATGATGTCGGTCAGCAGGTAATAGACCAGAGCGAGCAGCAGCGGGTTCAGCACCAGCCACACCTGGCCGAAGAAGGTGTTCGTGTGCGCGCCCCGGATGTTCGTCCGGGACATCTCCGCCGCGAACTCCCGTCGCTGCCACAGCGCCTTGAAGTACGGGCGCAGTGCCGGCAGTCCGACCTTGTGGGGTTCGTACACATGCACCGACGGGTTGAACTCCTCGTCGACGCTAGTCGCGTTCATTCAGGCGACGCCTCTCTCTGCCGGAAGTTGGATCCACGATGGCCGATCACCTGGGTTTCGGCAGTCGCCGCCAGGGGTACGACGGCATGCCACGCAGACCGGGAAGCAGAGTAGCGGATCGGTCCGCACGCCGACGACACAGCGGTCCTCCTTAGTGAGCAACGACGTACGGACGGCTACCAAACGTCGTACGCCACTGCGTCCACAACACCCGAGTCGTCCTTCGCCGATCGTTATCCGGAATATACATTTGACAGCCAGCGACGGCCAAAACGCCTTCCAGCGCACGAAAACGGCACCTGTTCCATGCTCGCCGCGCCCGGCAGTGAACAACAGTGAGCAAGGTCAAATCGCTGTCAATTCATGGGTACGACGCTACGCACCGCCGCCCGGTTGGCGTGACCTGCCACACCGGGACCGTGACAGATGTGGTCACGGTCGACCGCTGTTACTGACAGAACCCCGGGAGACGCCTCCTGGCCGGTGTGCGCCGGGCGGCGGACGTGACACGCAACATCACATCCACGCTCCCCATGGACAGCCTCACCATCCATGGAACACCACTCGGCATCTCCCGGGGTTCCACCGTCGATCCGGCGGCACGTCCGCACTGGGCGGTGGCGAATACGCTGCGTGCCGGATCAGCGGGCACGATGACCAGGGCGGCGGTCATCGCGCCTGGGACCTGGCGGGCGCCAAGCCCCCTCGTCCGTCCCCAGAGATGCTGCGGACGCCGGCAGGTGCGCGCAGCAGGTGTGGGGGCGGACCGGAGACCGGTGGAGGACAGCGCGGCACGGGATCCCCGCAAGGACCCCCGCACGCTGGGGACGGCACCCGCGCGAACGGTGGCGGCACACGGCGGAACCGGTCGCATCGGGCGTCCTCCTCATCGGCCTCACGATTGGAGAGATGCCACAGTTTGTACACCCTCAGGCACAGCCGGTGATGGCACGGAAGTGCGAGGGCACCGATGCGCCGGGATCGAGACCCAACCGAAACAGGCTCCGCTGACGGGACAGTGAACACACGCCAGAATTGGAACAGCAGCCCGGCGGCGCTCAGGTGGTCCGTCGCCGGGCTGCTGGACCTCAATTCTCGCGCAGGACCGCGCGAGAATGGTGGCCAGATGGTGACACGGCACAAGAATGCTGACAGGACAACAAATATCGCTGCACGCATATGCGCCGACACGGACGGTGCCGACGGCACTGGATCGGCCCCTTTAACCTGGAAGGGCGGTAGCGGACGGTGACAGTACTCGGAAGGGAGGGGAGAGTCGTGAGCGTGACGGACACGGAGCGTGCTGATCATTTGAAGGTGCTCGGACTCAACGACGACGAGGTCAAGATCTACCAGCACCTGCTGCGGACCGGCCCGTCGTCGATCACCGAACTCGACGAGGCGGTCCCCGACCGGGAGCACTCGATCGACGCGGCGCTCGGCGGACTGGTGCAGGCCGGTCTGGCCCGGCGGTCGGGATCGGACCACTCCCGTTTCCTCCCGGTCCCGCCGGACGCCGGCCTGGAAGCGATGACGCTACGTCGCGAGTCCGAGCTGAAGCAGGCCCGGATCGAGGTCCTGAACGCGTACGACGAGTTCCGCCGGACCGTGCACAACGAGTCGACCGCGCACCTGATCGAGGTGGTCACCGGCAGCGCGATCGTCGAGCGGATCCACCAGATCAAGGGCGGTGTGCAGCGCGAGATCCTCGCGATCGACTCCCCGCCGTACTACATCGGCGGCCCGAACCAGGAGGAGATCGACCACCTCAAGCGAGGCGTCTCCTACCGGGTCGTGTACTCACCGGAGTCGGTCGAGGTGCCGGGGTACCTGACCGAGAACATCCTGCCCTGCGTGGAGGCGGGTGAGCAGGCGCGGGTGCTGCCCGACGTACCGGCGAAGCTGACGATCATCGACGGCTCGATCGCGTTCGTGTCGATGTCGGCCCGCGACACCGACGTGAACCGGTCGCTGCTGATCATCCGGCCGAGCAGCCTGCTGTCGGCGTTGATCGGCATGTTCGAGCTCTGCTGGCGCAACGCGCTGCCGTTGCACGCGTCGGTGGGGACCGAGGACGACCGCCTGGAGCCGATCGAGCGCCGCCTGCTAGCACTCCTCGCGACGGGCGCTGCGGACGACACCATCGCCCGTACGCTCGGCATCAGCCGCCGGACGTTCTTCCGCTACCTGGAGCGCCTGATGAACCGCACGGGCGCCAGCACGCGCTTCCAGCTCGCCCTCCACGCAGCGCGGGAGAACTGGCTGTAGAACGTACAGAAGGGCCCGCACGCGATTCTGTGCGGGCCCTTCGTCGTACCAGCGTCAGGAGACGGCGGGCGTGAACTCCTTGGCGACGACCTCGGCGATCTGGGCCGTGTTGAGCGCGGCGCCCTTGCGCAGGTTGTCGCCACAGACGAACAGCTCCAACGCGTTCGGGTCGTCGAGCGACTTGCGGATCCGGCCGACCCAGGTCGGGTCGGTGCCGACCACATCGGCCGGCGTCGGGAACTCCCCCTCGGCCGGGTTGTCGAACAGCAGTACGCCGGGCGCGTCCCGCAGTACCTCACGGGCCCCGTCGGCGTCGACCTCCTGGACGAACCGGGCGTGCACGGACAGAGAGTGAGTGGTCACGACCGGAACCCGCACGCAGGTCGCCGACACCTTCAGATCCGGCAGCCCGAGAATCTTCCGGGACTCGTTGCGGACCTTCAGCTCCTCCGACGACCAGCCGTCGTCCTTCAACGAGCCGGCCCACGGTACGACGTTCAGCGCCAGCGGGGCCGGGAACGGGCCGAGGTCGTTACCGACCACCCGGCGGACGTCACCCGGCGAGCTACCCAGCTCACGATTGCCGGCCACCTTGGTGAGCTGGTCGTACAGCGCGTCGATCCCGGACTGACCAGCACCCGACGCGGCCTGGTACGACGCCACGACCAGCTGCTCGAGCTCGTACCGGTGGTGCAGCGCACCCATCGCGACGATCATCGACAGCGTCGTGCAGTTCGGGTTGGAGATGATGCCCTTCGGCCGGTTCCGGGCCGCCTCGGCGTTCACCTCCGGGACCACCAGCGGCACGTCCGGGTCCATCCGGAACGCGCCCGAGTTGTCCACCACGACGGCACCCTTGGCGGCCGCGATCGGCGCCCAGTGCGCGGACACCTCGTCCGGTACGTCGAACATCGCCACGTCGATGCCGTCGAAGGCGTCCTCGCTGATCGCGACGACCTCGACCTGCTCGCCGCGGACCGACAGCTGCTTACCCGCGGAGCGCTCGGAGGCGATCAGCCGGATCTCGCCCCAGACGTTCTGCCTGGTCGAGAGCAGGGTCAGCATCACCGATCCGACGGCACCGGTCGCACCGACCACCGCCAGCGAGGGCAGACCCGCCCGGTCCTCGATCGTGTTCTCCACAGCGCTCACAGGGGTCACCGTCCAGTTCCTCCGTACACGACAGCCTGGGTGTGCTCGTCGTCCAGATCGAATGCGGTGTGCGCCGCGGTCACGGCAGCATCCACCAGGTTCTCGTCCACGACCACCGAGATCCGGATCTCCGACGTGGAGATCATCTCGATGTTCACGCCGGCATCGGCCAGCGCCGAGAAGAACTTCGCAGAAACGCCCGGGTGCGAGCGCATTCCGACACCGACCACCGAGACCTTGCCGATCTGGTCGTCGTACAGCAACTGCTCGTAGCCCACCTCGTCCTTCATCCGGGCCAGCGCGGACATCGCCCGGGCGCCGTCGACGCGCGGCAGCGTGAAGGAGATGTCGGTGCGGTTGGTGGAGACCGCGGACACGTTCTGCACGATCATGTCGATGTTGGTCTCGGCGCCGGCGACGGTCTCGAAGATCCGGGCCGCCTCACCGGGCTTGTCCGGCACACCGACAACCGTGATCTTGGCCTCGTTGCGGTCCTGGACCACTCCGGAGATGATCGCCTGTTCCATCTGATTCAGTTCCTCCGCATCGACGACCCAGGTGCCTTCCTTCTGCGAGAAGGACGAGCGCACATGGACGGGGACGTTGTAGCGCCGCGCGTACTCCACGCAGCGCAGGTGCAGCACCTTCGCGCCGCAGGCGGCCATCTCGAGCATCTCCTCGTAGGAGATCTTCGGGATGTGCTTGGCGGCCGGCACGATCCGCGGGTCCGCGGTGAAGATGCCGTCCACGTCGGTGTAGATCTCGCAGTAGTCCGCCTCGAGCGCGGCGGCCAGCGCCACCGCGGTGGTGTCCGAGGCGCCGCGGCCCATCGTGGTGATGTCCTTGGTGTCCTGGGCGACGCCCTGGAAACCGGCCACGATCGCGACGTGGCCATCGGCCAGCGCGTCCTCGATCCGGCCCGGCGTGATGTCGATGATCCGCGCGTTGCCGTGCGCGGACGTGGTGATCACGCCGGCCTGCGAGCCGGTGAAGCTGCGCGCCTCGTAGCCCAGGTTCGCGATCGCCATCGCCAGCAGCGCGGCGGAGATCCGCTCACCCGAGGTGAGCAGCATGTCCAGCTCGCGCGGCGGGGGCAGCGGAGAGACCTGCTGGGCCAGGTCCATCAGTTCGTCGGTGGTGTCACCCATGGCGGAGATGACCACCACCACGTCGTTCCCGGCCTTCTTAGTCGCGACGATCCGTTGGGCCACGCGCTTGATGCAATCGGCGTCGGCGACCGAAGAACCGCCGTACTTGTGTACGACGCGTCCCACAGTGTTTCTCCTCAAACCACTGGTTGCGGTACGCCGTGCGGCGTTGCACCAGGCGTAGTCTCGCGGTCATTCTAGCCGTGACCTGACCGTTGCCTACCGGCCGACCAGCACCCGGGCCGGCCCGTCCTGCAGATCACTGTCAGTACCGGAAGGTTCCCCGGGACCGGCCGTCGCCAACCGCAAACCGTCCGGCGACTTGTTCATATAAGTCATCACTGAAATACTTGTGCGGTGCACGCGTTCGACATTCTCGGCGATCCGGTCCGGCGCCGGATCCTGGAGCTGCTCGCCGACGGTGAGCTGCCGGCCGGCAGCATCGCCGGCACGATCGGCGCCGAGTTCGGGATCAGCCAGCCGGCGGTGTCCCAGCACCTGCGCGTACTGCGGGACAACGGCTTCGCGACCGTGACCGTCGACGGCACCCGGCGGCTGTACGCCGTCGACCCGGGCCCGCTGCGCGAGATCGACACCTGGCTGGACCGGTACCGGAAGTTCTGGATCAACCGCCTCGACGCCCTCGAGACCGAGCTGCACCGCGGCCGCCGAAAGTCCTGAAACCTTCCGCCCGCGCAATGCATCTGGCTAGGTATGCGGAACATCGTCGCCAAGCTGTGCATGTCCGAGGACGGGATCGTCGAGCGGCCCGAGCAGTGGCTGACCGACGCGCGCCCGGCGCTCGGCCTGCTGACAGCCGGAACCCGGACCGTGCTCTTCGGCCGCCGGACCTTCGAGCGGTACGCCGGTTCGCTCGCCGGGCTCGAGCACACCCGGAACCTCGTGGTCAGCTCCCGTCCCGTGGTCGCCCGCCCCGGCACCGAACTCCTGCAGGGCGACACCCGCCGGGTGCTCACCGCCCTGAAGTCGGTGCCCGGTGAGGATCTGCACATCTTCGGCAGCCTGACGCTCGTCCGCGCGCTGCTGCGCTGGCGACTGATCGACGAGTTCTCGCTGCTCATCCACCCGGTCGCCGCGGGTCGCGGCATGCTGCTCGATCGCCGGCCGCTGCGGTTGATCTCGATGTGCGCCCGCGACGGCGGCGTACTGGAGGCGAACTACAGCGTCCGCTACGCCGCAACCGCCGTACCCTCGACGGCGCTCGTCTCGAGCGGCCGGTGGGGCGGGACCCGCAGCAGGGACAGGGTCGCGAGTACGGCGAGGCCCGCGGTCAGGACCCACGCGTAACGCACGCCGCCGGCCTCCACGGCCGCACCGGCGACAGCCGAACCCACCGCGGAACCGACCATGCCGCCGCTCTGCGTCCACCCGAAGATCTCGGTGTGGGCGGAGGTCGGGGTGAGCGCACCGATGCGTTCGTACAGCGCGGCGACGGTCGGCGCGATCATGCATCCGGCGGCGAACATCCCGATCCCCAGCGCGACCACCGAGCCCGCCGCGAAGATGCAGGCCGTGACCAGCGCGGCGAACACCAGCATCCGGCGCCACACGGCCGAGGTGTGATTGCCCGGCAACGCGCCACCGATCACACCGCCGGTCACACTGCCGATCGCGGCCACTGTTTCCAGGACGCCTGCGATCAGGCGGTTCCCGTGCTCGTCGGCGACGGCGACCATGCCGAGCGACATCGACGCGAAGCCCATCACCAGGCAGGCCCACGCGACGAGGATCGCCGTACGGTGCGGATGGAAGACGAGCTGCCAGGCGGTCGGACGCGGGCCGTTGCTGTCGTCGTGCGGTACCCCGGCCTGCTGCTTCAGACCGAACCACCAGATCGCGGCGGCCGCCGTCACCGCACACGCCAAGAGGCCCGCGCGCGGACTGGCGAAACTGACCATCAGAGCGCCGAGCATCGGACCGAAAACGAACAGGAGCTCCTGTGCGGTGGCGTCCAGTGAGTAGACGGCACGCAGCCGAGAGCCGTGCACGATGCGGGGCCAGTTGGCGCGGAGTGCCGAGGTGACGGGCGCTACGAAGACACCGGCCAGCGCAGCCGCGATCGGCAGCACACGAAACCAGCTGTACGGCAGGAGGGCGAGGACCGCCATCCACAGCCCCCAGGCCATGCCGGTGCCGATGACGACCTTGCGCGCGCCCCTGCGGTCGGCCATCCGGGACCAGACCACGCTGGCGACCGCCGTACCGACCGAGTAGGCACCCGCGACCACGCCGGCCCAGCCGAAGCTGCCGCCGGCGTCCTTGGCCAGGAACGACAACGGGACCATCGTCGCCAGCACCGGCATCCGCGCGACCAACGCCGAGGCGAGCAGGGACATCACGCCGTGGGTCTTCCACAGGTCGCGGTACGCCGTCAGGTCCATGGGCCGCATTCTCTCCTGACAACGATGTACACCGCCTCAGGAATTCTCCCTATCTCATTTGTCGGCGGTCTATGCGAACATATGTTCGTGTCGGTCATCGGCGGGGCGAACATCCTGCATGCCGATCTGGACGCGTTCTACGCGTCGGTCGAGCAGCGCGACGACCCACGCCTGCGCGGCCGGCCGGTGATCGTCGGCGCCGGGGTGGTCCTCGCCTGCAGCTACGAGGCCAAGGCGTTCGGCGTCCGGACCGCGATGAACGGCGGGCAGGCGTTGCGGCGCTGCCCCGGCGCGATCATCGTCGAGCCGCGGATGTCGGCGTACTCCGAGGCCAGCAAAGCGGTGTTCAAGGTCTTCGAGGACACCACGCCACTCGTCGAGGGCCTGTCGATCGACGAAGCGTTCCTGGACGTCGGCGGCCTGCGCAAGATCCGCGGTACGCCGCTGGAGATCGCGCAACGCCTGCGCGCCGAGGTGCTGTCGAGGGTCGGGCTGCCGATCACCGTCGGGGTGGCGCGGACGAAGTTCCTGGCGAAGGTCGCGAGTGGGGTCGCGAAGCCGAACGGGCTGCTCGAGGTCGCGCCGCATCGGGAGCTCGAATTCCTGCACCCGTTGGACGTCTCGCGACTGTGGGGCGTCGGTGAGGTGACCGCGGAGAAGCTGCGCAGTCGCGGGCTGACGAAGGTCGGCGACGTCGCGATGCTGCCCGAGGCGGCGCTGGTCGCGATGCTCGGGCGGGCGTCCGGGCGGCATCTGCACGCGCTCGCCCACAACCGCGATCCGCGGCCGATCGAGGTCGGGCGCCGGCGGCGGTCGATCGGTTCGCAACGGGCTCTTGGCCGCTCACCGAAGTCACCGGCGACGCTGGATGCCGTACTGGCCGGGTTGGTCGACAGAGTGACGCGGCGGATGCGTTCGGCGGGGCGCTCCGGGCGGACCGTCACGCTCCGGCTGCGGTTCGACGACTTCACGCGAGCGACGCGGTCGCATACGTTGCCCCAGGCAACGGATCAGACGCGGGCGATCCTGCTCACCGCCCGCGCCCTGCTGCGCGCGGCCCAGCCGCTGATCACCGCGCAAGGTCTCACCATGATCGGCATCTCGGTCGGCAACCTCGAAAACGAGGCGGCCCTCCAACTCGCCCTCCCCTTCGACAAGGCCGCCAACAACGAACTCGACTCCGCCCTCGACCAGGTCAAGGACAAGTTCGGCACCAACGCCATCACCCGAGGAATCCTCCTCGGCAAAAAACCAGCCCTCGAAATGCCAATGCTCCCGGACTAGCCTCCCCACCACCCCACCCGCCCCACTGGGCCCGACCACACTGGGCCCGAGCCACTGGGCCACGCAGATGCACCCCACCATCTGCTCCACCCGCCCCGCCCAGCAGGACCAATCCGCCCTACCTACCCGAGCCGCACGCTTCGCACAATGCGCCCGGCCCGGCAGCCGCTGCGCACCGCTCCGCCCGGTCCGCCACGCCCACGCACTCCACCCGGTCCGCCGCGTCCGCCGATCGGGCAAAGTGAAGGGTTGCCCCATCAACTGGCGGGTTGCCCCCTCGTATTTCGCCGGGGCAACCCACCAACTCAGGGGGCAACCCCCGACACGGCGTTGGCTGGTACGAGCTGCCGTGGCCGGCGCCGGCGCACCACCTGAGGGCGGCCCGAAGTTCCTTGACCTCGGCGAACTGAAGGGCTGCCCCATCAACTGGCCGGTTGCCCCCTCGTATTTCGGCGGGGCAACCGACCAGTTCAGGGGGCAACCCCCGACACGGCCTGGGGCTAGTACTAGCCGCCGCGGCGAGGACCGGCACACCACCTGAGAGCGGCCCGAAGTTCCTTGACCTCGGCGAACTGAAGGGCTGCCCCATCAACTGGCCGGTTGCCCCCTCGTATTTCGGCGGGGCAACCGACCAGTTCAG
>NZ_JBIALI010000001.1:661988-724776 GCF_042873375.1 Kribbella sp. NPDC004875
TCAGGGGGCAACCCCCGACACGGCCTGGGGCTAGTACTAGCCGCCGCGGCGAGGACCGGCGCACCACCTGAGAGCGGCCCGAAGTTCCTTGACCTCGGCGAAGTGAAGGGTTGACCCATCAACTGGCGGGTTGCCCCCTGGGATCTCGGCGGGGCAACCGACCAGTTCAGGGGGCAACCCCCGACATGGCGTTGGCTAGTACGAGTTGTCGTGGTGGGGGCCTGCGTACCAGTTGAGGGCGGCTCGGAGTTCGTTCGTCTGGGTGAGTTGGCGGTGGTGGGTGGCGCCGTGGGCTATCGGGTAGATGCGTAGCGCGCCGTGGTGGCGGCGGTGCGAGACGGGGAGTTTGTTCTGGTACGGCGGCTCGAGCCAGGCGATCAGCCACGGGCGTTTGACGTCACCACTCACGCGGATCCGCGTCACGCCGTACCACGGGATGGTGGCCTCGCGGTACGCGCGCGTGACCGTCAATCCCTGTGGGGACAGGCGAAGGACGACCTTGGGTCGGAGGACGAGGATCCAGTGGCGGACGGCGAAGTACCCGAAGGCGAGGGAGACCAGGGCGGACAGGGTGGAGAGGACGGGGTGCAGGGCTTGGATCCGCGGGTCGCCGGGGATGAACGCCAACCCCAGGAAGCTGGTGATCGCGGCGAACACCGCAGGTCTCGCGCGGCTCGTGACGAAGCTCGCACCGACGCCCTGCGGCTGCGGCAGCTGGTGAAGCTGCGGTTGCAGCGGCTGGTGAAGCTGCGGTTGCGGCAGGTGGGGAGGCTGCGGCGGGTTCAGCGGCGCTGGGTTCAGCGGCGGCGGGTTCAGCGTGGGCGGGTTCAGCGTGGGTGGGTTCAGCGTGGGTGGGTTCAGCGTGGGTGGGTTCAGCGCGGGTGGGTTCAGCGTGGGTGGGTTCGGTGGTGGTGGGAGGAGTTTGGTTGGGGGTGGGAGGGTGCGGGTGGTGGGGTGCTGGAGGGTGGTTGGGGTCGGAGGGCCGAGGGTTTGCAGGACGTCGGCCGGGGTTGGGCGTTGGGCGGGATCGCGGGCGAGACATCGGCGTACGACGTCGTACAGCGGGCCCGGGAGTGGTGGGATGTTCGGCTGCTCGTTGACGATGCGGTGCAGCAGCGACGCCGGGTTCCCGGTCGCGAACGGGCCACGCCCGGACGCCGCGAACACCAGCACCGCACCCAGCGCGAACACATCACTCGCCGGCCCGATCCCGCTCCCCGTGATCTGCTCCGGCGACAGGTATCCCGGCGTACCGATCACCATGCCCGTCGCCGTCAGGCTCGCCTCCTCCAGCGCTCGCGCGATCCCGAAGTCGATCACCCGTGGACCGTTGTCGGTGAGCACGATGTTCGACGGCTTGAGATCGCGATGCACCAGGCCGCTCGCATGGATCGCCCCCAACGCCTCGGCCAGTCCGCCCGCGAGCGCCCAGACGCCGTCCGCAGGCAACGGTCCCGAGGTCTCGATCGCCTTCTGCAGCGTCGGTCCCGGCAGATATTCGGTCGCCAGCCATGGCCGGTCAGCGTCCGGATCGGCGTCGATCACTGCCGCGGTGAACGCCCCGCTCACCTTCCGTACGGCGGTGACCTCGCGCGCGAACCGCGCGCGGAATCCCGAGTCACCGGCGAGCTCGTCGCGCACCACCTTCACCGCGACCAACCGGCCGCCCGGAGATCGCGCGAGATAGACCGCACCCATCGCCCCACGGCCGAGCCGGCCCTGGATCGCGAACGACCCGACCACCGCCGGATCCTGTGGGTGCGTAGTCATCGGGCGTCACGCTAACGCGCTTCAGGACCGCGGGTACCCGATCTCGGCGATCCCTTCGGCGAGGTCAGCCAACCGCCGCTGCCGGTTGAGCGACGTCACGACGTACTCCGTCAACGGCATCAGCGCGTACACGTACCGGATCGCCTCCAGGTCGAGGGCGACCTCGTAGTAGTCCTCGGCGAACGTCAGGTACGCCTCCGGTCGCCCGTCAGCCACCAACTCGAACAGCCAGTCGGCCCCGTCGGCCTCGACGTTCTCGACCGGACCGCACTGCCAGGCCGCGTCGCCGGTCGTCCGCCAGAAGCACACCGTCGCCCGCGGCCCACCGGCCACGTCCCAGAACGCCTTGTCGTCCCGCGCCTCGCGGAACTCCTCCGGGACGCCGTCCAGCAACCCCGGCCACGGCCGCATGTCGTTCCCGTACGGCGACATCGGCGACTCGTGATCGAACCCGTACGCGAACGCCCCATCCGGCGAGAACACGATCGAGTACTCGTTCCCCGACCCGTCCCGCATCAGTGCCGCTTCCTCGGTCGCGGACCAGCGCGCATCGAACTCGTAGTACCGCGTGGTGGCGTCCTCGTTCAACACCAGATCGAGCACTGCCAACGCGCGGCTGACCCGCCGTACGTCGCTGATTTCCGGCATCCGCCGCACCACTTCGAGAACCGACACCGCACCATTCAACCGAGTCCCGGGTGCAGAGCTCAGAACGGGTCGAGGTAACGGCCGCCGCACCCCATGACGGCGGTGCGGAACTGCTCGAGTTGTTTGGTGCGCTTACGCGTGGACCGGCCGAGCCCGACCGGGAGCACCCAATAGCTGCCGTCCTCCCGACGTCGGACCGGCACGTCGTCCGGGGTGACTGTCGCGTCGAGCCAGACCACCACCCACGGGACCTTGGAGTGCCATTCGACGCGGACCCGCCCGACGGACTGCCACGGCGCGATCAGTTTGCGACGGCCACGTTTGATCGTCAGCGCGTCCGACGCGAGCCGGAGCTCGAAGCGCGGACGCAGTACGGCGATCCACGCGCGGACCGCCAGGACGAGAAACAGCAGGCAGACGAGGTTGAAGAACACGTCCCAGACCGGGTGCTCGTACTTCAGATCGCGGGGGGAGAAGCCGACGACGAGGAACGTCGCGATCGGCGCCCAGATGATCGCCCGCACGCGCGACGTACTGAACGTCGCGCTGAGTTCCTCCACCTGCTGGTCCACAACGGGCCTCCTGACCGGGACGATCCCTCACCGTAGGGGCTGAGGACCCCGCGTGGGCCGGTCAGGAGCAAGCTGTGGATAACTACCGGCGCTGGACGACTTCCTCGGCGACCTCGACCAGTTCGCGGTCGGTCGCCTCGGTCTCGGCGTCGTGCGCCGGCTCCAGCCGGTCGTGCGCGATCAGCGACTGGATGGCCCGCAGTACGGCGCTCGCCGCGGCACCCCACGTGGAGACGTAGGAGAACTGCCACCACCACAGCGCCTCGACGACCCGGCCGTCCTCGTAGTGCGCGAGGCCGTGCACCAGGTCGGTCGCGATCGCGGTGAGGTCGTCGGAGAGCCGGTTCACGGTGATCTCCGGCGGAGCGGCGTACGGGTCGAAGACCTCGGCGTACTCGTCGAGGCCCTCGAACAGCACCGCGAGCCGGTCGCGCATCGCGTCCAGGTCCGGGTCCGGACCGGCGTCGCTCTCGAACCGCTCCTCGGGGACGAAGTCCTCGAAGGCGCCGAGCCGGCCGCCGGCGAGCAGCAGCTGGCTCACCTCGAGCAGCAGGTACGGCAGTGAGGCGAGGCCCTCGTCGACCCCGTCCTCGTCCGGCTGCGCGGCGATGTCACGCACCGAGATCAGGAAGCTCCGGACCTGGTCGGCGATCTGTTCCGCGAACTCGGTCAGGTCCTCGTTGTCGGTGGCCAAAGCGCGTTCCGCAATATCCGTTGGTTCAGTCATCGATCGATCGTCGCCCTTCAAACGCCCGTCCGAGGGTGACCTCATCCGCGTACTCGAGGTCACCGCCTACTGGAAGTCCACTAGCCAATCGGGTCACGCGCAAGCCCATGGGCCGGAGCAGACGGCTCAGGTACGTCGCCGTCGCCTCGCCCTCCAGGTTCGGATCGGTGGCCAGGATGATCTCGGTCACCTCACCGCTGGCCAGCCGCTGCATGAGCTCCTTGATCCGCAGCTCGTCCGGCCCGACGCCCTCGATCGGCGAGATCGCCCCGCCGAGCACGTGGTACCGGCCACGGAACTCGCGGGTGCGCTCGATCGCCACCACGTCCTTGGCCTCTTCGACCACACAGATCAGGCTCAGGTCCCGGCGCGGGTCACGGCAGATCCGGCACTGCACGTCCTCCGCGACGTTGCCGCAGATCTCGCAGAACTTGACCTTCTCCTTGACCTGCACGAGCACGTGCGCAAGCCGCCGTACGTCGGTCTCGTCCGCGGCGAGCAGGTGGAACGCGATCCGCTGTGCGGATTTCGGGCCCACTCCGGGCAGGCGCCCCAGCTCGTCGATGAGATCCTGAACGGCCCCCTCGTACACGTCAGGCCGGGTTCTGACCGGGCTCGCCGGTCGCGCTCCCCGGGTTCACGAACCCGACACCGCCGCTCTTGTCGCTCGCGCTGCCCACGTCCTTGCCGGTCGCGCCGCCGGGCGTCGGCTCGTCGTCGCCGGACTCGACCGCCGGCTGCGCCGCACCAGGCAGGGTGAATCCGGCCGGGCCGGACTGTCCGCCGCCGAAACCGGGGATGCCGCCCTCGCCGCCGAACGCACCGCCGAGCCCGCCGGCCAGCGGTCCCATCGCGGCGGCCGCGGCCTGCTTGGCGTTCTCCGAGGCGTCGCGCACCGCGGCGACGATCAGGTCAGCCAGCGTCTCCGTGTCGTCCGGATCGACGGCTTCCTTCTTGATGTTCAGGCTGAGCAGCTCGCCCGTGCCGGACACCAGAGCGGTCACCAGACCACCACCGGCCGAACCCTCGATCTCCTGACCCTCGAGGTCGGCCTGCGCTTCCATCAGCTGGTTCTGCATCGCCTGTGCCTGCGCGAGCAGGTTGGACATGTCGAAGCCCCCAGCACCGCCACCGTCGAACACTGCGATCTCCTCGTCCGAACCGCTCTCCCGAGCCCCGTGCTTACCTTCCCGGCCTCGACACGCCTCTCCGGGCCTGTCTGCCACCGGAGCCTCAACACTAGCCGGTCCTCCGGACAACCCCAGCCGCACCCAGAAACCGACCAGTCTCCCCATGGTTGTTCACACTGTTGTGGACAACCTTATCCACAGGCCTGTGGATTATGGGGATACTGCGCGTGACTGCGCTCCGCAGCGTGTGGACGAGCCTGTTACCAGCGAGCGACGCCGGCGTGAACTCAGTTGGGCTCTTCGGTGATGATCTGGGCACCGAGCGTGTCCCGCAGCAGGTCGGTGTGCGATCGCGAGTCCTCTTCGAGCACCAGGTCGTCCTCGCCGATCGAGTCCGCTTCCTCCTCCGGCGTCAGCGGCACCTCAGGCGCCGCCGGAGCCGCAGCCGCCCGCCGCGCCTGCTCGGCAGCAACCGCCGCCTCCGCGGCCCGCCGCTTACTAGCCGCCTGCTCCCGCCGATCCACCGCGGCCTGCCGCCCCGGCGACTGCCGCCCCGGCCGCGCCGCCGGCCCGTCCTCCCACGGATCCGGCTCCGGCGGCACATCAAACTCAGAGTCCGGCGGCTCCCGCAGCGCAACCGACCCTCCAGGCCCCTCACCCCAGGCCCCAGTCCGCGCGCCATCTCCACCGGCCGCCCCCTGGCCACCAGCTCCACGCTGACCACCAGCACCCCCAGCACCGCCAGAGGCCCCGGCACCGCCAGAGGCCCCGGCACCAGCGCCCGCGGCCGCACCAGCGCCAGCAGGACTACCGGCGCTCGCGGCGCCGCTAACACCTCCTGCCTCACCAGCACCAGCCGCGCCGCCGCCAGCTCCTGCGGAACCAGCCCCCAGGCCTCCGGCACCAGCGCCACCGCCAGCCGAGGCACCCCCGCCTACGTTTCCAGCACCGCCAGCCGCACTCCCCGCACCGCCGCCGTAACCAGCCGAACCGAGCGCCGCGCCACCAGCTCCAGCTCCAGCGCCGCCGGTGCCGTGCCCACCGCTCACGTTGCTCGCAGAACCACCAGATCCACCCGGCCCACCCGAGCCCCCGAACCCGTCCGCGCCGTCCGCGACGGCCGCGCCGCCTCGCACCGCGGCACCGGATCCACCCGAGCCAGCCTCGCCCGAGCCAGCGGCGCCGGATCCGGCCGCGCCCGACCAGCCGGCGCCACTACCGTCAACGCCCGTGCTGCCCGCGCCAGACCAGCCGGCGCCATCCCCGTCAGCGTCAGCGCCCATCGCACCAGGTCCGGTCGCACCAGGTCCGCTGCCGCCAGGTCCGGTCGGTCCTGAGCCGGTCGCTCCTGGACCACCCGCGCTGGAGCTTGCTCCGCCTGCGCCGGTCGCCGGGCCACCCGAACTCGCCGTACCAGCCGGCGCGCCTCCGCTCGGCGCGCCTCCGCTCGGCGCACCGGATCCGCCGGGCGCGTGGCCGCCTGGGCCGCCCGCCTGCGGGCTGGAGCCGCCGGGTTGGGGTCCGGGGCGGCTGACGGAGCCGCCGCCCGGATCGGTGGACGGGTCGACGACTGCCTCGACCCGTCGGTTCACACCGATCGTGTCGATCATCGCCTGCCGAAGAATCTCGTCGCTGCCGGACCGGGCAAAGCTCTCGCGGGCACCTGCGTTCACCAGGCCGAGCGTCAGAGTCTGATCGTCGATCGCGATCACCTGAGCGTTCTGGCTCAACATGATCCAAGCGAACCGCCGCTTGGCCTTCACCGCGTCCAGCACCTCAGGCCACAACCGCCGAATATCCGCCAGCCCAACACCCCCACCCTGCGCAACGGGCGAAGCCTGAGCGGCCGCCGGAGCCTGAGCGACCGGACCGGACTGCGCGGGGGCTGCGGACTGCGCAGCTGGTGCTGACTGTGTATTTGGTGCCGACTGTCCAACCGTCGCAGCCGACATCGGCGGCTCATCACCCCAAGCCCCCGTACGCGCACCACCAGCGCCGCCTGCCGCCGCACCACCGGCACCACCCGAACCCGCACGACCCGAGCCCGCCCCACTCGAGCTCGCCGTACTCGAGGCCGCACCACTCGAGGCCCCACCGCTCGAGGCGGCATCAGCGCCTGCGGCACCAGATGCAGCAGCACCGGGCGCCCCACCAGCACCCTGCGACGCCGCAGCGCCAGCGTCGCCTGCAGGAGCACCACCGGACGATCCGCCGTCTGCTCCGCCGCGACCATCGGCACTACCCGACCCACTCGGACCGTCCGACCCGCCTGCACGGTCGGCGCTAGCTGGACCGCCCACACCCGCCGGGTCACCCATGCCACCTGCAGCAGATCCGGACGGGGAGTCCGCGGTGCCAGCGCGGCTGGTGGTTGCGGCAGCTCGAGCCGCGGCTCGGCTGCTGGAGGCGTCGGCTGGGGGGGTACCAAGGCCCGCGTCGCCGTAGGAACCTGCGGCCGAGGCCGAGCTCGGGGCCGCGGCGCCGGGCGCGAGGTCCGGCGTACCTCCAGGGACCCCGATGGCCAGGCGGCGTTCCATGCGGTCGAGGCGGGCCTGGATGCCGTTGGTGGAGTCGTCGGCGCCGGGCAGAAGCACCTTGGCGCAGATCAGTTCCAGCTGGAGCCGAGGCGCTGTCGCCCCCCGCATCTCCAGCAGACCGGCCGCGACGATGTCCGCCGCCCGCGTCAGCTCCGCGGGACCGATCCCGGCGGCCTGCGTCTGCAGCCGCTCGCCCTGGTCCTCGGCGGCCTCGATCAGGCCGGACGTGATCGCAGACGGTACGGCGGACAGCACCACGAGATCACGTAGCCGGCGCAGCAGGTCCTCGGCGAACCGCTTCGGGTCCTGGCCGGTCTCGATCACCTTGTCGATGGTCTCGAACACCGCCGCGCTGTCGTGCGCCGCGAACCCGTCGACGCACGCGTCGAGCAGCGAGTCGGGCGTGAAGCCGAGCAGCGCGACCGCCAGCTCGTACGTGACCCCTTCGGGGCCAGCGCCGCCGATCAGCTGGTCGAGCACGCTCAGCGAGTCACGCACCGAACCGGCACCGGCCCGCACGACCAGCGGCAGCGCCGGCGACTCGATCGCCACGCCCTCCGACTCGCACAGCCGGGCCATGTAGTCGGCGAGGACCTTCGGCGGCACCAGCCGGAACGGGTAATGGTGCGTCCGGGAGCGGATCGTCCCGATCACCTTGTCGGGCTCGGTGGTCGCGAAGATGAACTTGAGGTGCGGCGGCGGCTCCTCGACCAGCTTCAGCAGGGCGTTGAAGCCCTGCGTGGTCACCATGTGCGCCTCGTCGATGATGTAGATCTTGTAGCGGCTCTCGACCGGCGCGAAGAACGCCCGCTCGCGCAGATCGCGAGCGTCGTCCACACCACCGTGCGACGCCGCGTCGATCTCGATCACGTCGATGCTGCCGGGCCCGCCGCGCGCCAGGTCGGTGCACGACTTGCACACTCCGCACGGCTCGGCGATCGGGCCCTTCTCGCAGTTGATCGCGCGGGCGAGGATCCGCGCGCTGGTGGTCTTCCCACATCCGCGTGGCCCGGAGAACAAGTAGGCGTGATTCACCCGGTTGTTACTCAACGCGTTCCGCAGCGGTGCGGTGACATGGTCCTGCCCGATCACCTCCGCGAACGTCTCCGGGCGGTACCGGCGATACAGAGCAAGAGGCGCTTCCACGCGGCAACCCTAGCGCCGCCCCCGGACATTTCCCCGCCCACTCCACGTCCCGGCCTCGCGCGACCAGCGCGGCCCCGGTGATACGGCGGCGGCCTAGGGTGGGCTGGATGTGGACTGGGGACGAGCGGCAGCAGGGCGTGATCCAGCGGGCGCGCGAGGCGTTTGTCACGGACCCCCGGGTTCTGGCGGTTTACCTGGTCGGCAGCTTCGCGACGGGTGCGGCCGACCGGTTCAGCGACGTCGATGTGCATCTGGTGGTGGCGGACGAGAGTACGGCGTGGTTCCAGGACCACTGGGACGACGTACTGCGGGAGCTCACCGGGCCGACCGTCCACACGGACCGAATCCCCGGGCTGGTCGGCGGGCTGGGCATCACGCCGGACTGGCTGCACGTCGACCTGATCATCCACCCGCTCGCCTCTTTCGACCGGCTTCAGTACGACGGGGTCAAGGTGCTGTTCGATCGGGACGGGACGTTGTTCCCGGACGGCGACATCGCGCCCCAGGGTGGTCGCCCAGGTGACCCGTACTGGCCGACCGATGCCGTCAACCTCTTCTTCTACTTCCTCGGCAACCTGGTGACGGTGCTCGGTCGTGACGAGCGGATCGTCGCGAACCAGGGCGTCGGCGCCGTACGCGACCAACTCGTCACGCTGATGCTGGCCGAACGCGGCGTACGCCGGACCAGCGGGGCCAAGCGCCTCAACGCCCTACTCTCCGACGAACAGCGCGCAGCGCTGGAGGCCATCCCCGCGGCCGGCACCGACCCGGCCGACGTGATCGCTGCGAACCAGTACATCTGCCGCCAGTTCATCACCCGCGGCACTGCCCTGGCCAAGCTCACCGACACCCCGTGGCCCACCGAGTACGTCGAGGCGACCCTCCAGCACCTCCACAACCACTTCCACACCAACTTCGCCTGACCCACCACCGCCGTACGCAGAGCTACCGCCGTACGCAGCGCTACCCGTCTTGGCGCGGGCCCCGAGAAGGCACACACGGGTGGATGCCCCTCGAGACGGAGGGTTGCCCCCTCAGAATCCGAGGGGGCAACCCTCCACTTGAGGAGGCACCCCCCAGAGCGCGATGGCCTCGGCTGGCGGGACGTACTGGGCGGCGGCGCCGGGAGCCGCCGGACGCTCGCACGAATGTCAGACGAGGGGTTAACCGTCAGTGTTGTCCCTTCTCCCCTGGTACAGGAGGGGAGAAGGGACAACACGAGGGGATATCCCCTGAGATGGAGGGTGCCCCCCTAGGAATCTGAGCGGGCAACCTTGGTAGCTGCGGGGGGCAGCTACCAAGCCGATGCCTGTCCGCCGGCACGCCGGATCCGCGGGGATCGTGTTCGGGGCGACCGAGACGGGGAGTTCACGGTCGCGGAGTAGCGTGCCGGACGGGCCGTTCACGGTCGCGGAGTAGCGTGCCGGACGGGTCGTGCGGGAGGGACCTTCCGGGTGGACGATCCTTGGCGACGCCGGGTGCCCCTCCGAGCGCATCCACAAGAACCGTGAACGCTCACCGGTGGTGCCGTTCGCGCCCGCGCTCCCCGTCGCATCCCCCGCCCGGGCCGTCACCCCCGCCAAGCTTCCCCACGCTCCATCTCTCCCGCCAAGCCTCCCCACGCGGTCGCCGATACGCCGCTCGAGGAATCCACACGGCTCCTCGGGGTGGTTGCCGTGGGCACGGATGCTCACGGCAACCAACCTGCATCGGCCGAGGACTTACTTCATGTGGTAGTTCGCGAACCTCGTCCGCAGATCCTTCTTGGAGAACTTGCCGACCGACGTCTTCGGGACCTCGTCGATGAACTCGACCGCATCCGGCAGCCACCACTTCGCCACCAACGGCTGCAGGTACTCGAGGATCTCCTCGCCCGTCACGCTCGAACCCTCGACCCGTACGACGCACGCGAGCGGCCGCTCGTCCCACTTCGGGTGCGGTACGCCGATCACCGCGGCCTCCTTGACCGCGGAATGGGCCATCAAGAGGTTCTCGAGTTCGACCGAGCTGATCCACTCGCCACCGGACTTCACCAGGTCCTTGGTCCGGTCGACGATCCGCACCGAGCCGTACTGGTCGATCGCGGCGACATCGCCCGTCTTCATCCACCCGTCCTCGGTGTTCAGCTGAGCACCGTCGTCGGGCCGGTAGTACTCCGCGGCGATCCACGGGCCGCGGACCTGCAGCTCGCCGGTCGCTTCGTCGTCCCAGGGCAGCGGCGTGATCGAACCGGGCTCGACGATCCGCACCTCGACACCAGGCAGCGGCAGACCGGCCCGCGCCCGCAGGTGCGCCTGCTCCTCCTGCGGAAGATCCGCGTTCCGCGCCGGGACGTGGGAAGCGGTCGCCACCGGGCTCGTCTCCGTCATCCCCCACGCCTGCAGGATCGGCCTGCCGAGCTTCTCCCGGAACGCCTCCGACAACGCCTCGGGTACGGCGGACCCGCCGCAGGGGATCCGCCGCAGCTTGGGGAGCTCGACCCCGTCGAGCAGCGGTAACAACCCCTGCCAGATCGTTGGCACGCCCGCCGACAGCGTGACCTCCTGCTCCTGCAGCAGCTTGAGAATCCCCTTCGGCGTCATGTCCGGCCCCGGGAAGACGAGCGACGCGCCCGCCATCGGCGCCGCATGCGCGAGACCCCAGGCGTTCGCATGGAACATCGGCACGACCGGCATCACGGTGTCGGTCTCGGTGAGCCCGATGCCGGCGTTGGTCAGGACACCGATCGAGTGCAGCCAGGTGGACCGATGGGAGTAGACGACACCCTTCGGATTCCCCGTCGTACCGCTCGTGTAGCACATGGCGGCGGCCTGGTTCTCGTCGTCGACGTGGAACTCGACCGGGTTCGCGGCGGCGAGCAGCTCCTCGTAGTCGTGGAAGCGCGGATCGTCCGGGATCTCGGCGCCGGGCGCGCCGGGCGGCAGGTCGTCCATCACGACGATGTGCCGCAGCTGGGTCAGCCGGTCGAGCAGCGGCAGGAACAGCCCGAGCAGTGACCGGTCGACGAACACGACCTCGTCCTCGGCGTGATTCGCGATGTAGACGACCTGGTCGGGGAAGAGTCTGATGTTGAGCGTGTGCAGCACCCGGCCGGTGCAGGGCGCGGCGAAGTACAGCTCGAGGTGACGGCCCGAATTCCACGCGAAGGTGGCGACGCGGCCGTCGGGGCTGATCCCGAGCGTGTCCAGGACGCCACCCAGCCGTCTGGTGCGGTCGGCCCATTCGCCGTACGTCAGCGTGACCGGCGCCGGGCCGCCGGTGTGCACCGTCTTGTCCGGGTAGAACTGCTCCGCACGACGGAAGATCGTGTCCAGTGACAGCTGGTAGTTCTGCATCAGACCCTTCATGCACACACTGTGCCAGTCGCGATGTCACCTTGACCATGACCTCAACCGGACTTTCTCCGGCACTCTTCCGGAACCGGCGCCTCGGGCAACAGCGATCGGCCGATCACCGGAAACACGCCTGCCAGATAAATGACACGACATACATGTCGTGTAATATGTCCGGCATGAAGGTTGTCGAGGAGCTTCGCTATCTCGTGCTGGCGATTCAGCGCGAGGGCAATCGGCTGCTCGCTGCCGAGCTACGCCCGTTGGGCATCACGCCCTCCCAGGCAGAGGTTCTGCGCGTCCTCCGCGACCACGGTCCGATGACGCTCAACGCACTGGGGGCCCTGCTCGTCTGCGAGACCGGTAACAGTCCGAGCCGACTCGTCGACCGGCTGGTCGCGCAGGGCCTGGTGAAACGTGGCATCGACCAGGTGGACAAGCGCTATCTCACGCTCAGCCTGACCCCGCAGGGCCGCGCCCTGCACCGGCGCATCATCACCGCGGAGAACCGGCTGCATCGCACCATGCACGACCTTGTCGCCGGCCAGGCGCTCGACGAGACCATCACCACGCTCCGCACGCTCGCCGACGCCTTTCCCACCGGGGCCGCACTGGCCCGCCGACGGGGTCCCGTCCTCGCCCACCAGGAGAACTAGTCATGGAACAGGCCACCGAGACCATCCACGCCGGCCAGGCAGCGATCCGTCAGGTGCTGCTCGACGCCCTCGGACTGCCGGAGTGGAACGAGGCGTTCCTCGCCATCGACGGCCCCCGCGAGACCAACCCCGGCACCCGCTACTCGCTGCGCGTCCGGCCGGGCTTCTCCGGCGAGCTGCAGTACACGGTCGTCGAGGCGGACCGGGTGGAGATCGTCTGGCAGGTCCCCGGCTTCCGCGAGGTCGGCACGTGGACGATCGGCGACGACAGCCGGGTCACCCACACGTTCGAGCAGTCCGGCCCGCTCGCGACGGTCCTGCGCCCGGCGTACCGGAACATCGCGACCATCCGGCTGGCCCGCCTCGCCAACCGCATCCGGCAAGTTCAACTGGCCCATACCGCTTGACGCGTGCGCGAACTACGCTCACGCCATGCTGACGAAGGTCCGTGACACCAGGCTGTACGTCGACCAACGCGGACCCGCGGACGCGCCACCACTGCTGTTCGTCCACGGCGGCCCCGGCGCGGGCTCGTACGACTTCCTGGCGTTCCAGGGCGATCGCCTCGCCAAGAGCTTCCGGTTGATCGCCGTGGACCAGCGTGGCGTGCAGCAGTCCGACCCACTCACCGGACCGGTCACGGAGCAGGACCTGGTCGCCGACTACGAGGCCCTGCGTCAGCAGCTCGGCATCGAGCGGTGGGCGGTCCTCGGCCACTCGTACGGCGGCCGCGTGGCGCTCCGCTACGCCGCTGCGCACCCCGACTCGATCACGAAGATCGTCTTCGAGAACCCCGGCTGGGACATGGTGCTCGCTACCGACACTCTCGTCCGCGCCGCGCTGCCACTGCTCCCCGGTGCGGAGCTCCCACCGCACACCGGCCCAGCGACGAAGGCAATGTGGGACGAGCGGACCGGTCTGCTCGTCCAGCTCGGTGACCGGCGTATGGAGATCTACCTCGGCCCGGACTCCCGTGACCTGCAGCTCCCGGCGGACAGCGAGATCCCCGCCGAGTACCACCAGCGGTCCGGTCAGTTCTCCGAGGCGATCACCTCGTCAGAGAGCTTCGCCGAGCCGTTGCTGCCGTCGCTCGCCAAGCTCACCCAGCCCGCCCTGCTGATCAAAGGCGAGTACGACCCGGTCACCAGCCCGGAGGAGATCGAGTTGTTCCGCTCCGACGTAGCGACCGGCACCTATTACTACGCGACCGGTGCCGGTCACTTCGTGCACGCCGAGCAGCCGGAACTCTTCACCCGGCTGGTGACCGAACACCTCAGCTGAAGGCGACCGGGACGGCCCGCTTGTGAGCGGTACGGCGGTGCGTCGCGATGATCGTGCTCGCCGCCTTCTCGTCCACGTCGTGGCCCTCGAGGAAGTCGTCGATCTCGTCGTACGTCACGCCCAGCACGTCCTCGTCCGGGACACCCGGGTTGTTCGTCTCCAGGTCGGCGGTCGGGATCTTGCCGGTGATCTCCGGCGACGCACCGAGCCGCTCGCCCACCGCGCGGACGCGACGCTTGGACAGCCCGGACAGCGGCGTGAGGTCGCAGGCGCCGTCGCCGTACTTCGTGTAGAAGCCCATCACGGCCTCCGCCGCGTGGTCCGTGCCGACGACCAGGCCGCCGCGGGCGCCGGCTACGACGTACTGCGCGACCATCCGCTGGCGGGCCTTGATGTTGCCGACGTGGAAGTCCTCGCGGTCGCCGAGTCCGGCGTGCCGGACCGACTCGACCATGGCGTCAGTGGCCGGCTTCACGTCGACGACCAGCGTCTCGTCCGGCTTGATGAACTCCAGTGAGCGCTGCGCGTCCGCCTCGTCGGCCTGCACGCCGTACGGCAACCGCATCGCGATGAACGTCGCCTGACCGCCCTCCGCCCGCACCCGCTCCACCGCGAGCTGGCAGAGGCGCCCCGCGGTCGCGGAGTCGACGCCACCACTAATGCCCAGCACGTACGCCGTCGCGCCGGTCTGCCGGAGCCGGTCAGCCAGGAACTCGACCCGCTGCTCGATCTCGCCGTCCACGTCGAACGCCGTCGGCACGCCGAGCTCGGCGATGATCAGTTCCTGCAGGTAATCGCTCTCGGGGTTCATCGATCTCCTCAGTCGTGGGAGACCAAGCCTAGACATGAGCCCGGACATGAGGATTCCCCGCGCACCCGGAAGAGCTCACTTACCCTTGCTGCCTTCCGGCCCTGGGGGGTTTGGGCGAGATACCGCCACGCGGGGAACCAGCCATGAGTGTACGGGATCGACTGACCACGCCCGAAATCCGCCTCGGGATCGATCACCCGGACGGTCGCGGAGGCCAACCTCTGATCCGCCCTGAGCGAACAGGGGTGCCGGGGTCGGCCGGCGGGGTTCAAGCTGTTTGGGTGACGGATCATCAATTCGGCCCGTTCGGGATCACCACCGGGCTCGACAGCAGCGCGGAGTCCATCGCGGCGGCGCAAGCAGCCGAAGATCTCGGGTACCCGGTGATCTGGTTGTCCGGCGGGCCGCTGCCCGGACTGCAGACGATCACCGACCTGATCGGGGCCACGGCGTCGATCCGGTTCGTCACCGGGATTCTGGCGGTGGACAAGTACCGCGCGGCCGACGTGAGCGCGAGGTACGCCGTACTCGAGGCGATCGCACCGGGGCGACTCACTGTCGGTCTCGGCGGGGCGCACGGCGCTAAGCCGCTGGCCACACTCAACGCGTACCTGGACGAGATCGACGTACCTGTGGATCGTCTGGTGCTCGCAGCGCTCGGTCCACAGATGCTGAAGCTTGCCGGCGAGCGGACCGCCGGTGCGTACCCGTTCCTGACCGCCGCGTCGTACTCCGCCGAGGCGCGGAAGGTGTTGGGACCGGACAAGCTCCTGGCCGTCAGCCACCTCGCTGTCGTCGAGGAAGACGCGGACCGGGCGCGCAGCATCGCGCGGGACACCATCAGCTTCTTCACCCGCATCCCTGGGTACGTTGCCTCACTGAAGAGGCAGGGGTTCACTGACAGCGATCTGTCCGAGCTGCCGGACCACATGGTCGATTCACTCGCCGCGTGGGGCAGTCCGGCCGACATCAAGGCCAAACTGACCGAACACCTGGACGCCGGCGCCGACCACGTCGCAGTCAACGTCATCACGGGCGTGACCGGTCCACAGCCGGTGGAGCAGTGGCAGACGCTAGCTCCCGTCCTGCTCAGGTAGCTGCTTCTCGTACAGCCGGGCGGTCGTCTCGAGCTTGTCGTAGGTGTACGGGCGCTCCTCGCCGGTCGGCGTGAAGCCCTGCCGCAGCCAGAACCCGGTGGCGACGTCCGAATTGGTGTCCACCACGGCGAGCCGCATGGTCCGCACCTCGGGCCACGCGCTCTCGACGTACCGCTGGACGAGCCCGTACGTCGCACCGCCGTACCCGCGACGCTGGTGACGCGAATGGACCTCAAGCAGACCGATGAACGCAGTCCGGTCGTTCGGGAACCCTCGGAGCAGGTCGACGGCCGCCACCAACTGCTCCTCCGCGAAAGCCCCCAGCACCACCTTCGCGTCCTGGGCGAGCCCCTCCGGCCGCATCATCAGCAAGCTCTGCGCGTCCGCCG
This sequence comes from Kribbella sp. NPDC004875, assembly GCF_042873375.1. Classification (NCBI taxonomy): domain Bacteria; kingdom Bacillati; phylum Actinomycetota; class Actinomycetes; order Propionibacteriales; family Kribbellaceae; genus Kribbella; species Kribbella sp. NPDC004875. The sequence continues at coordinate 678,085 of NZ_JBIALI010000001.1, forward strand.
CTCCCGGCGGATTGCCCGTCACCCGCTCGGTGTACCCCGGGTCGGACTCGATCAGATCCTGCAACGCCCCGACGTCCCCCGGCTCGATCAGCCGCAGCACCAACTCCGCCATGCGCCCGACCCTAGCCGCCGCCCCGATTTCGGATTCGCCGCCACCGCCCGGTATCCTCTCCGCTTGGAGGATTCGCCTAGAGGCCTAGGGCGCACGCTTGGAAAGCGTGTTGGGGGCAACCCCTCACGAGTTCGAATCTCGTATCCTCCGCCAGTCTCCCGGACTGAAGAAACCGCAGGTCACACGGAGACATGCACCGCAGAGGGGCCGGACGCTGAGCGTCCGGCCCTTCTTTTGTCCAAGGGTTCAGCTGTCGTGCGGCGCGCCGGTCGGGGCTGCGACCGCAGGGGCCGTCTTCGCAGCCGTGGGAAGGTTCATTGGGGTTTCAGCTCGACGCGGTAGGCCCGGTAGGCATGATCGTCGATGTTCTCCACTGAGTGGGGACCCTCGGCCTCCATCCACCGGGGTTCGCGCGTGCCCGGTGGCTCGTCCTCAACCGACTCGAACATCAGCCGGGCACCCCTGAAATAGCGGATCTTGGTGGCTTGGGTCACGACCATGACGCTCGGCCTGGCGTGTGTGTGCTCCGGCTCCCGCTGTCCAGGTTCGAGCACGACCTCCAAGACCCTGATCTGGTCGTTCTCGAAGATGACCCGGTGTGACTCCGGAGCAGCGACAGCACCATCGAGCCGATCTGGCCATGGCCACGCATCTTGCTGGGTCAACGCCGGCCCCCTTCAAGCGAACGAGTTCTCAGAACCCTAGCCATTTCCGAGTGTGGCGAGTTACGGCAGGTGATTCAGGGACTTGCGGAGGAAGGCGTCGCGGCGGGCGGTGGCGGGGGCGGCGTACAGGGTGGTGGGGGTGTTGAGGGCGGCGACTGCGTCCCAGTAGGCGACGTGGTCGGCTCTGCGGCCGGTGGCTTGTTCCCAGCCGGTCAGGACGTGGGCGGGGGCGTCGGGGCCGAAGCTGATGGCGACCTGTTTGCGGAGCTCGGACAGGTCTACGCCGGGAGCGCCGACGCCGGCGGTCTTCCAGTCGATGAAGGCGGTCAGGTGGTCGCCGGCCCAGACGATGTTGCCGGGCCAGACGTCGCCGTGGAGGAAGACCGGTTCCGCAGCCGGCAGACCGTGGGCGGTGACCAGGTTGTCGGCCTGCTGGAGGAGAGCCGTGGTCGGCATGCGTCCGGCGCGGCGGTCGGCGGCGAAGTCGTCCACGGCGATCGGGCGAGGACGGAACGGCAGGAACTCCCGCGGAGGCATCTGAAGGTCGTGCAGGCCGGCCAGTGCGGCGCCGGCTGCGCGGAGGCTGTCAGGCGTTCCCACCGACCATTCCGTTGTCCCAGGAGCCACCGTCTCCAGAGAAGCGGGTACGCCGGCATGCTCGCCGGTGAGGTCTGCGGCCAGCAGGCGTGGCGCCGGCAACCGATGGCGCTCAGCCACCTGGAGAGCCGCGGCGGCGGTCGCGATCATGGTGGCGTCGATTCGTGGTGTCGGTGCGCGCAGGATGCACCGCGTTTCGCCTGCGACGAGCAGCCACGGGCCTTGAGCGCCGTGCAGGGGTCGGACTTCGCGGATCGGCGCACCACACCAGGTGGCGGCCCAGGCGGCCGTGGTTTCCCTCATGGCCGAGCTTACGTCGCCCCCGGGGTGATCAGGCCGGTCTCGTAGGCGAGGACCACGGCCTGGGCCCGGTCCCGGAGGGAGAGCTTCGCGAAGATCCTGGCCGCGTGGGTCTTGACGGTCGCCTCGCTCAGGGTGAGGGCAGTGGCGATCTCGGCGTTGGACAGGCCTTGGCCCATCAGCGTGAGGACCTCGAGTTCGCGTGGGGTGAGTGTGGCGAGATCACGGTGGATGGCGGGCTGGGCGGCCGCTGGCGTGGCGAAGCGTTCGACCAGGCGGCGGGTGATCGAAGGCGCCAGCAGCGCGTCGCCGGTGGTGACCAGACGGACGGCCGCGGCCAGGTGTTCGGGCGTGACGTCCTTGAGGAGGAAGCCGCTGGCGCCGGCCGCGAGGGCGGCGTACACGTAGCGGTCGAGGTCGAAGGTCGTGAGGATCAGTACGCGGCAGTCGGTCGGTGTAGCGAGGATGCGCCGGGTGGCCTCCAGGCCGTCCATCGTGGGCATCCGGATGTCCATCAGCACGACGTCGGGGCGCAGGCGCCGTACGGCATCCACTACTTCGGCGCCGTCCGCTGCCTCTCCGACGACCTCGATACCGCGGGCGGCGAGGATCATCCGGAAGCCGGTCCGCACCAAGGCCTGGTCGTCGGCGATCACCACTCGCGTTGTCACGGGCGCTCCAGCGGCAGCTTGGCCCGGACGCGGAAGCCACCACCGAGTCGACGGCGCGCGTCCAGGTCCCCGCCGTACACAGCCACTCGTTGTTTCAGGCCGTGGAGACCGCGGCCCTCGCCTTCAGGAGCCGGGGGACGCCCACCGGTGAGAATGCTCGGTCCGGTGTTGAGAACCTCCAGGCGCAGAGCGTGCGGCGCGTAGCGAACCGTCACCTCGGCTCTGACGCCGTCACCGTGCTTGAGCGCGTTGGTGAGGGCCTCTTGAATGATCCGGTACGCCGTGACGTCCACCCCAGCCGGAAGCTCGCAAGGCTCACCAGAGATGCGTACTTCGACCGGTAGGCCCGCAAACGCGATTCGGTCGATCAAAGAACTCAGCCTGGTCAGACTCGGCTGCGGAGACAGCTGCTCGTCCGACTCGGCCTGCGGTACGAGCACACCGAGCAGATGGCGAAGCTCAGCCATCGTGTCGCGACCGGCGGCCTCTACTGTCAGCATTGCCGACTCGGCCTGTTCCGGCGCAGTGAGAAGGACGTGCCGCGCCGCACCGGCCTGGATGACCATGACGCTGACGTTGTGACTCACGATGTCGTGCAGGTCGTGAGCTATCCGCGCCCGCTCGGCGTCGACTGCGTTCCGGGCGGCTGTCTCCCGTTCGCGTTCCAGCAGCCACCCGCGCTCCTCCAGGGCTCGGGCGTGTGCACGTCGCGCCCGTACCAGTGCGAGCGTGAGCAGCGCGGCCACGACGGCCAGCGCCGCGACAACTAGCCAGAGGATCGTCACGAGGTCCACTGTCCCAAAGGCGTCCGCTGGTACGCATCATCCGCAAGGCGCACGCCGTACATCTCCAGGATGACGGCCGCCGGTCTTTACCTCGGCAGGGTGACGCCAGCAGCCTGCAAGCGGGCCTAGCGTGAGCGGCATGACGGAGGACGTAGGCAACGGACAGGCGGTCGTACAGCTCACCGCCGTGCACAAGGAGTACGGCGAGTCTCTCGCGCTGGACGGGGTATCGCTGGAGATCCACGCCGGTGAGGCAGTCGCCGTGATGGGGCCGTCCGGCAGCGGCAAGTCGACATTGCTCAGCATGGTCGCCGGACTGGACCGACCGACGTCAGGTTCCGTCGTGGTGCACGGCGACGACCTCGGCACACTGGACGAGAAGGGCCTGGCCCTGTTCCGCCGCCGGCGGATCGGGATGATCTTCCAGTTCTTCAACCTGCTGGACGACCTGTCCGCGCTCGACAACGTCGCGCTGGCCGCACAGCTCACCGGTACGTCGGCCCCGCACGCCCGTAAGCGTGCACTCGAGCTCTTCGAGGAGCTGGGCATCGCAGGCCGACGCAACACCTACCCGGCGCAGCTGAGTGGTGGTGAACGGCAACGAGTCGCTGTCGCCCGCGCCCTGATGAACCGCCCGGCCGTCCTGCTCGCCGACGAACCAACAGGTGCCCTGGACACGCGGTCCGGTGAACAGGTCATGGACCTGCTGCTGGACCTCAACCAGATCGGCCAGACGCTGCTCCTGGTGACACACGACCAGCAGCTCGCGACCCGCTGCGCCAGCCGAGTCATCGACTTCGTCGACGGCCGGATCGCCGGCGAACGCAGCCTGGAGCGTACGTCGTGACCGCGGTGTGGCCGGTGTCGCGAGCAGCGGTACGACGCCGTCGCGTGCAGACCGTGGTGATCGGCGTGGTCGTCCTGCTCTCCACAACCATGATCGTGGTCGCACTGGGACTGCTGGCCGCCTCAAGTGGTCCGTTCGATCAGGCGTACGCCAAACAGAGCGGTGCGCAACTGGCAGCGTCGTACGACCGCACCAAGGTCAGCGACGCCCAGTTGACGGAGGCTGCGCGGAGTGCGGCGGCTACGTCCGGACCGTTCGCGCAGGCGACGCTGGACGTTTCTCAGCCACCGATGCTCGGATCACTGGTGGCTGTGGGCCGCGCGGACCCGAATGGCGCCGTCGACCGGCTCAATGTCTGGAAGGGGCGCTGGGCCGACAAGCCGGGCGAGATCGTGCTCAACCGAAACCCCACCGACTCCGCCGGGCCTGGTACGCCGCAGCTGAACGGGACGCTGACGATGTCGGACGGTCGGACGCTGACCATCGTCGGCTTCGCGTACAGCGTCAGCCAGTCGGCGGACGCATGGGTCAGCCCGGCGCAGATGAGCGAGTTGAAGCCGACGTCGACGCAGATGCTCTACCGGTTCACCCACGCTGCGACGAACGCTGAGGTGACGGCCGGCCAGAATGCTGTGACTGCAGGCCTCCCTTCCGGCGCACTCCTCGGCGCACAGTCCTACCTGGCGTTGCGGGCGGCCGCGGCAGGTGAGCCAAACACCTTCGTACCGTTCCTGATGATGTTCGGCTGGCTGGGGCTAGCGGTCGCCGTACTGATCGTTGCGAACGTCGTCAGCGGTGCTGTGGTCGCCGGCTTCAAGCACATTGGCGTGCTGAAGGCTCTGGGGTTCACCCCGACACAGGTGCTGGCCGTGTACCTCGGGATGGTGTCGATCCCTGCCGTCATCGGGTGTGCCGGCGGGGTTGTGCTGGGCAACGTACTCGCCACTTCCCTACTGACCAGGGCTTTCGAGAGCTATGGAGCCGGTGGGCTCGGCGTACCTGTCTGGGTCGACGTCGCCACGCTGATCGGCGTACCTGCTCTAGTGGCGTTGTCTGCGTTGGCGCCCGCGCTGCGAGCACGGAGTCTTTCGGCAGCACAGGCGATCAGTGCTGGAAGCGCACCGCGGGCCGGGCGCGGTCTGACCGTACAGCGCTGGCTGAGCGGGACTCGACTGCCACGGTCGGTCAGTCTGGGCCTGGGACTGCCTTTTGCTCGTCCTGGACGTACGGCGCTGACGCTGGCAGCTGTCGTGCTCGGCGTCACCAGCGTGACTTTGGCGGTGGGGCTCGGGAAGTCGCTGACGACGTACCAGACTGCTGCCAGCCGGGTGAACGCCGTTGACCTGACGTTCCTTGCCGGTCCGAACGGAGCGAATCCAAGCGACCCCGAGGGCCCGCCTGGTGCGAAGTTGAGTGACGCGGAGGACGAAGCGGTACTGCGGTCCGCTCCAGGCGTCACGTCGGTCGCAGCGATGGCTGAGCTGGACATGCGGATCGTTGGTACGCAGACCGACCTGCGGACGTCGTTCTACCGCGGGGACTTCGATCAGCTCGGGTACCGCATCCTCGCCGGGCGCTGGTTCGACGGACCGGGCGAGGTGGTCGTGTCGGAACGCTTCCTGCGGCAGCGGGGACTGGCCGTCGGCGACACGATCACACTGCAAGGACAGGGCAAGACTGTTCGCGCAGAGATCGTCGGGAAGGCGATGTACAACTCTGCCGACGAAGTGCTGTCCAACTGGTCGACACTCGCACTGATCGCTCCCCAACTGCGCGCGAACCTCTATGAGGTCAATGTGAAGCACGGGACAGATCTGAACGCGGTCGTGCAGGCCGTGCAGGCAAAGGACTCCGGTCTGGAGCAGGCAGATGGCCAGGACGCCGGCACGTTCGTCACCGTGGTCCTCGCGACCGTAGTACTGCTCACGCTGATGCTGGGGACTGTCGCCGCACTGGGTGTCTTCAATACCGTCATACTCAACACCCGAGAACGGCGGCGCGACCTGGGGATGCTCAAGTCGATCGGGATGACACCCGCACAGGTCACGCTGATGGTCGTGACGTCCATGACGGCGCTGGGCGCCATTGGCGGCCTGTTGGGCATACCGCTCGGCATCATCGCCCACCGCCTGGTCGTGCCCGCGATGGCGAACGGGGCCCAGATCGAACTTCCGTCGTTCATGCTCCATGTCTTCCCCGTGAGCCTGCTGGCCCTCCTGGTGCTGGCCGGGATGCTGATCGCGGCCGCCGGCGCATACTTCCCGGCCCGCGCAGCCGCCCGTACGACCATCGCCGAAGTCCTCCACAACGAGTAAACCGAGTTGCCTGATCGGCGCCGGTCGGGCTGACTGGACTCATGGACGAGGTGGTCGCGGGCAATCGCGTGGTCTGGGAGCAGGCCTCCAACAAGCACATCCAGGAGTACGACGAGTTGCTGGAGCAGGCCCGCGGTGACGGGTTGCTGTTCGAGCGGGAACTGGAGTTGCTGGCTCCTGTGCTCGCAGAGCGGCCGATAGTAGTGCATCTGCAGAGCGGACATGGGCTCGACGACATCGGCCTGGTCAAGGCAGGCGCCCAGTCGGTTACTGGTGTGGACTACAGCTCCGTAGCAGCCGGCGCGGCGCAGCGACGGGCTGACGAGCTCGGGCTGGCCTGCCGCTATACAGTGGCCGAGGTTCCCGGCGTACCGCTGGAGGACGGTTGTGCGGACCTTGTCTACACGGGCAAGGGCGCGCTGATCTGGATGCGGGACATCGACGCGTGGGCGCGGGACGCGGCGCGGTTGGTCCGGCCGGGTGGGCATCTGTTCGTGTACGAGGCCCACCCGGCCGTACCGCTGTGGAGCTGGGACGCGGACGAGCCACGGGTCCGTCCGGACCGCAGCTACTTCGCGGAGTCACACATCAACGACACGTTCCCGGGCAACGGCGCCCAGGAGTGGCAGTGGACGCTCGGCCAGATCGTCACCGCAGTCTCCCGTGCCGGTCTGCAGATCCAGGTCCTCGAGGAGTACGCCGAGCCGTTCTGGCGACCGCAGGACGACACCAACGCGGCCGCCTGGTCCGGTCGGCTCCCCAACTCCTACTCGCTCCTGGCCCGTAAGCCCTTATAGATAAGGCAGGAGCGCAGCCTCCTCGCGGTCCAGGTGGGCGTTGAGCTGCGCGATCAGCTCGTCGATCTGGTCGAGGACTTCGGGAGCTCCGACCAGGCGCTCCAGTTCACCGAGCAGTACGGCGATCTGGTCGTGCTCCACCTGGAGCGCGTCGACCACCTCGGTCAGCTCCGGGTGCTGCTGCACCAGCGCCGGGAACAGCCCGGTCGACTCGCCGGTGTGATGGAAGTGCAGACCCTGGCAGACCGTCAGGCAGTTGATGCGGAGCTGTGCGCCGAGCGTCCCGGAGGTCGCAACCTCCTTGCGGATCAGGGAAAGCTCGCGCCGGAAGGCGGCGTGGATGATCTTCAGCGCCTCGCCGAACCCCCGGTCGGCGCCTGGCGGCGGCCCCGGGCGCTGCTCGAGCGCGACGACCGGAATCGCCCGGGTGGTCTTCTTCTGGTACTCGCCCCACCCCGGGTCGGCCTCGACGAGTCGTGCGAAGACCTCGTCGCGCTCCGAGCCCCGCAGTACGACGGCTGTTGCGGGGTAGCTGAACAAGCCGAGGTCAACGGTGACCTCGGGATCGGCGAGCAGGTTGTGGTACCAGGCCGGGTGTTTCGGACTGCCGCCGGCCGAGCCGACGACCAGGGTCCGGGCGCCGTCGGGGTAATAGGTGAGGATCGCCGTCCGCGGCTGGCCGGTGCGCGCGCCGGTGGTTGTCAGGAGCAACAACCGGGAGTTCTCGAAGGGGCCGCCGACCTGGCCGGCGTTGGCCCGGAACTCGTCGATGAGTCGTGCGGTGAAATCGTTCAGGATTCGCTTCTCTCTGGGTCGTGGAAGAACGTGCGGACGAGGAGAGAAGCAGGCCGGCGGGGCCCGCGCGGCGCTCAGAACGCAGCCGGGAACCCGACTCGTGAATGGCTGGAAGCCGACCCGGCAGTCACGCCGAAGATCGTACCCAAGCCACCGGGCCAACCCAAGGACGGCAACAATGTTCCCGTGTCCGATGTGTCGAAGTCCGAGGCAGCCCTGCCCGATCGGCTCGTCCAGGCCGGGGTCGACCTTCTCGAGGAGGAGGGTCTCGGCACCTTGACCCTGCGCGCGATCGCCCGCCGTACCGGCGTCTCACACGGCGCGCCGCGGCGGTACTTCCCGACCCACAACGCGCTTCTGGCCGCGATCGCCGCCACCGGACTGACCGACCTGGCCGCTCGACTGACGCCGTCCGCCGAGGGAGCGCCCGAGGACCAACTGGTCCGAGCCGCCACCCGCTACCTCGAATTCGCCGCCGAACGCCCTGGCATGTTCGACCTGATCTTCCGCCACGACCTACTGTCCGGCGCCGGCGGCAACCTTCGCGCGACCTCGCTGCCACTGTTCCAGACGTTCGCCGACCTGATCGCTCGCCAACACCCCACCGACGCGAACCTCCGCGCCACCGCCCTGTGGACGAACATCCACGGCCTGGCCACCCTCCGAGCCACCAACGCCCTGGAACTCCTGGGCACCACCGACCTCACCCCAACCATCGAACACGTCGTCCACACCCACCTCAGGTAACCCACCGTCGTCGGCCGTCTGCGGTACGTCGTTATTCGGGGGTCATGGTGGAAATCGGGGTCGTACTAACGAAAAAACCTCACGAACGCTGTAACGACCCGCACACTGGGCCGATAAACGGGTGAGTGACCCAGTGGGGGGACCAGGTGGGGAGCTCCGGTGTTTCTTCGGGACCACCGCGTGTGGAGGGGGCCTCGCAGGTGCTCACCCGGGGCGGGGTGAGCACCTGCTCGAGGGCTTAGGGCGTGTCTCCCAATCCCGCGCAGTAGGCGGGGGATTGGGAGACACGCCCTAACCCTTGATGCCGACGTTCGCCATTCCTTCGACGAACCGCTTCTGGGCGAACACGAACAGCACGATCATCGGCAGCGTCGCGAGCGCCGTACCGGCCATCAGGTACGGCCACTGGATCTCGGCCGGGTTCTGGGAGAAGATCGCCAGTCCCAGCTGCAGCGGCCGCATCTCGTCCGACGTGGTGATCATCAGCGGCCAGAGGAAACCGTTCCAGGCGGCCTCGATCTGGAACACCGCGATCGTGATCAGCGCCGGCTTGATCAGCGGCGTCATGATCCGCCAGAAGATGCCGAACTCACCGAGCCCGTCGACCCGGGCCGCCTGCGCCAGCTGATCCGGCAGCGAGACGTAGAACTGCCGGGCCAGGAACGTGAACAGCGGCGCCGCCCCGAGCGGGATGATCAGGCCCCACCACGAGTTCAGCCAGCCGATTCCGCCCTGGCCGAGGATGTTGTTGCCCCCGAACAGCGGGATCGACTTCACGATCAGGAACAGCGGCACCAGGATGATCTGGAACGGCACCATCAACAGCACGATGAAGTAGCTCAGCAGTGCCTTGCCGCCGCGGATCGGCAGTTTCGCCAGCGCGTAGCCGGCCGTCGTACAGACCGCGAGCGTGAACGCCGTCTCGCCGACCGCGATGAACAGGCTGTTGCGGAAGTACCGCAGGAACGGCGCGGTCTGCATCGCCTCGACGAAGTTGTGCCAGCGCAGCTCCTGCGGCAGCCAGCCGAACTTCGCGATCTCCAGGTTGGACTTGAACGCGGTCAGCAGCATCCAGACGAACGGCACGATCATCAGGAACCCGCCGACCGTGAGGACGACGTACAACAGGATCCGGCCCGGCCGGACGGCCGGCCGCTTGGTGCCGGCGACGGCCGGCAGCGTTGCGCTAGTCATTGGCATCCGCCTTCTGGAGCAGACGCCCGGCGCCGATGAAGAGCGCGATCACGATCATCATGATCACGGTCTCGGCGGAGGCGTAGCCGAGTTTCAGGTTCTGGAACGCGTTCTGGTAGATGTCCATCACCAGCACCCGGGTCGACGAACCGGGGCCGCCCTGGGTCATCACGTACACCAGGTCGAACACCTGGAAAGTGCCGACGATCGACGTGATCAGTACGAAGAACTGGACCGGCCCGATCGCCGGCCAGGTGACGTTGACGAACCGCTGCCAGCGGCCGGCACCGTCCAGCTCCGACGACTCGATCAGGTCGCGGGACACGCCCTGCAACGCGGCCAGGTAGATGATGATCTTGGTGCCGAGACCCTGCCAGATCCCGACCACCATCAGCGATCCCAGCGCGGTCCCCGGGTCGGCCAGCCAGCGGTTCGGCGCGAAACCGAACAGGCTCAGGAACCCGTTCGCCAGGCCGGAGCCCGGGTTGTAGATCCACAGCCAGATGGTGGCCACGGCGACCGTCGCGGTGACAGTGGGGATGTAGAACGCCGTCCGGAAGAAGCCGAGGCCGCGGATCTTCTGGTTCAGCCCCATCGCGACCGCGAGCGAGACCGCCATCGAGATCGGGATCACGATGATCGCGTACAGCACGGTGTGCCACAGCGACGCCAGGAAGTTGGCGTCCCGGAACAGGTCCGCGTAGTTGCCGAACCCGACCCAGGAGAAGGAGTCACCGAAGCTGTAGTCGGTCAGGCTGAGCACGAGGACCGCGATCACCGGGAGCACGATGAAGATGCCGGAGTGCAGCAGTGCGGGGGCGAGCAGCGTCCAGCCGGCCCGGACCTGGCTGCGGATCAGCGTTCGATCGGCCTTCGGCGGCGTCACCTTGCGAGGCGTGGCGACCGCCGGACGTTCAAGAGTTGTACTCATCGCGACTGTCCTGCCAGGTTGTGCAGCACCTTGGCGGGATCCTTCTGTCCGAGGACCGCCTGGGTGAGCTGGATGTCGAAGTTGCCGCGCATCTCGAGCCAGTTGGCCGGTACCTCGTTCTCGTTGACGGCGTACGGCAGGCCGTCGGCGACGAACTGGCTCAACGGGTTCGACTTCGCGGCCGGGGAGTTGCTGGCGTCCTTGTAGGCCGGGATCTTCTTGTTCAGCTTGGCCAGCGCGTCCAGGGTGGCCGGCTTGGTGAGCGTCTGGATGAACGACCAGGCCGCGTCCTTGTGCCGGCTGCGCGACCCGATCGAGGCCAGGTCGCCACCGACGTACTCGATCTCCTTGCCGCTGTCGAAGCGGAAGAACTCCAGGTCGTCGCAGTTCTTCTGCCCGATCCCGTCCGCGGAGCAGTCGACGCCGCCGTTCACGATGCCCATCGCGGCCTCACCAGTGAGCACGAGTGGTTGCTGAGCGGCGTTCGTCTGGCCGTACGGCTGGACGTTGTTGATCATCGACTTGATCCACAGCAAGGTGTCGAGCCCCTCCTTGTTGTCGAAGTTCGGCTCACCCCCGATGTAGAGCGGCGTACCGGTCGCGGCCAGGAAGGTCACGAACGACTGCCGGAAACCGGTCGCCGAGGCGAGGTCGAAGCCGCTGCGGGTGATGTTGCCGTTCTTGTCCCGCTTGGTCAGCTTCTCGGCCACGGCCTTGATCTCGGCCAGCGACTTCGGCGGCTTGGACGGGTCCAGGCCGGCCTCCACGAACGCGCTCTTGCGCAGCGCCACCGCGCGGGCGTCGGCGATCAGCGGGTAGGCGTACAGCTTCTTGTCGTAGGTCACGGCCGGGATCAGCGCGGGCGTGCTCTTCTCCTTGATCACGTCCGGCGTCACGCCGTAGTTGCCGAGATCCTCGAAGATCCGCTTGGACGCGAACGGCTGAACCCATCCGACGCCGGTCACCATCACGTCGTACGGGATACCGGCCGCGATCGAGGTGGACATCTTCTCGTTCAGGTTCTTGTACGTCGCGAAGTCCGGCTCGACCTTCATCTTCGGATAGGTCTTGTGAAAGTCGTCGACGACCTTCTGGAACTCGGCCTTGCCCTTGGCACTGGGCGGGTAGGACGGCAGCAGCACCCGTAAGGTCCCGGTCGCCTCGGCCGGCGGCACGCCGTCGGTGCTCTTGTCGATCACCCCGTTGCCACAACTACTGACCACCACGCTGAGCGCAGCCGCCAGCAGGGTCAGTCCCACTCCACGTCTCACAGGGGAACTCCTTCGCTGACTGGTTCAGCCGGGGCCCAAGACCCCACCCAAGTGCAGCGAAAGTATGGGAAAGGGCTTTCCTCGTCAATACCCAACCGCTCGAACGATCACATTCGATCAGGATCGATGCCTGGGGGTTATCTGAGGTGGGGGTCGGCCGCGCCGCAGGAGGTTCGGATGTTGAGGGTGGGGAGGAGGCTGAGGTGCTGGACGGGGGTGGTGGGGGTCTGGATCTTGCGGAGGAGGAGGTCGCAGGCGGTTTCGCCGAGGGCCAGGCGGGGTGGGCAGACGGCGGTCAGGGGTACGACGGCCAGCGCGGCGGTCACGTCGTTGTACGCGATCACCGACAGGTCCTCGGGGACGCGCAGGCCGAGCTCCATGGCGCGCTCGACCAGGCGGGCGCCGTGTTCGTCGGAGTGCACGAGAACGGCGCGGCTCCCGAACGACTCGCACTCGGCGAGGAACGCGTCCAGCTGCGCGACCGCGCCGGGGTCGTCGCCGCGCATCGGGAGGTCGACGGGTGACAGGAAGACCTCGACGCCGAGCGCCTTCGCGGCGGTCTCGAGGCCGAGCCGCAGCCAGTACGCCGTGACCGTCGCCTGCAGGTTCACCGCGATCCGCCGATGACCGAGCGCCACGAAATGCCGGAGCGCGAGCATCGCGCCGTACGCGTGGTCGGTGCGCACGTGGTCGTACTCGCGTGCCACGTGCGGGAACCCGAACGCCCGCTCCATCAGCACCACGGGTACGTCGAGCTCGTCCAGCCGGCTGCCGAGTCGATCGGCCGCGCCGTCACCGAGCGCCGTGCTGATCAGCAGTCCCGCGATCCCGATCCCGAGCACCTTGTCGATCCGCTCGCGTTCCGTCGCCGAGTCGTACCCCGAGACGCCGAGCACGAGACGGGCGCCGTACCGATCGGCCATCGCCTCCGCGCCGCGGATCACGTCCGAGTAGTACGGCGCCGCGCTCGGTACGACGATGCCGATGGTGAGCTGACTCCCGCGGGCCGGCAGTTCGGCGGTGCGGGTACCGATCGCGCCGCCGTGCACGCGGCGGAGCAGGCCTGCCGTGTCCAGTTCGGCCAGGTCCCGGCGTACTGTGATCGCGGACACGCCCAGCTCCGCCACCAGGTCCGCCACCCGGAGCCGGCCGTGCCTGCGCAGGCTGCGCAGGATCAGCTCGTGGCGCTCCTGTGCAAGCATGCTGTCCCCTGGCGGTCCCGGTGAGGTGGCTGCGTGATTGTTCGTGATCATACGATCAAGGCACGCTCGGACGGAACGAGGAGGCGATCGGTGGAGAAGGCCGGCCGGACGAACACCGTGTTGTCGAAGCTGTCGGTCGTCGGCGACCTGTTGATGCTGCAGTTGGTGTTCCTGGTGATCAGCCTGGCCATCGTGACGTTGTTCCCTGCGGCATTCGCACTCCAACGGGTGCTGCCGGATGCGATCAGTCAGGACAAGCCGAAGCTGGTGCGCCGGTACTTCCGCGAGTTCCGCTGGGCGATGAAGCACTTCTGGCTGTCCGGCTTCGCCCTGTACGTCGGTGGGCTGATGCTGGCGTTCGGCATCTCCTTCTGGGCGTACGCCGCCGGACCGGCGCGGATCTTCGCGCTCGCAGTCCTGATTCCGCTCACCGGGATGATCCTGGGGCTCTACCTGAGCGGACTGGCGATTCTGCCTGAGGCGCCGGAGACGGCGACCATGAAGTCGCTGTTCCGGTCCGCCAACCTGTTCCTGCTCCGTCGACCGCTCCCGGTGGCCGGCGGGGTCGTCGTACTGCTCACCTGGTTCGCTCTGGCATCGCAGGTACCCACGCTGCTCGTCGTGGGGTCCGGACTGGTCCCGGCACTCACGGCGTACGCCATGTCACGCACTCGTCGCGAAAAAACTTCTGAAGACGTGTCAATCTGAGCTCTCCCCGTCCGACGTAGAGGTGAAAGGCCAAAACGACGGACCGAAGGAGAACCGGAATGTACGCGACGACCGACACCCTGGCGACTGCGCCGGCCGCGCAGGGCGGCCGCTCGCGCTGGCTGGCGCTCTACACGCTGTGCGCGGGCATGTTGATGATCGTGCTCGACGTCACCGTGGTGAACGTGGCCCTGCCGGCCATCCAGGACGACCTCGGCTTCACCAGTTCCTCCCTCGCGTGGGTGGTGAACGCCTACCTGATCGCTTTCGGCGGCCTGCTCCTGCTGGCCGGGCGGCTCGGTGACCTCCTAGGCCGCCGGAACGTCTTCACCGCCGGACTGGTCGTCTTCACGGCCGCTTCCGTGCTGTGCGGTCTCGCCAGGTCGCAGGAGGTGCTCGTCATCGCGCGGTTCATCCAGGGCGTCGGCGGCGCGCTGACCTCCGCAGTCATCCTCGGCATGATCGTGACGCTGTTCCCCGAGCCGCGGGAGCAGGCCAAGGCGATCGGCATGTACGCGTTCGTCGCGTCGGCCGGTGGGTCCATCGGTCTGCTCGCCGGCGGTGTGCTGACGCAGGCGATCAGCTGGCACTGGATCTTCTTCGTGAACCTGCCGATCGGCGTGCTGACGACCGTACTGGGCGTCAAACTCATCGAGAAGGACAAGGGGCTCGGGCTGGGGCGCGGAACCGACGTACCGGGTGCTGTGCTGATCACCGCCGCGCTGATGGTCGGTGTGTTCACCATCGTGAAGCCGGCTGCTGAGCTCGGCTGGACCGCTCCGCGGACGCTGGTGCTGGCTGCGGTGACGCTGGTGCTGCTGGCCGGGTTCGTGGTCCGTGAGGCGACTGCCGACAACCCACTGGTGCCGCTGCGCATCTTCCGCTCCCGCACTCTGACCGGCGCCAACCTGATCCAGGCGCTGTCCAGCTCCGGGATGTTCGGCATCTTCTTCCTCGGCTCGCTCTACCTGCAGCGAGTGCTCGGGTACGACGCTCTGGAGATCGGACTGGCCTTCCTGCCGACCACGCTGGTGATGGGGCTGCTGTCGGTGAAGTACTCGGAGAAGCTGGTGATGCGCTTCGGCCCGCGGCGCCCGCTGATCGCCGGACTGTCGCTCATCGTCGTCGGACTGGTCCTCTTCACGCAGGCTCCGGTCGGTGGCAACTACTTCGTCCACGTACTGCCGGTACTCGCGCTGCTGGGCCTCGGCGGCGGCATCTGCTTCCCCGCACTGATGGGTCTGTCGATGTCAGACGTCAAGCCCGAGGACGCCGGCCTGGCGTCCGGCCTGATCGGCACCATGGGCGAGGTCGGCGCCGCACTGGGCCTGGCGATCCTCGCCACCCTCTCCGCCACCCGCACCGCCGCCAGCCCCAAGCCCGCCCTGGAAGCCCTCACCGACGGCTACCACTTCTCCTTCGCCATCGCCGCCCTCATCGTCACCGCCTCAGTCGCCATCGCCATCACCGTGATGCGCACCCCCAAGCCCCAGCCCGAGCCGCAGGCCGAGGAGCCCCTCCTCTGCGAAGCCGCCTGACCCCGCACGCCGAACTCCCCGCGACCACACCGGCCACGGGGAGTTCGGCGTACCAGCGGAGGACCACGGCAACCACGCCGGGCCGCCGACGTTCGCTCACTGTCTGGTTCGGGCGTGTTGGCGGACGACGCCTGTTGCGGTGAGGACGAATGCCGTCGGTACGGCGATGTAGAGGCTGGTCGGGTGGCTCAAGAACTTGGCGAGGAGCACGAAGAGGGCGCAGAGCATCAGCAGGAACATGCATACGGCGCTGAGAACCAGATGACGCTCCAACGCGGCGAGACGAGCGCGGTGTGCCTTCGGAGCGATACCGGCCGGCAGGAACAGCACCACGCCGAACGCTGCGGTCAAGATGTCGTCGAGCCGGTGGCTGCCGACAGCCTGCACGATCATGGCGATCGGCATGACCAGGCAAAAGACGCGCATCCCCCTGGACGACGGCTTGGCGTTCCGCTCGATGAATCTGTCGAACTGGCCCATGTGGTTCCTCCCCAGAACGGGATGATCGCATGGGTTGTGCACCGGTGGGGATGGGACGGGTTTCGGGGTGGGGGGTGGGATGCGGAAGGATATGGGGCTGCCCAAGGCAGAATGCTTCGCGGTGTGTTGGTCGTAGAGGGGAACGGACAGTGGTGGTGCAGTCGGTCGAGCAGCGGATCGCCGGAGAACTCGAGGTCGGCGAGAACCAGGTGCGGGCAGCGGTGGCGCTGCTGGACGAGGGCTCGACGGTCCCGTTCATCGCGCGGTACCGCAAGGAAGTCACCGGGATGCTGGACGATGCCCAGCTCCGGACGATCGAGGAGCGCCTGCGGTACCTCCGCGAGCTGGAGGAACGCCGGCGGACGGTGCTCGAGTCGATCGAGAGCCAGGGCAAGCTGGACGACGCGCTGAAGGCCTCGATCCTCGCCGCGGACACCAAGTCCCGGCTGGAGGACATCTACCTGCCGTTCAAGCCCAAGCGCCGGACGAAGGCGATGATCGCCCGGGAGAACGGTCTGGAGCCGCTCGCCGACGGGCTGATGGCCGACCCGGACGTCGAGCCGTTCGCCGCCGCGGCGGTGTTCGTGAACGCCGAAGTACCCGATCCGCAGGCTGCGCTGGACGGTGCCCGGGCGATCCTGGTCGAGCGGTTCGCCGAGGACGCCGACCTGATCGGCGAGCTGCGCGAGCGGCTCTGGGAGCAGGGCCGGCTGGCGTCCACGGTGCGCGAGGGCAAGGAGACCGAGGGCGCGAAGTTCTCGGACTACTTCGACTTCGACGAGCCGTTCACGAAGATGCCGTCGCACCGGATCCTCGCGCTGTTCCGCGGCGAGAAGGAGGACGTGCTGACGATCTCCGTCGAGCCGCTGCCGGCCGGCGTCGAGGTCGACGGACCGACGGAGTACGAGACCACGATCGCCCGCAAGGTCGGCATCGAGAACCAGGGCCGCCCGGCCGACAAGTGGCTGGTCGAGACGGTCCGCTGGGCCTGGCGGACGAAGATCCTGGTGCACCTCGGCATCGACCTGCGGATGCGGCTGCGGCAGGTCGCCGAGGACGAGGCGATCCGGGTGTTCGCGGCCAACCTGCGCGACCTGCTGCTGGCCGCCCCGGCCGGTACCCGCGCGACGATGGGCCTGGACCCGGGCTTCCGCACCGGCGTGAAGGTCGCCGTCGTGGACGCGACCGGCAAGGTCGTCAACACCGGCGTCATCTACCCGCACGTCCCGCAGAACCAGTGGGACAAGTCGATCGCCACCCTGGCGCAGCTGGCGGCCGCGCACAACGTCGACCTGATTGCCATCGGCAACGGTACGGCGTCCCGCGAGACCGACAAACTCGCCGCGGAGCTGATCGCGAAGCACCCCGAGCTCAAGCTGACCAAGGCGGTCGTCTCGGAGGCCGGTGCGTCGGTGTACTCCGCGTCCGCGTTCGCCTCCCAGGAACTGCCCGGGATGGACGTGTCGCTGCGTGGCGCGGTCTCGATCGCGCGCCGTTTGCAGGACCCGCTGGCCGAGCTGGTGAAGATCGACCCGAAGTCGATCGGCGTCGGCCAGTACCAGCACGACCTCCCGGAGAACTCACTGTCCCGTTCGCTCGACGCGGTCGTCGAGGACTGTGTGAACGCGGTCGGCGTCGACCTGAACACCGCGTCCGCGCCGCTGCTGACCCGGGTCTCCGGGATCACGCCCGGGCTGGCCGACAACATCGTCCTGCACCGCGACCAGAACGGTCCGTTCAAGTCGCGGACGGCACTGAAGGAGGTCCCGCGGCTCGGCCCGAAGGCGTTCGAGCAGGCGGCCGGGTTCCTCCGGATCCCCGACGGTGAGGACCCGCTGGACGCGTCCAGCGTGCACCCCGAGGCGTACCCCGTCGTACGGCGGATCCTCGACGCGACCGGGTCGGATGTGAAGGCGCTGATCGGCTCGCCGGAGCTGAAGCGGCTGAAAGCGGCGGACTTCGTCGACGACATGTTCGGTCTGCCGACCGTGACCGACATCCTGGCCGAGCTGGAGAAGCCCGGGCGGGACCCGCGGCCGGCGTTCAAGACCGCGGTGTTCGCCGAGGGTGTGGACAAGATCGCGGACCTGAAGCCGGGGATGCGGCTGGAGGGTCAGGTCACGAACGTGGCCGCGTTCGGGGCGTTCATCGACATCGGTGTGCACCAGGACGGGCTCGCACACGTGTCGGCGCTGTCGAAGAACTTCGTGAAGGACCCGAGCGAGGTCGTCAAGGTCGGGGACATCGTCACGGTCAAGGTCCTCGAGGTCGACATCCCGCGGCAGCGGATCTCGCTCACGCTGCGGCTGGACGACGAGGTCGGCTCGGGCGGTCAGGGCGGCCGTGGTCAGGGCCGGGGTCAAGGTGGCCAAGGCGGTCAGGGCGGGCCGGGTGGGCGCGGCGGTCAAGGCCGCGGACCAGGCGGAGGTGGCGGCCAGGGTCGTGGACCCGGTGGCGGCCAGGGTCGCGGACCGGGTGGACCCGGCGGGCGCGGTGGGTCCGGCGGCCAGGGCGGTCGCGGTGGAAACCGTGGCCCGGGCGCCGGCCGCGGCAACCAGCAGGACACGCCGATGGACGAGACCTCGCTCGCCGACGCCTTCCGCAAGGCCGGCTTCACCGTCCGCTGACGGCGAGGTTCCGGAGGGTCGGCTTCAGTGGCAGCCGACGCCGACTTTCCGGAGCGTCGGCAGCTGATTGCGGACGGGTTAGATCCCCTCGGCCTGGTAGCCCGCGGCCTCGACGGCTGTTCGGATGACTGCCGGGGCGAGGGGCTGCTTGCTGACCAGGGAGACCGTCCCGGTCGGCAGATCGACCGCGACCGATTCGACACCTGGCAGCGTCTCGAGCTCCTCGGTCACGAACCCGACGCAGTGTGCACAGGTCATCCCCCGCACCTGGAACGTCGTCATGACGCGCTCACGTCGCGCGTGGCCTGCGTCGTACGGCGCATCCGTCCGTCCGGCGCCAGCTCGCCGAACAGGTACACCTCGGTGGAGATCGTCCGTCCATGCCGCGTCTCCGCGTGGATCGTGAACCGAGCCGCCACCCGATCGCCGGTGCGGATCGCGTCGTGAACGTCGTACCGGCAGGAGATCACGTTCTTCCGCACCGGGCGGATGTGGTCGAGCAGGCGTTGCCGGTCGAGGGTGATCCCGTCGGCGGTCTGCTCGATGTCGGGGGTGTAGTACCGGTCCACGACGGCGGCGGGATCGTCGGTCCCGACGACCTCCCGGGTGAACGACTCGTAGAAGTCCGCGACGAACTCCCGTGCGCTTAAATCTGACATACCGTCAAAGATAAGCACCTCCGCTAACCTTGACAAGGTGTCAGAGAACAAGCCGGTACGCCGTCGGCGCCGCGCGGACGCGGACCGCAGCCGGACCGCGATCCTGACCGCGGCGGTCACGGTGCTGGACGAGCGGCCCGACGCGAGCCTGGAGCAGGTCGCCGAAGCAGCCGGGGTCACGCGGCAGACGGTGTATGCGCACTTCAAGTCCCGGGATGTGCTGGTGAGCGCGGTCGTCGACGAACTCACCGCGGAGAGCCTCGTCGCGATGGACGAGCTCGACCTCGATCACGGGTCGGCATTGGAGGGCGTGCTGCAGCTGATCCAGGTGGCGTGGCGGATGTTCGAGCAGCACCCGTTCCTGCTGCACCTGCCGCAGACCGGCGTACAGGACGAACGGCACGATCCCGTGACGGCACGCCTCGAACGCCTGATCCGCCGCGGCCAACGCGCCGGGGAGATCACCCGCGACCTCCCCGCCCCTTGGCTCGTCACCACCGTCGTAGCCCTGGGCCACGCCGCCGGCGAGTCAGTCGCCTACGGCACCCTCACCTCCCGCGCCGCCCCCAAGACCCTCCAAACAACCCTCACCCGCCTCCTCCAACCCACCTAGCCCGCAGGTCGACGTCGGCGAGGCGGCGGCCCAGCGGACGTTCGCGAGGCGAAGGCCGGCTGACCCGGGCGAGGCGGAGATCAGCGGAGGTTCGCGACGCGAAGGCCCGCTGACCCGGACGAGGCGGAGATCAGCGGAGGTTCGCGACGCGAAGGCCGGCCGACCCGGACGAGGCGGAGATCAGCGGACGTTCGCGACGCGAAGGCCCGCTGACTCGGACGAGGCGGAGATCAGCGGAGGTTCGCGACGCGAAGGCCGGCTGACCCAGGCGAGGCGGAGATCAGCGGAGGTCGGCCAGGTGAGGGCCTGGGTCGCCTAGGTGGATTGCCGTGGCTTGGGGGGTGTAGGCGAGGCGGCGGTAGACGCGGTCGGCGCCGTCGTCGCCGGGGGTCAGCCAGGCGAGCGTTGCGCCGCCGAGTTCGAAGGACTTGCGGGTCGCGTACGCCGTCGCGATGCCACCGAGCCCGCGGCGCCGGTGACTGTGGATCGTGCCGACCCCGGCGATCTCCGACACCTCGTCGGCGACCGCGGTCCACGCAGCGGTCGCGACCGGTACGTCGTCGGCGTACACCAAGACCGCGCCACCGTCGACCGGATCAGGCTTGTAGGCGAAGTCGGCACCGTCCATCTCGTACGCCGCGGCCGAGACAGCATTCGCGACCTGCTGATCGGCGTCCGACGCGACGACCTTCACCGTCACACCATCCGGGAGCTCAGGCACGACCAGGTCAGGAGGCTCAACGACCAGCAGCGGCAGATGGGAGACGATCGTCATCCCATTGGCCTCGAGCGCCTTCGCGAGACCGGGGCTCGCTTCTTCGACGAGCTCGGCACTCAGCCACCGATCTTCGGCAGCGAACGCCTGCCGGATGATCGCAAGGTTCGACGCGACCTCCTCGACATCGAACGGTTGCCCAGGCTCCGACGCGACCATCCCCGACAAGTACCACTCGTCCTGGTCGTGCAGCATCCCCGTCAGCGGCCCCGCGACGATCTGCCGCCGCGATCTCCCCAACCCCGCCACCTGCGCCCGCGCGATCCGCGTCCCGATCTCCATGCCGCGGACCCTACGGCGCCCGCCCCTAACCCGCGAGCACATAAACACCCCCTGAGCCCATCTCGCGCTGCCGGGGCAAGCGGCCAAGCACACGCGGCGGACGCGTGCGGCGCAAGCACGGCGGGCACCCGCGGCGCGTGTGGCGCAAGCACGACGGGCACCCGCGGCGCGTGTGGCGCAAGCACGGCGGACACGTGCGGCGCAAGCACGGCGGGCACCCGCGGCGCGTGTGGTGCAAGCACGGCGGGCACCTGTGGCGCGGGTGGGCACACGACGAGCGCACGGTGAACGTGTTGTGCGCGCGTGCGGCCGCGCACACCTGGTGGGCGGTGGACGCACGGCGGCTGAGCGCGGCTCAACCCGCCGAGCGCCTGGCCCGCCGAGCAGCCAGCCGGTGGTTCACTCACGGAACCACATCAGGCAGAAGAACGGATAACCCCTCGAACTGGGGGTTCTTCCCTCTCACACCAGCAGACAACCCCCAACACCAACGGTTATCCCCGCCTACGCGACCTGCGGTTCGATGCCCGCCGCGCCGTTCGGGTGAGGGCGATGGACGCGCGGTGGGTGCGCGGTGGGTGCGCGGTGGGTGCGCGGTGGGTGCGCGGTGGGTGCGCGGTGGGTGCGTGCGGTGGGCGCATGTGCTGGGGCAGGCCGCGGGAAGCCTGAGCAGCGGTGGACGAACGGCGGCACGAGCGGCGGGCACGCGTGAGCAGCGGTGGACGCGAGGTGGGCTGGGCGGCGGTAACGCGTGAGTGCCGGTGGACGCACGGCGGGGGGAGGTGGTGGGCGGCGAGTGAGCGCGGCGGCAGAGCGGACAACCGGTCGAGCAGCTGGCCGGTCGTCCGCTCTCGGAATCACAGCAGGCAGAGGAACGGAAAACCCCTCGGAGTGGGGGTTCTTCCCTCTCACACCAGCAGACAACCCCCAACACCAACGGTTATCCCCGCCTGCGCGGCGCGCGGTTCGGTGCCGGCCGCGCCGTTCGGGTGAGGGCGGGCGACGCGGCGCGGGTGTACGCGGCGCGGGCGAGTGGGCGCGGGTGGGTGGGAGTAGGCGAGTGGGCGCGGGTGTATGCGGCGCGGGTGGGTGGGCGTAGGCGAGTGGGCGCGGGTGTACGCGGCGCGGGCGAGTGGGCGCGGGCGTACGCGGCGCGGGGGTACACCGCGCGGGTGGGTGCGGCGCGGGTGAGTGGGCGTGGGTGTATGCGGCGTGGGCGAGTGGGCGTGGGGGGTGGGCGTGGGGGTGGTTAGGCGAGTTGTAGGAGGTCGAGGAGGCGGTTGAGGTCCGCGGACGTCGGGGGGTGGCCGAGGAGGTGCGTGAGCGCGTCGAGGGTCGCGATCAGCTCGCGGCGGGTCGACGCACGCGATCTCCCACCGGCTATGCCCGCGAGGACCGCGTCGACGCGATCCGAGGCCGCGACCAACTCCGCCCCGGCCGATGGCGGTGGCGCCGGCTCCTCGTCGCCGATCCGGACCTCCAGTCGCGCCCCCAACGCCGTCGCCAGCCGATCCAGCGCGGCAACGGTCGGATTCCCCCGCCCGTTCTCCAGGTTCGCGATGTACGGCACCGACAGACCCGCATCGACCGCCACCGACGCGATCGTTCGCCCAGCCGCCTTCCGGCGCTCCCGCAGTACGTCGCCCAACTCCATGCGATCTATCTTCACAGAACACTCTTGCCGATGTCTATCCCGACAAGATAGATTCCGTCGCCGTGAGGAATCGAGACTTCCAGCGACTCTGGTTCAGCGGCGCGGTATCCGGCATCGGATCCTGGCTGCTCGTCGTCGCGATCCCGTTCCACGTCTACGCACTGACCGGCTCAACCGTCACCACCGGCCTGACGCTCGCCCTCGAGGCGCTCCCCGCGCTCCTCCTCGGCCCGTGGGCCGGCGTACTGCTCGACCGCTGGAACCTCGCCCGCGCCATGTGGATCGCCGACCTCACCTGCGCGGCCGCGGTCAGCCTGATCCTGTTCGCCGACCGCGATCACATCTGGCTGATCTACCTGGCGATCCTGCTCGAGAGCAGCGCGACCATCGTTTTCCGGCCGGCCTCCCGGGCGCTGCTCCCCGCCGTCGTCGGCACCGGCCCCGAACTGGCCAAGGCGAACGCGATCAACGCCACCACCGGCAGCGCCATCCGCCTCGCCGCCCCACCGCTCGGCGCCCTGCTGCTCGGCGGCCCCGGGATCCAGTTCGTGCTCGCGGTCGACATCATCAGCTATTTGTTGTCCGCAGCAACCATCGCCACGATCCGCACCCGGCGGCCGATCACCCACGACAGTACGACGGACCACCCACTCGCCGGACTGCGCTACATCGCACGGCATCGCGTCCTGCGCGGCATCCTCCTCGGCCAGACGATCTTCCTGACCGCGAACGCCGGCCTGACCGCACTCCTCGTCCCGTTCACGGTCCAGCGCCTGCACGCACCCGGGTACGTCGTCGGCTACCTGATCTCCGGCCTCGGCGCCGGATACCTGATCGGCGCCGCACTGAGCACGAAAGCCCTGACCTGGTTGGGCATCCGTGATCTCCTGGCCGTGACCCAACTCGCCACCGCCGCCGGGTTCTTCGCGCTGTTCAACGCACCGAGCGTCCCGGTCGCGATCGGCGCCGCGGTCCTGATCGGCCTTCCCGGCAGCATCCTGCTGATCACCGCGCAGACAACGATCCAGCGGACCACACCACAAGCCGTACTTGGCCGCGTCGGCGCACTCTTCTTCGCCGGCGACTCCCTGGCGCTGCTGATCGGCGCACTCGGGTCACCCGCGATCACACTGGCCCTCGGACTACCGCTGACCCTCAACCTCGTGGCCGCCTCCGCCGTTCTCGCGGCCGTCCTGACCTTCGTCGCCGTACCGGGTCATCCGGCCGCGTTCACGAAGACACCGGCTCAGCAGTAGTCGCGTCGTACCGGGCGCGGGCCGCGGCGATCTCGGCCTGGTGGCTCTCGGTCCAGGTGACGAGGGACTGGATGGTGGCGTGCAAGGTCACCCCGAGCGGGGTCAGTTCGTAATCGACCCGCGGCGGCACGACCGGGTGCACGGTGCGGTTGACGAGGCCATCGCGCTCGAGCTGCCGCAACGTCACCGTGAGCATGCGTTGGCTGATCCCGTCGATCGTCTTCTTCAGCTCGGTGAAGCGCATCGACCGGTTGTCCAGCAGCGCGACCACCAGCAGGGACCACTTGTCGCCGATCCGGTCGAGGATCTGGCGGACGTCGCAGTCTTCCCGGGTGTCCCACTGGAACGCCTCCTCGGTGCAGCAGGAGTGACTCGGTTCCTTTGAAGTGCCTTCTTCCACGACTCCCGATAGTTCCTGATGATGGGGTCAGTTACAAGAGGTAACTATGGACGAAGGAGTTGTTCCGTGTCATCAACCGTCACCCCGGGCCGGCTGACCGGCCGGTCCTGGGCCGTGCTGTTCGTCCTCTGCGGCGCGATCTTCCTGGAGGGCATCGACGTCTCGATGATGGGTGTCGCGCTGCCTTCCATCCGGGCCGAGCTCGGCCTCGCGACCGGTGAACTGCAGTGGATCGTCAGCGCGTACGCCCTCAGCTACGGCGGCTTCGTACTGCTCGGCGGCCGCGCCGCGGACCTGCTCGGCCGGCGCCGGATGTTCGTCGGCTGGCTGACCGTGTTCCTGCTGTTCAGCGGGCTGGGTGGGTTCGCGACCGAGGGTTGGGTGCTGATCCTGGCGCGCTTCGTCACCGGTGTGGCGGCCGCCTTCATGACTCCGGCCGGCCTGTCGATCATCACCACGACGTACCCGGAAGGACCGCAACGCAACAAGGCGCTCCTGGTGTACGCCGGGACCGCGGCCGGCGGGTTCTCACTCGGGATGGTCACCGGCGGACTGCTGGCGTCCATCGACTGGCGTTGGGTCTTCTTCGCGCCGGTGATCGTGGCCGCAGTGGTCCTCGCAGGTGCGCTGGCACTGATTCCGCGGGACACCCCAACGACCGCGCAGCGCCCCGGATTCGACTTGGCCGGCGCGCTGACTCTGACCGGCGCAATGCTTCTGCTCGTAGCGACAGCAGTCCGCGCACCCGACGTCTCACCCGCGCTGACGACCCTGACCGCGGCGGCCGGCCTGCTCCTGCTGGCGAGCTTCGTCATGATCGAGCTCCGCACGTCCGCCCCGCTGGTCCGGCTCGGACTGCTCCGCAACACCGCCCTGATCCGCGCGAACCTCGGCGCGATCCTGCTGGTCGGGTCGTTCGTCGGGTTCCAGTTCGTCGCCGTTCTCTACCTGCAGGAACTGCGCCACTGGACCGAACTCGAGACCGGCCTCGCCCTGATGGTGATCGGCATCGACGCGGTGCTGGCGCCGACGCTGACCCCATGGCTGGTCAAGCGCTTCGGCAACGGCCGAGTGGTGTTCGGAGGCTTCGTCCTCGCCGCGCTCGCCTACGCAGCGTTCCTGCCACTGAACATCGATTGGACGTACGCCGCCATGCTGCCGGCCTTCCTGCTCCTCGGACTGGCGTTCGCGCTGACGTACGGCCCGCTGACGATCGCCGCAACCGAGCGCGTGGCCGAGAACGAGCAGGGACTGGCCGGCGGCATCCTGACGACGTCGTTCCAGTTCGGGTCCGCGCTGGGTCTCGCGATCGTGGCCGCCGTACTCAGCGCAGCGGACGAACTGACCGTCGACACGTTCCGGTCCGGCCTCTTGGTGCCACTCGCGGCCGCCGTCCTCGGCGTACTGGTATCGGTCGCAGGCGTGCCTGCGCCAATGCGTGAGCGGCTGCACGCAAAGGGTTAGCAGGACGTCATAGATTTCTACGCCGATCGAATAACCTGGGCGTCTCCGAATCGTTATCTGCAAATAACTGCAAACATTCTTGACAGGGTTTCCGGGCCTGCCGGTGACGCGCCGGAGACGGCGTTGACCTGCAGGTTCGTGGGCCGTCCCTACTCTGCGTTAGGCCTCTGTAAAGGTCCCTATCAAACTGTTCCGAAGGTGGCGGCAGGTGCGGTGTTCTTTATCTCAAGGCCGGACAAAGCCGTCCGGCCCTCGACCGAGACTGCCGAAGGAACCGCGATGACCGAGACGCTCGAAACCCCCGTAACGCACCGTCGGGTGCGGGTCTGGTTCGGCGCTCATCCGATCGCGGACCACACCGCCGCCGCGGAACTGGCGGGGCAGTACGAAGAAGCCATGCGGCGCCGGTTCGCGTCCCTCCGGGTGACCAGCGAGCCGGTACTGGACAGCGCGGCAGAACGATGACCACCCGGCCGACGTTGCTCGGGTACGTACGGGCCGACGCGCTGAGCTGCGCGGAGGAGCTGGCCGCGGCGACCGATTCACTGGTCGCTTTCGCCAGCGCCGAGGGGTTCACCCTCGGCACCGTCTACACCGAGCGTGACGCGGCCGAGTCCGCAGCGTTCCACGCGTTGCTCGACGAAGTGAAGCGGTCCGATGTCCGGGCGGTCGTCGTACCGACGATGAGCCACCTCGGGCTCGGGCAGCCGGGGGACACCCCGACGGCCCTGCGGCAGCACCTCGAGTTCCACCAGGCGCAGGTCTGGGCCGTGAACTCGCGCACAACTCCATAGACAAGCGGAGCCGACGTCTTGACCCCTGCATCGGCGTCGGTTCCGCTCTCCACCTCCACAGCTGCACCGGGGATGCCCGGGCGGTAGTGGACCAAACAAGACCCCACCGGCTGCTACCGGTGGGGCCTTGTCGTTGTCGGGGGTGCTCAGGCGACGATCGTGTACCCGTACCGCTTCATCTCGGCCGCCACCGCCGAGTTGAAGATCCCGGTGACCTCGAGCTTGAAGTGCGACTGCACCTTCCGGATCACCCGCTGGAAGTGCAGGTGCCACGGTACGCCGGCCGCCGGGACCGTCTCGGCCTTCGTGATCGCTCCGACCCGCGGGTGCGCCGCCCAGGCGATCACCCGGGCCCGGTCCGCGCCCCAGACCCCGGTCATCGCGTCGTGCGTGCGCGCATACGCCATCGCGGCCAGCGAGATCGTCGAGTCCGGCACCGGATCCTTCGGCGGGTGCTGTTTCTGGTACAGCTCCCAGGTCATCCCGTAGTACCCGGCCGGGCCGTCGTCCGCGCCGCGGTTGGCGAGGCCGTTGCGCTTGCGGTGGTACTCCGCGACCTGGTGGGCGGCGCCGCGGGACAGGTCCTTGTCGCCGACCGCGATCGCGTGCACGTGGTACGGCCAGTTGCCCTGCGCGGGCGTCCGCAGCCAGGCGGCGAACCCGACCTGCCGGAGCGCCTTCACCACCGCGACCCGCTGCGCGGCGCTCTTCGTCCGGACGTCCACGTCGACCGCGCCGCCGCCGTCGTGGGTCCCGGCCGAGGCATCGACGCCGCCGGCGTTGTACGAGCCCTGCAGGATCGCGAACTTCGAGTGGTACAGGCCTTCGGCGGCCTCGACCATCGCCACGGTCCGCCGGTTCATCGTGAAGCCGCGCCAGGAAATCCTTGCCTCAGGCATCTTTCTCACCCGGTCCGGCGCCGAGGATCAGCTCCGCGTCGTCCGCGGCACCGAGCGCCTCCAACCGGTCCAGCTCGGATTCCGGCAACTCGTCGTCGAACACTTCCGGCATTGCTGTTCCTCCCCCTGAACGCTCGCGCCGGTGCGCGAAACCGCAACCACCGTAAGCGGGTCTCAGGTCACGTCCGGCGAGCGTTACACCGAAAAGTGTTCGAGGAACGTCAAGTTTTCCGTCCGCGATGCGCGTCGGAGTGTGTACGGAGCCGCGTCATGGGGTACCTCTAGGTGGTCCCGCGGTTCGGTCAGCGCCATTCGGGCATGGGTGGAGTTCACCGAGCCGCGAGTTCTCCCACTGAGGGGCGGGAGAACGACCGGCCCGGCGGGTGCGTCTCTCCCAGGATGCACCCGCCGGGGTACGGAACCGGACTCGTCCGGTACGGGTCTCCGGAAAACCGGAAGCCCGACGCGGATCGCCCCGCTACGGTGTCGCGGGTGATCGAGCTGCCCGACGAGTTCCTGCGGATGCCACGGTGGTGGACCGAGGGCGCCGACTGGCTGCGCGACCTGCCGATGGC
The DNA here is from genome assembly GCF_042873375.1 of Kribbella sp. NPDC004875. Taxonomy (NCBI): domain Bacteria; kingdom Bacillati; phylum Actinomycetota; class Actinomycetes; order Propionibacteriales; family Kribbellaceae; genus Kribbella; species Kribbella sp. NPDC004875. The sequence goes on from NZ_JBIALI010000001.1 coordinate 706,038, forward strand.
AGTCGACCGGCAGTGCGCCCGCTGGGACCTGCGGATCATCGGACCAGTGGCGCACGGCTCGAACGCGGTCGTCGTGCCGGTCACTCACGCAGACGAGGAGTTCGTATTGCGGATGTCGCCACCGGGAGACGAGGTGGCGCAGCAGGCGTGGGCGCTGCGATGGTGGGCGGGCCGAGGCATGGCCAACCTCTACGACGCGGACGTCGACGCCGGTGCGATGTTGCTGGAGCGGTTGTCCACGCCGTTGTCATCACGTCCCGTCGACGAGGCAGTCGCCGTACTCGGGCAGCTGATGCGCAGACTCGCCGTACCGGCGCCGGAGGATGCGGAGTCGACGGGGGCCATCGTGACCAGGCGGTCCGCTCAGCTCGAGCCCGAGTGGGAGCGGCTCGGTCGGCCGTTCGACGCCGGGATCCTGCGCGAGGCACTCCGAGTCGCGCCGTACGAGACCAGCTCCACGCTCGCGGTGAACGGCGACCTCCACTCCGACCAGGTGCTCGCCGGCACGCGCGAGCCCTGGCTCACCGTCGACCCCGTGCTGCTCCAGGGCGACATCGAGTACGACCTCGGACGCGTCCTGTGGACCCGTCTCGACGAGATGACCGACATCACCCGGTACTTCGACCTCGCGGTGGCCGCAGCCGGCCTGAACCGGGACCGCGCCCGCGACTGGGTGATCTGGCGAACCGTCGACTACTGGCTCTGGGGACTGTCGGTCGGCCTCACCGAGGATCCGGTGCGGTGCGCCCGGCTGGTCAGCTCGCTCGCCTGATGAACCGGCTGCGCATCATCCGCGGCGTCTCGGCGGCGTTCGGCGCGATCGAGTGCAGGATCCACGGATGCGTCACGTACACGTCGCCGGCCTGACCGGTCAGCTCGACGACCCGGACCGGCAGGCCGTCGAGATCAGCCGGCGCCATCGGGTCCACCGAGCGCTCCTCCGCGGTCAGGTTGCGGAACCACGGATCCGAGCGCAGGACCTGGTCACGGACGGCCTTGAACTCCCGCTCGCCGGTCGTGGTCAGGAAGCGCGAGATCACCTTGTGGGAACCCGCGACCTGCGGAGTCCCGCCGCCACCCGGCTCGAGATCGCCGAGCAGCGCCCAGATCTTCACCGAGTCCGGAACGGTCTCGAACCCGACGTCGGTGTGCCACAAGCGATGCGGCACCGCCCACGGCACGCCCTCGGGCATTGTGACCAGCACCTGTCCCTGGTGCGACGGCTCGACCCACTCGCCGAGCAGGTCGTCGAGAGCTGAGCGCACGGTCGGACTGAGGATCGCGTGGGCACGGCGATCGGACTTGGTGGTCTTCAGACCGGTCGGCCGGAGCGTCGTCCAGGTCGACCGGTCGTCGGGTTCCATGCCGTGCCGCGCGGACAGCTCGCGCCAGAGCGCGTCGCGCATCGCCGCGGCATCGTCGGTGGAGAACGCGGACGGGAGCTTCACGATCCCGTCCCGCTCGAAGACATCCAGCTCGTCAGCGGTGAGCATGGTCCATCGTGCGCACGCCGGCCAGCGATCCTCCACCGAATTAACAGCCGCGCACCGGCATCTTTCCGAAGGGACGACTCAGTGCTCCGGGGCGAAGTCGTGGAAGCCGATCAGCTGCCGGATCTTGCCCTCGGCGTCCAGGACGACGATGTCGGTTCCGCCCGCGACCGGTTCCTGCCCGTCGGCCTTCAGGTGCCAGGTCCAGCGCAGGTAGCCGTGGTGCTCGTCGATGGCACCGACCCGGACGAACGACAGCCCCGGGAACATCTGCTGCGCGGCACCGACCAGCTTGTTCAGCTCGTCGTGGCCGGTCGTCTCGAAGCTCGGGTCCTGGAAGGTCGCGTCCGCGGTCCAGGTGCCGGCGATCAGTTCGGCCCGGCGGTCGGCGTCGGCAGCGTTCCACGTCGCGAAGTAGAGGTCGGCGAGAGCGGTGGCGTTCATGGTGTTTCCTCCTCGATGGGTTGCGATGAGCAGAACCTTGCCGCCACGCTCGGCGGACGGTCGATGACGTCGCAGGTAATGGCGATGTCTATGCCAGCCGCTACGGTCGGAGCATGGCAGCGACGATCGAGGAGACCTTCCAGCGCCCGGTGGGTGAGCTTCTGCGCGGCTGGCGGGAGCGCCGGCGGCTCAGTCAGCTCGAGCTGGCGAACCGGGTCGAGGTGTCCACGCGGCATGTCAGTTTCGTGGAGACCGGGCGGTCGAAGCCGAGCCGGGACATGGTGCTGCGGTTGGCCGAGCATCTCGACGTACCGCTGCGGGACCGGAACCAGCTGCTGCTGGCCGGTGGTTTCGCGCCGATCTTCAGCGAGGCCTCGCTGCACTCGCCGGCGATGCTCGCCGTGCGGACCACACTGCGCCGGCTGCTGAAGGCGCACGAGCCGTATCCGGCGTTCGTCGTCGACCGCTGGTGGAACATCGTCGAGACCAACTCCGGGATCGGGATCTTCACCGCCGGCATCGACGAGAAGTTGCTGCAGGCACCGATCAACGCGCTCCGGCTGACCCTGCACCCGGACGGCCTGGCCCAGCGGATCGGCAACATCGCCGAGGTCCGCGCCGCCGCGCTCGCCAGCCTGCAACGGCACGTCGCGAGCACCGCCGACCCCGAGCTCCAGGACCTGTACGACGAACTTCGCGGGTACGCCGTCGACGACAAGCCGGCGCCACCCGGTCCGGCGGACGTCGTCGTACCGTTCAAGCTGACCCACGACGGACGGGAGTTGTCGCTGCTCACGATGATCGCGACCTTCGGGACGCCGCTCGACGTCACCGTCTCGGAGCTGATGATCGAGTCGTTCTACCCAGCCGACGACGACACCGCGGAGTACCTGCGGGGGTTGTCGTGAAGCCGGCGCGGGACCTGGCTGACACGATCGAGCTGCATCTGCAGTACCTCGATCGCTATCGCGGCATCATCGAGTCGAAGCTGACCGGGCTGCCGGAAGCCGACCTGCGCACCAGCCGGCTGCCGTCCGGATGGACTCCGCTGGAGCTGCTGAAGCACCTGATCTTCATGGAGCGGCGCTGGCTGCGCTGGGGATTCACGGCCGAGCAGGTCGCGCACCCGTGGGGTGATTCGGCGGACAACCCGGACGGTCCCTGGACGCTCGAGCCCGGCGACACGCTGGCGGGGCTCGTGGCTCAGCTGCACGCCGGAGGCGAGTTCACCCGGCAAGTCGTCAGCGGGGCCGATCCGGCGGCGATCGCGGCGGCCGGTGGTCGTTTCGGGACCGACGACCGACCGACGCTGAACTGGATCCTGTTCCACGTTCTCGAGGAGTACGCCCGGCACGCGGGCCACCTGGACGTGGCCCGCGAGCTGGCGGATGGTGCCACCGGCGAGTAGGGCTGCGTGACCTACTCGCCGGTGGCGGGGAGGCCCTACCGGCCGGAGGAGGGGTGGCCGGTCGGGAACGTCGTCGGGAAGCTCGGTGTCGGCATGCTCGGCTTCGTGGTCGGGAAGGTGGGCTTGGTGGTCGGCACCGGCGGCTTGTTCGGCAGCGTCGGCTTGCCGGTCTGCTGCTTGCCCGGGTCCACCGTGACCTCGACCCCACCGGAGACCGTCACGGTCGGCAGCGACGGCGCGGTCGGCTTCGTGGTCGGCAGGGACGGCTTGCCCGGCAGCGGCGGAGTCGGCACCGAGGGCTTCGGGGCGGTCGGCTTCGTCGTCGGTACGCCGTGCACGCAGTCCGGCACCGACGGAGCCGGCTTGCCGGACGGCACCGTGGTCGGCAGCGCGGGCGTCGGGAGCGACGGCTTGCCTGACGGGACCGTCGGCACGTTCGGCTTGGCCGGCAGTGTCGGCAGGCTCGGCTTGGTGGTCGGGATCGTGGGCTTACCCGGCAGCGACGGCTTCGTCGTCGGCAGGGTCGGCTTGCCGGGAAGCGACGGCTTGCCCGACGGCACCGTCGGCAGCGACGGCTTACCGGACGGCCAGGTCGGCTTCGTGGTCGGGATCGTGGGCCTGCCCGGCAGCGACGGCTTCGTCGTCGGCAGGGTCGGCTTGCCCGGCAGCGACGGCTTGCCCGACGGCACGCTCGGCAGCTTCGGCAGGGTCGGTTTGGCCGTTGGCGGCTGGTTCGGGTCGATGGTCTTGTTGACCGAGATCACGACCTTCGGCAGCTGCGGCTTCTGTGGCTTCTGGGGCAGGCAGGTCGGGTCCACCGACGGCACCTGCGGGGTGCCGGTCGGGACCACCGCCGGCACCGGCGGCTTCCCACCACCGGCCAGCATGTTCTTCACCGGCAGGGTCGGTCCGCCGACTGCCGCGGACACCGTCGCGACGGTTCCGGCCAGGGCCGTGACGCCCGCCGCCGCGAGGCCGCGGCGCAACCAGGTCAGCCGCTTGCCGCGCCGCATCAAATCACCGGCGTTCGGCTGCCACGGCTCCATGTCGTACGTGAGCGCGTTCCGTACCCGCTGCTCGTCACTCATCAGTTTCCTCCAACTCCGCTGTCGATCAGGTCGGGTGCCAGACGCAACTTGGCCAGCGCCCGGGAAGCCGTGCTCTTCACGGTCCCGGCCGCCATACCGAGCAGCTCGGCGGTCTCGGCCTCGGAGAGATCCTGCGAGTAGCGCAGCGCGACCACGGCTCTCTCCCGGACGGTCAGACCACCGAGGGCCGAGAGCACGGCCTCCCTGGTCTGGACCGCCCCGGCGAAGTCCGCCACCGCTCGCTGGTCCCAATCGTTCTGCACCGGATCACTGGGTACTTCGTTGTTCCAGCGCCGGCGGGCCTGGGAGAGGAATCGGTTGACCAGCACCCGCCGGACGTACCGCAACGGGTCGCCGTCCAGCCGGTGCCACTTCGGGTAGGACCGCATCAACGCTTGCTGCACCAGGTCCTCGGCGGTGTGCCGATCGCCGCACAGCATCTCCGCGAAGCGGAGCAAAGGGGTCGACTGCGCCACGACGAAGCGCTCGAAGTCGGCGTCCGCGGTCCGGGTCATCGATTCTCCTCAGCCTCTGTCACACCGGTCCAAACCCGGTGAGCGACCGATCGGGTTCTGTTTCGTCACCAACTCCTCGGAAGAAATTTATTGACGGGCTAGTCAGAGGAGATGTTTATGAGTCACATTGGGTGAGCACACCTTCACCGCCCCGGAGGTTCCGCCCATGCGTATCACTCGTTCTGTCGCGCTCGCCGCCTGTCTGGCCGCGACCGCGGCGATCTTTACCGCGACCTTGCCGACCAGTGCCGCCGTACCGGATCAGACCTCGGTCGGCGCGCAACCGGTCGCCGGATCCAGCAACGTCACGATCGAAGGCAACCGGATCGTCCTCGGCGACGCCGCGGCCGCGATCGGTGCCAGTCAGATCAAGCAACGATCCGGTCTGGCCGAGCTCGCGCCGGTCCGGTTCGCCGAGTCCACGTCAGCCGTTGTCGTCGGCTACAAATCCGCTGCGCCGGACGGTTCCTCGACGGAGGTCGACGTACGGTCCTGGAACGGGAACCGGTGGTCGGAGTGGACGGCCGCTTCATCCGGTACGCCGACTGCGCTGCCGGCGGCCGGTGATCAGGTCCAGGTCCGGATCATCGTGCTGGCGCCACCGACCGGTGCGAAGCCGTGGGTCAGCGACGTCACGGTCGCGCCCACCGACAAGGTGACCACGCCGCGGATGTCCATCCAGGCGGCACCGCTCAAGTCGCACGTGTTCGCGACCCGCGAAGGCCTGGTCGGTGGTACGACGGCCAACGGGCACGTGATCGTCAGTCGCGACCACTTCGTCGCGCTGCCGTCCCGACGGGGACTGTCCGGCAGCCGGTCGGGCACGTACTCGGTGAAGGTCTGCACGGCGTCGCGATGCGCGTTCGAGCCGGTGTGGGACGTCGGTCCGTGGAACACCAAGGACGACTACTGGAACCCGAGCGCGACCCGCGAGATGTGGAAGGACCTGCCGCAAGGCAAGCCCGAGGCGCAGGCGGCGTACCAGGACGGGTACAACGGGAAGAAGGACCAGTTCGGCCGGACCGTCGCCAACCCGGCGGGAATCGACCTTGCGGACGGTGTGTTCTGGGATGCGCTGAAGCTGGCCGACAACTCGTGGGTGGACGTCACGTACCTGTGGACCGGCGACGGCGGGCGCGGGACGGTGTCGATCTCGTCCGGATACCTGAACGTGCGGAACGCGCCGAACTCCACCGGCGCGGTCGTCGGGATGGCCGGCAAATCGGCGCAGGTCACGGTCGAATGCCAGACCACCGGTGAGAGCGTGACCGGTTCGCAGGGGACGAGCAACGTGTGGCTCCGGGTGAACGCCGGGATGTACGTCGCCAAGGCGTGGATCTCAGCCGGCACCTTCGGCACCTGCTGAACCTGCAGCACTCACCAACTCCCAGCACAACACCGGCCGCACGCTCGCTGACTCGGTCAGCGGGCGTGCGGCCGGTGTTTGGTGAGTGGTGGGCGTCCGCTATTTCCCGCGCGGCGCAATCGTCGCTGGCTCCGCCCGCGTCGCGCGCGGCGTGGGCGTCGACCGCGGGGGCGCGGCTCGGGTTGGCGGGACCGGGTTGCCCCCGCCATCGCTCCGTTTACCGCGGTAAACCGGGTGCTACTTGCCGCGCGGGGCGACGGTTGGCGGCTCCGACGGAGTTGCGCGTGGCGTCGTCCAGCGGGTGGGGGTGGCGCGCGGCGGGCGGGTTGGGTAGATCGACCGGGTCGCCCGTGGCGGCTGCGTGGGCTCGGGCCGCGACGAGCACAGGGGGCTCGCTGTCGGGGCAACTGTCGCTGGACGTGAAGGGACAGCTCGCGGGGCGCGCGTCGGTGTAGAGCGGGCCTCGCTTGGGGTGGCGCGTGGGGGTTGGGTTGGCGTGGTCCATCGCGTGGGTGTTGCCGGCGGCGGGCACGTAGCGGGCGGGCGCGGTTCCGGGACGCGGGTCGGCGGGACCGAGGGCGACGCGGTCGGCGTGCGGCGGCCGGGGAGTGTTGGCGACTCAGTGGGGACGGGGCGTGGGGTCTGCACCCGGGTCGGTGTCGCGACGGGGCGAGCTGTGTCGACGGTCGGGGACGGTGTCGTCGCGGCCGGCCCGCCCTGCGCCACCGTGTCCGCGGACGAGTTGCCGCTGCGCGCCATCGCCGTACCCGCGACCGCGACGCCGACCACCGCCGCGGCGGCGAGCCCGCCCAGCACCATCCGGGTCAGCCGCCGTTTCCGGCCTGCCTCGTTCATTCGTTGCCCTCCGCACCTTGTGATGTTCGGTCGGGCTCAAGGACGCGAGCAGGCAACGAAAGGTTCTGCGGGCCCGTCAGTTCGGCGAACTGGTCGGCGGCGTCGAAGGTGCGGCGAAGCGCGACCGCCGGCCCTGCGGCACCGCGGTCGTCGCCCGCGGCGGAGCCGTCGGCGTCACGTTCGCCGGTGTCGAATATGTCGAGATCGAGTTGGTTGGCCTCACGTTCGTCGGCGTCGCCGGGGTTCGGTGCACGGAGCTCGGCGGACGCTCCGGCGCCGTACCGGGCGGCGTCACCGGCCGGCCCGGCGGCATTGTCGGCGTCGCGGACGGCCGGCTCGTCGGACTCGGGGGCGTACGAGGCGGCTGGGTCGGAGTCGCCGTCGGAGCCGACGAAGGCACCTGCACCGTCGGCCCGGGCCCCGCAGGCTGCGGCCCGTCACCCACCAGGTTGCCCCCGACAACCGCCGCCGCCACGACCACCCCAGCAACCGCGACCGAAGCCGCCGCCGCAGCCGTGAGCCGGCCGCGCACCCGTCGACGCTGCGCCCCCGCGATCACCCGCGCCGGGTCCAGCGGCGCGACGGAGTCGTCCGGCGCCAACGCGACGCGGAGCTCCTCCTCCGCCGCGGTTCCGCGCTCGTCGTTCATGCTCTCTCCCCCACACCGCTCAGCTCCGGCGCGGTCCGCAACTTGTCCAGGGCCCGCGCGTTCGCGCTCTTCACCGTGCCGACCGCCACCCCGAGGACCGCCGCCGTCTCGCGCTCGGTCAGGTCCTCGACATACCGCAGTACGACGACCGCGCGCTCTCGCCGGCTCAGCGCGGCCAGCGCCGCTCCGATCGCGACCCGTCGGTGGATCGCGCCGGTGTGGTCGGACTCCACCGGTTCGAGGAACAGGTCGAGCTCGGCCGCGTCCCCACTCGGACGCTCGCGCCACGGACGCCGCCGTACCCAGGACAAATGCTGATTGACGACCGACTGCCGCACATAGGCGGACGGGTCGGCCATCTCGATCCGGTCCCAGCGCAGGTAGGCCTTCTCCAGCGCGGTCTGCACCAGGTCCTCGGCCAGGCCGATGTCACCGCACAGCATCCGCGCGAAGTGCACCAACCGCGCGGATCTGGCCAGCACGAACGCCGTGAAGTCGTCGTCACGACTCCCCGTTGCCGCCATCTGCGCTCCGTCCTGCCGTCCCTCACCTCACAGGACGCTGCGCACCGGCCAAAGGTTCTGCCGGTTCCGGCAATTGGGTGATCCGGGGCAAGGCGACGGTGTCGGCGGCCAGGCGGACCCGGTTCCGGCCGGCGGCCTTCGCGGCGTACATGGCGCGGTCGGCGCGGAGCAGTAGGTCGTCGACGGTCGCGCCGTCGTTCGGGTAGACGGCGACGCCGATGCTGACGGTCAGGTGGAAGGTGTCCGGATCCAGGTCCGGGTCGTCGAGTACGCCGGCGCACATCGCCGCCAGCGGGCTGTTGGCGACCGCGTTGCGCAACCGGTCGGCGGTCACCGTCGCCTCGTCGATCCCGGTGTCCGGCAGCGCGATCACGAACTCCTCGCCGCCGAACCGGCCGATCACGTCCTTCGCCCGGATGGCGCTCCGCAGGATCGTCGCGACCGCGCGCAGTGCCTCGTCGCCGACCAGGTGGCCGTGCCGGTCGTTGACCTGCTTGAAGTGGTCGATGTCGATCAGCAGCACCGCCATCGATTCGTGCTGGTTCCGCGAAGTCCGCAGCATCTGGTCGGTCCGCCGGCGCCACCAGTCGACCCGGGTCAGGCTGGTCTTCGGGTCGGTCTGGGCCTCGGTCTCGAGTTGGCCGAGCAGCAGGGCGCGCTGCGCGGTCAGCGTGATCGGGATCGCGACGAACGCGAACCACGGGCTGATCAGGCAGGCGGCCGCGAGCAGACAGCCGAGGGTCGCCGCGGTCGCGTCCGTGCACAGGTCGTCCAGGCCGCCGACGGTCTCGCGGCGGCTGCTGCCCGGGATGATGAGCGAGATCGCCAGTCCGCACAGCAGGGTGTCGGTGGCGACGTACGCGACCGCAGCGCCGACCATCGAGACCACCAAGCCGAGGCCACTGTCGCCGGTCAGGTGCCGGGCCGAGACGAAGACCGAGTGCGCCGCGCCGACCGCGAGGACATGGACAGCGGTCGAGAAGGCCCAGCGGTACGGAATGCACTTGCCGGCCCGGATCCGCCACCAGATCCGCAGCAGGACCGCGACCAGGATCGCCAGCGCCGGGTGCAGGATGACGGCCGCGGCGATCATCCAGGCCGGGGCGAGGTCCTTGTGCAGCGCGCCGCCGCGCCGCCGCCGGCTCTCCACCCGGCGGGCGCCCTCGACCGAGATCAGCGCGGACACGGTCAGGGCGAACACCACGTTCAGGCCGCGCCAGCTCGGGCGGTCGGTGACCGCGTGTGCGGCGTACCCGATGGCGCCCAGATCGACGAGCACGACGACGGCGAACGCCGGGACCGTCAGGGTCCAGAGCGCCCAGGAACGAACAGTTCGCCTACTCTGCGCAACCATCACCTCACACGGTACGACGAGTGAGCGTCAGGTCCCAATCCGCGACGGCGCGGCTGTGGATGACGACTTGGAAACGATCGACAATGCTTCATGATTCAGTCGTTTGATCAACAACCTACCGCAGGTTTTCCCTGGTGGGTAAGGGAAAACCTGCCCCCGACGGTGCCGGAAGTCAGCGCTTCCGCGCCGCGCCGAACAGGCCCCGGACGATCTCCCGGCCGGCCGACCGCGCGAACTGCTTGAACGCCGACGAGCCGATCACCTGCTCGACCATCGACTTCTCCGGTTTCTGCGCCCGCGGCCGTGACTCCGGCTGCTGCTTGGCCTGCTCCTGCTGCTGCTTCTCGGCTTCGGCCTGCTCCGCCCCGGCCTGCACCTTCGCGGCCAGGATCTCGTACGCCGACTCGCGGTCGACCGCCTGCGAGTACTTCGCGTTGTTCGCCGACGCCTGCACCGAGGCCGACATCTGCTCCGCGGTGGCCGGCGCCATCAGCGACTGCGGCGCCCGCAACCGGGTCCAGGCGACCGGCGTCGGCGCGCCCTTCTCGTTCATCACGGTCACGATCGCCTCGCCGATCCCGAGCTGGGTCAGCACCTCACCGAGGTCGTACGACGAGCTCGGGAACGTCGACACGGTCGCCTTCAGCGCCTTCGCGTCGTTCGGCGTGTGCGCCCGCAGCTGGTGCTGCACGCGGGACCCGAGCTGCGCGAGTACGGCGTCCGGCACGTCCTTCGGCGTCTGGGTCACGAAGAAGACGCCGACGCCCTTCGACCGGATCAGCCGCACGGTCTGCGCGATCGAGTCCAGGAAAGCCTTCGACGCGTCGTTGAAGAGCAGGTGTGCCTCGTCGAAGAAGAACACCAGCTTCGGCTTGTCCACGTCGCCGACCTCGGGCAGGTCGTGGAACAGGTCCGCCAGCAGCCACATCAGGAACGTCGAGAACAGCGCCGGCCGGTCCTGCAGGTTCGGCAGCTCGAGCAGCGAGATGACGCCCTTCCCGTCACGCTGCTGCAGCAGGTCGGCGGTCTCGAACTCCGGCTCGCCGAAGAACGCCTCCGCGCCCTGGTCGGCGAACCCGATCAGCGCCCGCAGGATGACACCGGCGGTCGCCGCGGACAGGCCGCCGAGCTCCTTCAGGTCCTCCTTGCCCTCGTCCGAGGTGAGGTGCTGGATGACCGAGCGCAGGTCCTTCAGGTCGAGCAGCGTCAGCCCGGCCTTGTCGGCGTAGTGGAAGATCAGCCCGAGCGACGACTCCTGGACGTCGTTGAGCCCGAGCACCTTGGACAGCAGCACCGGGCCGAACGAGGTGATCGTGGCGCGGATCGGGACGCCGGTGCCCTGGCCGCCGAGCGCGTAGAACTCGGTCGGGAAACCGGTCGCGGTCCAGTCCTGGCCGATCGCCTTGGTCCGGGCCAGCAGCTTGTCGCTGCTCGCACCCGGCTGCGAGATGCCGGACAGGTCACCCTTGATGTCGGCGGCGAAGACCGCGACACCGGCCGCGGACAGCTGCTCGGCCATCAACTGCAGGGTCTTCGTCTTACCGGTACCGGTGGCACCCGCGACCAGGCCGTGCCGGTTCATCATCCCCAGCGGGATCCGGACCGCCGCCTCCGGTTTCGGCTCGCCGTCGACGAGCAACGCCCCCAGCTCGAGGGCCGCCCCTTCGAACGCGTACCCCTGCTTGACGGTCTCCACGACGTCGGCTTTCTCGGCCATCAGCGTGCCTTTCCCCGGTTGACGGAACTACCCGTCGGGAATGCTAGTGCCTCGCCTCGCGGTGTCGACGGATCCCGCACGGGCGCACGATCTTGCCCCGGGCACCGATCGGCCCGCACCTCGGACACCGTGACGGCGCCGCCCGGGCCTGACGCCTGGTGGCGGTAAAAGGTTGCATCGCGGCTCCGGACTGTTCCGGTGACGTTCATGACCTCCTCCGGAGACCTGGAATCCCGCTAGACTCCGGGAGGTGATCTTCAAGCGCGTCGGGGACGATCGGCCGTACCCGGACCACGGGCTGCGGCCCAAGGACTGGTCCGCACTGCCGCCACGGCAGGTACGGCTGGACGAACTCGTCACGACGAAGGGCACTCTGGACCTGACCGCGCTGCTCGACGAGGACTCGACCTTCTACGGCGACCTGTTCGCACACGTCGTCGAGTGGAGGGGTGACATGTACCTCGAGGACGGTCTGCACCGCGCCCTGCGCGCGGCGCTGCAGCAGCGTCAGGTCCTCCATGCACGGGTACTGGTCGTGGACTGACCCATGGCTGCCGCTCACGGGGGGTGGAGCAAATGACAGCGATCCATCCGCAACCGAGACCGCACTCGCGGGTCCGGTGGCGTACACCGATCACGATGGTGATCCTGCTCGGAATTCTCGCCGGCGGCGGCTGGTGGGGCTGGAAGTCGCTGATGAACAGCAGCGCCGAAGCGACCTGCACCGAGCAGAAACTGGCGAACAACCGCCTGGTGCCGAAACAGGTAGTCCTGAACGTCTACAACGGTGGGGCCCGTGCGGGCTCCGCCGGCCGGGTCGCGGACGTGCTGAAGAAGCGCGGCTTCAACGTCAGCAAGATCGCCAACGAGCCCAAGGGCGACAAGACCGACGTGGTCGCGCTGCGCGGCGCCTCCGAGACCGCCCCCGAGATGCTCCTGGTGGCCGGTCAGCTGAACCAGAAGGCCGTGATGATCGCCGACGGCCGCACCGACCACACCGTCGACCTGGTGATCGGCGCCGGCTTCGGCTCCGTGAAACTGAAGGGCATCCCCTCGGTGCAGGTCCCGGCCGGTAGCACCGTCTGCCTCCCGGTGGTTCACACCCCGCAGCCGATCCCCTCGGGCCAGAACCCGGGCTGACGGCTCGGGACAGCTACTGCTGTTCGCGGCCGCGTTCGCCGAACCAGCCGGCCAGGCGGCCGGCCCGGGAGACGGCCCGGAGGCGGCGTACGGTCTGTTCGCGGACCGGGCTGGGGGCGACGACGAGCATCGAGTCGGCGGCCCGCAGCACGGTACGGCGGTCCGGGACGAACACCCGTTCGGCGCGGATCACCAGGGAGACCGACACGCCCGGAGGCAGCCGGAGCTCGCCGATCTCGACGCCGGCCAGCCGGGACTCGCTCGGGATCTGGACCTGGATCATGTCGGCGCCGAGCGACTCCAGCGGCGCCACGTCGATGTCCACCTCGTGCGCCGCGTTCTCGTCGAGCACGTTCAACCGCTTCGCCAGCCACGGCAGTGACGGCCCCTGCAGCAACGTGAACAACAGCACCAGCACGAACACCACGTCGAAGATCCGGTCCGCGTGCGGCACCCCCTCGGAGAGCGGGATCGTCGCCAGCACGATCGGTACGGCGCCACGCAGGCCGGCCCACGAGATGAACGTCCGCTCCGCCCACGGCAACCGGAACGGCGCCGCCGAGATCGCCACCGACGCGAACCGCCCGACCACCGTGACCGCGAGTCCGATCACCAGCGCGAGTACGACGTCGTCCAACCGGAACCGCCCCGGCGACGCGAGCAGCCCGAGCATCACGAACAGCCCGATCTGCGCCAGCCAGGCGATCCCGTCGACGAACGACCGGGTCGCCATCCGGTGCGGCAGCTCCGCCCGCCCGAGCACCAGCGACGTCACGTACACCGCGGCGAAGCCCGAGACATGGAGCAGGACCGAGCCGCCGGCGTACGAGATGAACGCGACCGAGAGGACGGCGAGCGGATACAGGCCGGCCGAGCCGAGTGCCATCCGGCGGATCAGGCCGACGCTCACCCACCCGACCAACAGGCCGAACAAGGCGCCGACGATGAGCTCGTAGAGCACCAGCCCGCTGAAGGCCAGCAGGCCCTTGTCGCCGACCTCGCCGGTGCTCACGAGTGTGACGAGCAGCACGGTCGGGGCGTCGTTCAGACCGGACTCCGCCTCCAGCGCCCCACGTAGGCGTGGACGGACCGGCACCCGTCTCAGTACCGAGAACACGGCTGCCGCGTCCGTCGGCGACGTCACCGCCCCGAGCAGCACCGAGAGCTGCCAGCTCAGCCCCAGCACGAAGTGGGCGACACCCGCGACCACTCCGACACTCACCGCGACCCCGACGGTCGCCAGCACGAGCCCCAGCGGCATCACCGGCCGTACTTCGTTCCAGCGCGTCGTCAGACCGCCCTCGGTGAGGATCACCACCAGCGCAGCGAACCCGAGCGCATGCGCGAGCTTGGCGTCCTCGAAGTGGATGTGCCCTGGCCCGGATTCGCCCAGCAGCAGGCCCATGCCGAGGTAGATGAGCAGCGACGGGAGCCCGATCCGGCCCGACAACCGGACCGCCACGACCGCGACGAGAAGGACCACCGCTCCGCCGAGCAGGATCCGGTCGAGCTCCGCTACATCCATAGGGGCCCTCTCGTCGAGCGTCCCGCGTCAGGTCCAGAGAGACGAAAACCCTGACGCATCACACAGCATCAGGGTCTCCGGCTATCTGCCACCCCTCACGGGGCGGTTTGGCGGTGGCGGAGGGATTTGAACCCTCGGACGGGGGTTGCCCGTCACGCGCTTTCGAGGCGCGCTCCTTCGGCCGCTCGGACACGCCACCGCCGAGGACAATATCAAGGTCGGTGACGAATGAAGAAATCGCGCAGCCGGGCACCCGCCACATCGGCCATCACACCGCCCACGACCTCGGGCCGATGGTTCAGCCGGCGGTCCCGGACGACGTCCCACAACGAGCCCACGGCACCCGCCTTCTCGTCGTAAGCCGCGAAGATCAGCCGGTCCAGCCGGGACAGCACGATCGCCCCGGCGCACATTGTGCACGGCTCCAGCGTGACCACCAGCGTGCACCCGGTCAGCCGCCACTCCCCGACGTGCCGCGCTGCCTCCCGGATCGCCAGCACCTCGGCATGCGCGGTCGGGTCGCCGGTCGCCTCCCGCTCGTTGTGACCGCGCCCGATGATCTCGCCGCCCTCGTCCACGACCAGGGCCCCGATCGGTACGTCGGGCAGCGCCAGCTCGCCCTCCTCCAGGGCGAGCGTCATCAACCTCGACCACTCCCGCCGCAGGATCGGGCTAGCCAAGGGCTTCGATCGCGTCGTGGAACTGGTTGCCGAACCCGAGCGTCTCGGCGATCTCCTCGAGCATCTCCTCCGGATAGAGGTCGACGTCGTCGCACAGCGCCCCGAGGTCCATCGCGGTCATCCCCAGATCGGCGAGGATCGTCAGGTCGCCGGCCGGGACCTGCTCGTCGTCGTCATCGGCCAGCGGGATGTCGAGCTCGTCGACCACCTGCCGGGCCAGCGGCCACTCGGTGGCGGCGGTGACGTCGGAGATCAGCAGCCGCGCCCGGCCGCCAAGCACCCGGACCAGCACGAAGAAGTCCTCGTCCACCGAAACCATCCCGAGCACGCCACCCTCACCGGGATACCGGCGCAGCGCGGACACCAAGGTGGACAGGTCCGGCTCACCACGCAGCACGAGCGGGGTGACCGTCCAGTTCCCGTCCTCGGTGTAAGCGGCGACCGCGAAGTCGAGGTCGGTGGTCATCTGCCCTGCTGTGACATCGGACACCGGGTCATCGTCCCAGACTCCGGCGGCAGGCGCGATCTCGGAGCGGTATCAGATCCACCAACACCCGTCAACAGTCAGTGATGGTACGTCGCTCTGCGCATCGCTTCCCGCAGTTGCCGGACCCGCGCCCGCCGCGGAGCGATCCGGTCCCGCAGCGCACGGGCCTCGTCCCGCTCGCGCAGAAAGGCCGCGCGACGACGGAGGCGGTCCAACTGCTCGGGCGTCTTCTCGGTCATCGGCGGACTCCCTGGGGGGCGAATTCAGGGCAGATTCCAACGCACCTTCGATTCTGGCAGCGAGCACGCTTTCCCGCCGCGAATCGCCGACGGTACCGTTCCGGCTTATGCAGATCCTCGTCGTGGACCACCCACTCGTCGCCCACAAGCTCACCGCGCTGCGGGACGAGCGCACGGACTCACCCACGTTCCGGCGGCTGACCGAGGAGCTCGTCACGTTGCTCGCCTACGAGGCGACCCGGGACGTGCGGACCGGTCCGGTCACCGTACAGACGCCGGTCGCGGCGGCGCAGGGCGTGAAGCTCGCCGCGCCGAAGCCGCTGGTCGTCCCGATCCTGCGGGCCGGCCTCGGCATGCTCGAGGGCATGTCCCGGCTGCTCCCGACCGCCGAGGTGGGGTTCCTCGGGATGGTGCGCAACGAGGAGACGCTGACGGCGTCGACGTACGCCGAGCGGCTGCCGGAGGATCTGTCCGGGCGGCAGTGCTACGTGCTCGACCCGATGCTGGCCACCGGCGGGACGCTCGCGGCCGCGATCCAGTTCCTGGTGGACCGCGGCGCCGACCACATCACCGCGATCTGCTTGCTCGCGGCCCCGGAAGGCGTCCAGCGCGTCGAACGCGAACTCACCGACCTCGATGTCCCGTGCAACTTGGTCATCGCCGGCATGGACTCCCATTTGAACGAGAAGGGCTACATCGTGCCGGGCCTGGGCGACGCCGGGGACCGCTTGTACGGCGTCGCCCAGTAACCCTTCAGACGAGAGTGTTGCGGTAGAAGAGGTTGGCTCGGCGGTCGCCGGTGACGCCGGACGCGAAGCCGAAGTACAGGCGGGCGGTCGCGTCCGTCGAGCCGTAGACCGCCATCCCCTCGGGCTCGCGGTACGTCAGGCTCTTCCCGGCCAGCGTCAGGAAGGAGTCGACGAGCTGACCGGCATTGATGTCGTAGCACCAGAGCTTCGACGTCGCCTGGGTCTCGTCGGGATCACCCGGGTAGGCCTCGCCCTCCCAGAAGTACGCGTACGCCCCGTACAGCGTCCACCCCTGGAAGTCGATCCCCGCCGTCAACGCCGGCTGCTTGAAGGACGCCAGTACCGTCGAGAAGTCACCGGCCCGCGCAGCCGCCAGCGAGTACACGTTGATGTGCATCCCGTCGGACAGCGAGTACCGCACCCCGAGCTGCCCGAAGCGCTGATCCACGGCCGGTGTGAACACGGTCCCGCTCGACACCGGCTTCCACTTCGTCACCGACGCCGACGTCAGCGTCTTGCCGTTCTGCCACGGGAACCGGCAGATCTGCCGGCCGCGACCGTTCGCGGTGTCCACGTCGGTCTCGGTCCAGAGGTACGTCGTACTTCCGGAACCCTCGGCGCCGATCGAGACCGCGTGGCCGAAGCCGGTGAGGTACATGTACCCGAGCTCGTTGCCGGCGAAGTCGAGCTGGGTCAGCGCGAGGTCGCCGCTGTTCGCCCCGCTGCCGCCCCGCAACTGCGCGGCGAACAGCCGGTCGTTCGGCGTGTCGAACGCGAACGACTGCATCACCGTCGCGTCGTGCAGCGGTTGACTGCGGAAGAACTCGTTGGTGGTCGCGCTCATCTTGAAGCGCTTGGAGGCTGGTAGGGACAGGGTCCGGGCGGTGGCGGTAGGAAGTCCGGCCGTGCCGGCGGCGATCAGCGCGCCGGCCCCGGTCAGCAACCCACGGCGGGAAAGGTTGTCCATACCGTTCGACGGTAAGTCTCTTACCGGGAAGTGTCAGTAGTTCGAACACGAACTTCTGAGAACTTCCCGGCGACGAGTGTTAGACGAACGAGTCGCGGTAGAACAGGTTGGCCCGGCGGTCCCCGCCGACCCCGGACGCGAAACCGAAGCAGAGCCGCGGACAACCGAAGCGGTCGAGGTGTACGCCGACCCCCTCGGCCTCGCGGTAGACCAGGTCATCGCCGTCGAGGATGCGTGCGGACTCGACGATCTGGCCGGCATTGATGTCGTAGGTCCACAGCTTCGATGTGAACAGGGCGGGATCGGGCGTGCCGGAGTACGCCTCACCCTCCCAGAGGTAGACGTACGAGCCGTACAGCGCCCAGCCCTGGAAGTCGATGTCCGCGGTCATGGCCGGCTGCTTGAACGACGCGAGCACCCGCGAGAAGTCGCCGGCGCGCGCCGCGGCCAGCGAGTACACGTTGATGTGGAAGCCGTCCGCCTGCGTGTGGCGGATGCCGATCCGGCCGTGCTGCTGATCGACGGACGGCGTGAACAATGCGCCGTCCGCGACCGGCTTCCAGCTGCGCAGTCCCGGCGAGTCCTTCGTCAGCGTCGCGCCGTCCTGCCAGCGGAACCGCGCAACCTGCCGCCCGCGCCCGTTCGCCGTATCCACATCGGTCTCGGTCCAGAGGTACGTCGTACGCCCCACCGCCTCCGCGCCGATCGAGACCGCGTGACCGAAACCGCTCAGGTACATGTGCCCGACGACATCGCCGGCGAGGGTGAGCTGCGTCAGCGTGAGATCGCCGCTGTTCGCAGGCGACCCCGCCCGCAACTGGCCGGCGAACAGCCGCTGGTTCGCGTTGTCGAACGCGATCGACTGCATCACGGTCACATCCGCCAACGGCTTACTCCGAAACACCTCACCCCCCGACCCCTCGAGCGCGAACCGCCGCGTAGGAGGCAACCCGCCCGGCGCCGCCGAAGCCGGCACTCCCACCACCCCGCCCGCCAAAACCGCCCCAGCCCCCACCAACAACCCACGCCGCGTCATCATCATGCCGCCAAACCGTAAGCGACATACCGCGAACTGTCACTATTTAAAACAATCTTCCTTGAGAAAATCCCAGCCAATCGTGTTACATCAGCCGCCCAATCCGCCGAGTCGTGAGGATCGGCTGCCAATCCGGGACCACAACTCACGACTCGACAAACCACCACCAACCAAACGCCACGACTCGGCGGATCGGGGGACGGGTGGAGGTCGGGTGCGACGGGCACCCGTACGGCGCGCTCGTCACTCGAACCGCTCGTCACACGGCCGCACGACAGCACCGCCGGCGATCCGCCCAGTCGTGAGAACCGGCTGCCAATCCGGAACCACAACTCACGACTCGACAAACCACCCCCAACCAAACGCCACGACTCGACGGATCGAGGGACGGGTGGAGGTCGGGCGCGAGGGGCACCCGTACGGCGCGCTCGTCACTCGAACCGCTCGTCACACGGCCGCACGACAGCACCGCCGGCGATCCGCCCAGTCGTGAGAACCGGCTGCCA